>JARKOV010000168.1 GCA_029975965.1 Anaerolinea sp. | reverse complement strand
GCTTCTTCGCTGCCAAACAGAAAGCGCGCCAGAGCCTTGGTCAGTTCAGTTTTGCCCACGCCCGTGGGACCCAGGAACACAAACGAACCAATCGGCCGCCGCGGGTCTTTCAAACCAGAGCGTGCCCGCCGTACTGCCTTAGAGATATTGATCACAGCCTCTTCCTGGCCGATGATATGCTTGCGCAGTTCGTCTTCCATGGTCAGCAGCCGCGCCGATTCTTCCTGCGCCATCTGCATCACCGGCACACCCGTCCACATGGACACCACCTCGGCAATATCGTCCGCCGTGACCACCGGGCTGCTGCTGCGGTCCCAGGCGGTGCGCATCTCATCCAGTTCCTGGGTCAGCTCGGATTCCCGCTCCTGAAGGGCCTGCACCTCGTCCGAACGGCCGTCTTCCAGTGCCAGAGCGCGGTTTTGGCGCACGTTGCGCAGGTCGCCCATCAGCTTTTTGGTGGCCTGGGCTGCCGGGCTTTTGTACATGCGCACTCGCGAGGAAGCCTCATCCACCAGGTCAATGTCCTTGTCCGGCAGGAACCGTTCGGTCACGTAGCGCGAAGACAGACGCACCGCCGCTTCAATGGCCTCATCCGAGATATTCAGACGGTGGTGCTCTTCATAGGCACTGCGGATGCCGCGCAGAATTTGGATGGTCTCCTCCAGGGTGGGTTCATTGACCACAATCGGCTGGAAACGGCGTTCCAAAGCCGCGTCGCTTTCAATGTGCTTACGGTACTCATCCAGAGTGGTGGCGCCGATGACTTGCAGCTCACCGCGTGAGAGGGCCGGTTTGAGGATATTGGCCGCGTCCACCGAGGAGCCAGCCGCTCCCGCCCCCACCAGCATGTGCACCTCATCGATGAAGAGGATGGCACCGGTGCTCTTCAGCTCGTCAATCACGCGTTTGAGGCGCTCTTCAAATTGGCCGCGGTACATGGTGCCCGCCACCAGCGAACCTACGTCCAGCTGCAAAACACGCTTGTCCAGCAGCAGGGCCGGCACATCGCCTTCGATAATGCGCTGTGCCAGGCCTTCCACGATGGCCGTTTTGCCCACACCCGGCTCGCCGATGAGGGCCGGATTGTTTTTGTTGCGCCGCGCCAAAATCTGGATGACGCGTTCAATTTCCATCTGCCGCCCGATGACGGGGTCCAACTTGCCTTCTTCAGCGCGGCTGGTCAAATCCACCGCCAGCTGGTCCACCAGGGGGGTTTTGCTTTCCTTAACTTTCTCTTTTTCGCCCTTCCCCGCGGGTTTGGCAGGGGCGGCCGGGCCGCCCGCCGGAGAGGTGCTGCTTTCTTGCAGCACGCGGCGGGTTTGGCGGCGAATTTGCTCAGGGGTCACGCCCAGTTTGCGCA
>JARKOV010000156.1 GCA_029975965.1 Anaerolinea sp. | reverse complement strand
CCACTAAGGAAAGTATTACTACCTCCCTCCGTTCGACTTGCATGTATTAAGCACGCCGCCAGCGTTCATCCTGAGCCAGGATCAAACTCTCCGCAATATTTCGAGAGTTCTCAACACCCTTGCGGGTGCCGTTTCCTTTTTCTTCTACTCACCGGAATTCGTCTGGTCTCCCTATCACTCTTCAGTTGTTAAGGTGCCGCTGTCCGGAAAATGGCGATAAAAATGCCGATGCCCTCACATCACTGTTGTGGTATCGGCTGTCATCAACGACGCCTCTATTTTCTTGTCACAGGCTTGCTCGCGCAAACCCGCTCTGTTTCGTACAGCGGGCTGAATTATACATGTCTTACAATTCCTGTCAAGGGATTCTGCGACCAATTTCCAAAATTGATTCGCATATTCAATTGAAATTCTGGAACCGCCTGCCCGGCTGGCACGTCTAATGCACAGTGATGCGGCAGAAGCGCCGCTCCACATCGGTTATAATAGGAGCCTATGGGTACGATTTATTATCCGGTCAACCGCCGCCCGCTGCGCGGCAACACCAACCCCATCGAGCAAATCTTGCTGGCCGTCCTGGCGGGTTTCTTGATCTTTTTCCTGGCGCTGGTCGGCACTTTCGCCGCCACCCGCCTGTGGTACGCCGGGCGCGTTTTGCCGGGCGTGAGCGTGGCCGGTGTGGATGTGGGCGGGCTTTCTCCGCGGGCTGCCGCCACCCGCCTGGTGGAGCAGATCGATTACCCGTACAACGGAAAAATTTTGCTGCGCGACGGGGAGCGTGTTTGGGTGGCTGCGCCTGGCGAGTTGGGACTCACCCTCGACCCCGATGCCTCGGCGCAGGCTGCCTTTGAAATTGGGCGCAGCGGCCCGCTGGCCGAGCGCATCAAGGTGCAGGTCGAAGCCGTCACCACCGGGCTGAACCTGCCGCCCAAGCTGATCTTCGACCAGCGCACCGCTTTCCGCTACCTGAGCAACATCGCCGCCGAGGTCGACAAACCCGCTGTAGACGCCGGCCTGAGCCTCAACGGCACCCAGGTGGTGGTCACCCCGGGCGAGATCGGCCGCTCGGTGGACATTCAATCCACGCTGGTGCTGGTCACCTTGCAGATGGAAAGCCTGCGAGACGGCGTGCTCGACCTGTATATTAAAGAAAGCGCCCCGGTCATCCTCGACGCATCGGCTGAGGCGGACCTGGCGCGCAAGATGCTTTCAGCGCCGCTGGTGCTCAACCTGCCCGGTCCAGAAGCCGGCAGCGCCGGGCCGTGGACCATCCAGCCGGACCAGTTGGCCCAGATGCTGACGATCCAGCGCGCCGACACCCCCGAAGGTCCGCGCTACCAGGTGGGCTTGCGCAAGGAATTGATCATCGCTTACCTGGCTGACCTGGCCCCCAAGCTGCAGCGCTACCCGCAGAACGCGCGCTTCATCTTTAACGACGATACCCGCCAGCTCGACGTGCTCCAGGCATCGGTGACCGGGCGATCGCTCAACGTCGAGCGCAGCCTGGCCACTCTGCAGGAAAAATTGCGCCAGGGTGAGCACAACGTGGCGCTGGAAATCGATTACACCGACCCGCCCGTCACCGACCAGATGACCGGCGAGCAGCTTGGCATCACTGAGCTGGTGCAGGCGACCACCTCTTATTACCGCGGCTCGAGCAGCTCGCGCGTCCAGAACATCCGCGCCGCCGCGGCGCGCTTCCACGGCCTGCTGGTTGCCCCCGGCGAAACCTTCTCGATGGCCTCCGCGATCGGCGACATCACCCTCGACAACGGATTCGCCGAAGCGCTGATCATCATCGGCGGGCAAACGATCAAAGGCGTCGGCGGAGGGGTCTGCCAGGTGAGCACCACGCTCTTCCGCAACGCCTTTTACGCCGGCTTCCCGATCGTCGAGCGCTACGCGCACGCCTACCGCGTGGGCTACTACGAGCAAACCGCCAGCGGGCACAGCAGCAGCCTGGCCGGATTGGACGCCACCGTGTTCGTGCCGCTGGTCGACTTGAAATTCGTCAACGACACCCCCTACTGGCTGTTGATGGAAACCTACCCCACCGACACCAGCCTGACCTGGAAATTTTACTCCACCAAAGACGGGCGAAGCGTGGAATGGAATAACAGCGGCCCCACCAACGTGACCCCCGCGCCCAAATCGGTTTACCGTGAGAATCCCGACCTGGGCAAGGGCGAGATCCGCCAGGTGGATTGGGCAGCCGAAGGCGCCGACGTCACCGTTACCCGCACGGTGTTCAAGAATGGCGCGGTGTACTTCAGCGATGCCATTATCACGCACTACCAGCCGTGGGCAAACGTTTATGAATATGGCCCCGGCACGGATTTGCCCCCCGAAGAAGAGCGAGATTAAACCGCGTAACTTTTTCAAATGATCTGCGACTGAGTTGAATATAGATCGATTGCGCAACATGGGTGAAGACTGCCTGCAGCCGGGCGGAGCCGCCAGGCTGCCAGGGTCTGGATGACCAGTATTTGTTGATTGGAACTTGTAGCCGGTCAGATCGAAAAGCGAGAAATCAAATCTGTGGTCTCCCCTTGGATGACGGAGAGCCGCACCCGGCAGGGAAATAAAAATAGCACTGAAAGGGTATTCATGACTTTACTAAAGGATGCATTCCGCCGTCGCCTGCACCTGATTGCGGGGTTAATACTGATCCTGTCCTTGTTTCCTCTCGGGGTCGTCAAAGCCGACGCGCCCCACCCGTCGAACGGAGAGCCTTCGAGCACCCAGGTCGGTTCCGCGGACCGGCAAGCCTCCGGCGAGCCCTCCGCCGGCTGCACGCCGCAGGTGGTGAGCGTGCAGAATGCCGCCTACGAGCAGCAGATCGTCGAATTGGTCAACCAGAAACGCGCCGATTACGGCCTGCCACCGCTCAAGCGCAACCCCAGCCTGGACCAATCGGCCCGCGCGCATTCCAAGGACGTTCACGACGACCGCTACTTCTACCACGACACCTACGACCGCATCAACGGCGGCCTGGTGCGCGTCTGCGGTTGGAATGAGCGCATCAGCCTGGTCTACCCCGGCACGCCCGAGGGTGAGAACGTGGCCGGCGGGTTCGACACCGCCGAAAAAGCCATGCGCGCCTGGATGGGCTCCGCCGGTCACCGCGCTAACATCCTTAACAAGACCTTCCGCGAGATCGGCGTGGGTTACTTCGCCGGTCCCAATGCGCACAACACCTACTGGACGCAAGATTTCGGCACGCGCGGCGGTGTGTATCCGCTGGTGATCAACCGCGAGGCGGCCAGCACCTCGCTGCCCCAGGTGAGCCTGTACATTTACCGCGAGGATAGTTCGTGGAACGAGATGCGCCTGCGCAACGACGAGGGCGCCTGGAGCGAATGGCAACCCTTTGCCGCCGAGGTCAACTGGACCCTGGAATGGGTCGAGGGCGTGCGCACCGTCACCGTTCAACTGCGCAATGGCAGCAGCGTGCGCCAGGAAAGCGACACGATCGAGCTGACCACCTCCGACCCCACCCGCGGCGCGCTGCCCGGTGCGCGATTTGGATTAACCCGCTGGTCGCCCTCCGCCGAACCGGCGCAAGCCGCTGCGCCGTTGAATACATCGGGCGGCGTGGTCGCCTCGGCCGGGTGGGCGCCGGTGACTGGGCAAGAAACCACGCCGGAGAGCGATGCGCCGACCCCTGAGGGCGTATCGCAACCTCCGGATGGGCAGGGAGAAATCGGCATCCCGGCCTTTTCCGAGCAGGGCGACCCCGGCGAGACCGGGGTCGTGCCATTTTTCACCGGCTGCGCGCGTTTCGACGTGGCGGTGCAGAACGCGGCCTACGAGCAGGAGGTGATCCGGCTGGTTAACCTGGAGCGCGCCAACGCCGGCATGCCGCCGCTCAAGCGCAACACCGACCTGGACTACGCCGCGCGGTACCATTCAAAAGATCTGCACGATGACAATTATTTTGAGCACGACAGTTATGACCGTTCAGGTGGTGACCTGGTCTTTGCCTGCGGGTGGTCGACGCGTGTCGCGAATTTCTATTCGGGGGGGACGAAAGGCGAAAATATCGCCGCCGGCTATTCCACCCCGGCTGCGGCGATGGCCGGCTGGATGAACTCGCAAGGGCACCGCGAAAACATCTTGCGATCCTCCTACCGAGAAATCGGCGTGGGATATTTCTATGGATCCAATGGCTACCGCAGCTATTGGACGCAAGACTTCGGCTCGCGAAACGGGGTCTACCCGGTGGTGATCAACCGCGAAGACGCCAGCACCGACGTGCCGCAGGTCAACCTGTACGTCTACCGTGAGGACAGCACCTGGACCGAGATGCGCCTGCGCAACGACGCGGGGACCTGGACGGCCTGGCAGCCCTATGCCAGTACCGTCAACTGGACGCTGGATTGGGCGCAGGGCACGCGCACGGTCACCGTCGAGACGCGCAAAGGCGGCACGGTGCGCTCAGCCTCCGACACCATCCAACTGACCACCTCGGGCAACAGGCTCGGCAACCTGCCCGACCAGGTCTTCTTCATTTACGACAAGAGCGCCGCGCAACTGTACCCGCCATCCGTCACCCTGCAGCCGCTCAACACCGGCAGCAGCGCCGTTCTGACCTGGACGGCCTCGGAATCGGTCAACTGGCTGTCGGTCAACCCCGCCGGCGGGACGACCCCCTCCGGCACGTTCACGATCACCCCCGGCGGCTCCGAGTTGAACGTGGTGGGCACCAAGACGACCAACGTCACGGTCACCGTCACCAACCCGGCCAGCCCGCCCACCGAAGGCTCGCCCAAAGCGATCCAGGTGGTGCTGAACGTGGTGAATGCGCTCGACAAGCGCATCTTTCTTCCGGCGATCCTGAAGTAAAGAAGGATCACCCACCGGGGCACCAAGGCAGCGAGGAGGAGTGAGAAGTAGAGATTGCCAATGATGACGCCCGCCTCGCAAGGGCATGGAGCCGCGCAGGAAGACGGCGCACGCCCTGGCCTGTCATCGCGCGGAGGGTGCGAAGCGACCGGCGCGGCGATCTCTCCGTGCTGGGCGCCCGGCGGCCTCATCGGGGTTGAAAATTCCCCCTTTTTTAGTGGTAAAATTGCAAAAGAACTTGACAAACCCGGAGAGATGATGGTCAGTGCCGATTTGCTGGAAATTCTACGCTGCCCGGTGTGCGTGCGCGAGGACGGAAAACAAGGGCTGCTCACCTTGCACAAGGAAACCTGGCTGGTCTGCCAGGATTGTGACCGCAAATATCCGATCGTGGAAGACATCCCCGTGATGCTGATCGACGAAGGCGACAAATGGGTCTCCACGACCGTCGACGCGCTCCCAGTCCCTCCGCCGAAGGTCGACTGATCGGCTGCGCAAAGCCGGTGACGGGCCGCCTGGAATGCATCTTGCATCATCGCAGGGTATAGGCCATCGCTCACTGGAAGAGGAGAATAACCCGACTTTATGGACCGTGCAACCCCCCAATTTGTCCGGCGCCGCCGGAATGTCGATCGTACCACGCTGATTATCATCATCGTGTTCGCCGTGCTGGCGCTGGCAACCGCGGTGGTGGCTTTCATCTGGGCGCGCAGTTTCTTCGCCTCCTGGTCGATGACCGGGCTTGACGGCAGCGGGCCCGTGCTCTCTTCTTCCGGCAACACCGGCCAAAACGGGCAGATCGTTGTCCCGGAGGGCAGCGCCAACCAGGCTTTCCAACCCTCCGACAGCGCCCCCGCTCCGCAGCCCTGGGATGGCAAGACGCGCGTCTCCATCCTGTTGATGGGCCTGGATTACCGCGACTGCGAGACCGAGGCCGGCTTCCAGGAATGTGACACCAACACCGCCTCGCGCACCGACAGCATGATGCTGGTCAGCATCGATCCGATCAGCAAGACGGCGGGCATGCTTTCCATCCCGCGCGACCTGTGGGTTTACATCCCCGGCTTCGATTACGCCAAGATCAACACCGCCTACTTCCTGGGTGAAGTGTACAAGATGCCCGAGGGCGGACCCGGCCTGGCGATGGACACGGTCGAGCAGGTGCTCGGTGTGCCGGTGCAGTATTACGCCCAGGTCGATTTCAACGCTTTCGTGCGCATCATCGACGAGTTGGGCGGGGTCAAAATTCGCCCCCAGGAGCGGATCCGCATCGACCCAATCGGTCCAGATAACAGCTTTTACCTGGAGCCCGGGGTTTACGTGGTGGATGGCGCCACCGCCCTGGCCTATGCCCGCAACCGCTACACCGAGGGCGGCGATTTCGACCGCGCCAATCGCCAGCAAGAGGTGATCCTCTCGGTGCGCGACCGCGTGCTTCAGTTCAACATGCTTCCCACCCTGATCGCCAAGGCTCCGGCGCTCTATCGCGAGGTGCAGCAGGGCGTGCGCACCAACCTGACCCTGCAGCAGATCGTCCAACTGGCGCTGCTCGCCCAGGAGATCGGCACCGAAAACATCAAGCGCGGCGTGATCGGCCCGCCCCAATACGTCACCTTTAGCGAGGCGCCGGACGGGCAGGCGATCGAGATTCCGGTCACCGACCAGATTCGCCTGCTGCGCGACGAGATCTTCGCCTCCGGCCCGGCTGCCGGTCCGGCTGCCGTGTCCGGCGACCTGAACGAGCTCGTCCGGCAGGAAAATGCGCGCGTGGTGGTCAAGAACGGCACCACCACCGAGGGTTTAGCCAGCCGCACAGCCAACTACCTGCGCGAGCAGGGCTTGAACATCGTCGGAGAGGCTAACGCCGATCAGGTCTACACCTCCAGCACGATCATCGACTACACCGGCAAGCCCTACACCATCCGCTTCCTGGCTGAGATGCTAAAAGTGGAGAACGCGCGCGTGCTCAACCGCTACGACCCAAACGCGCAGGTGGACATCGAGGTGATCCTCGGCACCACCTTCGCCGACAGTAACGAGCTTCCCTGAGTTTCGGCGTACAGTAGGATTGTGTTTCAATTTTTCTGTAGAATGTGGGGCAAAGCCCTCATTTTACAGAAAATATAATACACGATCTACAATAGAGTGGCGACCCCGGCGGGCCGCCACTCTTTTTTTTGATCTGTTTATGTTAAGGGGAGAAAACGCCAAATTTTAGGGGGCGAAGCCCTCACAAACACCTAAAATTTGGCAACTTGATCCTCATGGCTGAGTTGGTCAAAAGGCGGTTGGTCGGCAGGCATCCTGGCGTGCAGCCAGAGCGCGATCTGCGCCATGCACAGCAGGCTGAGCGCCACCAGCAGCGTGAAAACCAGGGCGATGCGCGTCGAGCCAGAGCCAAAAATGGGCGAGTCGGGGTGCAAGACGTTCTCCACGTTCGCCAGCCCGATCCAAAGCGCGGCCCCAAAGGCAAGGTTGCCCAACCCGGTCAGCGCGGGTGAATTGATGAGCGCCAGCGCCACCTGCAGCAGCACCGCCGCCACCCCAAACGCCGCCGGAACGCGCCAGCGCGGCTCGTCCCAGTAAATGCCGCCCCAGTTGAGCTGCTGGACGAGGAGCGAAAGCGGCAGGTAGGTGAGCCAGAAGACCAAGCCGCAGCGCCCCAGCGCCAGCGACCAGCCTGCCCAGCGCTTGCGGGCTGTGGGCAAGACCAGCGCAGCCAATCCGGCCAGGCCGGCCAGCGCGAAGGCGACCTTACCGCTCCACACCCATGCGCCGTGAAAATAGACCAGGCGGATGCGTGCGCCGAGGGTTTTTTCGAGCGGGGCTAGCGCCGTGACCACGCCGATCAGCGCCAGCGTGGCCAACAACAGCCAAAGGCGGCGGCGCGAAATCCATTGCGCGATTGAATTCATCGATGACTCCCGGGGATTATTCTTAAAGCGGATGGACGCAGGCGCCTGCGTCCATCATTATTTCATCAACTCACGAGCTTATTCTTCGGTGGATTCCGGGCCGGTGTACTCGGGCAGCAGGACGAAGTACACGTTGTTCACATCGTAATCGTCCACCCGTCCGATGCGCTTGAGCCAATCCAGGTCCGCGTCCAGCGCGCGGTGACTGACGTCTTTCTCGGTTGCCGCGAAGAACTCGTTGGAGAGAACGTCCAGGAACACACCGTCGCCCCAATCTACGGCGGCGACGCCGTTGTGCATCATCACCACCCAGCAGCGAGCGATGGACGTCCCGCGCATGCAAGATGGCTAGTTGTGATGGTCGTTGCCAGGCAGAACGTGCGCGAATGTCGTCTTTCGCAATTTCTCGACCAGTTCGCTTTGCGTGTCGCACCAGATCGGTTTCATCGGGCAGTCGTCGCCGAACTGGCAGGAGCCGGCGGCCGCGGTGCACTCGTTGAGCGCGATCGGTCCGTCGATGGCTTCGACCACCTCAAGAATGGAGATCTCCTCTGGCGGTCGGGCAAGCGATACGCCACCCCGCGCCCCGCGAGAGGTGTGGATCAGCCCGGCGATCGATAGCTGGGAGATGATCTTAGCCAGGAAACTGGGCGGTATGCGCTGCTGATCTGCAATCTGGCTGGTAGCCGCGCGCTGGGCGGGTTCCAGACGGGCGAGGAAAATCATCGCGCGCAACGCATAATCGGCTTGTCGGGTTATCTGCATCGCTTACATACCTCATTTCGGAAAATAGGGTAGGAATTCTCCATGATTTAATTAGTTTATTAAAATCCAATTCATCCGACAAGTGACAGTTATCACCCCTTCGACTGACAAATCACTTACTGTTAACGTTCGCATGGAAAAATTTTCATCTGTCAACCAACTGTCGCAAATCCCCGCTCATCCATGGCGCACGCAACCGCCGGTCGGCGAGTCTCGCGCTATTTGCCTGGGGTATAATCGCTGCATGGCAGAATTCAAATTTCGCATCCCCCTCGAAGTGCGCTACGGCGACCTCGACCCGCAGTGGCATGTCAACAACGCGCGTTACCTCTCCTTCCTGGAACAGGGTCGCATGAACTACCTGATCCACCTCGGCCTGTGGGATGGGCTGGACTTCAACCGCCTGGGCCTGATCGTCGCCGACGTGCACATCGCCTACCGCGCCCCGATCCTCTTCGGGCAGTCGATCTACCTGGAGCAACGCGTTTCGCGCCTGGGCAACAAGAGCCTCACCTTCGAATATCGCATCTGCGACGAGGCCACCGGCGCAGCCCTCGCCACCGCCGAATCGATCATGGTCGCCTACGATTACAACGCCCACCAAAGTATCCCCGTGCCCGACCTGTGGCGGGAGCGGATCGGCGCGTACGAAGGATGGTCGAAAGACAACGAGTGATGAGGCGAGCAGTCAACGAGGAGGCACTGGAAGGTGTGAGTGATGGGTTATGAGGTTCCGGAAAGCTTACTCGCACCCGCCCACTCTCTTTCATCAACCCAATCGTAAATCTGAAATCTTCAATCTTCATTCGTCACTCACCATTCCTCATTCACCACTTTCAGGAGTTCCCATGTCCCTCCCTCCCCTTGACACCCCCTTCATGCTCGATTTTTTGACCCGCCTGCTCGATACCCCCAGCCCCACCGGCTACACAGACGGTGCGATCCGGCTGTGCGAGCAGACCTTCGCACCATTTCCCGTGCAAGTTGCCCGCACCCGCAAGGGGGCGCTGCTGGTCACCTGGAATGGGCAGACATCCGGCGCTCCAGTTGGGCTGACCGCCCACGTGGACACGCTCGGCGCGATGGTCAAAGAGATCAAGGGCAGCGGGCGGCTAAAGCTCACCAAAATCGGCGGGTTTGCCTGGAACACGGTTGAGGGAGAAGGCGTGACCGTTTTCACCCGCAGCGCGAAACAGGTGCGCGGCTCGCTGCTGCTCGCCAAGGCTTCTGCCCATGTGCACGGCGCGCAGGTCAACGATGCCAAGCGCGATGACGACGCCATGGAGGTGCGCCTGGATGAGCGCGTCGCCTCGGCCGCCGAGACGCGGGCGCTGGGCATCGAGGTGGGTGACTTTGTCGCCTTCGACCCGCGCGTGGAGGTCACCAACGGCTTTGTGCGCTCGCGCTACCTGGACGACAAAGCCTGCGTGGCGTGCATCGCCGCCGCCTTCAAAGCCCTGCACGACTCCGGGCTGGCTCCCGCCCGGACCACCGTGGCGTTGATCAGCAACTACGAGGAGGTCGGTCACGGGGCGTCGACGGGATTCCCGCCTGAGATGACCGAGCTGGTCTCGGTGGACATGGCCGCCGTCGGCGAAGGGCAGACCTCGGACGAGTTCCACGCCTCGATCTGCGTCAAGGATTCGGGGGGACCGTACCACCACGGCCTGAGCACGCGCCTGCGCGAGCTGGCCGAAGCGGAGGGAATCCCGCACCAGGTGGACATCTACCCCTTTTACGGCTCCGATGGCGAGGCTTACTGGCGCGCCGGCGGCGATGTGGCCGTCGCCTTGATCGGGCCGGGGGTGGACGCCTCGCACAATTACGAGCGTACCCACACCGAGGCGCTCGAGGCCACCACCCGCTGGATCCTGGCTTACCTGCTGGCCGGGTAAACGGCAGGCCGCCATCCGTTGGGGCAAAACGGTCCACGCCCGGCAGTCCCTACGATTGTGTTTCCATTTTCTGTAAAATGGGGGGCAAAGCCCACCATTTACAGAAAATAAATTTCACCATCTCCCTCACGATGAGTAGTTCGAGGTTAAATAAAAAAACCGCCGGCTCAATTACGAGCCGGCGGCGCACAGGTTAACTGGAATACAGGCAACGCAACCGCGAGGTCACCTGGATATCGGAAACAAGGTCGGTGGATTCGCTGAACTGGTTGACCGAGCCGACGAAACCGGGCAAATTGCGGAAACGCTCGCCTGGAATGGCCTGCAGGATTTTCTCGGCAATCGCGCCGCCGTTGATCACCTTGAAAGGGCGCTCGTAGAAGAGCTTCACCCGCGCGTCCACCGGGGGGAGCAGGTCGAGCGAGTTGAGCTTCCAGGCGCAGATCTCGTACGCCCGGCAGAGGTGCTGCTCGCGGGTGTGAAAGTCGGCGGCTTCCAGCGCGCCCGAGAGGTTGGGCAGCACCAGGGGGGCCATTTCCAGGCGCTTGAATGCCGTGCCGAGCCATTTGCTGTAAGGGGCGTAGCGGCGTTCCATCAAGAAGCACAGGTGCATCACCGCCTGGACCATGCGCGCGGTGATGATCCGCGAGCCGATTTCATCCTGCACTTCCGAAGTCCGCCCGACGAAGGGCTCTTCCTGCCCGATCTTCATCCATTGGCAGGCGAGCAGGTACATCCACACGTCCTGCGGGTAGTAAGCCAGTTTTTCGCGCACTGCCTGCAGGCCAAGGTTGTCGTGCCAGATGCCTCCGCTGGTCAGGGTGAGCAATTTGTGCTCGGAAAAGGTCAGCCAGTCGGTCAGGTCGAGTGGGCGGCGCGTGTTCCAGGCGATCTCCTTCTCGAAATACGCCGGGATGGTCCAAATTTCGACCAGCGGATCGACCGGGCCAGACTTGTGTTCCACCAGCCAGCGGGTGCCTTCTTCGTTGGCCGGGCTGAAATGGGTGGAGTAGCCGTGAAAGGTGGGCGGCAGGCCTTCAGCGAGCGCCCTGGTCACGGCAGCCTTTTGCGCCTCGAAATCTTCCTCCGGCAGGAAGAGCACCTGCCGCGGTCCCCACATGTGGTCGGTCGAGCGGATGTCGTCGAAGCCGATCACGTCCGAGCCATACCCGATTAAAGCCGCCGAATAGGGCAGGTTGGGAAAATGCTGCTCCAGCAGCGGCTTGACTGCTTCCTGATAATAGAGCTGGCTGAGCTTCAGGCCGGGGATAAAGGGGGGGAGGGTCTTTTCGGTCATGTTTACTCGTCACCTTCTTCATCGATTGTACCGGGTTGTTCGACGCGCAGCACCTCGCCGTGCACGTTGATCACCACACGGAAGCCCATCATGCCCATGTAGGCGCGCCCGGACTCCGGGATGCCGGTTTTGAACAACTGCTCGAGCTGCTGGTCGATGTTTTTGATCTGGTTCTGCAAGATGGCGCGGCTGAAGATGTCTTCCTGACCGAGCATCTTGGCGGCCTGGTCGGCGATCAGGTCTTCGCTGCCCTTCATCTGGTTGCGGATCAATTCGAGTACCTGGCGGTCGACCTGTTCGGAGGGAATGTGCCGCCTGAATCCGTGGTCGTCGACCACGTAGCAGGGTTCGTCGCCCACAAAGGTCGTCTCGACCAGATTGTCGTTCTCGTCGATGACCAGACCGCTGAACAGGGGTTGTGCAGCCATTTCGCTCCTTAATCCGCAGGCGGAACTGCTACAATGCGCCTGTACGCAGAGCCACCGGCAGCGCGCGAACTGAACCCTTCGCGCCAGATTGATAAAATTATATCACTCGCACGTGGGTGCCGACTTTATCCACCCAGGTGCTCTGGTCGTAGGGCACTGCCGGGAGGCTCCAGCGGTACAGCCAGCGGGCAGCCTGCGGCGAGAGATTAATGCAACCGTGACTGCGTGGCCTGCCGAAATCGTTGTGCCAGTAGGTGCCGTGAAACGAGATCCCACTGCCGGTGATGTAGCACACCCACGGTACCCCGGGCAGGTCATAACTGTTCGGAGCAGCCAGGTCTTCGCTCGCCATGTGGCGCGATGGGCGCTTCCGGTTGGTGATATAGCGCCCGGTGGGGGTGGTGTAATCGCCTTCGATGTATTTGCCGCCGGTTGAGGCGCGCGTGATCATCACCGGCTCGTCGTTCTCGTAGGCGATGACCAACTGGTCGCGCAACCAGACTTCGATGCGGTGCGCCTCGAGTGGCACGTTCGGCGAAAGCGGCGAGACATCCGAGGGTTGCAACACGCTCAGGTGCTCGGCCTGGGCGTAGGTGAATTTCTTAAATTTGTCGTCCCAAATCCTGTACCAGACCCGGCCTGCGTCGTCCTGGACGGCTTCCATGACCCAATGGACGGTGCTGTAATACAGGCGGTAAGCGATTTTTTCGGGTCTTTTCAGGTTGGCGATCGTGTCGGTGTACGGCACGGTGACCTCGGCCAGCCGGCCTCCTTCTGGAAATGTGCGCACCACCGGGTTAAGGCGCAGCTCCACCGGTTGAATCTTGCTGGAATGAGCATAGCCTTCACCTTTGATGTGATACCAGACCCGGTTATGGCTGGGTTTCTCATCGTACCCGTGGACGACTTCATCGATCTCGAAAACCAGGTCGCGCCAATACACCTGGCGCAGGGGGCTGGCGGTTGTCGGTCGTTCATGCAGCTCCACCGTATTATCGACCGTGCGCCCCATGGTCACCGCCGGCTCGTCAAAGGGGCGGTTAAGGCGCTGCCAGCGCTGGTAAGTGTCTAAAAAGGGGAGGGCGAACAGGCCGGCGGCTCCGCCCGCAGAGAGCTTGAGGAATTCGCGCCGGGAGAGATGAGCGAGATCTGTGGCGTAGAGGGTGTGCATGGCGTCTCACTCGTGAACGTTGACCAGGGTGCCGACAGATGCCCAGTTGTACAGCCAGCCGGCGTCCTCGGTGCGCAGGTTGACGCAGCCGTGGCTCATCGGGGTGCCGAAGTTGTTATGCCAGTAGGTGCCGTGCAAGCCGTAGCCCTTGTAAAAATACATCGTGTAGGGCACATCCGGCAGGTAATAGCCGGGTCCAGACATGTCGGTGTAGCGGTATTTCACGTAAATGCGAAACTGGCCTTGCACGGTGGGGTGCTGCCAGGTGCCGGTGGAGGAGAGGAAGGCGTTGACCAGCTCGTCATCTTCGTAGGCGTAGACCATCTGGTCGGAGAGGTCGACATCGATCCAGCGACCGTCGGATGTGATGGGCGGCTCGGGGCGGGCAGGCGCTTCGGTTGGCGGGATGGGTGTGTCGGTCGGGATGGGCGTGTTGGTCGGCGTGTCGGTGGGGGTGAAGGTTGGCGTGGGCGTGGGTGTATCGGTCGGAGTGGGGGTGGGCGTGTTGGTTGGGGTGGGCGTGGGCGTATTCGTCGGGGTGAGGCTGGGTTTGAAGAACATCGCCACCGGCCGCTCGACCGACCCGCTCCGCGCCATGACCACCCAGTTATTGCTGAACGCCAGGGTGATGGCGAGCACAATGACCAGGAACAGGCCGGCCGCCGCCCACATCAGCGCCGGGCGACGTTGAGCGGCGCGCGCGCCCCAGATGCGCAACGGGCGGGTCTGCTCGTGGCGCAGGGCAATTGGCTGCGTGTCGCCCAGATCGGGCAGGGGGAGCGACAGCCCGGGATGGTAGGGCGCGACGAACGCCAGCCTCTGTCGCTGGCTGGGGGCCGCTTTGCGCAAGCGCTGCGCCGCCCAGTGCATCCCCTTGCGCGCGCGCGGGCTGTTCGGATTGATCTCGAGCGCTTTGCGCAGGTAAAACAGGCTGGCCTGCGGAGCAGCCACCGCCGCCAGCACCAGCCAGCCATCTTCCAGGCGTGCGTCCAGGTGAACGGCCTGCTCAGCCCAGCGGCGCGCCTCCCGGCGGTCTTTGCGACGCAGCGCCTGGAAAGCCAGTTGGACGGCCTGTTGGGCGGACAGCGGGTCGGCGAGCGGGGGAGTCTCGGCGCTCATGGTGTGACGGGTTGAAAATCGGGAATATCCTCGTTGCGGACGAAGCACAGGATGCCGTCTACCACGCCCTGGGCGACCTTATCGGTCTGGTTGACCAGGACTTCGCGGTCCAGGTTCAAGAAGCCAGTCTCGATGATGGCCGCGGTGGTGCTGCTGTTGATTTCACGGAACGCGTGGTAATCGGTCATGTCGCCGGTGACGGTGTTGTAATGGAAGGGCAGGCCGGTGGCTGCCTGGTATCGCTGGGTGAGGCAGGCGGTCAGGCGGGTGGCTTTTTCCGGGAAGACGCTCGACACCGCCGCGGCGACTTTGAAGCCAGTGGCCTGGTCGTTGATGTACTCGCAGGAATCGTTGTGAATCGACACCAGCGCCAGCGCCTGGTAGCTTGCCAGGCGAGGGTCGAATTCCTGAAGCAGGTCGACATCGTAGCCGGCCTCAACCAGGTCCTTGCGCACCAGCTCGGCGATCTTCAGGTTAACGCTTTCCTCGCTCAACCCGTCCAGGCACACAGCGCCGGGATCGTTGCCCCAGTGCCCCGCGACGATACCGATGCGCGGGCGCGCGGAAGGTGTGGGGGTGGGCAGCGCCGCTTGCTCGCCAGGACCGCTTTGCAGCGAAAGCAACATGCGGTCCATCAGGTTGCCAGAAAAGAGATTGGAGGGTTTCCAGAAGGTCAGCAGGGTTGCCACCAACAAGGCAACCGAGAGCACGGTTTGCAGCGCGCGCCACACGCCAAATTGGGAGGTGTGTCGCGCAGGGTGCGACCGGCGGGGTTGGACGGGTGGGTTTGCAGCGGCTTTTTCGCTCATAGAGACTGCTCGTCAGTATAGTACCTTAAATTGTACAGTTTGTGTCGGTTTAAATCCACCCGAATTTGGGGCTGGAATATGGCTCTCTTAAAGTCACTCCCACCCCTGGAAGGCGGTCGAGGGCTTTCAAAAAGTCTGGCGACTTTAAGAACGCCATAGGGGCCAGAGGCGGGTTCGTTACCCGGTTCGCCCGCCGGGTCAAAGTGGGGTAACCAGGATCCATTTTTACCCCATCCAGCAAGTCCTTTTGCGATATGATATAAAGAAACAAACCAATCAAGGATGCTTCATGACAGAGGATGCAAGAAACTTGCCGGGTGAGCAGCTCCGCCGCGCGATGCGCCACTGGACTACCGGGGTATCGATTGTCACCAGCCATCACGAGGGCGTGGCGCACGGCATGACCGTCAACTCGTTCGCCTCGGTCTCACTGGAGCCGGCGCTGGTCGTGGTGACCCTGGCGCACCAAACCCGCACGCACGCTTTGGTGCGCCAATCGGGCCGGTTTGGCGTCACCATACTTGCGCGCAGCCAGGAGCACCTGGCTGAAGTTTTCGCCGGGCGCGTGCCAGACAGCGGGGACCGCTTCGCCGGGGTGGCAACCTTCACCCTGGGCAGCCGCGTGCCGTTGATTGAGGGCGGGCTGGCCGGGTTGGATTGCCGGGTGGTGCATGAGCACGACATGCCGAATTCGACGTTGTTCGTAGGCCAGGTGGAGTCGGTGCAACTTGCCGAGGACGGCGAGCCGCTGCTGTATTACAACCGCGGCTGGCATTCCCTGGGATGAGCAAGCAGCTCTACCAAGCAAAGAGGGAGGTCGGGGGATGGAAGAACAATATTTGACCCAGGAAGAACGCGAGCAATTGCTGCGACTGGCCCGCCAGGCGGTCGAAGCGGCGGCGAACCGGCGGCGGTTGCCCGAGATCGATGCGCGCGCGTTTTCGCCGCGCCTGTTTGCGCCGGGGGCGACCTTCGTCACCCTGACCGACTCGGATGGCGACCTGCGCGGTTGCATCGGTACGCTGGAACCGCACCAGCCGCTGGTTGAGGACGTGCGCGAGCACGCCGCCGCCGCCGCGACGCAAGATTACCGCTTCTACCCGGTCGAGCCCGAGGAGGTGCCCGGGTTGAAGATCGAGATATCTCGCCTGACCGCTCCACAGCCGCTGGAATACGAGACTCCCGACGAGTTGCTGGCGCGCCTGCGCCCGGGAATCGATGGGGTGATTGTGCGCGACGGTTCCCGTCGCGCCACCTTCCTGCCCCAGGTATGGGAAAAGCTGCCCGATCCCGGCGAGTTCCTGGCTCACCTGTGCCAGAAGATGGGCGCGCCGCCCTACCTGTGGAGGCAAAAGAAGCTGGAAGTGCTCACCTACCAGGTCGAGGAATTTCACGAATGACCCAGGATGGACACAAAAAAAGCGGCGCGCGCCGCTTTTTTTGTGTGTATCGGGGCTTTAAAGCAAGGCTTTGTTGGCGATCGCGGCGTTATACGCCTGGCCGTACAGATGACCGCTGAGCACCACGGCATAAACGCCCGTGACCAGCACGCCGACAGCGCAGGCGATCGACCCGAGCGGGGCGATGAAACCGCCAATCAGGCCGCCGAGCAGCACCATCAGGTACGCTCCGGGAGCCGCCTTGATCAGCGCAAAGACCTCTGAAAAGCGGAAAGCCGCGCCCAACTGGCCGGTAGCGAGGAAGTTGCCATGCGCAGCCGGCAGCCAGATCCACAGGGCAATACCGTAGAGCACAGCCAAACCGGTGCAGCAGACGGTGAAGGCGACGATCAACGGCTCCGCACTTCCGCTCTCACCATTGGTGTAAATCACGGTTGGGATGATCACACCGGGCAGGATGAGCACGAAGACAGGAATTGCGTAGACCAGCCCGATGACGAACGACTTGAAGCCCAGGGCCAGGCATTCGCTGAAGGCCACATCTGGCAGCGGGCTCGGTTGGCGGCGGATGACACGCCGCGCGACCTCCAGGCCGTAACCGATCAGGTAAAATTGCCCGATGAGCGGGATGAGCGAGATCAAAGCCGCCAGGACGATCTTCTTTAACCAGTCGGGGTCATCAAAAGCAAACGTAAAAGCTTTACCAAAATCCATTGCATTCTCCAGTGGGTAAGGTGGCGTGTCGTTTAGAAATGGACGTACTGGTCGACTTTGATCACAAAGATGGTGGCATGGCGGGTGCCCGGCTCGGAGGCGGTCTGGCAATTATTGCGAATCACCTGGAGCGCCGGCTCGACCTGCTCGTCTTCGCAGCCGATCATCAACGTGGTGTTGCCGCGCCGCCAGAACCCGCCGGTGGATGCGATCATGGTCACCCGGAATCCGGCCGTGGTGAGGGCCTGAGAGACCGCATCGTGATCGATGTCTCGTAGAATGGCGATGATCAGTTTCATGGTCAGATCTCCTCGTAATATTCCACATCCAGGGCAAATATGGTGGCGCCTCCCACGGTGATGGGCGTGGGGGTGGGCAGGGGCAGCGGCGCGCTCTCCAACGGGACGGCGATGAACTCGACGCGCTGGCGGCAATTTTCGTGCAGCACCTCTTCGGCCAGTTCGCGTTTGCCTTCTGGAAGGCCAATCAACAAGGTGGCGTTACGCCGGCCAAGAAAGCCGCCCACGCTGGGCAGGCGTTCGACATTGAAGCCCAGCTTGCTGAGGGCTTCACGCGCGATCTCGGCGTCCTGAGACTGGACAACGGCCATCAACAGGTTTTCATGTGTGGTTGGTCGTTCTTCGCTCATTTAGCCTCCTTTTCTGAAATTGCCAGAGTACGAAAGCACCCGATTTGATTCAAACCAGGGAGATGCGCTGCAGTTGCGAGCCGCTGAGGACAACCGGTTGCCGCCCCGGCAGTGCAAGGGTGGTTCGCTCGCCTTCTCGGGTGATGGTCATCCTCTGATATTTTACCGTAATTGGCCAGGGGAAAGGATTAAAACCGCGCACAATCACCTCGTCGGGGGCAATTCGTTCCAATCCGGCGGCGCGCAGGAACAGACCGACCGGCGGAATGCCCCACAGGTGATCGCGCTCGCCGATTCCCTGACCGGTGGCGGCATGATAGAACTGGCGAAAGCCGTTATTCTGTTTCAGGCTGGCGATGGCGGCTTGCATCAATCGTCCCACCAGGTCGGCGGCGGCCTGGCGATATCCGGTAGAGAGCAACCCCTCGCCGATCAGGGCGTTCCAGGGAAAAGCCACGCAGGCCAGCTCGGGCGGTGTTTCCGGGCAGTTGTCGGGCGCGCAGAGCGGCAGTCCAAACGGCTGGAGATACCGCCCAACGAGGTGTTTTTCCACCAGCGCCTTGTACTGCGCCTCGCTTGGAATCCCGGCCCAGAGCGGCAGGAACAGGCTGAGGTCCTGGCGGGTGAAGTCGGGCACTTGCAGGCGACCTTTGTCCTCTGGGAACAGGCCGTTCACCTCCAGGCTGGTGACCTGGCTGAATACCTGGCGGGTGGTGGCGCGCCCGCGCGAAAGCGACCAGGTGAAATCGCGCGGGGCGATGTGCTCTTCGACGGGTTGCCCATCGGCGTCCAGCCCGCTGATCGTGCCCATCACGGCGCGGGTATTTTCGCTGGCAGCCTGGATTTGGATCACCAGCCGGGAGGGCACTTCCGGTTTGCGTTTGACGCCAACCTTTCCGGAGCCGCGAAAGGCGAGCAATTCCTTGCCGGCGCGGCTGGCGTGAGTCTGGGCGTCGCGGTAGCGGTAGAGACGGGCGCGCCTGTCCCACATTTCGTCCACCGCGCCGTGGATGCGGGCGGCCTCGCCCTCCAACCAGGCCTGGTCGCCGGGCAGGTCGAGACGGCGGGCCATCTCGGCCAGGTTGAGCGCCTCGCGGTAGAGCTGCGCGCCAAGGGCAGGGCTTTCAATCCAGGCGGTGTCGACCCCCTGCGCCGAAGGGGTCCAGCGGTCATAGAGCGGGCTGCTTTCTAGCGCCGATTGAATCGGGTGCTCCCACTGTGGCAACCCGTCTCCATCGGGGTCGTGGTCCGGGCTCAACCAGGCTTTGAAGGCTCCCAGCAAGGCGGGGAAAGCCTCTTCGAGGAAGGGGCGTGACGCGGAGCGCAAAGCCAACCCGGCCAGCAACGGCTGGACGAGGTAACGGGTGTGTTGCCCGCCCATCCCGGGCCGAAATTCGACTCGTCCCGGCTCCGATGCGGCGATGGCGTTGCGCACCAGGCCTTCACTGAGGTCGGGCAGGCCGGGGAGCAGTGAGGACAGGTACCAGCTATCGAAGGCAGTTTGACCGGCCCACAGGTAGGGGTAATCGCTGCCGTCGCCGCGCGCCGACGCGCCCTGGTCGATGCGCCGGGTGAGCACGAAGGATAAGGCAGGCATGCGCTCGGGATTGGCCATCAGCAGGCTGAGCGCAGCGCGCTGACCCAGCGCGAAGGCAGCGTCCCAATCCGGTGAAGCGGTGGTAATGTCGAAGCAATCGGCGGCATTGCGCACCTCGATGCGGGCCAGCTCCGCTTCCCACGGGCGGTTGGCGGCGGCCTGCGCGAGCTGGTAAGCGTCCTCGCCGCTGAGCCGGGCAGCGGCGGCCCAGGTGGCCTCGACGCTGGTGCCCGGATACAGCTCAAAGGTCAGCGAAAGCCCCGGATAAGGCCCTTTGCTGGGTTGGGGTCCGCCGGAAAGGAAGCATACCACCGCCAGGCCGTCGCTGCGCCCCTGCAGCGCCATGCCCAGCCCCATCGGCACGGCCGCCATGCCTTCGCCAAATCCGAGCGGGTTGAGCACCCCGGCCCAATCCAGGCGCAGGTTATGCGGAAGCACGCTCCGATCGGTGATCTGCAGCCGCCCGGTGATGACCTGCGAACCGGCCGCGCGATATTCCGCGCGCACATCGATCCCTTCAAAGGGAGAGAAGTTGAGCTCGAGGTAGTTTGGAAAGAACCGCACCAGTTGCGGCTGGCGATAAAATGCCTGTGGATCGGAGACCGATTGACCGGCGCGGTAAAAAACGGGGAAAAACTGCATCCAGCGCGCGCGCAAGCCAAAAGTGGTGCGCAGGGCCAGCGCCGGCGGCTCGCCGCCGCCCAGGCTCAATTCCCAGGTGATGTCGTCAGCATAGTCGGTGGGGCCAAGGCGCGCATCGGCGGAAAGCGTCAGGTGCAGCGGATCATCGTCGGTCAAATTCCACGTGCGCATAGAGAAATTGTAACGCCTTTTTCATCCGGCGGTTGTAACCAATCGGTGGGCGCCTGGCGAATGAATGGAGCCGGGTCTCATCCAAGATCACCCGGCCTCCGGCGAAATTTCAGTCATGCTCATCTCAAAAGATGAGGTCAAAATCCAGTTTTACGATAACCTCTGGTGACCCCAGCGTGGGGCCAATCCGGCTTCAAGCCAAAACTTTTTCCAGCGCGTGAGCCATCTCTTCGAGTTGGGCGGCGCTCAGCTCGGGGCTGATGTCGATGTGCACCGCCCGCCCGAGCAGGTCGAGGGTGCGCGGGCACATCTCCCGGCTGTACTCGATGCGGCGTGGATGGTTGATCCAGGGGCCGCCGCCGGGCGTCCAGGCGCGCTGGTTGATGATCGGAGACCAGTGAGCGTACACGTGGTAATCGACCTCGTCCGGCGCGTACAGGATGGAATTGGGCAGCCCTTCGGCATCCAGCGCGTCCGAGACCTCTTGGGCAGCCGGAGCGTCTGGCAGGAAGAAGACGAGCGCAATCGCCGCGTCTCCGGCGGGGTCGTGAATGGTGCGCAACTGCACACCCTTGCGGGCGGCGACGGCGTTGACCACCTCTTTTAAGAAGCGCTTGCGCTCGCGCATGTCGGCCAGCAGGCCTTCCAGGCGGCGCAACTGCACCCGGCTGACCGCCGCGAGCAGCTCGGGCATGCGGAAGTTGATCCCCGGCAGGATGCGCTCCTCCGGGATCTGGTTGCGCGAGCCGCCCACCACGTCGTGGAACATCACCGCGCGCTCGTAGACGTCCTGGCGGCTGGTGACGAGTATGCCGCCCTCGCCGGAGGTGATGATCTTGTTGAACTGCAGGCTGTAAGCCCCGGCGTCGCCCCAGGTGCCCAGCCGCCGGCCCAGGTAGCTCGCCCCGTCGGCCTGGGCGACGTCTTCCAGCACCGCCAGATCGTGACGGCGCGCCACTTCCAGGATGGCGTCCATGCGGCAGGGCGCGCCGCGCATGTGCACCGGGATCACCGCCCGGGTGTAAGGGGTGATTTTGGCTTCCAGGTCGCGCGGGTCGAGGGTGAGCGACTCATCCACCTCAGCCATCACCGGCACCGCGCCTGCCGCCACCACCGCCGAGGCCGAGGCGATCCAGGTGTAGGCGGGGACGATCACCTCGTCGCCCGGCCCGACTCCCAGCCCGACCAGGCCGCAGATCAACGCCGCGGTGCCCGAGGTGACCGCCAGGGCGCGTTGCGCGCCGGTGAACGAGGCGAAGTCCTGTTCCAGTTGCTCCACCTTCGATGCCCCCGGATAGGGGCCGTAATAGCGAAAAAGACGCTTGGCGCGCAGCACTTCGAGGACGGCGGCTTCTTCCTCCTGGTCAATGCGCATCCCACCGGGGTACATGGGGGGCAGCGGCGCGCTGACCGCGGGCGGCCCGCCGTGGATGGCAAGGCGATCCTGGGACGGTTCGGGTGACATGGTAATTTTCTCCGCAGTTAATCGATGTCAATCAGGATGACTTTTACGGGTACGGCTGGGAAATGGCGTTTCAAACGTTCAATGTCATACACAAGCTGCTCACCGTAAGAAACCCCCGACGACATTTGACGATGTAACGCATGGCAAGGGACGATTTCGACACCGACATCGGCCTTATTCTCATTAAAGAAATATTGAAACTTGGCCATATCGTAGAACATGAAAGCATACTTACCAAATTGCACTTCGATAAGAACTTTTTCTTTCACAAAATCAACTTGTTTGAATGCATTTGGAATTGCGATATCATGGTTTGGGATCTGGATCGTATAGGTATCTCGTATCTCCACAAAACCCTTCTGGCTAAATAAGTGATTAAATTGCCGATTCATCTCCTTTGGCGCGAATAATAGCCTGTCGATCTTCGTCTTTTCACGACTCAACTTCGTTTTCAAGGCTTTGACACCTGCAATAACTTGATAGACCTCTTCCTCAATATCTGGGTAACGGACATGTAATATTTCTGTACCGCCGAGATGAGAATATTCATAAACGATTTTCATGCGCTTTCGCCTTTTATTTTATATTCTGCGTTATCTTCGAGCAAAATACCTTGGGTTGCTTGTAAATCTACAAATTTCGGCGGTATCTGTGGTGTACTCGCATTTGGATCATAGACCGGTCTGTTCATTGGCCTAATTCTCAACTGACCCGCATCGGCTTTTTTAACTCGATCCCTTGCTATGCCGATATACTCAGGCATAATTTCTGCACCGGCCACCTTTCGTCCGTGCATTAATGCTGCGATAGCAGTTGTACCTACACCTATAAAAGGATCCAAAATCCAATCCCCTTTGTTCGTCAGTGCTAACACCAGCCTTTCAACCAACTCTACTGGAAACTGACATGGATGGATGGTTTTTTCGACGTGGTTAGCTTTAACGTTAGGAATGATCCAAACATCAGAGGGATTTTTCCCCAATGGATTACCCGATAATTCCCCTTTCTTTGGGCCTTTAAAGTGTTTTTTGGACGGGTATTTCTGGGGAATCCGAACATCATCGAGATTGAATATATATTGGTCTGTTTTAGTAAACCATAATATGACTTCGTAACGCCCCGAAAATCTCTTTGAGGTATGCAAGCCGTGCTCAAAATGCCACACGATACGGTTTCTGAGCTTCAATCCTGCATTTGAAAAGATGGGGAAAAGTAAGATGTCTAGCGGGATAATCTCTCCATTTTCGACAAAATTACCTACCTGCCAACATATACTTCCGTCTGGTCGCATTATTCTTATACATTCTTCAATCACGGTTTTCTGCTGATCAAGATAATCCTCAATATTGATTTTCTTCTCATACGTTTTCCCCAAATTGTAAGGAGGAGATGTTATAACTAGCGCAGCCGTCTCATCAGGAATTGTCGGAAGAAATGAAAGTGTATCTCCCTGGAATAAGACGAAATTTGCTGATTGGTCAAAGTGATCACTAAATTCTACGGGCATGGACTTTCCTGTCGAAAGAAAACATTTTTTCTAATTATACAGTATAGATTCTCCAATGACTATTTTTTACCATTTTCAACACATGACTATCAAACCATGAACGGAAAGTATAATTTTATACATCATTCCACGAGGTTTCTTAATGGGTAATCCGCAATTTACACCTTCATCGACGCGCGAGCGGCTGGGCCAGATGCTGCGCAGCTTCGACTTTTCACGCGACTCGCTCGTCGATTACAGCTACGTGCTGCTGGGGGCGTTGGTCCAGGCGTTCGCCATGCGCCTGTTCCTTATCCCGGCGCAACTGGTCAGCGGGGGGATCAGCGGGACGTCTCAGTTGATCAACCATTTCACCGGCTGGCCGATCGGCTTGATGATCTTCATCGGCAACGCGCCGCTCTTCTTGCTCGGCTGGCGCCACCTGGGCGGTCCGCGCTTCGCGCTGCGCACGGCTCTTTCGGTGACCGCGTTTTCGCTCTTCACCGACCTGCTGGGGCTGTTCTTGCCCGCTGACGGGGTGGTGCACGACCTGTTCCTCAACTGTTTATATGGCGCGGTGGTGCTGGGCGCCGGGCTGGGCCTGGTCTACCGCGGCAAAGGCACCAGCGGAGGGAGCGACATCCTGGGGCGCATCCTGCATGAGAAGACCGGCATTTCTATCTCGCAGGCTTACCTGATCACCGATTCGATCGTCATCCTGGCTTCGGGGCTGGTGTTCGCCTGGGAGAACGCCCTGTATGCCCTGGCGGTGACCTACGTCAGCGGGTTGGTGGCCGAGATGGTGCTGGAAGGCTCGAGCATCTTCCGCACGGCGTTGATTGTGACCAGTTGCCCGGAGGATGTGTCGCGCAAGATCATGGTCGAGATGGAGCGGGGGGTGACCATATTGAGCGGGACGGGCGCGTACACCAACAGCGAGCGCCCGGTGGTGTACTGCGTGATCACCCGCCCGGAGGTGAGCCGGATCAAAGCCATCGTCAAGGAGGTCGACCCCCGGGCGTTCATGGTGATTGGGCAGGCGCACGAGGCGCTGGGAGAGGGTTTCCGGCCGTTGAAGTGATAGGCGAAGGCTGGCAGGCCGGCGGTGCTCAGCGGACCAGTGCCGGCTTGCTCCCCACCGCGATCAAATGGGTGCCCATGTCCAGGCAGCCCGGAGAAGCCGAAGCCTCCAGCTCCATGCGCAGCAGCTCGTTCCATTGCTCAGGGCGGCTGCGCAGCTCTGTGAGCGTTTCGTTCCATCCCGGAGAGAGACAAAACGAAGCCGACAGGTCGAGAATTTCCACCTCTGCCTGCGCCAGCCAGTCGCGCAGCTCGCCTGAGCGGAAAAGGTGCATCGAGTTGCCGCGCCGCGCGAGGTGCTCGGGGATCAGGTCGCCGCTGTCGGTGATGCGACGGTTGCGCTCGGCGGGGACGTCCAGCACGCCTTTCAACGCCCAGTGCGCCGTGCCCCACAGCGACATGACCGAGAGCAGCAACAGCCCGCCCGGCTTGAGCACGCGCAGGCATTCCGCCAGGGCGCGGTCGCGGCGCTCGAGCACGTAACTCAGCGGGCCGCCGTAAGCCACCACCGCGTCGAAAGCGGCATCTGCGTACCGCGAGAGATCGCAGATGTCCACCTCGTCCCAGCCCTCCACCCCGCGCGCGAAGCGGTAGCGGCGGGCAAAGCGCCGGTTGAGCTCGAGCTGCACCGGCGAAAGGTCGGCGGCGAGCACCCGCGCTCCCAGCCGGACGAGCGCCTGGGTGAAGCGCCCGGCTCCCGCGCCGATTTCGAGCACGCGCATGCCGGGGCGAACATGCTTCTTGAGGTAATGGGTGTGCAGGTGCAGGCTGACCTCATCGAGCGGGGTGGCGACCAGGCGCTTCCATTCCCCTTCGCCGAACTGGTCGAAGTACTGCGCAGTGGCGGCGGGGTCGTAGTGGCTGGCATTCATCGGGAACTCAACTCTGGCTCACGCGTCGCGCTCGACCAGCGCGCGCAGCGCCAGGGCGTACGACCGCCAGCCCAAGCCGGCGATGCTGCCGGCGCAAACCGGGGCGATCAGCGAGTGGCGGCGGAATTCCTCGCGCGCGTGCACGTTGGAGAGGTGCACCTCGACCACCGGTATGCCGATGGCGGACACCGCGTCGCGCAGGGCGACCGAGGTATGGGTGTATCCGCCGGGGTTGAACACCACCCCCGCAGCCCAGGAGCGCGCGTCGTGCAGGGCGTCGATCAGCGCGCCCTCGTGGTTGGACTGGACGCAGCGCACCTGCACCCCCAGCTCGCCGGCCAGATCGCGCAGGCGGGCGTCGATCTCTTCCAGGGTCAGCGATCCGTAAACTCCGGGCTCGCGCACGCCGAGAAGGTTCAGGTTGGGGCCGTGAAGGATCAAATAGGAGCTCATGTTAACAACTCCCGAAAATCCATCTCGAGCGCGACGCCGGTGCGGTATGCGCCGATGCGCTCGGGGAGAGCGAAGCGCACCTGCCCGCCGGCATTTTTCTTATCTACCTTGAGCGCCGCCACGAAAGCATCCCCGTCGATCGAAGCAGGGATTTCAACCGGCAGGCCCAGCCCGCGCAGGCAGGCGCCGATGCGCGCCGCCAGCCCGCTCTCGGCGATGCCATGAGCCTCGGCCAGGCGTGCCTCGACCGCCAGCCCGATCGAAACCGCCTCCCCGTGGCGCAGCGTGAAACCGGAGGCCAGCTCGACGGCGTGCCCGATGGTGTGCCCCAGGTTGAGCGCCGCGCGCACGCCTTTTTCGTACGGGTCGCTCTGGATGAAGGCGATTTTGACCGCCATGGCGCGTCGCACCATTTCCTCTGGCCGGCTCAGCAGCGCGTCCCAGCCGCGCTCGGCCTGCACAAAGAGCGTGAGGTCCGCCAGGATGCCGTGCTTGACCACCTCCGCCATGCCGCTGCGCAGCTCCCCGGCCGGCAGGCTGGAGAGGACCTGCGGGTCGGCCAACACCAGCGAGGGAGGATGGAACGCGCCGACCAGGTTCTTGCCCTGCCGCAGGTCAACGCCGGTTTTCCCTCCCTGGCTGGCGTCCACCATCGCCAGCAGCGAGGTCGGCACCGCCACCCAGCGCACGCCGCGCAGGTAAACGGCGGCGGCAAAACCGGCCAGGTCGCCGGTCACCCCGCCGCCCAACGCAATCACCGTGCTGTGGCGGTCGAGCCCGGCAGCCAGGAAGGCATCCCACAGGGTCGAGAGCGTGGTGAGGTTCTTGTGCTCCTCTCCGGCAGGAATCACCACCCGGCTGACGCGGTAGCCGCGGCGCTCCAGGCTGGTTGCGGCGCGATCGGCATAGATCGCGGCGACATTGGCGTCGCAGACGAGCGCCAGCGGTCCCTGCAAGCCGCGCGCCTTGAGCAAATCCCCCAGCCCGTCCAGCCCGCCCGAGCGCACGCGCACGTCATACGGCGCGCCCATGCCGCCGACGCGCCATGCGCCCAGCAAGACCTGCGCCTTGCGCGCCATCTCGTCGGGATCCAGCGCGGAGGTATCCAGGCGGGTGGCAAACGAGTGGTAGTGCGCCGCGCGCACCGCCAGGAGCGTGTCGAGCCGCTCGCGCCAGCCGGGGTCGGAACCGATCAGCGGCCGCGTGCCCGCTTCGCGCCCCAGGCGCTCGAGGAGCACGTCGCGCTCCGTCAGCAGGCAGAGCACCTGCCCGGCAGACTCGGCCAGCTCGCGGCAGGCCGGATCGAGCAGCGCACCGCCGCCCAGGGCGACCACCCCGCGACCGTTGCGCACGACGGTTTCGAGGGCGGCGCGCTCGCGCAGGCGAAAGCCGCGCTCGCTCTCCGCGTTGAAAATGGCCGGGATGCTCATCCCGGCATCCACCTCGATCTGATCGTCGAGGTCGGCGAATGGCAGGTCGAGCAGGGCGGCCAGCCGGCGAGCCAGGGTGGTTTTTCCCGAGCCGGGCGGCCCGTAGATAAAGTAGAGAGTTTGCGCAGCAGAATGAGTCATGGATCACTCCGGCCAGTAGGTGTGCGGCAGGCCGTCCATGGGCAGGTCTTCGGGTCGGGCGCGGCGCAGCGCGGTGAAGCGCGGGCGCATCTCTTCCAGCGAGTCGCCGCCCAATTTTTCCAGCAGCGCATCGGCCAGGATAAAGGCCGTCATGGCTTCGAGGATGACCACGGCGCGCGGCACGGGGCAAAAATCGGAGCGCTCGTATTGCGTCGGCGTTTCTGCCCCGTCGGCCAGGTCGACGGTCGGTTGCGGGGTGAGGGTGGTGGCGATGGGTTTCATCGCCGCGCGCAGCACCAGCGGCTGTCCGGTGGTGACCCCACCCTCCAGCCCGCCGGAGCGCTCGCTCGGGCGCACCAACTCGCCATCTTGTAACCGGATTGGGTCGTGTGCGCGGGTGCCGGGCAGGCGCGCGTTCTCGAAAGCCGGGCCAAACTCGACGCCCTTGATCGCCTGCACGCTGAGGATTGCCGCGCCCAGGCGGGCTTCCAGGCGGCGGTCCCATTGGGCATACGAGCCCAGGCCGGCCGGCAGGTTGAGCGCGACCACCTCGATCACCCCGCCCAGCGTGTCGCGCGCCTGCATGATCTCGCGGATCGCGGCCTGCATGCGCGCCGCGGCGGCCTGGTCAGGGCAGGAAACGTCGCTCTCCAGGGCGCGGGCGATGCGCTCGGAGTAGGGCATCGCTGCCAGCTCCGCGTTCACCGCGCCGATGGCGCTGACGTAACCCCCCACCTGGATGCCGAACTCGGCCAGCAGCGCCCGGCAAACCGCCCCCACGGCCACGCGGGCGGCCGTCTCGCGAGCCGAGGCGCGCTCGAGCGCCGGTCTCAGGTCAGAATAGCCATACTTGAGCGCGCCCGCCAGGTCGGCGTGACCCGGGCGCGGCGTGGTGAAGGGCGGCACGGCTTTGCCTTTCCAGCGGGCGTGGTCGCTGTTTTCGACCTGCAGAGCGAGCGGTGCGCCGGTGGTGCGGCCTTCCATCACCCCGCCCAGGATGCGCACGCGGTCGTTTTCCAGCTTCATCCGCGGACCGGCGCCGTAACCGCGCTGGCGGCGGGCCAGGTCGCGGTCGATCCAGCCGGCGTCAACCGCCAGGCCGGCGGGCAGGCCGTCGAGCAGGGCGGTCAGCGCGGGTCCGTGCGATTCACCGGCGGTGAGAAAGCGGAGCGGCATAAACGGTCACCTCATCTTCATTATAAATCGTTCAACAGCGCGGGGCAGGTGGATCGAAGGGTCATTTCATCCTGCGCTTATGCCGGGTTCTCGAGGGCGTGGAACATCACCTCGCGCGGGACAGGCAACCCGGTCCAGCGCTCGAGCGAGAGGGCAGCCTGCTCGACCAGCATACCGATTCCGCAGGCGGCAGACAGCCCGGCCTTTCGCGCCGCCTGCACCAGGCGCGTCTCGCGCGGGTTGTAGACCAGGTCATAGACGCAGGCGCAGTTGGGCAGCGGGACCTCGCCCGGCCAGGGATTGCTCTCGATGTCGGGCGTCATGCCCAGCGGGGTGGCATTGACCAGCAGGTCGATGGGCATGAGGTCGATCAACGCAGTGGGAGCCAGCGAACAGCCGCGCAGGCTGCCGGAGGGCAGCGAGCTGGCGAGGGAATCGACCATTCCGAGGGCTTGCTCGGCGCGGCGGGCGGCCACGGTCACCTGCCAGCCGGAGCCGGCCAGGGCGTAGACCACGGCGCGGGCGGCTCCACCCGCGCCCAGCACGAGCGCGCGCCCGCCGCGTGCGGGCAAATCGCCGAAACGAGCGCTCAGGTCGGCGAGGAATCCCGGCGCGTCGGTGTTTTCGCCGCACAGGCGACCATCGACCCGGTAAAGGGTGTTCGCCGCGCCGATGGCACGCGCCGCCGGAGAGAGCTCGTCCAGCAGCGCCAGGACGGCCTGCTTGTGCGGGATGGTGACGTTGAGCCCGTGCAATTCGCCGGCGCGCAGCGACTCGAGCAACCTCGCAAGGGCGACCTCGTCGCCGGGCGGGATCGGGCGCAAATCGTACCCGCCGCGCAGGCCAAGCGCTTTCAGCGCCGCGTGGTGCAACTGCGGCGAGAGGCTGTGGCCGAGTGGCCAACCGGTCAGGGCGAGGGAATAGTGCATCGCGTGCAATGGCCGCTCAGGTGGATTCACTCGCCTGCGCCCCTAACCGGCGTAGCACGCCGGCGAAATCGGGAAAAGATTCACGGGTGATCTCGGCGCCAGTCACGCTCAGCGGGCCTTGCGCCGCCAGGCCGGTCACGGCCAGCGCCATCGCCAGGCGGTGGTCGCCATGCGGGTCGACCTGCCCGCCGCGCGCCCCGCCGCCGGAAAGGATGAAGCCGTCTGGGGTTTCTTCGGCCTGCGCGCCCACCACGCGGAGCTCGCTGCACAGCGCGGCGATGCGATCGGACTCCTTGTGGCGCAATTCTGCCGCGTCGCTGACCTGGCTGGGGCTGTCGGCAAAGACTGCCGCGGCGGCGAAAGCCGGGAACTCGTCGATCATGCGCACGACCAGCTCGCCGGCAACCGCCGCGCCGCGCAGCCGGGAATGGCGCACGCGCAGGTCGCCAAGCGGTTCACCCAGGGTCTCACGGCGGTTGGAGATGCGGATGTCGCCGCCCATCGCCTGCAAGACATCCAGCAAGCCGGTGCGGGTGGGGTTCAATCCCACCCCGCGGAGGGTCAGCTCCGAGCCGGGCACGATCAGGGCGGCAACGATCAAGAAAGCCGCGGCTGAAAGGTCGCCGGGGAGCTCGCCAGCGAGCGGTCGCAGCGCCGCCCGCGGCGGAACGAGGCTGGCGCAATAACCGCCGCCCGGGAGAGGCCGGTTTTCGACCTGCACGCCCATCCCGCGCAGCATGCGCTCGGTGTGATCGCGGGAAAGGGCCGGCTCGCTGACGCTCAGCGGGCCGTCTGCGGCCAACCCGGCCAGCAGCAGGCAAGATTTTACCTGGGCGCTTGCCACCGGCATCTCGTACTGCACGGCGCGCAGCTTTTGCCCCGCCGGACGGGCACCGATGACCAATGGAGCGCCGCCGCCTTGCGCGGCGACCACCTCCACGCCCATCTGGCGCAGGGGAACGGCGATGCGGTCCATCGGGCGCCGGCGCAGGCCGGGCGAGCCGTCGAGCACGGCAGGAATGCCCGCCGCGGCCACCGCGCCGGCCAGCAGGCGCAGGGTGGTGGCGGAATTGCCGCAGTCGAGTGGAGCGGCAGGCGCGCGCAGCCCATCCAGGCCGCCCCCTTTCACAAGCAGCACCTGCTCGCGCAGCTCCCAACTCACCCCCAGCGCAGTCAGCGCGTGCAGCATAGCCTCTGTGACGCCCGAGACGAGGAAATTCTCCACACGGCTCTCGCCCTGGGCCAGGGCGGCGAAGAGCGCGGCGCGGTGGGAGAGGGACTTGTCGCCTGGGACGTTGAGCGAGCCGCGCAACGGCTGGCCGGGGGTAATGGTCAGGTTCATCGCGTCTCTCCGGGCGAGACAGCCAGAATGCGTTCGCGGCTGGCGGCGCCTTGCTCCAGCAGTTGTTGGAGAGCCGGGTAATCGGCGCTTTCCAACCGTTGCTCGAGCAGGGTCACTTGCTCCCGGACTTCCCGCAGCGCATCCAGGACATTGGCGCGGTTGGTGGCGAGAATATCCAGCATCCAACCGGACGGTTGGGCCGCCAGACGGGTGGTGCTGCGAAAGCCGGGCCCGGCCAGCGGGGCGGCTTCGAGGGGGGTGCAGGCTGCCAGCGCGCAGGCCAGCAGAGTCGGCATGTGGCTGGTAGCTGCCACCCAGCGGTCGTGGGTGTGCGCATCCAGCCACAGTGGACGCGCCCCCACCGCCAACGCCAGCGCAGATGCAGCCGCACGGGCGCGGGAGGTGGTGCGCTCCAGTGGGACGAGGGCGAAGCGCGCCCCCGTGTACAGCCCGGCTTCCGCCTCGACCAGCGAGGAGCGCTCTTTGCCGCACATGGGGTGCCCGCCGATTGGGTCGAAGCGGGCAGGCAGCCGTGCCATGCGCTGCACCACCTCGACTTTGGTCGAGCCCAGGTCGAGCACCACCGGCGCCCCGGGATGCAGCGCAGGCAGCTCGTCGAGCAGGGTGAAGATGGCGCGCAGCGGAGCCGCCAGGACGACCAGGTCGGCCTGGGCCAGCCAGTTTCCGGGCTCCTCCGAGAGATGGTCGGCCAGTTTCCACTGCGCAGCCAGTTCCAGCGTGGCCGGGTCGGGGTCGATGCCGATCAACGCGCCTGCCCGCCCGCGCAGGGCCAGGGCCAGCGATCCGCCCATCAATCCCAGGCCCAGGATGGCGACCGTGCTGTGGGCGAGAAAAAAGCCAGGCTCTCCGTCGCCGCTCATGCGGCAGCCCCTTGCCCCGCCGGTTGGGCGTGCCTGGAGCGAGCCACATCGCGCCCGATGGCCTGGGCAATGGCACGCACCTGGCGCACCATCTCGGCAAAGCGCTCCGGCTTGAGGCTCTGCCCGCCGTCCGAAAGGGCCGCTTCGGGGTGGGTGTGCACCTCGATCATCAACCCGTCCGCGCCGGCGGCGACGGCGGCGCGCGCCACGGCGGTGACGTACTCCCAGTTGCCGGTGCTGTGGCTGGGGTCGAGCACCACCGGCAGGTGGCTGAGCGCTTTGAGCACCGGCACGGCGTTGATGTCGGTGGTGTTGCGGGTGGAGGTCTCGAAGGTGCGGATGCCGCGCTCGCACAGGATCACGCGCCGGTTGCCGTGCGAGAGGACGTACTCGGCCGCCATGAGCAATTCTTCGACCGTGGCGCTCATCCCGCGCTTGACCATCACCGGGCGCATGCTCTCGCCGGCGGCGTGCAGCAGGGCGTAGTTCTGCATGTTGCGCGCGCCGATCTGCAGCACGTCGGAATATTGCGAGACCAGCGGCACCTGTTCGGGGGCCATCACCTCGGTGACGACCGGCAGGGCGGTGGCATCGCGCGCTTCGGCGAGAATCTCAAGGCCCTTCTCTCCCAGACCCTGGAAGGAGTAGGGCGAGGTGCGTGGCTTAAACGCCCCACCGCGCAGGGCGTGCGCGCCGGCTTCCTTGACTGCCTGGGCGATCTCGAGGGTTTGCTCGCGGCTCTCCACCGAGCAAGGCCCCGCGATGATCACCACCCCCTCGCCGCCAATATCGACGCCGTCGAGCGGGAAGACAGTGTTGTGGGGGCTGAACTCGCGCGAGGCGATCTTGTACGGGCGCGAAATGGGCACAATCCGGTCCACGCCGGGCAGGATGAGGAACTGGTCACGGTTGACCGGGCGACCGTCACCGATGGCGCCGATGATGGTGCGCTCTTCGCCGCGCGAAAGGTGCGCGCGCAGGCCGTTGGCCTCGACGCGCTCGACGATCCCGCTGATTTCTTCCTGGGTTGCGTCGGCTCGCATGATGATCATCATTATGGTTTCTCCTATAGCCGTTAAACACGGTCCGGTAAGATTTTACGAAGGGTCGGTCTTGACGCCTGCGATGTCCGGGCGCAGCGCGACCGCTTCGCCCAGGTACACGTGGTGAATCTCCGCCTGGGGCAGGGGAGTGTTCCAAAGCACCAGCACGCGGATGCAGCGCGGCAGCGAGCCCGGCACGGGGATCTCGCGTGAGCACATCAGGGGCACATCCGTCCAACCCAACTGGCGCGCGCCGAGCGCCGGGTGCACGGCGGCGAGGTCGTCGGTGACGGTGAAAAAGACGCTGGCGATGTCGGCGGGGTCCAGGCTGGGGTTGGCTTCGACGATGGCGGCAAGCAGCTCGCGCGTGGCGGCAAGGATGGCCTCGGCTTCATCCTGACCGGCGACGGTCGCGCCGCGAATCCCTCGTACACTCATGGTTATCTCCTCCTTAAGCAAAAACTGCGATGCCGCTGGCATCGCAGTTACGTTTGAGGTGAATTCTTCTCGCCCGCTTAAGCGCCGCCGCCGGCAACCGGTGTGCGTTTGCCGTAAAAATAAAAATAATAGTAGCGGGGAGAGGCCGAGAAGGTCTTCATCATTAGGTTTGAGTGTAGCGCGCATGAGTGGGAAAGTCAAGAGGCTTTTTTGATGAGAGGATGGTTTTCTCAAAGTATTGTCTGACAGCCCCTCCCCAGTCTTGGGGAGGGGAAAATCGGAGTTTTGAGGTTGTTTTCGCCGATATCCGGCGGCGAAAACAACCTCAATCTTCAAGCTTCGCCCCCTTCCTCAAAGGAAGGGGGTTGGGGGGATGGGTGTTTTGATCGCTTATCAAGCGACCATGAGAAGATCATGGTTATCAGGGTATGAAGCCGATGCGCGC
>JARKOV010000152.1 GCA_029975965.1 Anaerolinea sp. | reverse complement strand
ATTTTACAGAAAAATTGAAACACAATCCTGAAAGATACCTTATGTTGAACCTTGACCCCGTCACGCTCATTTCCCGCCTGATCACCCTGGTCATCGCGCTCTCCGTCCATGAATTCGCTCACGCCAAGGTAGCCGACACCTTTGGCGACAACACGCCGCGCATGCACGGGCGGCTGACCCTCAACCCGTTGGCCCACCTCGACCCGTTCGGCTCGCTGATGATGGTCTTCGCCGGTTTCGGCTGGGCGAAGCCTGTGCCGGTCAACCCCTACGCGTTGGGCATGCGTTCCCCGGCGGCCTACATGCTCGTCTCGCTGGCCGGGCCGCTCTCCAACCTGCTGCTCGCCATCCTGGCTGCCATCCCGCTGCGCCTGGGTCTGCTCGATCCCTATTTCGGCGGCCAACTCGACCAGCTCCTCTTCGGCTTTCTCAGCCAGTTCATCCTGCTCAACCTGGTGTTGACCTTCTTCAACCTCATTCCCCTCGCCCCCCTCGATGGCGACAAGATCGCCGGTTATTTCTTCCCGCCCTCCTGGGCGCGCACCCTCGACCGCATCCGCCCGTACGGCCCGCTCATTTTGATGGTCGTGCTCTTCGGGTTGCCCATCATCGGCATCGATGTGATCGGCACGCTGCTCTTCCCGCCCATCCGCACCGTCTACGGCTTGCTGGTCGGATAAGGTTACACGCTCCGCGACACAAGCGATGCCATCGGCGTTTTCACGCCGCTTGTGGTAACATTTAACCGCCGGTTGGAACCGCATTTAAGGAGCTTTACCATGACCGTACAAATCACCATTATCGGGTTGGGACAGGTCGGCGCATCGATCGGGCTGGCGCTCGCCAACGCCAAAGACCAGGTCACGCGGGTGGGCAACGACAAAGAGCCCACGGTCGCCAAAGAAGCCCAGAAACTGGGCGTGGTCGACAGCATCCTTTACACCCTGCCAGACGCGGTCGAGAAAGCCGACGTGGTCGTGCTGGCGGTGCCGGTGGACGA
>JARKOV010000142.1 GCA_029975965.1 Anaerolinea sp. | reverse complement strand
GCCATCGCCCGTAGACCTCGTAATGCAGCACGCCGTGGGAGGTCATGATCGTGGACATGGTTACTCAGGCTTCGCTCTGATCTAACTCTGCCATGATGCTGTAAAGCAGCTCAAGCAGGACTTTCTTGACCGTTTCTTTATCGCGCGCCACGCAGGGCAGCAGCTTGACGCCCTCCGCCAGGCGCAGCGCCAGGCGGATATCTTCCAGGTCCCAGGCGTCGGGCTTATCCTGCTTGTTGGCGGCGACGACGTACGGGGTGGGGGCATACGCCCGGAAGGTTTCGAGGATGGCGCGCGCCTCGCGGAAGGTTTCGGGGCGGGTGCTGTCGACCATTACAATGAAGCCGAGCATCCCCTCGGAGAGGATTTCCCACATGAAATCGAAGCGGCGCTGACCGGGCGTGCCGAACAGGTACAGCACCAGGTCGTCGTCGATCGAAATCCTGCCGAAGTCCATTGCCACCGTGGTGGATTCCTTGACCTTTTCGGCTTCGGCGCTGATCTTGCGTTCGGTGGAGACCACGTTGATCTCGCTGACCGTGCGGATGAATTCAGTTTTGCCTGCATTGAAAGGTCCGGTAACGACCATTTTGACGGTTTGCATAGCGCCTCGGTAGACAGGTTATAGCGAAAGGATGCGGCTGATGATGCGGTTGAGCATCCCTTTTTGCTGTTCTTTATTCTGGGCGGGCAGCGGGCGGACGACGGGCTTGGCTGCCTCGGGAACGCGCACCAGTTCGACCAGCCCCGCCTGGAGCAACCCGTAGACGATCCGGCGGATTTCCAGGTCGTTCATCTTGGTTGCCCGGGCGATCTGCCGGATGGAGTTGACCGGGTTGACGTAGCGCACCACCCGCCATTCCTCGATACTCAAGTTCATGTTGCGGATGTCGGTGCCGGGGCGCTCGCGGAACTTGAGCGCCACGTCGAGGCTGGGAATCTCCTCCTGCAAGTGTTCCCACTCGCGCAACTGGCGTGAGCCTTCGATGATCAGGTTCTCCAGGTCTATGCGCACGGTGATCTTGCCGCTGGGGGGCATCTCGCCGGTTTCGAAGCGGAAGGCTCCCTCCACCCAGGTGAACAGGCGCTTGACCACGCCGCTGAAATACTGCTGGAGCGAGGTGAGCACATCTTCCTGGGTGAGGTAGCCGGCATTGATCAACAGCAAGCCGAGCTCTTTATCGGTCATCTGGCTGGCGCGCTCTTTGAGGATCTGGTACTGGTTGGCATTGATTTTATGATTGCGGTG
>JARKOV010000123.1 GCA_029975965.1 Anaerolinea sp. | reverse complement strand
GTGCGCGAAATACCCACCGAAGCGATGGCGTCGGTGCCTCGCCCGCAGATGGAATCGCCGAGGAAGAGCACTTCTCCGTGCTCGGGGGTGTAAAAGCCCGAGATGCAGTTAAACAGCGTGGTTTTACCGGCGCCGTTGGGTCCGATGATGGAAAAGATGGCCTCCTCGGGCACTTCCAGGCTAACGCGGTTGACGGCTGTGAGACCGCCGAAGAGCTTGGTCACATCGCGCACGCTGATCACGTTATCCATCATGGCGCGCCTCCTGCGGATGTTCCTCCGCGCTTTCAGGAGGGATCCGATACTTTGGACGTTTCGAGGGAATCATGCCATTTGGACGCGAGAGCATCATCACCACCAGCAGCGCGCCAAAGGTCAGCAACCGGTAATTGGCGAATTCGCGCAGGATTTCAGGCAGTCCTTTTAGCGCGAAGGCGCCCAGGATGGTGCCGGGGATGTTGCCCATGCCGCCCACGATGATGAGGCTGAGCACGTTGATGGAGGCCATGAGCGAGTGCTCTTCAGGCCCGGTGAACTGATTGCGGCTGGCGAAAATGGCGCCCGCCAGCCCGGCGAAAGCCGCGCCCAGCGCCAGCGCCAGCAGTTTATAACGCTTGGTGTTCACCCCGGTGGCGCGCGCCACCGTTTCATCTTCCCGGATGGAGAGCCAGGCGCGCCCGGTGCGCGAGTATTGCAGGCGGTGATACACAAAGGCAGCCAGCAGCACCGCGGCGGTGATTAGGTAAGTGAAATGAACATCCGAGTTGAACACCCGACCGAACAGGGTGGGGCCGCTGATGTTCTGGATGCCGCGCGGACCCCCGGTGAAGTTGGTGAGGATGTCGCTTTTCAAGAGGATGCGGATAATTTCGCCAAAGCCCAGGGTGACGATGGCCAGGTAATCACCGCGCAGGCGCATGAGCGGCAAACCCAACAGCACGCCCGCCAGGGCTGCCAGCGCCACACCCAACACCAGCGCCGGCCAGAAACCCCACATCAGGTTATGCG
>JARKOV010000112.1 GCA_029975965.1 Anaerolinea sp. | reverse complement strand
CCCGCTCTGCCGATTGAGCTAACGAGGAAAGGCGTCCCTATTATAGCCCGGTCGGGGAGATTGTCAAGGTTGGCTGACCCGCCGCGATTATGACATTTATGCTCCCTTTTTGGTGACAAACGGCAACCGCCACCGGTTGACTCGCCCGCGTTATTTGCAGTATGCTACAACGTGAAGAAAACTGTCGCCGGTTGGCTTATTCTTGGGAAGGAGTGGTTCCATGGCGTACGTAATTGTCAAAGACGAGTGCATCCAGTGCGGTGCCTGCGAGAGCGAATGCGCTGAAGGCGCGATCTCGATGGACGGCGAGTTCTACGTGATCGACCCGGCCAAGTGCCAGGACTGCGCTTCGTGCGTCGACGTCTGCCCGACCAACAGCATTGTGAAAGCCTAGCCCAATCGCAAGTCGCCCCCAGCCCCCTTCGCGGGGGCTTTTTTGTTTGCCGCACCGACCCCTTCCGGTATGCCAGCGCACGGCATGCCTTGTCTCTGCGGTTTTTTCGTTTGATCGTCCTCCTGGCGCCTTTTCCGCCTGGTGGTTGATTTATTCCGTGAATATGAGCGGGTCGTGCCCTCCCCCACCACCCAATACGCGCCAACTGGCCGCAATTCGCGGATTATCCGCTTTCTTGGGTATAATCGGACACATGGAGACAGATTTAACCCAAATCCCCCCGGAAGAAATTGCGCCGGAAGCGGCCGAAAAACCGCGCCGCAACCTGCGCTGGCTTTACTGGTTGCCCCTCGCCTTCGCGCTCGGCATGGCGCTCAGCTACGCCGTCTTCAGCCTCCCGCTGCGCAACCAGGTCAGCGACCTGCGCGTGGAGCTGGCCTCAGCCCAGGCGCTGCTCGCCCAGCGGCAGAACGCCGTGCCCGAAGAGGTCACCCGCTACAGCGTGCCCCTCGACGACGACCCCATCTACGGACCGGCCAACGCCCCCATCACCATCATCGAGTTTAGCGACTACGAATGCCCCTTCTGCCGCAAATGGCACACAGAGGTCTGGCCGCGGCTGAAAGAGACCTACGGCGACCAGGTGCGCCTGGTCTACCGCGACTTCCCGCTTTACGGCCTGCACCCCAACGCCGAGCCGGCCGCCGAAGCCGCCAACTGCGCCGGCGAGCAGGGCAAGTACTGGGAATACAACGACGCGCTGTTCAACACCAGCGAGGGCTTCAGCCGCGCCACCTTCGATCTGCTCGCCGCGCAGCTCGCCCTGGACGTGGACTCTTTTGGCACCTGCCTCGACGAGCACCGCTACCGCGATGAGATCATCGCCGACTATGAGTACGCCGCCAACCTGGGGATCAGCTCCACGCCGACCTTCTTCATCAACGGGCTGGCGCTGGTCGGCGCGCAGCCGTTCGAAGTCTTCAAGCAGGTCATCGACATGGAGCTGGCCGGGGAAATACCCAACTGACCTGCGCCTGGCAAACCATCTGAAAACGCGGAGGGCGCCTGCATGAAACGCTATATCACGGTCGCCGGGAACATCGGGGTGGGCAAATCGACCCTGGTCAACCTGTTATGCCAGAAGCTCGGCTGGCAGCCGTTTTACGAGCCGGAAGCCCACAACCCCTACCTGGCCGATTTTTACCACGACATGACCGCCTGGGGTTTTCACTCGCAGGTGTTCTTTCTCGCCACCCGCCTGCAAATCCACCGCCAGATCATCCGCTGCCCCGGCTCGGTCGTCCAGGACCGCAGCATCTACGAAGATGCCGAGATCTTTGCCGCCAACCTGCACCGCCAGGGGCAGATCAACGCGCGCGATTGGGAGACCTACCGCGCCCTCTACCAGGGCTTGATCGAATTTCTGCCCCCGCCCGACCTGGTGATCTACCTGCGCGCCACGCCGGAGACGCTCATCGAGCGCATCACCCATCGCGACCGCACCTACGAGCGGGGGATAAGCCACGACTACCTGAAAAGCCTCAACCAACTCTACGACCAGTGGATCGACAATTTCACCCTCTGCCCGGTGCTCACCGTCCCCGCCGACCAGTTAAACTACGTTGCGCGCCCCATGCATCTTGAGCTGGTAGCGCGCAAAATCAACGAAAAACTTACCGGCAAAGATGTGGTCGTCTTCGACCCAGACGAGATCGCCGAGATTTAACCAGACAGAAAAGCCCCTCACCCCCACCCTGCCGCCAACGCAGGGCCGCGCTTAACGCGGCTCGACGACCAGCTTGATCGCCGTGCGCACCTTTCCGTCGATCTCCACGTCCACAAACTCGGGGACGGCGACGATCGGAATGCCGTCCTCGGCCAGATACCCTTTTGCCAGCACCAGCGCCTTCACCGCCTGGTTCACCGCGCCGGCGCCAATTGCCTGAACCTCCGCCCGTTTGTGCTCTCGAACCACACCCGCAATCGCCCCCGCGACGGCTGCTGTGCGCGAATTCGCCTTGACCTTGATCACGTCCATTGCATGCCTCTCCTTCTTTGAAACATTGACGCGAGTGATGCTTTCCATGCCAGGGGGGCATAACTCTTGCAAAAAGATTGTAACGAAAACCAGTCCTAGATTCAAGACATAATATGTATCAAATTGGTCATAATAGTCGGGAGGGGGAAGGCACGGAGACAACAAGGCAATGAGTTATCAGTTATCAGTTACCAGGGTGCGCTCTCCTGGTTTTCTTCATGCCTCGTCACACATCACTCATTAATTTGTTTAATGGTTGGAGTCGTCGTATTAGTAGGGGCTGGGGATATGTTGATAACTTGCGAAAGCAGGTCGATTCGCCTGTACATCTGGGGGGAAGACGGCAAACCGCCAACGCATGTGGCGGGCGTGAGGTGCCGATTTTTCCACAGCCCGCCGTGGAAAGATCGGGGACAGAGAATCGACCGTTTCTACAGGCTTTTTCGCTTTTCTTGCTATATGGGGGAGTCAAAAAAAAGACCCCCCAGATATGGGGGGTAAAAGCACAGGCTCATTTTCGTTTTTCGGACAAATTTTCTGGACTTATCCACATTCCGGGCGGTTTATCCACAGTTTTTTGCATTTTATCCACAGTTTAACCAAATTCTAACCAACTTGCTACTCCCCCATATCTGGGGGTAAAAAAGGCAATCCAGATCGAAATATGGAGGTATCTTTAAAGCTCTTCGCTGTTCACCACGCCGTTTAACTCGGCCCAACGGTCGAGCAGCTCTTCCACCGAGTCGAGGTAAGAATCCAGGGCCTCGAGGCGCGCGTTGAAGTGGGCCTTGTCCAGGCCGGTGGCTTTGCAGGCCTCTTGCCAGGGCAAAATCGACGGCGAATCGGGCGGCAGGCGATAAGCCGCCAGCGTCCAGGTGCGCATCAACAGCCAGAAGGCCGCGGTGGGGTTACTCTCCCACAATGCGGCAGCCGCTCGCCCGTAATAAGCCGCGCGGCACGGGTTCAGGCGCGGCGGCGCGCCTTCCACCAGGCCGGCTTCCTGGAAAGCGCTGCTCCAGGCAGCCAGCCAGCTCCCCCAGGTTTCGTCGCTCACCTCCACCTCGCCGGCCAGCAGGCTGACCAGCCCGGCCGAGAGATCCGCCCGGCCCAACGCCGCCGCGCGCCGGGGAAACTCGATCAGGAAGCGCCTCTCGGCCAGCGGCGTGCCGGTCAGGCTGGCGACGGCGTTTCCCGCGTTCTCCAGCGCCTTTAAAAAGCCGTACAAACGCCGGCGGTGATCGCCCGTCTTGTTGAAGCTGAGGTCCATCCAGGTCTGGCGCGCCGAGCTGGCCAGCGAGCGCGAGCGTGCCAGGACGTTGTTGGGCTCGAGAAATTGCGCTCCGGTGGCGGCCTGGGTGTAATCGAACCAGTGCCCCGAGTCGTGCAACACAAGCGGCTTGTTATAGATGAAGGGGCCCAGCCAGGGGTCGGTGCGCAGATGGCGCGGCTGGTGGAAGACTTCCTCGGCGTAATGGCTGATATCCAGGTGCACTTCGTCGGTCAGGCGCACCATTTCACGCGCTTCGAGCGGCTCGCTGTCGTGGATGATCACCAGGTCGATGTCGGTCGAGCCGCCCAACAGTGGATCATCGCCCAGGCACGAGCCGACCAGGTAGATGCACACCAATCGCCGGCTGACTTTGGCGCGCTGGGCGGCGGTGTCGCGGGCGATTCTGAGCAATGTCTCGCGAGTGATGCGCATGAAACCTCCCTGATTCTCCTGCGCCGGTTACTCTTCTTCGTGCAGCGGCAAGGGCAGCTCGGGCTGGAATGGCGCCAGCTCGAGGGACTGGCGGATGCGGTTCTCGATCCAGCGCAGGTCTTCCGGATAGCGTACGAAATCCAGCGAGTCGGCCTCGATGACCAGCACCGGGGCGGCATGCTGGCGAGGCTTGAGGAAGAATTCGTCGTAGCCCTGGTTCAGCTCGGCGATGTAGGCGCGCTCCATGTTGCGCTCGTAGGAGCGGTCGCGCTGGGTGATGCGCGCCATCAGCAGGTCGGTGCTGGCGCGCAGGTAGACGATCAGGTCAGGCACCTGCACTTTTTCGGCCAGCGCCTCGTGCACGCGCTGGTACATCACCAACTCGTCGCCTTCCAGGTTGATGCCGGCAAAGAGAGCGTCTTTGTCGAAGGTGTAATCGCTGATCAGGTCCTTGCCGCCCCGGGTCAGCTCGGGGATGCCGCGGTGCTGCTGGTGGTAGCGGCTGAGCAGGAAAAAAATTTGCGTCTGGAAAGCGTAACGCGCCCGGTCCTCGTAGAACTTGCTCAGGAAAGGGTTTTCCTCGAATACTTCCAGGAGCAGGTTGGCCTGGAAGGCGGGCTGGAGCAGGCGCGCCAGGGTGGTCTTCCCAACCCCGATAACGCCCTCGATGGCAAGGTACATGCGCGTCTCCCTGGGTGGTTTAAATAAAATATACCATAGAATGCCGCGGCACATCGACCGCCGGGGTCATGAAGAAGGGGACTGCGAGCGCTCGATTGGCTCGCAATCCCCTTCGATTTCTCCCTGGGTGCCGCTCACTTGACCGGCAACTGCTCCAACTGTCCAACCAACCCATCGATCACGTCGAAGCCGCCCTGCCAGAAAGCGGCCTGCCGGATGTCGATGCCGGCTTCGGCGAGCAGTTTGGCCGGGGCCATCGAGCCGCCCGCCGCCAGGATCTGCTTGAAGCGCGGCTTGAACGACTCGCCCTCCTGCTTGAACTGTCGGTAGAGCGAGAGCACGAGCAACTGACCGAATGTGTAAGCGTACACGTAGAACGGCGTGCCGTAAATGTGCGGGATCGAGACCCATTCCCAGCGGAATTCGTCACCCACCTCGATCGCGTCACCGAACTGCTCTTTCAGGTTCTGCAGGTATACCTCCGCCATCTCATCCACCGAGGCGTTCTGCTGCACCATCTCGTGCGCTTTCTGCTCGAACAGCGCGAAGAAGGCCTGGCGCTGGATGGTGGCGTAGGCGTCGTCCACCTGGCGGAAGAGGATATCCCGCCGGACGGCTTCATCCTGCTCCTCGTCCAGCAGCCGGTCGACCAGCATCATCTCGCCGAAGGTGGATGCGGTTTCAGCCAGCGGCAGCGACGAGTGGAAGGTGAACAGGCTGTGGTGCGAGGCCATCATGGCGTGGATGGCGTGGCCCAATTCGTGAGCCATGGTCGCCACGTCGTCTGCGCGCCCCTGGTAGTTGAGCAGCACCCAGGGCGTGATCTGCGGGTTGACCGTCCAGCAAAAGGCCCCGCCCTGCTTGCCCTTGCGCACCTCGCTATCCAGGTGGTTGTCCGCGAACACGCGCCTGGCGAGCCGGCTGAACTGCGGGTCGAACTGCTCGAAAGAAGCCATCACCATCTCGGCTGCGCGCTGGTAATCGTAGCGCTTGTCCGATTTGGCCACCGGCGCGTACACGTCGTAGCGGCGCAGGCGGTCGATGCCCAGCCAGCGCGCCTTGAGCTTGAAATAGCGCTGGAAAACGCCGGTATTCTTGCGACAAACCTCCAGCAGGGTATTTACCACCTCGTCGGGGATGTCGTTGGCCAGGTTGCGCACCGACATGGGCGAGGCATAGCCGCGCAGGCTGATGTTTTCATTGCGCCAGTCGCGCACCAGCGCCTGGTACATCTGCCCCAAGAACGGGCCGTCGTTGCCGTAAACGCGGTACAACTCCTGGTAGGCGCGCGCTCGCAGGTCGGCGTCGTGCTGGCGCACGTACACCATCAGCTCCCCGCGGGTCAGCTCCTTGGTCTCACCGTCCACATCCAGCTTAAAGGTGTAGCGGTTGGTGTACGAGTCATACAGGTGCTCGATGGCGCTCGCCCCGGTGACGTTTTTCAGGTTGATCACCTTTTCTTCCGGCTCGCTGAGCGTGTAGGGCTTGAAGTGGCGCATCTCTTCCAGCCAGTAGGTGTAATCGCCGGCATTTTTCATCAGGCGGTCGGCGTTGGCGTCGTCGAGCGCCTTCCACCACAGGCTGAAGAACAGCGTGCGGTTGGCCATCTCCGCCAGGAATTGCTCCACCCGCCCGACCATGCTGAGCGCGGCCTGGTCCTGGGTGTCGGCGGCAAAGGACAGGCCGGCATACCCGTAGAGACGGTAGCCCTGCGCCTGCATGTCCTCCATTTTCTTGATCAATTCCATGAACTCGTCGCCGGGGATGTCGGCGCGCAGCGTGCCGCGCAGCGCCTCGAAAGCCTTGACCGAGTCTTCGAGCGCGGCGAAGGCGGCGTCGATGTCGGCCGGCTGCCCGGAGGATAGGTCTTTCAAGCTCCACCGGCTCTGCTGATAGGTTTGTGTGGTCATTTGCTCCTCATATTGTGCAGGTATTGGGTCGATTATAGTGGTCAATGGGATGGGAAGTCAATGAGTGGGGAGTCGATGAGTGATGAATGATGAGCGATGAATGATGAGTGACGAGTGATGAATGGCGAGTGATGAGTGGGGTCAGAGGGCGTCTGCTAACTGGTAGTTCATCGCTCCTCACTCGCCACGCTATACCCGTCACTGCTTGCCTTCCTTACCAATCTCCCCCATCAACACCTTGTGCAGCCTTTCGTTCGCCGCGAGGATGCTGCACGGCGGGGTGAGGTAATCGGCGCCGCCGCGCAGGTTGGTGACCCTCGCGCCGGCCTCGGCGGCGACCAGCCCCCCCGCCGCCAGGTCCCAGGGCTGCACCGAGACTTCCCAATAGCCGTCCACCCGCCCGGCGGCCACGCAGCACAGGTCGAGGGCGGCCGAGCCGAGGCGGCGCACCCCCTGGCTGAGCCGCTGCAGGCGGTTGAAATGCACCAGGTTGGTTTCGGTGATCCAGCTTTCGTAGGCAAAGCCGGTGGTCAGCAGGCTCTCCCCCAGGTCGGCAGTCTGCGAGACGGCCAGGCGCTCCCCGTTGAGCCACGCCCCACAGCCGCGCTCGGCGGAGAACAGCTCGTCGCGAGTCGGGTCGTACACCACCCCCAGCCGCACCCCCCGCGCGTCGGCGAAGGCCAGCGAGACGCAGAAAATCGGCAGCCCGTGGGCAAAGTTGGTCGTGCCGTCCAGCGGGTCGACGTACCACAGCAGCCCGTCGCGCCCGGCATGGCGACCGCTTTCCTCGCTGAGCACCGCGTGCTCGGGAAAGCGCGCGTTAATCAGGCCAAGGAGCAGCGCTTCGGAGCGTTTGTCGTATTCGGTGACCAGGTCGATGCGCCCTTTCTGCTCGAAGGCGTGCCGGCGGCCGTAGCCGCCGCGTAAAATTTCGCCCGCCTGGCGGGCGAAGTCTTGCAGGTCGTCCAGTGTGGGTTCCGTTGGTTGCATTGAAAGGAATTATACCCCGTGGGGAGCGTTCGACTGCCGCCCGAATGCACCCGCGAAATTCGCGCATTCTCGCGGAATCGAACAAGGTGCCGCCGGGGCGGACCGATGAGCCCGCCCGCCTCGGTTCCCGGCGTGATCCGCTAACATGGATGATCCATCGCCGGGCAGAAAAGGCACCGGGGCGGTGAGCAAAACGGCAGCGGCGGGGCATGCCGTGACCCGCGAGAAAATGCGGTAGGGGCGGTTCGCGAACCGCCCCTACGACCATGCGAAAATGACGCTGCGTGATTACGCCGCTACCCGGCCGGGGGGATGGGCTTCAGCTCTTCGAGAATTTTATACAACTGGTCGAGCTCGGCCTGAATGGCGTCGCGATCGGCGGTGGCGCTTTTCAGCAACGAGGTGAAGGCCGGTTTTTGCTCTTCGGGCAGCGTCGCCAGCAGGCGCTCGGTGCGGGCGATTTGCGTGTTCTTGTGCCGCAGCTTGTGCTCCAGGCGCTCGCGGTAGCCCTGGTAAAAATCGCGCTCGTTCATCGGCGGCGGCAGGTTGGGGGCATCGGAGGTGAGGATCTCCGCGATGGTCAAGAGAAATTCTTCGGTGTCGATCGGTTTTTCCATGAAGCGCACCGCGCCCAGGCTGAGCGCGAAACGCTTATCTTCCGGGGTGACGAAGGTGGCTGAGAGGAAGATGATGGGGATGTGCCGGTAACGCGGGTCTTTGCGCAGCTCGTGCGCCAGCGAGAAACCGTCCATCTTGGGCATCAGAATGTCCGCCACGATCAGCGCCGGCTTCTGGCGCGCGACCTCTTGCAGCGCTTCCTCGCCGTCGCGAGCGGTCACCACCGGGTATCCCTTGAAGCGCAGGGTGACCTCCAGCAGCTCTAACACGTGCGGGATGTCTTCCACGATCAGAATCGGGCCGTAAGGAATGCTCATAGGGTGATTCTATTCCAGGCGGGAGGTGGATTCAAGGCCTGCCGTCTCTACAAAATTGAAAGGCGCGGGTCTCCATTGACAGCCCCCCGCTCCTGCGGTATCCTTGATGGGCGTCCGGGTGGGACCGGCGCGGCAGAACCCACCGAACCCCGTCAGGTCCGAGAGGAAGCAGCGGTAAGGAGGCCATTCTGGGCGCCGCCGGGAAACCTGCCCGGCGCCTCCTTTAAAGACGGCGGGGGAGGCACACGGCAACTTCCCTGCAGCGAGCGTATGGACTCACCACCGGTTTGTAACTACGAAGGCTCTGATTACCAGGCTTCCTTCTGGGAGCGCGGCGGTCGCGGCTACGAAGACGCCTGCGAGGCGGTCGCGCTGCGCCGCCTGCTGCCCACGGGAACGCCCGACCAGCGCCTGCTGGAGCTTGGCGCGGGCGCGGGGCGCAACACGCCGCGCTACCAGGGTTACGGCGAGATTACCCTGGTGGATTACTCGCGCTCCCAGCTCGAGCAAGCCCGCGAGCGCCTCGGCGCCCAGGAGAAATACCGCTTTGTGGCCGCCGACATCTATTACCTGCCCTTCACGGCCGCGCAATTCGACGCGGCGACGATGATCCGCACCCTGCACCACATGGTCGACCCACGCCTTGCGCTGGCCCAGGTACGCCAATGCCTCAAAGACGGCGCGGTGTTCATCCTCGAATTTGCCAACAAGCAGAACCTCAAGGCGATCTTGCGCTACTTCTTGCGCCGCCAGAGCTGGAGCCCCTTTTCCCCCGAGCCGGTGGAGTTTGCCCCGCTCAATTTCGATTTCCATCCCGCCACCGTGCGCGCCTGGCTCAAGGGCAACAACTTCACCGTCGAGCGCCAGTTAACCGTCTCGCACTTCCGCATCGGCTTGCTCAAGCGCCTGCTGCCCGAAAGCCTGCTGGTCAGCCTCGACTCGCTCGCCCAACTGACTGGCGACGCCTGGCAGCTCAGCCCGAGCGTTTTCGCCCGTTGCCGCGCGGTCGGAGGATCGGTTGCCCAACCTGGCGGCGGCTTTGTCTTCCGCTGTCCCGCCTGCGGTCATGCCCCACTGCCCGACACCCCGCCGCTGCTCACCTGCCCGGCCTGCGCGCGCGAGTACACGGCGGAAGGCGGCATCTACGATTTCCGCATCCACTGACGGACGTTATTCTTCAGATACTATTAATACTAAAAAGATACAATAAGTCTCTATTGTTGATGGGGACACCCCTACCCACGAAAGGAGACTTCAATGAACCACTTCCAAAATTACCTGGTCACCGAATTCGCAGAGGACTACCAGGAAGGGCGCATCTCACGCCGGCAGGCGCTCAAGCTGATCGCATCGATCACTGGCAGCCTGGTGCTGGCCAACAGCGTGCTGGCCGCCTGCGCCCCCGTGACCGAAGCCCAGCCCACCCAAACCCCGCCCGCCGCAGCGCCAGGCGACACCCCGGCGATGCCCACGGCGACCGAAACCCCGGCCCCCAGCGCAACCGTCGAGCCGCCTTCCCCCACCGCCACGCTCTCAGCCCAGGCGGACACCGCGCCCCCTTCCGGCACGGTCGGCCCGGACGACCCCGCCGTGGTGGCGGGCAACCTGACCCTGCCCGGGCAGGACGTCGAATTGATGGCGTACCTGGCCCGACCCAGCCAGGGTACCCCCGCCCCGGTGATCCTGGTCTGCCACGAGAACCGCGGCCTGACCGAGCATATCCAAGACGTCACCCGCCGCCTGGCCAAAGCCGGTTACGTGGCGCTGGCAATGGACCTGCTCACCCGCCAGGGGGGCACCCCCTCATTAAGCCCGGACCAGGTGCCCGGTGCGTTGGGCAACAGCTCGCCCGACCAGTTCACCCAGGATTTCCTCAGCGGTTGGGAATACCTCAAGGGGCAGTCTTACGCGCAGACCGAGCGGGTGGGCATGACCGGCTTCTGCTTTGGCGGTGGCGTGACCTGGCTGATGGCCACGCGCATGCCAGAGCTGCTGGCCGCGGTGCCGTTTTACGGCCCTCACCCGCCGGTGGCCGATGTGCCCAAGATTCAAGCCGCGGTGCTGGGCATTTATGCCGGTCGCGACTCGCGCATCAACGGCGGCATCCCCGCGATCGAGGAAGCCATGCAGGCCAACGGCAAGATCTTCGAAAAGGTCATCTACCCCGACGTGGACCACGCCTTCCACAACGACACCGGCTCGCGCTACGCGCCTGAGGCGGCGCAAGACGCCTGGCAGCGCACCCTCGACTGGTTCGCCCGGTACGTCCGCGACGCCTAGAAGGTGAGGGTGTAGGTAGACACCGCCCCGCCCATGTGACGTCATTGGCTTCTCCCCTCATCGACTTCTTCCCTCCTATGTTATACTTTTAACAAATTCCACCAATAAACGAGGGCGCAATGAAGGTATCGGTCTCACAGCAGCAGCTGGCGCATGGTTTGGGGATGGTATCGCGGGCCGTATCGCCGCGCAGCACCCTGCCGGTGCTCGGAAACGTTCTCCTTGCTTCTGATGAAGGCCGCCTGCGCCTGGCAGCGACCAACCTGGAACTGGGCATTTCATGCTGGGTCGGTGCGCAAATTCATGAAGAAGGCTCCATCACCGTCCCGGCGCGGTTGATTTCTGACCTGGTGAACACCTTGCCCAACGATACGGTGATGCTCTCGGTCAACACCAACACCTTCACCCTGACGGTCAAGTGCGGCGCATCTTCGACCGAGATCAAAGGCATCGACGCCCAGGAATTCCCGCCCATGCCGGCCGCCGACCCCAGCCAGGGGGTATCGTTGAAAATGGCCGATTTCAAGGAGATGATCCAGCAGGTGGCTTTCGCCGCTTCGAGCGACGAGGCGCGTCCCGTGCTGCAAGGTGTGCAGACCGCCATTTCCGGCGCGGAGATTTCTCTCGCCGCCACCGACGGCTTCCGCATCTCGGTGCGCCGGGCCGAGCTGCCCGAGGCGGTCGCCCGCCCGATGACCATGATCATCCCGGCACGCGCGCTCAACGAGCTGGCGCGCATCGCCTCCGACGGCGACACCAGCGTCACCCTCATCGCCCCGCCCGGCCGCGGGCAGATCATCTTCCACCTCGAGTCGGCCGAACTGGTCTCGCAACTGATCGACGGCAACTTCCCCGATGACAAGGTGATCTTCCCGCGCAATTACAAGACGCACACCATCGTTTCCACCAGCGCCCTGCTCAAAGCTTGCAAGCAGGCCGAGATCATCGCGCGCAACGGCAACAACGTGGTGCGGTTGACCTTGCAGAAGTTCGAGGATCGCCCCGGCGAGATCGAAGTGTCTGCCCAGACAGAAGAAACCGGCCTGAACGAATCGAAGATTGACGCCAACATCGAGGGGCCGGTGCTGGCCATCGCCTTTAACGTGCGCTTCCTTCGCGAAGTGCTGGAAGTGATCCGGACGCCGAACCTGGTGCTCGAGACCAACGACCAAAAGTCGCCCGCCCGCGTCCAACCGGTGGGCGATGAGACTTTCCAGCACATCATCATGCCCATGCATTTAGGCTAGGATGGCTCAGGCAGGCGCTCACCCCGGACGCCAGTTCCGCATCTACCTGGCCTTGAGCCAGTATCCAATCTTGAGCAGCCGCATCCGCGCCCGGATGCGGCGCGAACTTTTCGACCGCGGGGTGATCACCCAGGCCGAGTTCGAGGCCCAGGCGCGCCAACTGGCCATCCAGACCCAGGAGTGGGAGGGCCTGCGCAACCCCTACGGCGAGGAACCCTCCGACACCTGGGAGGTGCGCCTGACCCGCGTGCGCGACCAGCACACCGATTTCCTTTTCAGCCAGTTCCTCAGCTACGAGCTGTTCGAGCAGCTCGTCTGGGAGGTGCTGCGCGAGCGCGGGGTGAAGACCTCTGAGCTGGCACTGGGCGTCAACCTGGAGGTGGCCCCGCTGGAGGTGGTCTTCGAGCAGGCCATCAGCATCGAGCGCCTGCCCGCCGCCGAGCGCGCCCAATGGGAAGCGCGCCTGAAAGAGTCCAAGGTCGTGATCATCCGCACGATGATCAGCGACCAGCTCGGCTACCTGGACGTGGCCAAGGAGTGGTTTACCATCAGCGACCTGGCGGAGATCCGGCGGCGCAAGATCGGCACGGGGCGCATCGGCGGCAAATCCGCGGGCATGTTGCTGGCCCTGCGCATCCTGGAAAACGCCGGCGACCCAGAGGTGCTCGACTGCTTAAAGACGCCCGACTCCTACTTCATCGGCTCGGACGTCTTCTACACCTTCATGACGATCAACAACCTGGTGCACTGGAACGACCAGAAGTACAAGACCGAAGACCAGATGCGCACCGAATATCCCGCTGTGCAGCGGGAATTCGAGGCCGGTCAGTTCCCGCCGGATATTCTCGACCAATTGCGCGGCCTGTTGGAGAACGTCGGCAAGAAAGCGCTCATCGTGCGCTCCTCGAGCCTGCTGGAAGATAACTTTGGCACATCCTTCGCTGGCAAATACGAGAGCGTCTTTTGCCCCAACCAGGGCAACCGCACCCAGAACCTGCGCGCCCTCACCCGCGCCATCGCCCACGTCTACGGCTCCACGGTCAACCCCAGCGCGCTGCTCTACCGGCGCAGCAAGCGCCTGCAAGATTACGACGAGCGCATGGCGATCCTCATCCAGGTGGTCGAAGGCGAACAGTATGGGCGCTACTTTATGCCGCACGGCGCCGGGGTGGCCTTCAGCCGCAACCTGTACCGCTGGGCGCCGCAGATTCGCCGCGAAGACGGTTTCGTGCGCCTGGTGTGGGGCCTGGGCACGCGCGCCGTGGACCGGGTGGGCAACGACTTTCCGCGCCTGATCGCGCTCAGCCACCCCATGCTGCGCCCGTCCACCGACCCCAAGCTGATGCGGCGTTACTCGCAGCAGTACGTGGACGTGATCGACCTGGAAGACAACCAGTTCAAGACGCTGCCGGTTCACGAGGTGCTCGACCCGCAATACCCCCCGCTGCGCTTCCTGGCGCAGCTCGACCGCGACGGCTATTTCGAGTCGCTGCGCTCTTCCCTGCTGGACGGTAGCCCCAAGGAGCTGGTGCTGACCTTCGAAGATTTGCTCCAGCGCACCTCGTTTGCCGAGAAAATGCGCCACATCATGCGCGTGCTGGAGGAGAACTACCACACCCCAGTCGACCTGGAATTTACCCTCGGCCTGATCAACCCCGAGCAGAGCCGGCCGAAGATCTGCATCACGCTGCTGCAATGCCGCCCGCAGAGCAGCCTGCTGCCCACCGAAGCGGTCAGCCTGCCGGTGAACCTGGTCCACGAGGACATCATTTTTTCGACCCGCTTTGTGGTGCCCGAAGGTGTGGTGTCAAAGATCGATACGGTCGTTTACATCCCCCCGCAGGCGTATTTCTCGCTCGCCTCGATGGACCTGCGCTCTTTGTTGGTGCGCGCCATCGCCCGCCTGAACGCGGCGATGAAAGGGGTGCAGTTCATTTGCGTGGGTCCTGGTCGGTGGGGGAGCGCCAACTCCGACCTGGGCGTACCGGTCAATTACGGCGACATCTACAACACCCGCGCGCTGGTCGAGCTGGCCGGGCAGGGGGTCGGCGCGGTTCCCGAGCCATCGTTGGGCACGCATTTCTTCCAGGATTTGCTCGAGTCGCAAATCTACCCGCTGGCGATCTACCTCGACGACCCGGCCTCCATCTTTAACCGCGCCTTTTTTGACGGCGCGCCGAACCGCGTGGAGGATTTCATCGAGATCGACGAGCGCATCAAGCCGGCGCTGCGCGTGCTGCACATCCACGATTTCCGCCCCAACGCCCACCTGCGCATCGTGATGAGCGACGAAAAGAGCCAGGCGGTGGCGTACTTGGAAGCGGATAGCCCATGAGAGATGAAGTCAATGAGTGAGGGAGTGGTTTGAGGTGATGAGTTACCTGTTATGGGGATGGTATTCACCGGTGACCCATAACAGATAACTCATATCTCAGTTACTTATCTCCCATTGACTTTCACGCTCGTCGCTTTCTTCCTACTCCGCCACCGGCATGAACAGATCCATCACCAGGTCGGGGAAATCCAGATCGAGGTCGCCGATGTGCTCTTCGAGCCATTGGTGGTGCGCGGCGCGATACCGGCTGCGCTCGCGCCAGGCGACCAGCTTCTGCCAGTTCTGGAAAATATCGTCCCCGTCCTTTGGGTGAATGCGCATCACCGCGTACAGACCGCCCGGGAACTCGAAAACCCTGACCTGGTCCTCGCCGGTGCCTTCGCTCTGGATGGTCTCATCGACCGTCACCCAGACATCGTAGCCGTAATTCGGGCTGCCGGCGCTGGGGTTCGGGTTGTTGTAGCCGAAGTAGCGGTGCTCCTGCCCGTCGCGGTCGAAGCCCTTCGCCTTCACATAGGCTTTCATTTTGCTAAAGGCCAGGTTTTCCGGCTCTTTCCCGTAGCCGTTGACGCACGCCACGCGGATGGGCTCCAGCTTGACGATCTTGACCTGCAAGTTTTCCTCAGACATTTTACGCTCCTGAAAAATTATTCTGGATACACGGATCGATCCAGTACGATCTTACCCGAGAAATCCTGACATCTATTGACAGGAATTGTGGTAGAATGAGGGAGGGGATTGAAGATTGAAGATTGAAGATTGAAGATTGAAGATTGGTAGAAATGCCACTCTGAGTGCTTAGTGCTGAGTGATGAGTGCTGAGTGCTGATTGCTGAGTGCTGATTCCTTATTGCTGAGTGCTGAGTGCTGAGTGCTGAGTGCTGAGTGCTGAGTGCTGAATGCTGAATGCTGAATGCTGATTGC
>JARKOV010000022.1 GCA_029975965.1 Anaerolinea sp. | reverse complement strand
CGACGGGGGGCATCTGCGACCCTTTTATGGTAACCGTGGCAGCCGCCGAGAATGCAGTCCAGAACGGGGTGACCGTGCTGTTTGAGACGCAATTCGCCGGGTTCGTTATTGAACGAAACCGCATCGTGGGGGTGAAGACGGACAAAGGAAGCTTTGGTTGCCGCTGGGCGGTCAACGCAGCCGGGCTGCATGCCGATGAGGTGATGCATGCTGCCGGCGTGCGACCGGAATTTTGCATCACCCCGCGGCGCGGTGAATACTGCGTGCTGGACCGCGCCGAAATCCAGATTAACAACGTGCTCTTCCCGGTGCCGACCAAAAAGGGCAAAGGTATCCTGGTGACCAGCACGCTGCACGGGAACGCCATGATCGGCCCAAACTCGAATTACATCGAGGACAAGCAGGACAGGGCAGTGAGCGGCGAAGGGTTGGCGGAGATCTGGCAGGGGGCGCGCAAGCTGGTGCCCTCCCTCGATCCGCGCTACACCATCGCGGTTTTCGCCGGCCTGCGCGCTTGCGGCAATGCGCGCTGCGCCCGGCCTGAGATCGATTACAACCAGGATTTCATCATCGAAATCGCCGATGAGGTGCGCGGGCTGGTCAACCTGGGTGGGATCGAGTCGCCTGGCCTGACCTCGGCTCCGGCGATCGCCCAGCGGGTGGTCGAGCTGCTGGTAGACGCAGGCGAGAAGCTGAAAGTCAAGGCCGCCTGGAACCCTATCCGGCCCCCGCGCCCGCATTTCAGAAAGCTGCCCAGGGAGGAACAAGTTAAGTTGGTCAAGGCCGACCCGCGATATGCGCGGGTGGTGTGCCGCTGCGAGACGGTGACCGAGGGCGAGATCGTGGCTGAGATTCATGCCCCCATCCCGGCGCGCACCTACGATGCGATCAAGCGGCGCACCTGGTTGGGCACCGGACGCTGCCTGGGCTCTTTCGACATGCCACGCGTGGTTGATATCCTCGCCCGCGAGATGGGCGTACCCGTCAACCGGGTGTCCAAGAAGGGGCCGGGGAGCGAATTCCTGATCAGGCCGACCAAAGACCTGGAGGTGTGAGATGACCCTCAAAGATTCCTACGATGTGGTCGTGATCGGCGCCGGTCCCGGTGGGCTGGCGGCGGGAATTGCGGCAAAGCAAGCCGGCGCGGAGGACGTGCTGCTCATCGAGCGTGACCGCGAGCTGGGGGGCATCTTGCAGCAGTGCATCCATAACGGTTTCGGGCTGGAGTTGTTCCAGCAGGATTTAAGCGGGGCGAGTTATGCGCAGCGCTTCATCAACGACGCGCTCGCGGCGGGCGTTGAACCATTGTTGGACACCATGGTGCTGGATATCACGCCGCAACGGCGCATTTTTGCTTCTGGAATGCGCAGCGGTTTTGTGGACATTCAAGCGCGGGCGATCGTGCTGGCGATGGGCTGCCGCGAGCGCACCCGGGCGCAAATTCGCATCCCTGGAACGCGCCCTGCCGGTGTGTACACGGCAGGCACCGCGCAACGATGGGTCAATGTGGAAGGCTACATGCCGGGGGAGCATTTTGCCATTCTCGGCTCGGGAGATATCGGAATGATCATGGCGCGCCGTCTGACCCTGGAAGGCGCAAAAGTGGAGCAGGTGCTCGAGATCATGCCGTTCCTGACCGGGCTGACGCGCAATTACGTGCAGTGCCTGATGGATTATGATATTCCGCTGCACCTCAGCCGCACGATCAAGCGTATCATCGGCAACCGCCGCGTGGAGGCGATCGAGTCGGTGCAGGTGGATGAACGCTGGAACCCAATTCCAGGCACTGAGGAAGTCGTCACGTGTGATACGCTGCTGCTTTCGATTGGGTTGATCCCAGAGAACGAGCTGTCGAAGAAAGCCGGTGTGGTGATCGACCCGATCACCGGCGGCCCGCGCGTGGACGATCAATTCGAGACCAATGTGCCGGGGATTTTCGCGGCCGGGAATGTGGTCCATGTATACGACCTGGTGGACTGGGTTTCTGAAGCGGGGCGGCAGGCCGGCGCCAGCGCAGCGAAGTTCGCGGCACAGGTGCGCCGCAAGGAGAATCGCCTGGTTCCGTTGCTGCCCGGTGAAAATGTCCGCTATGTTGTGCCGCAGTTCGTCGACCGCGAATCGCTCGCCGAAGCGTCGGTGAGGCTGCAACTGCGGGTGCGACAACCGATCGAAAAACCGGTGTGGATCGAGGTGCGCAGCAACGGGCACCTGGTCTGCCGCGACGGCGAATTGTACGCCCGGCCGGGTGAAATCATCACAGTGGAGATCCCGGTCAAAGCCTACGACGATGTGCAGCGCGCCGAAGAACTGACCCTGGCCGTTGTGCGGCGCTGAGGAGGTGGAAATGGCCGATCAGACTAAAATTATCTGCATCACCTGCCCGAAAGGCTGCACGCTGGAGGTGACCCATGAAGGGGAAACCATCGTGCAGATCCGGCCCGGCTGCAAGCGCGGTCACGATTACGCTCAACGCGAGCTGGTCGATCCGCGCCGGATGGTGGCTACCACGGTGAAGATTCGCGATGGCATTCACCCATTGCTGCCGGTGTACACCGCTTCACCCTTCCCGAAGGGGCGCATCTTCGAGCTGCAAAAAAAGTTGCGCGAGGTGGTGGTGCAGGCTCCGGTGAAAATGGGCAGCGTAATTCTGGAAGATGCCCTGGGAACGGGAATCGACATCCTGGCGAGCAGGGATATGGACCTATGGCACCCCGGAGGCGAGCGATGATTTTGTCTCACGTGCGGCTGCTGGTGGCGAACTTCGCCGCCTGTTACCGCTTCTATCGGGACGTGTTTCAGCTACACCCCCATTGGGGAGATGAGAACGGCGGGTACGCCTCGTTCCACCAGCACCAGCCCGACCAGGTGACGCTGGCGTTATTCGACCGCACAGCCATGTCTGCAACGATTGGCACCGATGCCTTACCCCTCGATGCGACCTGCCAGGACAGGAGCATGCTTATCTTCGAGGTGGAGAACGTGGACGCAGAAGTGGAGCGCATGCGTGCGATGGGGGTGAAGATCGAATTTGGGCCGCAGACCTTCCCCGATTGGGGCTACCGCGGCGCCTACGTGCGTGACCCGGACGGCAACCTGATTGAGCTCTCGTGCGGCATCCCACCCGAACAGTATTCAGACGACCTGCGTGCCGCCAATGAGAAATATCAGACCTGATCATTCCATCCTCACCAAACCGGCTGAATTGCGGTAAACTAAGTCTATTCAATGTCCAATCTCATGCGGAACGGCAGGGAGGTGATCGACCGTTTCCCGCTGGCGCTGCGCCAGGCGGTCAAATTTGGCATGGTTGGGGTGCTGAACACGGCGGTGGATTGGATCGCCTATTTTATTTTGACGGATGCGCTGCGCGTCCTGGCAATCCACCCGACGCTTGCCAAGGCGATTTCCTACACGCTGGGGATCTTGAACAGCTTCATTTGGAATCGCAATTGGACCTTCCGCTCGAAAACGGGGGTGGCAGGCACCTTTCTGCCGTTTATCCTGGTCAACCTGGTAGGGCTGGGGATCAATGCCGGGTTGATGCAGCTCGGCCTGTACACGCTGCACCTGCCAGAGATCGTTTCATTGGCGTTGGCGACGGTGGGAACGCTGGCCTGGAATTTCGTGCTGAGCAAGTTCGTCATTTTTCGCCAGTAGGCGGGAATTCTTGAGCGCCCTGGCGAGAGGGGATGGTTGGAGAGATCCATTGGATGACTCAGACGATCCTGGTGGTGGATGATCAAGCCAATATCCGGCGCCTGCTGCAAGAATACCTCAGCGAGCAGGGATACCGCGTGGTGGTCGCCGCCAACGGGCAGGAGGCGCTTTATTCGGCGCGCCGGGAAAAGCCCGACCTGATCTTGCTCGACATCATGATGCCCCAGATGGACGGTTTTCAATTTATCCAGGCTTACCGCAAGGAAAAGGTAACCCCGGTGATCTTACTCACCGCAAAGGTCGAGGAGACCGATAAGGTGCTCGGTTTGGAATTGGGCGCCGACGATTACGTGACCAAGCCGTTTGGCATGCGCGAGCTGTTGGCGCGGGTGCGCGCGGTGCTGCGGCGGGCGGGGAAGTTACCCGAGAGCCGGGAAGTGCTGCGCGCCGGCGAGGTGGTGGTGGATTTGGTCTCGCACAAGGTAGAAGTGCGCGGCAGCGAGGTTAACCTGACGCCCAGCGAGTTCAACCTGCTGGCACTGTTGATCGAGTCACCGGGGCGGGTGTATTCGCGGCTGGACTTGCTTGAACACTTGCAGGGGGTTTCGTTGGAGGGCGCCGAGCGGACGATCGATGTGCACATCCGCAACCTGCGCGCCAAAATCGAGAAAGACCCGGCTCAACCTGAAATGATCGAGACGGTGTACGGGGTCGGTTACCGTTTCGCGCAATGATCACAATCTGACCCTTCGATATTTTCTCCTGTTTGCCTGCGTTCCCAGACGGTAGCCATCTGCAGTCCGAAGCGCCGCGGAACCGTATGCACCGGTTGGTAATACTCCGCCAGCCAGGTGGGGTCGAGTGGGGGGCGGATGACTTCGACGGTGGGGGTGTCGGTGCCCCATCCCTGCCAGATGGTTGCGTTGATGTGGATCACGATGAAATCCGGTAGGGGGTAAAGCGGCTCGCGAAAGCCATCCAGGATGGTGTAGAGCGGGGTCGGGGCGGTGGCCTGGACGATGTGCCATTCGGTCAGATAAGCCAGCACACGCTGTCGCGGTGTCGCGTGTTGATTCAGCCAATGGAAGGCCTGCTCGACGCCGTCCGAGGGGGTCTGTACGACGCTGCGGTAGCCGATACTCGCCCGCCCGGCTAAAGGGCGTGCGCCCAGGTACTGGTAGCCGTTCAGGTTGAAATCGGGATAGCACAGCGTCAGGTCGACCACCAAACCAAGCAGGGCCAGGCTTCCCAACGCCAGGGCAAAGACACGCCTGCGAAGCGCCAGGGCGCTGAATCGCTCGGCGGCGAGGATGGCAACCAGCGGCAAGATCGGAATGGAATAAAAAGTCTGTGCGATGGGTAAAGCGAGCAAACCGGCGAAGTACAGGCCGGTCAATAGCAACGGATTGCGAATTTCAGGACGCCGCCATTGCCAGGCGGCAGCCAACCCTCCGATCAGCGAGCCGGCGCCGGCCAGAGGGCTGGACTTGATGAAGAGCGAGAGCAAATGCAGCGCGGCGGCTTCTGCGCTGAAGGCGAGGTTGAATGTCATCTCGCGGTCGGCGCGCTCGAACAGCGCTCGCAGGATGCCGGGGTTGCCCAGGTGCTCCGGCGGGATGACCAGGAAAGTCAGCATTCCCAGGGTGGTGATGAAGGCAGCCAGTGCGATCGGATTGGCCCGGTTACCTTGGTTGGCTGCTGCCCAGGCCAGCGTGATCGCCCAGCTCAACGCAAGGAGGGCGAACAGGAGCGCGAGCCAGGGCGACGGTCCAGCCTGCGTGACCAGACCCGCAACGGTGGGACCGGCGACCAGGCAGGCCGCCATCCACAGGCTGAAGATGACCGCGCGGAGCGTTGTTCGCCGGTCATGATTCCCTTCGCCGCGGTTTGACCCGGACCGGTAAACTACGAACCAGATGCCCGGGAGCAAAGCCAGGGCGGTGAACTTGGCCGATAGCGCCAGTCCTAAGAGCACGCCGGTGACGGCGGCTCGACCCAGGTTCGGTTGGGCTTGAAAACGAGAAAGGCTGTAGAGCAACCAGGTCAAAGCGCAGGCCAGGAAAACATCGGTTTCGGTGTAAGCCACCCGCGCGAAGGAGAGGAAAAACGGACTGGTCGCCAGCAGCGTGCTAGCTATCACGGCGGCAAACCCGCCAAAATGCTCTTTGTTGTATTTGAACACGCCCAACAGGGTTAAGCCACCTGCCAGCACGCTGACCAGGCGCGCCGCGAGCAAGTCGGTGGTGCCGAAAAGCGCATACACCGCTCCAACGATAAACATGGGCAGGCGTGTCTGGCTCGCGTCGATATCAGAGCCGGTCAACCAACCGCCTGGACGGGTAAGGTACGCCAGGGTGACGTTCTGGTCGGTCTGCTCGTCCCATGAGATGCCCTGGCGGGGGACGGTGGGAAGGAGCAACACCAGGTAGAGGATCAGGACGAGGAGGAATTGGGTGGACGGTCTTTGCAGGGTTGATTTCACGGAGTGCGCCGGCTGTCGAGTGGTTCGGACCTGTGCGAAGTATACAACAGGATCCGAGGGAGGATAAAGGCTTGACAGGCGCGGGCGTGCGTAGTAAAGTTAGCCCCGAAATAATTAAGGACACTTAACTATGTCGAGCGCGAAACCATTTTTGCAGGTTGTCCACGAGTGGGCGCAAGTTTTTCATCATCGCGGGATGCGCGACATGAAACGCTTTATGGATGAGACCGGTCTTTCCCCGTCGCAGGTGAGCGCGCTGTTTCGCCTGCACTTCGGCGGCAAGTGCGGAAACTCGGAGATCGCCGAGCATACCGGCATCACCGACCCGGCGGCCAGCCAGATGGTCGACCGGCTGGTGCAGCGCGGCCTGGTGGAGCGCGCCGAAAACCCGGACGACCGGCGGGTCAAGCAGCTTGCCATCACCGATGCCGGTCGCGCGCTGGTGCTCAAAAGCGTCGAAATGCGCCAGCAGTGGATCGAGCGCCTGACCGGCGAGCTGGATGAAGCGCAGCAGGCTGCGATCGGCGCAGCGCTGGAGTTGCTGGTCGAAGCCGCCCAGCGGCTGGATGCCCAGGATGGCCTGACCCAAGCGCCGCCCAATCGCTGAACCACAATCCGTATCGACACAGGTCATTTTATCTGTCAGGAGCCCCCTCTCTATGCAAAGACGTCCCCAGCAAGAACGACCCCCCATGCCGCCGCGCGGCACGATGAAACGCGCCAGCCAGTACCTGCTGCGCACGGGCGGGCAGGCTGCGCTGCCTTACCTTTTCCTGGTGATCGCCACATTATCGCAACTGGCGGTGCCGCGCATGGTCGGGAATGTTATCGACGCGGTCACCAGCGGGGTGATCGCTAAAACGATTCTGGATAACCTGGGAAAGATCCCCCAGGCTTTCATGGAGCAGGCGCTCCCTCAACTGCTCAAGTTTCTGGCCCTGCCGGAAAATTGGTCTTTCCAGCAACTGAGCGATCACCTGTCTGCACAGCAATCGGACGCACCTCGCGCGCTGATCACCGCCGGGGTCTCGATCGTGGTGTTTGCGGTATTGCGGGCATTGTTTGCTTTCCTCCAGGCGTATTGGGCTGAGCGCAACTCGCAGAGCGTGGCTTTCGAGTTGCGCAACGACCTGTTTGCGAAAATTCAACGCCTCTCTTTCTCTTACCACGACCGCAACCAGACCGGCCAGTTGATGATCCGCGCGACCGACGACGTGGAGAAAGTGCGGCTTTTCCTCGGCCAGGGATTTCTTCAACTGGTGGGGGCGTTCATCCTGCTCTCGGGAACGTTGATCATCATCTTCACCACCAACGCGCGCCTGGCGCTGTATACACTGTGGATTCTGCCGGTGGCGATGATCATTTTCATCGCCTTCTCATCGATCATCCGCCCGCTTTTCACCCTGGTCCAGCAGAAATTGTCGACGCTGAACACGCTGTTACAGGAGAACCTGGCCGGCATCAAGGTGGTGCAGGCTTTCACCCGCGAGCAGACCGAGCAGGCCAAGTTCGCCGTGGCCTCCAATGACGTGCTCCACCAGCAAATTGCCATCGCGCGCCTTTTCTCCTTCATTTTCCCGCTGGTTTTCATGATCGCTAACCTCGGCCAGGCGACCACGCTGTACGTGGGTGGGCGGCAGATCATTTTGGGCACTTTGACCCTGGGTGAATGGCAGGAGTTTAGCCTGTACCTGGTCTACCTGTTTTTCCCGGTGGCGCAATTTGGGTTCATCATCAGCCAGTTTGGGCAGGCTGCGGCATCGGCGGCGCGGATTTTCGAGATCCTCGACGCCAAATCGGATGTGACCGACAAACCGGGGGCGATCGAATTGCCCGAGGTGAAGGGATTGGTCAAATTCGAAGATGTCAGCTTCGGTTATTTCGGCGGAAGCGAACCGGTGTTGTCGAACATCACCTTCGAGGCGAAACCTGGTGAAACCGTGGCGTTGTTGGGCGCGACAGGTTCGGGGAAAACCACGATCATCAACCTGCTGCCGCGTTTCTACGATCCGACTCAGGGGCGGATCACCATCGATGGTTACGACCTGCGTGACGTGACCCTGGACAGCCTGCGCGCAAAGATCGGCATCGTGCTGCAAGAGACGACCCTGTTCAGCGGGACGATCCGAGATAACATCGCCTTTGGAAAAACGGACGCTTCCGATGAAGAAGTGATCGCGGCGGCCAAGGCGGCTGCGGCGTACGAGTTTATCCTATCTTTCCCGCAGGGTTACGACACCCCGGTCGGCGAGCGTGGCGCAACCCTTTCCGGCGGGCAAAAGCAGCGCATCGCCATTGCGCGTGCCCTGTTGCTCGATCCGCACATCCTCATCCTGGACGATTCGACCAGCTCGGTGGACCTGGCGACCGAGGCGCAGATCCAGGCTGCGCTCGACAAGTTGATGAAAGGGCGCACCTCCTTTGTCATCGCCCAGCGCATCAGCACGGTGATCAACGCCGACCAGATCCTGGTACTCGACAAAGGGCGCATCGTGGCGCGCGGGCGGCACGAGGAACTGTTGGAAGAGAACGAAATCTATGCTGAAATTTACTCCTCGCAGTTACTCGGCGAGGAGCTCACGGAAATCAGAGAGTAGCAGGAGCGGATTATGTTTGGTGGCGGACCACGACACATGCTGGAACAACAGGCGGTTAAACCGCAGCGCGTCGGCAAGACGCTCAGCCGGTTTGCCGGGTACTTCAAACCTTACTGGTGGGTGGGAATGGTGGTGCTTCTGCTGGTGATCCTCTCGACCTGGACCCAGGTGATCACGCCTGACCTGACCGGGCAACTGGTGGATTGTTACCTGGCTCCCGCAGCATCCACCGCGACCGGCGGAAGCTTCCCTGGGGTGGAGATCAGCGCTTCATCGCAATCGAATTGCTGGCTGGCCGGTGAGCCGGCTGGTTTCGGGCAGACTTTGATCAAGAGCCTGGTGACGGCTGGCGGGTTTGAGCCGCCTGCCGAAGGAACGGCGCTCTCCAACGAGCAGCGCTTCGCCGGATTGGGCCGGTTGATACTGGTGTTGATCGGGTTCTTCGTGGTCGGCTCGCTTTCCAGCGGCGCGATGTTCTACACGATGACCTACGCCGGGCAAAATGTGTTGCGCGTCCTGCGGGTGAAAGTGTTTGAGCAGCTCCATCGCCTGCACATGGGGTACCACACCGAGCACGAAGCCGGCGACCTGATGAGCCGCATCACCAACGACACCGAGGCGATCGGGCAGGCGGTCAACTTCGCCCTGATCAACGTGGTCAGCGGGGTATTGTTACTGGTCTGGATCGCGTACACCATGCTGACCAAAAACCTGGCCTTTGCCCTGCTCAGCATGGCGGTCGTGCCGTTCATGGTGGTGGCCACGGTCTGGTTCTCGTCACAAGCCCGCAAGGCCTTTCGCATTTCACGGCAGCAGATGGGCAACGTCAACGCTGAGTTGCAAGAGAGCATCTCGGCGGTGCGCGAAGTGCAGGCTTTCAACCGCGCAGAGGAAAACATCGAGAACTTCCGGGCGGTGAACGCCGCCAACCGCGACGCAAACGTGCGCGCAGTGGCTTTCACCAGCGCGCTCTCGCCGATCCTCGAAGCGCTGGGGTACCTGGCGTTGGCCGTGGTGACCTGCGTGGGCGGCCTGGCGCTACTCGGCAGCATCAGCTTACCAGGCGCGGCGGTGTCCCTGGGGTTGGTGGTGGCGTTCCTGGGATACGTCCAGCGCTTTAACCAGCCCATCCAGCAAATCGCGGTGCTGTGGACCAACATTCAAAACGCGATCGCCGGGGCCGAGCGCATTTTTAGCTTGCTGGACGTAACCCCTGAGATTGTCGATAAGAGCGGGGCCGTGGAAATGCGCACGATCCAGGGTCGGGTGGAGTTCCGCAACGTCTCCGCGGCATATGTGGAGAACCAACCGGTGCTGTGCAACGTCAGTTTTACCGCCGAACCGGGCCAGACGGTGGCGATCGTCGGCCCAACCGGGGCAGGTAAGACGACGATCATCAACCTCATCCCCCGCTTCTACGATGTGACGGATGGAGCGGTGTTGATCGACGGTATGGATGTGCGCGATGTCACCCTGCAGAGCCTGCGTGAGCAAATTGGCATCGTGCTTCAGGATACCTTCCTGTTCAGCACCACGGTGATGGAAAACATCCGTTTTGGCCGGTTGAATGCCAGCGATGACGAGGTGATGGAGGCCGCCCGCCTGGCCTACGCCGATTCGTTCATCGAGCGGCTACCGGAAAAATACCAGACGGTCCTCGGCGAGCGGGGCAGCGGGCTTTCGCAGGGACAACGCCAGTTGCTCTCCATCGCGCGCGCGGCGCTGACCGACCCGCGCATCTTGATCCTGGACGAAGCCACATCGAGCGTTGACACCCGCACCGAGCGACTGATCCAAAAAGCGCTGGAGAAGCTGCTCAAGGGGCGCACCTCTTTCGTTATTGCCCACCGCCTGAGCACGATCCGCAACGCGGACCAGGTGCTGGTCATCGATGATGGGCAAATTGTCGAGCGCGGCACGCATGAGCAACTGCTCGAGAAGCAGGACGTCTACTACCGCCTGTACATGAGCCAGTTCCGCCGCGAGTCCTCGGTGGAGAACGCACCCGCCAGTTCATCCGCGGCTGGCTAAAAGATTGTGTGATTAATTTTCTGTAAACTGTGGGCTTTGCCCCTCCTTTTACAGAATAATGGAGCACCATCGGCTAAAAGAAGGAGGGACGAGGAGAGCCATGAAGAATCGAAACTTGCTGATGATCCCCGGGCCGATCGAATTTGACCCGGCGGTAATGGCGGCGATGGGCGCGCCAACCACCGGTCACCTGGCGGGTAATTTTATCGAGGCGTTCGGTCAGGCGCTGGAACGCATGCGCGCGGTTTTTGCCTGCCCAGATGGGCAGCCCTTCGTCCTGGCCGGAAGCGGGACGCTGGCGATGGACTCGGCGGCGGCGAACCTGGTAGAGCCCGGAGATAAAGCGTTGGTGGTCAATACCGGCTATTTCGGTGACCGATTCGGCGCGATCCTGGAGCGTTACGGAGCCGAGGTACACCACCTTCGCGCGGAGATTGGCGGGCAGCCTGCGCCGGGAGAGCTGGAAGCGGCGCTGCGCGAGCGGGACTATCGCCTCGTCACCATCACACACGTCGATACCTCGACCGGTGTGCTGGCGGATGTCGCGTCGCTTGCCAGCCTGTGCCGCGAGCACGGCGTGCTGTGCGTGGTGGACGGGGTGTGCTCGGTGGCCGGTGAAGAGCTGCGCATGGCGGAGTGGGGAGTGGACCTGGCATTCACCGCCTCGCAGAAGGCGGTCGGTGTCCCGCCGGGTCTGGCGCTGTTGATGGCCGGTCGAGGAGCACTGCAGGCATTCCGCAGCCGTAGGTCGCCGGTGGGCAGTTACTACGCCGATTGGAGCAACTGGCTGCCGGTGATGGAAGCCTACGAGGCGCGCAAGCCGAGTTACTTTGCCACCCCGCCGGTCAACCTGGTCTTCGCCTTGAACGTCAGCCTGGGGCAGATCTTGAGCGAAGGGTTAGAGGCGCGCTGGGCCAGGCACGAGGCGGTCAGCCGCCTGTGCAAGCAAGGCATTCAACGGTTGGGGCTCAGCCAGGTGCCGCTGAAAGAAGCATGGGCGGCGCATACGATGAGCGCTCCCCGCCTGCCGGTCGGCGTGCAGCCGGCGGATTTTCTGGCGCGCGTCGCGCAAAGCGGTGTGACGCTGGCGGGAGGGTTGCTGCCGGCCATCCGCAACGAGTATTTCCGCATCGGGCACATGGGCGCGGTGACTATTGCCGATGTTCACGCCGTGCTGGGGGCCATCCAGCAGGCGCTTTGATGGAAGGCAGGCAGCCTGTCGTATTCTGGAGACGATGACGCCGTTGTTGAAAAGCAATCCCAGACCGCCATGGCTTGCTGCGCCATGGGTAACCCAGCTCAGTCGTTGGGGGCCTTTTGTGCTCTGGATGGGTGTCATCTTCCTGTTCTCGAGCAACCCAAACCCATTTCGGGTGCTGCCCTCGCGCTGGCAGACCGGCTGCCTGGAGCTGGGATTGGGGGGGTTGTGCCAGCGAGAGGTGGTTGGGCGCATCTCTCATGTGCTGGAATATGCCGTGCTGTCTGCGCTGGCGGCACGGGCGGTGTTGTGGAAGAAAGCAGTAACCTGGGCCGGGGCAGGCGCAGCGGTGCTGTTATCGGCGCTGTATGCCCTGCTGGACGAAATTCACCAGGCCTGGGTGCCGGTGCGGACGTTTCAGGTCTTGGACCTGTCGCTGGACGGGCTGGGAATCCTGCTTGGCGCCGGGTGGTTTGCCTGGCGCCGGCAGATCGCCGCCCGCATCACTCGCAGCGGAAGACCCGATATGAGTGGGGTTTGATCTTCACGTCGCAGGTCTTCCACCCGGACGGCTGCCCGCGCCAGTCTTTGCGGCTCTGAAGGGTTAATTTTTCCCCGCTTACCAGGTCGGTGATGCGTTTGAAGCGCTCCTCCACGACCAGGGTGACGTACTCATCTTCGGGCAGGAAAGATTCGACGATTAACGTTTGGTTGTCGTAGACAAAGAGCGACACCTGCGGGTTGCTTTCCATGCGGACGTACAGGTCGCGCAGCAAGGTCTCCTGGATGCGCGCCAGGACGGGGCGGGGGAGGTGGTAGAGCTCGCCAAACACGTCTGGGATGGTGAGCACGTAGAGCATCCCTCCGCCGTAAGCGGCGGAGTGCAACAGGGGGTAGCCGTTCACGCCAGTCACCCCGGAAATCTCTTCCCACGAATCGTTGGTCAGGTACTGGATCTGAGGGATGGTGATAGGTTTATCGGCGTGCTGAGATTGGAACCAGCCCATCTGGTAATCCTGCACGGTCGCCTTGCGGTCGGTGTATTCCAGCTCGACGATCTCCTCGATGCCCTTGCCCTGCAGCGCGCGCAGCAGCCCCGAGGTGATGACCACGTTGTTCCCACCCAACAGGTGCTCTTTGATTTTCGCAATGATCCCCCCATCGGTTCGGGCGTTCTCGGTGAGCAGCACGGTCTTGGCTGTGGCCGGGAATTGCGGCACCAACTCGACCGGGATGCCCAGCATGCCCAGGTAAGAGGGCAAAAAATCCTCGCCGGTGGAGTGGTAAGGCTTGTAGCAAGGCACGCCAAGTGGGTTGCCGAGTTTGCCGATGAAGGCGTCCAGTTGCTCAAAGACGTATCCGGCCGCCAGGGGCAGGGTGGCATCGGATGATATGGACCAGGGCGAGGTCATGTGGGGGCCGAGTGCCGTGGCGAAATCGAAGCTGGTGCCCTGTCCCTGCCAGGGGGCGCGGTCGGAAAGTTGGATGGGGCGTTGGAGCTGCAAAAAATCGAAAAGGGTGATCTCTGGCGCTTTGGCAAAGAGAGTCAGCCAGAGTTGTTCGGCGTAGCGATCGAGGGTGCGCATCCCGCCCGTATCCACCCATCCGCCGGCGTTGCCGCCCGGCTTGAGGTTTTCGAAGTAGCGGAAGATCGAGTAGCCGTGGTACGGCTGGAGGTGCTGGTTTCCCACGGCGGGGTCGCGCGTCTCGGTGCCGGTGTACAGTTGATCAAACAACAGCGGACCACTCTGCAAGTTAAAGCCCAGACCCTGAAAATGCTCGTACCAGTTGGGGTACTTGATCACCAGGCGGATGTTGGGATTGACTGAACGAGCCGGCTCGATCACCAGCTCGCGGGCGGCTTCATCGAGCAGATCCAGGCGGAAGCGCGTCCAGCTCTTTAAGCCCTTGGCGCGGACGCAGCCGGGGCATTTGCAGTTGGTGAAGAAGAAATCGTCGAGGATCAATTCGTCGAAGTGGCTGGCGGTGTAGGCGACGACCTCCTTGAGCTTCTGGCGGTGTTCGGGGTTGGTGTAACAGTAGGTCTGAAAGCGGTTGCGCTCGTTGACGGTGATAGTGATCCCGCCGGAGGTCCGTATGCCTCGATTGGCGAAGTATTCTTTAGCTTTGAGCAAAGTCTCTTCGTCGACAACCACCATGTCGCGGTGGGTCTCCAGGTAGATCTTATTCACTTTGATCGAGCGGTTCATCACCGAAAAGCGCTGGTCGAGCCAGTCCAGGTCGCTCATTTTGAGCACCTCGTACACGCGGGCGTAGATGGCAACGGCGAAGTTCTGGTAACGACTTGGGCTGGATTGAGTGGACATGAAAAAAAGCTCCTCGGCAAAATCTGTTTTGGGTGGGTCCATTATAGACCAGGTGCGAGAAGATGAAGGATAGAGCTGGGCAAATTGGTTGCCCGGGGCGACACGCGCTATACTTAAATGGACAAGGAGATTGCGATGAGCCAGATTGATCCTCCCTACCCCATGAGCAAAGTTATCACCAGCGTATCCGTCGACCCGATCCGCATTCACAAAGGCGACGGCGACATGTGGCCGTTGACCTGGGCGGCAGACGGCAACCTGTACGCCGCGGCGGGCGACAACACCGACAGCCCGATGAACTTCTGGCAGGTCGGTGGGCACCCCGAGCCGCACCATTCCTGGGGGGTGACGATGCGCCTGGTGGATAACCTGCCGGTCGACCCGGCGGTCTACTGCCAGCGCCCGCACGTGGACCCCAGGCGCGGGGTCAAGCCGGCCGGCCTGTTGAGCCTGGGCGGGACGATATACCTGGCGGCTGAGCTGCACAATTATGGCGAGGACCCGAATTTCCGCCGCCAGCAGAACGTCAGCGCCTGGATTCTCACCACCCGCGATTACGGGTTGACCTGGAATCGCGAGGCCACGCCGCAGGATTTTTTCACCGGCCGCCTCTCCTCGCCCCATTTCATCCAGTTTGGGCAAGACTACGCCGGAGCGCGCGACGAGTACGTGTATGCCTCGTTCCCGGTGGGCGAAGACGGCAACAGCTACTGGGAGAACGGCGACGCGATGTTGCTAGGGCGCGTCCTGCAGGATGAGCTGCTGCGCAGAGAAAGCTGGGAATTCTGGACCGGCGCCGATGCCTACAACCGGCCGGCCTGGAGCAAGGACGAACAGCGCGCTCAGCCCATTTTTGCCTACCACCACATGACGGGTGAGAATCACATCGTTTACAACGCCGGGCTGGGGCGCTACATCCTGGGCAATTACAGCTTCATTGACGCGGCAGGCAACCCGCGCCCCTATCACCAGGCCTGGCCCGAGAGCGCCAGACGCAGCCAGTTGACCCTTTACGAAGCGCCTGAGCCGTGGGGTCCGTGGTCCTTATTCTACCGGGATGACGATTGGGGCAGGTTGGGAGGCTACCAGCCAAACTTCCCGACCAAGTGGATGAGCGCAGACGGCCGGACGATGTGGATGGTCTATTCGGGCTCGTACGAAGACTACAACTTCACTATCCAAAAGTTGATCGTGTAGATTTATTGCAGCTTTTCAGACAGAGGTGCATGAGATCCGCATTCCCCAGCCATGGATACGTGGTTACCCATGGGATGAATCCTTTCCGGCCAGATGAAAATAGTGCCATGCTGGCGCTTGACCTGCGTGGCGGTAATCCCTACAATAAGGGTGAGTTGTTTGACAATCCAATTTTCTTGAAATATGGCGTTACCCTGTATCGATCCCGGGTTTAGATATTCCCCGACCGCCATTTCTATTTTAAGCGGTCCGGTAAAATCTATATCGACCATTACACTTCAGGAGTACAAAACGTGGTAGATTACAAAGAACTGCTCTCGGTGGCTCTGGAAGAAGCCCGCTTGGGCCTTGCGGAAGGCGGGGTGCCCGTGGGGGCTTGCCTGGCGGACCAGCATGGCAACATCCTCGGTCGCGGGCATAACCAGCGCGTCCAGCAGGGCGACCCGACCATTCACGGCGAGACGGACGCCTTCAAAAAAGCCGGACGCCAGCGGGGTTACAAGAACAAGATCATGGTAACCACCCTGGCGCCGTGCTGGTATTGCAGCGGTTTGATCCGCCAATTTAATATTGGCACGGTGGTGGTCGGCGAAAGCGTTAATTTCGCGGGCGGGATCGACTGGCTGCGCGAAAACGGCGTGACGGTGATTGATCTGCAGGATGAAGAATGTATCGCGATGATGCGCAAGTTCATCGCTGAAAAGCCCGATCTGTGGGCAGAAGACATCGGCGAGTGAGCCACAAGGAGGTGAAATCCAATCCGCACAGAGTGATGACCCCAGGCTGCGTTGAACCGTTCGGCGGCAGCATTTGGCCGCGACAAATCCTGACCCAGTAAGGATCTCAAGGAGAAGATTATGAGCAAGAAATTGTTCGCAGTGTTGGCCGTGTTGTTGGTTCTGAGCATGCTGGTGACGGCATGCGCTCCCGCGGCAACCCCCACGCCGGCCGCGGAAGAAGGTCCAAAAAAGTTAAAAGTGTTTGGGGCCTTTGCCACACCCATTGAAGAGCCCTGGGACGGCGTGATTCACCAGGCCCTGCTCAAGGCCAAAGATGCCGGCCGGATCGATTACACCTATACCGAGAATATCGGCTATTCGGGCGACATGGAGCGTGTGCTGCGCGAGGTTTGCGAGCAGCAGAAGCCGGATTTGATCCTCGGGGATGCCTTCGGCAATGAAGAAGCTGTGCGCCGGGTGGCGGCTGATTTCCCACAAATCGCATTCGCCTTCGGTTCAGGTTTCGGACCGAGCGAGCCAAATTTTGCCGTCTTCGACAACTGGATCCACGAGCCCGCTTATTTGCTGGGAATGCTGGCCGGTGGTTTGACCAAGACCAACACCATCGGTGTGGTCGGTGGGTACCCGGTGCCGGAAGTTAACCGCATCACCAACGCCTTCATCGCCGGGGCAAAAGAAACCAACCCAGACGCCAAGGTGCTGGTGACCTTCATCAATAGCTGGTTTGACCCGGCCAGCGCCAAAGAAGCTGCCCTGGCGCAGATCGACAGCGGCGCCGACGTGCTCTTCGCCGAGCGCTTTGGCGTGATTGAAGCGGCCAAGGAAAAAGGCCTCTGGGCGTTTGGCAACATGAGCGACCAGAACGAGCTGGCGCCCGACCAGGTGGTCAGCAGCGCGGTCTGGAACATGGAACCAACGGTCGATTACCTGATCAAACAGGTCGAAGCGGGCACCTTCACCGCGCAGGATTTGAAGGACTTCAGCATGATCGGCAAGGGTGGCGCGAGCCTGGCGCCTTTCCACGGCACCGAAAGCAAACTGCCGGCAGATCTGGTGGCGAAGGTGAATGCGCGGCTTGAAGAAATCAAGAAGGGCACTTTCCGTGTCGACATCGATGAGGCCGCTCCGGACGCTGTAAACTAAGCCTCTTCGCCGGCGCAAGAACCGTATTTAGCCTGTTTCCCTCGTTCTGAGGGGATGTTTGAGCCATAGGGGCACGGGGTTTGTAAGCCATTCACCCCGTGCCCCTTCATTACCGATTTTAATATTGGAGTGGGTATGTCGGCTGTTCAAATGCAGGGAATCGTGAAGCGGTTTGGCGATCTGCTGGCCAACGACCACATCGATTTCGAATTGGAGCAAGGCGAGATTCACGCGCTGCTGGGGGAGAACGGCGCCGGGAAAACCACCTTGATGCGCATTCTTTTCGGCTTATACCACGCAGATGAGGGCCAGATTCGCATCGGAGGGTTGCCGCTGGCGATTCACTCGCCAAAAGACGCCATCCGGGCGCGGATCGGCATGGTCACGCAGCACTTCACCCTGGTGCCCACCCTGACCGTGGCTGAAAACATCGCCCTGGGTGGCAGTGGAGCCATCCTGGATCCGAAACGGCTACAAACAGAAGTGACCGGCGCGGCGGAACGCTTTGGCATCCCGGTTAAGCCAAATGCGCTGGTGCGCCAGTTATCGGTGGGGGAGCAGCAGCGCGTGGAAATTCTCAAGGCGCTCGCTCACGATGCGCGGGTGCTGATCCTGGATGAACCGACTGCGGTACTCGTCCCCCAGGAGGTCGATGTGCTTTTCGAGGCGCTCAATCGCCTGCGTGAGGAAGGGCTTTCGGTCATTTTCATTTCTCACAAGCTTAACGAAGTTATGGCCGTGTGCGACCGAGTCACCGTCTTAAGGGACGGCCGAGTGGTTGGCAGTGTGCTGAAGACCGAGACCAACCAGACCGAGTTGGCGCGCATGATGGTAGGGCGCGAGACTTTCGGCGTGCGCCGGCAAAGCGAGCGCGAACCGGCCGATGTGCTGCTGCGGGTGGATCGCTTGAGCGCGCAAGGCAGCAAAGGTCTGACCGCCTTGAAAGATGTCTCTTTTGCAGTGGAGGCGGGAGAAATTATGGGGATCGCCGGGGTTTCAGGAAACGGTCAGAGCGAGCTGGGCAAGGTCCTTTCAGGCATGCTCAAGCCTTCTGGTGGGCGAGTGTGGGTGGGTGACCGGGAGGTCACCGGCGCGTTGCCTGCCCAAATGGCTGAGGCTGGGGTGGGGAGGATCCCTGAAGACCGGCACGCCGGCGTGGTGGGCGAGCTGAGTGTGGAGGAGAACCTGGTGCTCGACCAGTTGGACCGGTTCACCCGTGGAGGTGGCCTGGACAGGGTTGCCATTCGCAGAAACGCGGAGCAGATGCTGGACGAATACCAGATCAAAGCGCGCCCCGAGACACGCACCCGCAACCTGTCGGGCGGCAATATGCAAAAGGTGCTCCTGGCGAGGAACCTGTCCCGCAGCCCGCGTGTGGTGCTGGCGGTGCAACCCACCCGCGGGTTGGATGTCGGCGCGACGGATTACGTGCGCGGCAAACTGCTCGAGCAGCGTGAACAAGGCGCGGCCGTGCTGTTGATCTCAGAAGACCTGGACGAGATCCTCGCGCTGGCCGATCGAATCGCGGTGATGTATGAAGGGCGCTTGATGGGCATCGTGGAGGCGCGCGAGGCAACCGTCGAGCAATTGGGCTTGATGATGTCCGGCACGCCGCTGGATTTGCTGGCATCCAAGGAGGCGGACCATGCTGCGGCTTAAATTAGAGCGGGCCAGCGCACCGCTTTGGTTTCGATCGTTAATCCCGGTCATTGCCATCCCGGTGACCTTTTTACTGACCTCCATCCTGGTGCTGTGGGCGGGTGCCGACCCGCTGGAGGCTTATTACCAGTTCCTCATCGCTCCTTTATCTTCTCGGGTGAGTCTGATCGAGGTGTTGGTGAAATCGACCCCCTTGCTGCTGACGGGGGCTTCGGTGGCGTTCGCATTTTCTGCCGGCTATTGGAATATCGGCGCGGAAGGTCAGCTATATGCCGGGGCGATCGCGGGCGCCTGGCTGGGAATGATCTTAAAAGACGTCTCGCCATTTTTGGGGATCCCATTGATGATCGCCGGCGGCTTTCTGGCGGGGGTGGTTTGGGCATTGGGGCCGGCGTTGCTCAAGGTGCGCTTGAACGTGGACGAGGTGGTGACGACGCTGCTGCTCAACTCGGTGGTCATTTTCCTGGTCAGTTACCTGCTCAACGGTCCCTGGCGCGATCCGGTGTCGATGTGGCCGCAAAGCCCTGAGATCGCCCAGGGTACCGAGTTCATCAAGCTGATCCCGCGCGCGCGGCTGCATTTGGGTTTCCTGGTGGCGCTGGCGGTCATCGGCATCGAGTGGTACGTGCTCAAGCGCACCGCACTCGGCCTGCGCATGCGCGCGGTCGGGCTTGGCAAAGAGGCGGCGCGCTTTGCCGGGATCAACGTGAATCGCACCATGCTGACCGCGGCGCTGGTCAGCGGGGGAATTGCCGGGCTGGCTGGGGTGGGTGAGGTGGCCGGTATCCACTTTCACTTGATCGAGTCGATCTCCGACGGGCTCGGCTACAGCGGCATTATCATCGCCACCCTGGGCGGTTTGCACCCCTTTGGGGTGGGGTTGGCGGCGCTGTTCATCGGGCTGATCGACACCGGCGCACAGACGGTCAGCCGCGCGCTGGGAGTGCCGGTGTACCTCGGCACGATCGTCCAGGCGACGCTCTTGCTGGTGACGCTCAGCCTGTTCGTGCTGCAAAATTACCGCATCCGGAGAGCCTGACATGGAAACCTTCCTGATTGGTCTGATTGCAGCCACATTGCGCGTGGCGACCCCCTTGATTTTTGGCACGCTGGGCGAGCTGTTTAGCGAACGGGCCGGGGTGTTGAACCTGGGAATCGAAGGCACCATGTTCCTCGGGGCTTTCGTTGGATTCACCGTGGCTTCATTGAGCGGTAGCCTGTGGCTTGGGTTTTTCTCCGCGGTGCTGGCGGGCATGCTGTCGGGATGGCTGATGGCGCTGTTGGCAGTGCGGCTGGGGGTCAACCAGCATGTGTCGGGGTTGGGGATCACGCTCTTGTGGACGGGCGTGGCGCTGTTCGGCTTCCGGCTGGCGTTTGGCGAGCCGAAAGTACCGCCTTCGATTACCGCGTTCAAACCGCTCACCTTGTTCAGCGATTCACCGGTCTTGGGGCCCATTTTCAGCCAGCACCTCTTGACCTACGTTTCGCTGTTGCTGGTCCCGCTGGTCTGGTGGGTGGTCAACCGCACTCGCTTTGGCTTGAACGTGCGCGCCGTGGGTGAAAACCCCGAAGCCGCAGACGCGGCCGGCTTGAACGTCTACCGCATCCGCACGCAAGCGTTGATGATCAGCGGCGGCTTGATGGCAGCCGGGGGGGCGTTCCTCTCGCTGGCCCAGTTAGGCGCGTTCACTTACGGCATCATCGCCGGGCGCGGCTGGGTGTGCATTGCCTTGATCATCTTCGCCAACTGGCAGCCGGTGGGGGTGATGTGGGGCGCGCTGTTATTCGGCGGCGTGGCCTCGCTGCAATTGCGCCTGCAGACCCTGGGCATTAAGTTGCCCTACGAGCTGTTCCTGGCGCTGCCGTACCTGGTCACCATCCTGGCCTTGATGATCGCCGGGCGCAACGTCAGCGCGCCATCGGCGTTGCTCAAAGCCTACCGGAGAGAATAACCTGGTTATCCATCCAAAGACGGGCGGATTACCCGCCCGTCTTTGGATGGATAAGACAAGTGCCACCCCGCACGGATGCGCTGGATTTCATCCAACACCGCGGCCGGGAGGCCTTTTCCGTTCGAGGCGGCGACATTCTCCTCCAGTTGAGCGATGCTGCGCGCCCCAGGGATGATGGCAGAGATAGCCTCAGGGGTCAGGCTGAAATGGTGCGCCAGGCGAGCCATCCCACCGGGGTAGCGGTCGCCGAGTGGGCGCAGGTCTTCGGTCAGGCGGATGCGCTGCTCGAGCATCTCACCCTCCAGGTGAGCGCGGTGGCCGTCTGGCACAGACTCGCCGGCTTTGAACTTGCCGGAGAGCACCCCGCGCGCGAGCGGCATGCGGCAGAGCAAACCGATGCCCTTTTCTTTGGCCAGCGGTAGCAGGCGGGTGGCTGCTTGCGTTTCGAAAATATTGTATGTGAATTGCAGCACTTCCACCAGCCCCTGTTCGATCAGCCAGACACCGTCGGCTTCCTGGTCGATCGCGACGGCTGCCAGGTGGATCTTGCCCTGTTCTTTCAGGCGGCGGAAACCCTCAGCCCAGTCGAAGGTGTCCAGGTCCTCCCGGCTGGGGCTGTGCAACTGGTAAATATCGATGCGGTCGCGGCGCAGGCGTTTCAGGCTGGTTTCTGCTTCCTGCAGCATGCGTTGCGAGGAGAAGTCGTTCTTGCCGGTCTGGCGGTCCCAACTGATCTTGGTCGCGATCAACACGTCGGGTCGCCGGCTGAGCGCCAGCCCGAGCATCTCCTCGCTGCGACCTTTGGCGTACGCCGCGGCGGTGTCGAACAGGTTGACTCCCAGATCCATGGCGCGGGTGATCAGATCCACCCAGTGCGAATCAGGTTGGTCGGTCTCGCCCAGGCGGTTCCCGCCGAAGCCAATTTCGGAGACGCGCAGGCCGGTTTTACCTAAATCTCGATAATGCACTCGTACCTCCTCAGTGGTCAGTCCGATTGATTTTGCTGGGTTATTTTAGGGGTGAAGCCCCCCAAAATAACCCAGCAAATTGCATTTGACAGAGTACTCAGTGGTCGGATAGAAAAATCCAATTTCATTTAACAGAGCTCTAAGCCGTCAAAGCGTCGATTTGCCATCCCATGGATCAGGCGAGCCATGAGCTTCGGTTGGCGTGGTAAAGGTATCTGCTGCCATCAGTGACAGACGCCGCTGCCCGAATCGGTGAAGGGTTTGCCGGGTTCGGGCAAGAAACGCCAATCGTAGGTGCCCTCGCCGAGTCTCAACTGCAACACCCCGAAGGTGTCGAGGATCAAGCGCTGGCTGGTTGCCGAGGGTTCGGATGCGAGGGAGCCGTAGAAGGCTCCTCCCGTGCCGACGGTGAACTGGCGGATGCCCCCCAGCTCGTCGGCTGCGCCGGACGGGTCTTGCGGGGCAAAGCGCTGGTAAAGGTGGTCGTGCCCATTGAGGATGACATCCGCGCCGGCGGCATACAGCTCGCGCCAGAACTCGATGGGCAGATCGCTGTTCCCGCGAGTGCCTGCGCTGAAGCGTGGAATGTGCCAGTAGGCCAGGGTGCAGCGTGCCGGGTGGGTAGCCAGGTCGTCGCGCAGCCAGGCAAGTTGAGGGGAATCGGCTCCGCAGCCGCCGACCGCTTCACAATGGCTGTTGAGCGCGACGATGTGCCAGCTCCCCAGGTCGAAGCTGTAATATCCTTTGCCGAACTCGCCAGCGGCTTCGCCGAAATAAGCGTGGTAGGCTGCGCCGGAGTCGGTCTCATAATCATGGTTGCCGGCGCTGGTTCTCAGGCGCGGCAGATGCCTGCCCCAGGTCCGGTCGAAGCACTTTTCATAGGCTTCCAGGTTGCCGACCTCGTTCGAATTGTCGCCCAGGGTGACGATTTGCCCCGGAGCGAAATCCAGCAGGCGGGCGGTCACATCGTCTCGTGAGGCGCCGCAGATGGTGATGTCGCCGGCAGCCAGCAGCACGGTCTCGCCGGCGGTGGGCTGGCGCCATGGGGCGAGGATGGCCTCTGACTCGGCTTGAGCGGCGTTGCCGATGAGCGGCAGGCTCCATGCCTCGGCGATCGTTTTCAACAAGGAGTAGTGGCTGTAGGGTATCGAATCCTCGAACGGAAAACGCGCCTGGGGTGAAACAAGCAGGGTGGCGATTCGCCCTCCAGCCGGTTCTGCCACCCCGCAGCAACCGCTCGAGTCATCGCCGGACGCCTCGTCGAAGGTCACCACGATCAAGTATTCATCGCCCAGCGCGCCTGAAAAGCGCAGAGTGTCCATCATCTGCCCCAGCCAGGCATCCATTTCAACCATGCTGCAGTCGTGACCTGAGTGGCACAACCCGGGGGTGATGAAGGCGAAATGGGGCAATTCGCTGGCTGAGATATCGCGACTCAACTGGTCGAGGGGCACCACGCGCTCCCGGCAGCGAGCCGTGTCCAGGCGGATGTCGTCGAAGTAGACAAACGGGTTGTGCTTCTGCACGTAATCGCCGCGGCTGCCGATAAAACAGGGTTCGGGCATCGATTCCTGGTAGGTCTTCCATGTCCGCCCGGATTGCTCGACCAGACCGGCGAGGTTGGGCGCGTTGATGAAGCAATCCTCGCAGTTCCGTGCGATCCCGAAGGTGTCGCCGCCGACCATGGCGAGATAGTTGGGCAGGCTGGGATGAGCCACGGCGTAGTAGTTGGTCAACAGGGTGTTCTCCACCGCCAACCGGTTGAAATTGGGCAAATCTGGGTTGCCGATGATCCACTGGTAATCTTTGTTTTCGAGCACGATCACCACAATGTGGTCGAAATCCGGCACCGGCGGCGGGGGCGTTGGAAGGGTAGGTGTGGGCAAGGGAGTGTCCGAAGGCGCCGGTGTCGGGCTGGGTTCGGGTGAGGGGGTCGCCGAAGGCGCTTGGGTGCTTTCTGCAGGCAGCGGAGTATTCACGACCGGTGACTGCTCTTTCGGCGTTGGGCAGGTGGGCCGGCTGCACCAATACTCCTCAGTGGAGTCGAGGAGCCCGGCGCAGGCACCGACCGCCAGGGTCAAAGCCAACCCAACGAGCACAGGCAGCCATTTTTTCAGGGAAACGTTCACTCAAGCCACCAGGTCGCCGTTGATCAGGGTTACCGGCACGAGCATCACCGTGGGCCTGCCCGGCACGGTCAACTCGACAGCAAAGCGCACCACGTCACCCTGTACCCGCTCGCTGACCAACGTGAAGGGCACCTCGACGAAGGCGGTGTGACTTAGCCAGCCGGTTGGGGCAAACACCGAGCCGTCCGGCGACGGGTCGACCTGCCAGCCTTCCGCCAGGTACCAGTGGACGCGCAGGTTGTCCTGGATCTTGTAAAGGTTGCGGATGCGCAGGATGACCGATTTCGGCTGGCGGCTGCGCACCAGCGGATCGGGCCCCACATCGACGGAGATCTCGTAAAAGGGGAAGCGATGAACCGAGGCGTTGAGGTTGCAGTAGTCCGGCGGGGTGGCCGGTCGGGTCGAAAGGCTGGACAGCGTGCGCTGCGAAGGGTCTTTGCCGAACAGCGAGGAGGGCTGCAAGGCGGCAAGGTCTGTTGCAGCAGGGGTCAGGCTCACCGGAAGCCGGTTATGCGCCAGCACCTGTTGGGCAATGCGCTCGGTGCGGTGGGTCATCTCGTCCACGTCTTGCGGGAGTTGCGCGCCAAAGTAGCCCAGTTCGCCCAGGTTGAGGCAGGCCGTTTTGATCTTCCGCCCAATGGGCTCGATCCATTGTGGCGGAATCGCGTGGAACCCCTGGAGGATGCCAAAGATCGATCCGGCGGTTGCAGCGGTGCAGTCGGTATCTTCTCCACAGTTGACCGCCGTACAGACCGTCTTTGCGAAATCCCCCTCGCCGTAGAGCAGGGCCAGGACAAGCAAGCCGATATTGGAGGGCACATCCCAACCACGCCTGCCCTGGTCGAATCCTTTTTCACGGTCGGCAGGCGAGGTGAGCTCGGGCGCGCCGGCGTGGCTGCTGCCGCGGTACTGTTGCAGCACCTCGTCGCGGGCGGCCTGCCAGGGCAGTCCGGCGTCGAAAGCCTGCAGCGCGCAGCGCACGGCACCGGCCACACCACAATCGGCGGGGATATACGACAGGCCTATGTCGATCAGTGTGCGCAGGCGACGCTCGACAAAGGCCGCGCTTTCGAGAGCCGCACAGAACACGGCGGCGAAGGTGCCTTCACCGTTGCCGTGGTCGAGCACGCCGTCCTGGTAGGCGTACCAGGCGGCCACCTGCGGGCAACCGGGCGCGATACAGGCCCAGATCTCGGAGCGAATGAATGCGCCGCAACTGTCTTTGTATTCGTTGTGGAAACTGCCCGATTGGGGGGGGAGCAGGCCGAGGCGCATGTTGACCTTAGCGGTGCCATATTCGGCCCAATGTGGAGTCACATAGATGCACCAGTAGTCGGCCAAAGTGTTCGCGTCGATCTGCACGCCCATCTCTTCGAGGGCGACCAGCCAGAGCAACTGGATATCCAGGTCGTCGTTGGGCAGCGGCTCGCCGCCCAGCTCCTGGGTGTAGAAGCTGACGTTATTGACCTGCCGGCGCCACTCGAAGGGCGCTCCCAACGTGCCGCCGATGTTCTTGCCCATCCAACAGCCGAGAACTTTATCGCGATATTCTTCCAGGTTTAGATTGATCATGACCCCATTCCTTACAGCGTACTGCGTAAATGGCTAAATCCGAACTTCATCTATTGCCGATATCCATGTCAAGGATGGATATTTCATTGTACAAGGAGCAGTAATTGTGGTCGGTGAATAACGATCCGCGTTTTGAGGGTAGAATCATCAGGTATGCAGGTTCCGTCCTGGTCGGCGCCAGGTCCGAGGCTGACGAGCCAACGCCGGATTACTCGATAATTATATCTTGCCTCTCCAGACCACCATGCTCGAAAAACCCGATCTGAACGAACAACGCATTGTAACTCGTTTGCAGGAGGTGTATGAGCTGCGGGTGATGGAGCTTGCTTTCTTGCCGCTTGGAGCGGATGTGAGCACCGCGGTTTACCGGGCAGCGACCAGCGACGGCGAGATCTATTTCCTTAAACTGCGCAAGGAAAGCTTTGATGAGATCACCGTGACGGTCCCCAAGTTCCTGCAAAACGCCGGGGTGCGTTCGGTCCTTGCCCCGTTGGAAACTAACCAGGGGCGGTTATCGGCCGAATTGGAAGGCTTTACAGGGGTGCTGTATCCCTTTGTTGAGGGGCAGGATGGGTACCAGGTCGCCCTGAGCGAGCGCCAGTGGGTGGAATTCGGCGCCTCACTCGGGCGAATCCATTCCCTGGAATTGCCGCCCGACCTGGCGAGGCGTATCCCACGCGAGAATTTTTCTGCGCAGTTCCGAAAAGCGGTGCGCCGCTATCAGACAGAAGTTGAGGAACGCACCTACAGCGATCCGGCGGCGATCCAATGCGCGGCGACGATCAAGGCCAGGCGGAACGAGATCAACCGCCTGGTGGCGCGGGCGGAGACGCTGGGATTTGCACTGCCTAACCGGTCGTTGAATTGGGTGCTGTGCCATGCGGATATCCATGCCGGAAACTTATTGCTGACGGCGAAGGGGGATGTGTTCATCGTGGATTGGGATAATCCCGTCTTTGCGCCGAAAGAGCGCGACCTGATGCTGATCGGGGGTAGTTTCACCTGGCGCGAGAGATGGATGGAGGAGCGTTTTTTCCAGGGATACGGGCAGGTACAACTTGACGATGATGCGCTGGCGTATTATCGCTGTGAGCGGGTGATTCAGGATATCGAGGCATTCTGCCGACAACTGCTGGCTTCTGAAGATGGCGGCAAAGACCGCGAACAGAGCCTGGAGTATTTAGAAAACAATTTCCTGCCCGGTCACGAGGTTGAGCTGGCTTTGCGTTCAGATGGGTGATCACAGAGGTGAACATGACGATGACTTCTCGCGAGATCGTGCGCCGGACGGTGCTGTTCCAGGGCGCGCCGCGCCTGCCTTATGACCTGCCGGAGCCGTTTGGCAGCGATTTCTACTGGACCGGCCTGTCCCCGTCGCCAGACGACCGGCCATCTTCCGGGCGGGATGAGTGGGGCGCGATGTGGGAAAACAAGGGCTTTACCAACCTGGGCGAGGTCAAAGATTTTCCGCTCAAGCAATGGGCGGATTTCGAGCGTTTGAACGTGCCAGATATCCGCGAGCCGCGCCGCTGGACGATCCTGGATGGGCTGCGCGAGCGGGCCGGGGAGCGTTTCATCCTGGCCAATGGCATATCCATTTACGAGCGGGTGCATTTCATCCGCGGCCTGGAAAACACCTGGGCCGACATTTACGACGCCCCCGAGCGCCTGGCGGGCTTGCTCGACCTGCTGGTCGAGATGAACCTCTACGCCATCCAACGCTATGCCGAGGCGGGGGCGGACGGGCTATTTTTCTGTGACGATTGGGGTTTGCAAGACCGCTTGATGATCTCGCCAAAATCCTGGCGCAAGTTGTGGAAGCCGCGTTACGCGCGCATTTTCGCCGCGGCACACGAGGCCGGCCTGCTCACCTTCTTGCATTCCTGCGGTTACATCGTCGACATCCTCGACGATCTGATTGAAATCGGCTGCCAGGTCATTCACATGGACCAGCAGGAGAACATGGGGCTGGAGCTGTTGGGAGAGCGGTTTGGCGGCCGGATCACCTTTTTCGCTCCGGTTGATATTCAAAAGACGATGGTTTACGGCACGCTGGATGAAATCCGCGCGTACTGCCAGAAAATGGCGGCGCTGCTCGGGCGTCCCAACGGGGGATTCATTCCACGCTGGTACAGCGACCCGCGCGGGGCAGGGCACCGGCCAGAAGCGATCCAGGCGATGTGCGAGGCATTTCTACAACTCGGGTGAGGGTAGCGTCCCGATCTCGCAAATCCTCCGTGTTCCGGCTATAATCGGGGCATGTTTTACCGCTTGAGTCGATGGATAGTGATGGTTGGGGCGCTTGTGTGCCTGTCGTTTCTCGCCCGCCCGGTCGCCGCGGCGGAGTTGTCTCAAGGCATCCCGGTATCGACCCCCATGGAAGATGGTGCAATCGTTCACATCGTGGCCGATGGTGAAAACCTGGCAGGCATCGCCGAGGCTTACGGCATCAGTATGGATGAAATTCGCGGCCTGAATGGGATGGCGCCAACCTCCAACTTGATTTTCCCAGGCCAGCGCTTGATTATCCGCCTGGCGCCAACCGTCACGATCACCCCCACGATCACACCGGTGACACCCCGCCCGACCCGCACCCCTACGCCGGTGTTGCCGACGCGCACGCCCGCCCCGACCAGCACGCCCGCACCCACCCTCACCCCCACGCCAACGACCAACCCGGTGGTGGCAGCCGCGAGCGGCTTTGTCAGCTCTTATCGCCGCCCTCTGTTGATTGGGATGATCGTATTGTGCGCGGTGGGTCTGGTCTGGACGTTGTGGTCGGGCTTCCGCAAGTGAGCTCGCTTACGCGCCGGTCTTCTTTTCGGCTGAATTTCTGAGCTGCGCCAGTTGTTCTTCCAGCATTTCGACCTGGTGATGTAACGCCTGCAATTGACCGGGTAACTCGGATGATCCGGCTTGCGGATCCGCCGTCGTGCGGTGCTGCACGTCCCAGCGGTGGGCGGGGTCGATCAGCTTGTCGAGGAAACGGCCTGCCTCTGAGGCTGCCAGCTCTCCACTCAGCACAAGCTGTTCCACCCGCCGGTGAATCTCTTCCTCGACCAGCCCGTTGGGGTCGAAGGCGGCCAGCATGCGTGCGCGCAGCGATTCGAGCGTCTCTCCGCCGGTGCGAATCAAGCGGGTGAGCACCACCTGGGGGAGCAGCTCGCCCAACTTCTTCTCCTCGTTGATTAAAATCTGCATCAGGGTCAGCGAGGTCAGGTCGCGTCCGGTGGCGTGGTCGAGCACAGTGACGTCTTCGCCACGCCGGATGAAGTCAGCCAGCTCTTCCAGGGTGACGTACTGACCGGCCTGCGTATCGTACAGCTTCCGGTTGGCGTAGCGCTTGATCAGCGGCATGTCACTTGCCCTGGGATTTCTTCATCTCCTCGATCTGGCGAGTCAACTCGGCGATGCGGGCGGTCAGCGCTTCCACATCGGCTTTGGTCGCCACCGCGCTGCCGTTGGCTTTTTGCTCTTGCGTGTGGCGCTCTCGCTCGATTTTTTCGCGGCGGTCCATGATCTCGCGCACCAGCTTTCGGGCATCTGCTTCGGCCATTTCACCGCGCTCGACCAGCCGGTCGACAAAGCCGGTCATTTCCTCCTGGGCTAGAGATGCCGCGCCAACTGCAGCCAGCATGATCATGCGGGTGGCATCGTATAAAGCGCCGCGGGATTTCTTTTCGTCTTTTTCGGTCATGAGATTCCTCCTGAGGATGACGCGTTGCGTTATCTAAATTATAACGCGCTGCGTTATGCTGTCAAGTAGCTGTAAAGCGAGAACAACAACGGGTATGTTATACTCGTCAAAATCGCTTCGTTAGTTCAGGTATGTCTATTCATTTAATGACTGAATGAAAATTCGGTTTCGCTTTTCCTGGTCGATCCTCCTCGTTTTGCTGGCAGCTCTATTAGCGAGTTTTTTCACCCAACTGTATCAATCCAATCGTCAGATGCAGGCGCTGCGGGATACTTTCGCACAGAGCGAGCTGTTGGTTTCGCGTTCCGTGCTTTTCACCCTCACCGACGCCATCGGCGAGAACGATTGGTCGCTGGTTTTCCGTGAAATTGCCTCTCTTCAACAGGCTACGCGCTCGACACGCCTGCTGTTGCTCGACGGGGACGGAAAGATCATTGCCGACAGCCATACCGGGGCTGCGGGGGGGGCGCTGCCTGGAGCGTTGATCGCCGAGGCGCTCGAAAGCGGGCAGGCGCTGCGATGGAAACCCGGCGAGGACGTGCTGCAGATCTTTATCAAAACCAACCTGATGAACGATCGCGGCGTGGAGATCTTGGGTCGCGAAGTGGCAATGCAACCAGAGCTGGTGCAGGTGCGCTCGATCCAATTCGAGAGCATGTTGCGCTCTTTTCTGCTCACATTGGTATTGTGCCTGGCCGGGGCAGGCGCCATGTGGGTCTTGAGCGTTCAGCCCTTGAAGCGGATGCACGAAACCGCGACGGCGGTGTCGCAGGGAGACCTGCAGCAGCGGGTCGAGCCTACCTCGCTGGCTGAGTTGAACGACCTGGGCACCGCGTTCAACCAGATGCTCGACCGGGTCGAAGAGCAACGCCGCGAACTGGAGATGATGAACCGCGGCCTGGAGCAAACCGTGACGGAGCGCACGCTGGAGATCGAGCGAGCCAGCCGGGGTCTGGCGAAGCGGGCTGCCGGGATCGAGATGATCAACCGCATCCTTAACTCGGCTTCTTCCTCGGTCAACATGCGCGAGCTGGCTGAAGCCGCGTTGCGCCATTTGTTGCACTCCATGCAAGCCGATTACGGGTGGATCGCCATTGAAGGAACGGTCATTGCGGCTTGTTACCCGGACGCGATGAGCTCCTATGTTAACGCCATGGCCAAAGAGGCCAATTCACAATACGATGTGCGCCTGTTGGTGGATGATTGGCTCAGCCTGAGCCTTCCACCAGAGCAAGAGGCGTTTTCTGAGCCATTGCTGCGCGGTGAAATTCGCACCACCGCGAGTGTGTCGATCCTGGCTGGCTCAAAGGCCATCGGGAGGATCGACCTGGCCAGCAAAACGCCGCACCAGTGGGAAGACGATGATTTGAACCTGATGGAAATCGCCGGTCAGCAGTTAGGGGTCGCGATCCAACGCCTTCAAGATTACGAAGAAAGCCTCGAAAACTCGCGCATGATGACTCGCCTGGCCGGACTGGCCAGTTTGCTTAACCAGCCCCTGACCGTCGACGAGGTTACCGCCACCATCGGTAAAGGCCTGATCGACCTGTCGGGCGCGCCGCGCGCGGCGATATTCCAGAAAGACCCACTCGGCAAGATCAATCCGTTGTGGACGCACAACCTGCCCAGGCGGTTGGTTAAGGCGCTGGTTTCGCGGACTAAGGCAGAAAGCAATTTCTTTCTGCCAGCCAACCCGATGCCCGATTTCGTCTCTAGTACCACCCAACTGGGCGATGAAAAAGCCGAGTGGTGGCAGATGGCTGGGGCGGGAATCCAGGCGTATGCTTCGTGGCCGTTAATATCCGAAGGCGAGACGACCGCCGCAATGGTTTGCTTCCATGACCGCCCGATCGTGTACAACCAGATCCAGAAGGGCGCATTGGAAGCTTTCTCGCGACAGGCAGCCACCGCGTTGCGCAATGCGCGCCTGTTGGAATCGGAGCGCGAGCAGCGCAGCCTGGCCGAAGCATTGGGCGATGTGACATCCGCGCTGACCAGCACCCTCGATTTTGACGAAGTGATCGAACGAATCCTGACCAATTTGAACCGCGTGGTCGAACATGACGGCGCCAACGTAATGATGCTGGACGGCGACATGCTGTACATCGTGCGCACCCGCGGCCAATCGTTGCCGGTTTCCCAGGTCAAAGAGTGGCGCAATCCATTGAGCCTGTTCAAGGTGATGCAGCGCGCCCAACGGATCGGTAAAGCGGTGGTCGTCCCTGACACCGATCATGAGCCCGATTGGGTGTACCGGCGCGAATCGGATTGGATCAAGTCTTACGCAACCGCTCCGGTTCGCTCGCGGGGGAAGATCATCGGGTTCGTCAACGTGAGCAGCAAACAAGCCGGTTTTTACACCGAAAAACATGGAGAATTGCTCCAGGCTTTCGCCGACCAGGCCTCGGTGGCCATGGAAAATGCCCGCCAGTTCCAGATGACGCGCGCCCAGGCTGACGAGACAAACCAGTTGTTGCGCGCCCTGGCGCCCCTGTTCACCGCCGGCGGTGACCTCGCCACCGTGACAGAGGCCATTGCCCGTGCGGTCGTGCGCGAGTTTCAACAGGCTCATTGCAGCGTGTTACTGGTCGACCGCGAGCGAGAGCGCCTGAACCTGATCCGTGAAGCCGGCGATTTCTCCCTGGGGCGTTATTCGCTGCCGTTGGACGGTCCCGGCCTGACGGTCGCGGCGGTCAACTCGGGTGAAATCATCTATGCACCCGATGTTTCGGTTGACAAACGGTATGTGAACGCGGAGAGCAATGTGCGTTCCGAATTGGTCATCCCTCTAATCGCCGGCGGTGAGGTGATTGGCGCGTTAAATTTGGAAAGTTTTGCCCCTGACGCGTTCAACGAGCAAGCCCAGCGCATCCTGTCGATATTTGCCGAGCAGGCTGCCTGGGTGGTTGAAAATGCGCGCCTTTTCGACGAAACCCGCACCGGGGTGCGCCGGATGATATTGCTCAACGAGATCACCCAGGTGGCTCTGAGCGGCGGTGACGCCCGGCAAGGGTTGAAGGAAATCATCCAGCGGGTGGCTGCCTTGATCGACGCGGACGGGGCTTACATGACGGCCTGGCATGAGGATACCCGCCAGACCATCCCTCTGATGGCGTATGGACCCAATGCAGAAGTGTATACGGAAGATATCCCGGAGCCTGGAGAAGAAAATCTCACTTCGGCCTTGATGCGTGAAGGCGTTCCGATCGCTGTAGAAAATGTGCTCGAATCGGCTCTCATTCCATCCCAACTGGCTGAGCGGTTCCCAATTCGCGCTTTGCTGGGTGTGCCACTGCAGGTCGAAAACCACAAATTGGGCGCCATCCTGGTCGGATTCGAGCAGCCTCATCATTTCACCCGATCGGAACGCACGGTCGTCCAGCAGGCCGCCGGGCAAATTGCGTTAATTTTGGCGCGTTTGAGCGCTCTGGAAGAGGCTGAAAAAAGGGCGCAAGACTCGGAGCGATTGCGAAAAGCCGGTACGGCGTTAACGACCACGCTGGATGTGGCAGAGGTGGCACAATTGATTATCCAGCATATGGCCTCGCTGGTTTCTTTCGACTCGGCGATCGTGCTGCTCTATACGGAGAAGGGCATCAAGCCCATCGCCCAGCGCAACATCCCGGCTGGAGATGAACTCCTCGATATGTGCTTCCCCTTTGACGACCCGCTCCAGCTCGATATGATGGCCAACGAGCACCCGCTTTTACTGGTCGATGCCCAGACGGATCGGCGTTTCATGAATTGGGGTGGTACGTACCAGGTGCACAGCTGGATGGGCTTGATGCTGCGCTCGGCAAACCAGGCGGTGGGATCGGTGAACCTGGGTCGTTTCGAGGTCAAACCGTTCCAGGAAGATGAGGTCCTGCTGGCACAGGTGTACAGCAACCAGGCCGGCACAGCGCTGCAGAATGCTGTGCTGCACGAGCGCCAGCAACAACTGGCGATCACCGATCCATTGACCGGGCTGTATAACCGCCGGGGGTTCATGGAACTGGCTCAGCATGAGCTCGAGCGCAGCCGGAGATTTAACCGACCGCTGACCGTTTTAATGCTCGATATCGACCTGTTCAAAAATGTCAACGACCGGTACGGGCATCCCGTGGGCGATGAAGTGCTGAAAGAGCTGGCGCAGCGCTTTAAGCTCGTTCTCCGCGAGGTCGATCTGATCGGGCGATATGGGGGAGAAGAGTTTTGCATCTTGCTGCCAGAGAGCGAGTGCATCGAGCGCTGTTCCGCTGCTGAACGGATCATCGAAGTGGTGCGCTCGACGCCATTCCACGCGGGTGGGGCGGATATTTGGATCACCGTGTCGATTGGGGTGAGCACCTTGACTTCCAATCTCGACAGCCTGGAGGAGCTGATTGCCCAGACAGACCAGGCGATGTATCAAGCGAAAAGGAACGGCCGTGACCGGGTAGAGTATTGGGGGAAACCGGTCGATTAACCAGGCGGATCAGCGGAGTTCCTCCGGTTTCCTGTTTAGTTTTCCCTGCCAGGTTTCAAGCGATGCGCATCATCTCCGGCAACCCGGTCAATTTCAGGCTCGCATCCCACAAGCGACGTGCGGTTGCCAGGTCGTAGGAGGCCGTGGAAGAGCGCATTTCGCGACTCTCCGCGAAGTATTTCCCGGAAATTTCCGCCACATCGGGCGATAAGGCCAGATGAATGCTGGTTTTCGCCCCTTCTTCGGCATCTAAAGCCGCCAGGTGGAACAGCTTGAAAATCGGTCGGAAAATTCCTCCATTGCTTTTACCAAAATTGGTCGCAACAAAGCCCGGATGAAGCGCGTTGACCGTCACGCCGCGCCCGTCGAGCCGCCGGGCCAGCTCATAAGAGAAATAGATGTTGGCCAGCTTCGAGCGGCTGTAAGCTTTCCAGGCCGAATAATTGCGCTCGTTCTGCAGGTCCTCCATGTCCAACGTTGCGCTATGATGCGCAGCCGATGAGACGTTGATGATCCGCGCGGGTCGGCTGGCGAAGATCGGTTCCAGCAACAAGATGGTCAGCAAGAAATAACCCAGGTGGTTGAGCGCGAAGGTCATCTCGATTCCATCGACACTCAGCTCTCGCCGCATGAACAGAGCTCCGGCGTTGTTGACCAGGACATGCAAGCGGCTATAGCGGGCTTTAAATTCCTCCGCCAGGCTGCGGACCTGGGCTTGCGATGAGAGGTCGGCGACGAGGCTATCGACGTTGGGATTGCCGGTTGCGCTACGTATCTCATGGACGACGGATGCGGTTTTCTTTGGGTTACGCCCGACGATGATGACGCGGGCTCCGGTTTGCGCGAGGGCTTTGGCCGTGTGGTACCCGATGCCATCGGTCGCGCCCGTCACTAACATGGTTTGTTCATTCGTTGGGGTTGGCGTTGCCATGTGGTATCTCCTGGAATGGATCGATTATCGCTTGAAATTCATTCTGTATCAACCGGGTGATTACCCGATCAGCAAGCCAAGGTCTCACCCTGGCATTCTTACGCGAAGAGGGTTTTACGAAGCCAGGCCGCGTAAAACCCTCTTCCAGTTCGATCAGATCATGCGTATCAATTACTGCGCGGGCAGCAGGACGGTGTCAATCACGTGGATCACGCCGTTGGAGCAGAGGATGTCGGTGATGATGACCTGCGAGTCGTTGATGAAGACTTTCCCGTCCATCACTTTGACGGTGACGTTCTTGCCCAGAACCGTCTCGGCTTCGGTCAATCCAACCACGTCCTTGGCGAAGACTTTACCAGCCACAACATGGTAGGCGAGAATGTCGACCAATTGCTGCTTGTTCTCCGGCAGGAGGAGCGTGTCTAACGTTCCGGCAGGCAGTTTGGCGAAAGCCGCATCGGTGGGGGCGAAGACCGTGAAGGGGCCTTCCCCTTGCAGCGTCTCAACCAGTCCGCCGGCTTGCAGGGCTGTCGCCAGGGTAGTGAAGCGTCCATCGGCTACTGCGGTGGCGACGATGTCCTGGGGCGGCAGGATCACGCTGTCGATCACGTGGATGATGCCGTTCCCGGCTTTGATGTCGGTGAGGATCACCTGAGCGCCGTTGATGAAGACTTTGTCGCCATCCAGCTTGACGAGCACAGGTTGACCCTGGACGGTGGTGATTTCGGTCTGTTTGATCACGTCGGCGGCGCGTTGTTTGCCAGCGACCACGTGGTAGGTGAGAATGTCAACCAGTTGCTGCTTGTTCTCAGGCAGAAGCAGGCTCTCAACCGTTCCGGCGGGCAGTTTGGCGAAAGCGGCATCGGTGGGGGCAAAGACCGTGAAGGGACCTTCGCCTTTGAGCGTCTCAACCAGGCCGGCTGCGCCAAGAGCGGCGGCGAGGGTGGTGAAGCGACCATCTTTGACCGCTGTGTCGACAATGTCATCGGCGGGGAGGATCACGCTGTCAATGACATGGATCACGCCGTTCGAGGCTTTGACATCCGCGATGATCACCTGAGCGCCATCCACGAAGACTTTGCCATTCTCGGTGGTGATTTCAACAGGGAAGCCCTGGACGGTCTTGTATTCGGTAGCCAGAGCCACATCGGCGGCCTTATTCTTGCCCGGCACGACGTGGTAGGTCAGGATCTTGACCAGCAGGTCTTTGTTCTCGGGCAGGAGCAGGCTCTCGACCGTTCCGGCGGGCAGCTTGGCAAACGCCTCGTCGGTGGGGGCGAAGACGGTGAAGGGACCTTCGCCTTTGAGCGTCTCAACCAGGCCGGCGGCGCCCAGGGCGGCGGCAAGGGTGGTGAAGCGACCATCTGCAACGGCGGTGTCAACAATGTCAGACGGCGGGAGGATCACATTGTCAATGGCATGGATGACGCCGTTGCGAGCGTTGACATCGGCAATGATGACGGAGGCGTTGTTGACCATCAGGTTCATCCCGTCGTATTTCACGTCTACGGTGTTGCCTTCAACCGAAGCGACTTCTTTTTGAGGAGCGAGCAGCATGCTGGTGAAGTTGCCGGGCAGGACATGGTAGGTGAGGATTTTAACCAACTGGTCCTTGTTTTCCGGTTTCAGCAGCTCTTCGAGGGTGCCCTCGGGCAGCTTCTCAAAAGCTTCGTTAGTAGGAGCCAGAACGGTGAAAGGTCCTTTCCCCTTGAGGGTTTCGACCAGACCGGCGGCCTGAACAGCCGCGACCAGCGTGCTGAAGCGCTCGTCAGAGATGGCGGTGTCGACGATGTCTGCCGGCGGCAGGATAACGCTGTCGATGACATGGATCACGCCGTTGGAAGCCATCACATCGGTGATGATGACCTGGGCGTCATTGATCATGACTTTGTCGCCGTCCACCGTGATTTTCACGTTCGCGCCAAGGACGGTCTCGGCTTGTGACAGGTTGACCACATCCGCCGCCATCACCTGACCCGCTACCACGTGGTAGGTCAAGATGTCGACCAACTGCTGTTTATTCTCGGGCTTGAGCAATTCGTCCAGCGTGCCGGCGGGCAATTTCGCAAAGGCATCGTCGGTCGGGGCGAATACGGTGAACGGACCTTCACCGCTGAGCGTCTCGACCAGGCCAGCCGCCTGAACTGCCGCCACCAGGGTGGTGAAGCGCCCATCGGCCACGGCTACATCCACGATCGTTTGGGGCGCCGGC
>JARKOV010000092.1 GCA_029975965.1 Anaerolinea sp. | reverse complement strand
GCGGGGCGCCCTGCTGGAAGTGGCGCATGACGATCACATCGCCGTAAAATTCCAGCATTTTGACCGTGTCTTTGATCGATTCCTGGTACCAGTCGCCGGCGCGGGTCATTTTGGCGTCGGAGAAACCGGTCACATGCCCGCCAAGACGGTGCATCGCCGCCTCGTGCGCCAGGCGAGTGCGGGTGCTGGGCTGGTAAAAAGCGGTGACGAGCGTTTTGTCGGCGCACAGGTCGCTGTTCTGGCGGCTGCGCGCAATCGGCTCGAGCTCGCGGGCGACTTCGAAGACCCGTTCGAACTCGTTGCGTTCGAATTCTTTGAGCGATAAAATATCACGGCCAGCAAAACTTCGCATACAGAAATCCTCCTAAAAATCGACAGGTTATTGAGGAAACGGCGGACGATGCGCCGCCGGTTTCTTTTGAAAGGGCATCCAACTCAAGCCGCTGGTCCGCCGATGCGGCGAACCACGTGAAAACGGAAGTATCCCGGCAAGAAGTAGGCGTGCGAGTAATCGACCACGCGCCCATCGGTGGCGTACAAGCGCGCGGTGAGCTTGAGCAGCACATCCCCACGCTGAATCTGCAACGCGCGGGCCGATTCGCCCGGCGCAGCGACCGGGCTGATCTCGGTGTACGAATTGTTCAGGGGTGGGCTGCCGCGCCTGAGCAACAGGTCGAGCACCGAGCCGGTGAACCCCTCCTGCAAGTCGTTGGGGGTCAGCACGTCCTCCGGCAGGTAATCCACCAGGTGGGCGACCGGGCGCTCTTGGGCGCGGATGACGCGGTTGACCATCACGAGAGCGGTGCCGGCTTCCATGCCGAGAGCCGCGGCCTGCTCGGCGTTGGCCTGAACCCGCTCGATCTGCAAGTCGCCCATCGAGACGCTCAGGCCGGTGCGGCGCGCCAGGCTCTCGATGCTTTCCAGCACCTCCAGGCCGGCCTCGATGACCTGGGTGCGACCGACGACGAAGGTGCCGACACCTTGCCGGCGGCGGATCAGCCCCTGGCCTTCGAAGGAGCGCATCGCCTCGCGCAGGGTGGCGCGCGAGACGCCCAACTGGCGCGCCAGCTCGGGCTCGGCGGGCAGCCGCTCACCCGGCGGCGTGGAGGCAATCAATTCGGCAAGCGTCGTCTGTAAGCGCTGGTAAGGATGCAACACGATCTCGGTTGGGTTCATTTCATCACCTCGTGGTTTTATTCGAGCACGTCGATCACCCGGAACTGGCGGACATCGACCAGGCCCTGGTCCGATATGCGCAGCTCAGGGATCACGACCAGCGCCAGCAGGCTCATTTGCATGTTGGGGTTGTTGAGCTTGCAGCCGCAGGCGCGGAAACCGGCCAGCACCGTCTCGGCTTTGCGCGCCACCAACTCGGCGGGCTCGTTGGAAATCAGGCCGGCGATCGGCAGGTTGACTTCACCGATGATCTCTCCGCGCCGCACCACCACCTGCCCGCCGCCGGTTTGCGCCAGGCGGTTGGCTGCGCGAGCCATGTCCTTCTCGTCGGTGCCGAGCACGATCATCTGATGGCTGTCGTGCGCCACCGTGGAGGCCAACCCGCACGGCTCGGTGAAGCCAAAGCCATGCACCAGGCCCACCTGGACGGCGCCTGTCCCGCGGTGACGCTCTACGACGGCCACCTTGGCCAGGTCGCGGGTCATATCCGCGCGAATCTCGCCCGCCGCCGCGCGCACCGCCGAGCGGACGTGGCGGGTGGGCGCCTGGTTCTCGATCACCCCGATCACGTTGGCGGTGTGCCGCCCGCCGCCGGCCGCCAGACGAAAATCCTCGGCGGTCAATGGGCGGGGCAGGTGCACCGAGTTCAGCGCCCACTTTGGGTAATGGATGGAGGGCGTTTCGACCAGCAGCCGGCCGTACTCGGCCACCACCTGACCGCGCGCGATGACGACCTCCGGGTTGAACTGGGCCAGGCTGGAGAGGATGAGCACGTCGGCGAAACGCCCCGGAGCGATTTGCCCGATCTGGCGGCTGACGCCAAAATGCTCGGCGGTGTTGATCGTGGCCATCTGGATGGCGGTGACCGGCGGCAGGCCCTGGCTGATCGCGTGGCGCACGGCGCGGTCCATGTGACCTTCGCCGATCAAGGTGGCGGAGTGCGAATCGTCGGTGCAGAGCAAGAAGTTGCGCGAGTCGAGCTTGAGCTCGGTGATCGCGCGCACCTGTTCCGCGACGTCGTGCCAGGCTGAGCCGAGGCGCAGCATGGCGCGCATCCCCTGGCGGACACGGGTAACGGCGTCTTCGAGGCGAGTGCCTTCGTGGTCGTCCATCGGCCCGCCCGCGACATACCCGGCGAATCCCAGGTTGAGGTCGAGGGCAGGGTAATGCCCTCCGATTACCTTACCTGCGCGACGGGTGGCTTCGAGCTTGGCGTGCACGGTCGCGTCGCTGGATGCCACCCCCGGGTAGTTCATCATCTCGCCCAGGCCGATCACGCCCGGCCAGGTGAGCGCTTCCTGAACATCCTCCACGCCGAGCTGGGCGCCGCTGGTTTCCAACCCTGGGGCAGACGGGACGCAGGAGGGCACCTGGACGAAGATGTGCACCGGCTGGAGCGCGGCTTCGTCGACCATCAGTTTGACGCCGCGCAGGCCGAGCACGTTGGCGATCTCGTGCGGATCGATGAACATGCCGGTCGTGCCGTGCGGGATGACCGCGTGGGCAAATTCGGCCACCGTGAGCATGCCCGACTCGACGTGCATGTGCGCGTCGAGCAGGCCGGGGACGAGATACCGCCCGGCGGCGTCGATGATCTGCGTGTCGGGGCCGACCGTGCGCTTGAGGTCCGCCCCGACGGCGGCGATGCGCCCGGATTTCACCGCGATCTGCGTGTTGGGGACGATCTCACCGGACTGGACGCACACCCAGCTTCCATTGCGGATGAGCAGGTCGGCTGGAATGCGCCCCATCGCGCAATCCGCCAGCTCGCGGGTGTCCAGGATGTGGAAGTTGTCCATCGGTCGTTCCTACATTCGCAGAATAAGGTGCCGGGTTCACTCGCGCAGGGGGCGAATGAACCCGGTGAAAAATTATTCGATGAGGCGCAGGGCGGCGTGATTGTGTCGCTCGACCAATCGGGGCAGATCCAGGGTGAGTAGCTGGCCGTCTTCGACCACGGTTCGCCCTCCCACCACCAACCAATCGACCTGCTGCGGGGCGCAGAAAACCAGCGCGGCTACGGGGTCGTGCAGGCCGCCGGCGTAGGCCAGGCGGTCGAGGCGGATGGCGGCGAAGTCGGCGCATTTGCCCGGCTCCAGCGCGCCGAGGTCGGGCCGGCCGAGCACAGCCGCCCCGCCGCGGGTGGCCAGCTCGAGCGCCTGGCGAGCGGTGAGCAGGGCCGGGGCGCCCTGCCCGGAGAGGGACGCGCCCTCCAGCGCAGCCCCCAGGCGCTGCAGCAGCATGGCCTGGCGGGCTTCGGCCAGCAGGTGCGAGCCGTCGTTGGAGGCCGAGCCGTCCACGCCCAGTCCCACCTTGACGCCGGCGCTCAGGTACTGCCTGACCGGAGCGATTCCCGAGGCAAGGCGCATATTCGAGCTTGGGCAATGCGCCACGCCGCAGCCGGTGCGGGCGAACACCTGCACCTCCGCCGGGTTGGCGTACACCGCGTGGGCAAACCAGACGTCCTGGCCGACCCAATCCAGCGACTGCATGTACCCCACCGGGCGGTGACCGAATCTCTGCTCGCAGAAGGCCTCCTCGTCCTGGGTCTCGGCGAGGTGGGTGTGCAGGTGCACGCCGTATTCCCGCGCCAGGGCGGCGCTTTGGCGCATCAGGTCGCCGGTGACGCTGAAGGGCGAGCAGGGGGCGAGGACGATCTGGAGCAGCGAGCCCGGCCGCGGGTCGTGATACTGCTGGATCAGGCGCTGCGAATCGGCCAGGATGCTCTCTTCGTCGTCAACCACGCTGTCGGGGGGCAGCCCGCCCTGGCTCTCGCCAAGGCTCATCGAGCCGCGCGAAGCGTGCAAGCGCAGGCCGACTTCGCGCGCCGCGGCGATTTCGTCGTCCAGGCGAGAGCCGTTGGGGAAGAGATACAGGTGATCGGAGGCGGTGGTGCAGCCCGAGAGCGCCAGCTCAGCCAGCGCGGTCTGGGTGGAGATGAAGATATCCTCGGCGGTCATGCGCGCCCAAATGGGGTAGAGCGTCTTCAGCCAGTTGAACAGGTTGGCGTCTTGCGCGGCGGGCACAGCGCGGGTGAGGGTCTGGTAAAAATGATGGTGGGTGTTGACCAGGCCGGGGAAGGCGATGCAACCGCTCAGGTCGATCACTTCATCGGCTGTCGCGGGCAGGCCGGGCGTCGGACCGACCTGCTCGATGAAGCCGTCGCGCGCGAAGAAACCACCACCGGCGATCTCGCGGCGCGCGTTGTCCATGGTCACCAAAAGGGTGGCGTTTTTTACCAGAAGGGTGGGCATCGTTTCCAGGAAGTTGTCAGACTACCAGACGTGTGCCTTCAGTTTACCGATATTCCTGGGAATTGTCAATTGTCAGACAACAAGACAATTGTCATCACCCTGCGGAGCGATGACCCGGCAGGCAAGGTCAACCTCCAGCCAGGCGCGCGGCGCGCAGGGTGTTCTGCAGCAGCATGGCAATCGTCATGGGGCCGACGCCGCCCGGAACGGGGGTGATCCAGCCGGCCACCTGGGCGGCCTCCTCGAAAGCCACATCGCCGACCAGGCGGTAGCCTTTAGGGCGGGTGCTGTCTTCGACGCGGTTGATGCCCACATCGACCACCACTGCCCCCGGCTTGATCCAATCGCCGCGCACCATCTCGGCCCGACCGACTGCCGCCACCAGCACATCGGCGGAGCGGCACACCTCTTTCAAGTCGCGGGTGCGCGAGTGGCAGATGGTCACCGTGGCGTTGGCGCGCACCAGCAGCAGCGCGACTGGCATGCCGACGATGTTCGAGCGACCGAGCACCACCGCGTTGGCTCCGTTCAAATTGGGCATGACCGACTCGATCAACACCATGCAGCCGGATGGGGTGCACGGCACAAAGAGCGGCTCACGCCCTTTCTGCGCCAGGCGACCGATGTTGACCGGGTGAAACCCGTCGACATCTTTCTCGAGCGACACCGCCGAGAGCACGCGCTCTTCATCCAGCCCGGAGGGCAGGGGTAACTGGACGAGGATGCCGTTCACCTTGGGGTCGGCGTTGAGACCGGCGACGAGGGCTTCCACCTCTTGCTGTGAGGCGCTTTCGGGCAGCTCGCAGGCGAAGGATTGGATGCCGACCTGCTGGCAGGCGCGGTGCTTGGAGCGCACGTACACCTGCGAGGCGGGATTCTCGCCGACCAGGACGGTGGCCAGGCCGGGGGCAGGTTTGCCTTCGGCGGTGCGGCGGGCGACCTCTTCGGCGACCTGTGTGCGGATTTTTTCAGCGGCGGCGGCGCCATCCAGGATCTGTGCGGGCATGCTCGTATCCTTTCGAGGTTGATAACAGCAGGACGGTTGCCAAAATTATACCCCGCTTTCATTGCCGTCCGGTTGGGTGAGTGCGTCTCGCCTGGATGCATCCGGTGGATTGGTGTAAGGCTTAAGCAACGGAAGCTCTTGTCACGTGCTTCTCAGCCACCGGAGGCTTTGCGGAACTGCCAACACCTGCCCTTGTGGGCACGGGCGAGGGGGAATCTCGTTCTGGGCAGAATGAGCAGCTTTTTATTCAAAGACGAGACACCCGCGCAAGTGTGCTTCGGGCGCAAAGCAGCCCTCAGCACAACGCCAACCTGTGGGGGTAGCAACTTGAGTTAAGCTTTGCTCTCTGCGTGTCTCAATGTTTCGTTCAGGCTGCCCTGGCGGTAACCGACCAGGTCGAGGGCGGTGTGGGTGAAGCCGAATTGCTTGAGCTGTGCGGCGATGGCTTCGCGATGAGCGACGACGGCGGCGATCTCTTGCGGGTCGACCTCAATGTGAGCCAGGCTACCGTGGTGCCGGACGCGAACCTGCCGGATGCCGAGTGAGCGCAGGAAAGCCTCGGCTCGCTCGACCTGGCTGAGGTTCTGGCGGGTGACCCGGGTGAAATAGGGGATGCGCGAGGCCAGGCAAGCCATAGCGGGCTTGTCCCAGTTGGGCAGGCCCAGCCGGCGGGCGGCCTGGCGCACGTCGATTTTGCTCATCCCGGCTTCGATCAGCGGCGAGCGGAAACCAGATTCTTTCATCGCCTTGCGCCCCGGGCGCACGTCGTGGGTGTCATCCAGGTTGCTGCCATCCAGGATGTAAGCAAAGCCGTGTTGGCGGGCGTATGCGCTGAGCAGGTCGCCCAGCTCGTGTTTGCACCAGTAACAGCGTTGGGGGGTGTTCTCCTGGTAGCGCTCGTCTTCGGTCTCGTGGCTTTCGATCAACACATGGCGGATGCCGATGTGGCGGGCAAGCGCGATGGTCTCGAGGCGCTCGCTTTCCGCCAGGCTGGCCGACACAGCGGTGACCGCGACAGCGCGCTCGCCGAGGGCGTCATAAGCGGCCTTGGCGACCAGCGTCGAATCGATTCCGCCGGAAAAGGCGACAATCGCGCTGCCCATTTCCTGGATCAGGTCGTGCAATACCTCTAAGGGGTCTACAGACATGGATCAGCTCCTGTAAGGGTCGATGATCCCTCCGCAGGAGAGGGATCGGGACAATTTAGATAGTCGCGCTCTAATTATAACGGATCGCTACTGACAGGGGACGGGGAAGATCATGCATCCAGCGAAAACACGCGGTCGAATTCGGCCTCCAGCGCGGGGTTGGTCCCGCGCAGACGGTCGACCACGCGCGCGGCCCAGGCGCGGTATTCCGCGCGGCGGCGGGCCGACCAGAACAGCGGTGGGTGGAAGTGCAGGTCGCGCACGTTACTGATTTTATCGGCCAGCTTGATCAGCCTGGCGCCGGTGGAGAGCTGCGGGGCGTGTTCTTCTTGGAGGCGTTTTCGCACGGGGTCTGGCAGCGACTTGTCGTCGCTGAGCTCCAGGACGAGATCGCGCACGCGGCAGCCAAACAGGGACTCGATCTCGGCAGGCGTCGTGCCGGTATCTTCGATGGTGTCGTGCAGCACGGCTGCCGCCAGTACCTCCGCGTCGCGCACCTCGCCCACCCGCCAGAGCAGGTCGAGCACGTCGATGGGATGATTGATGTAAGGGGATTGATCGCTGCCCTTGCGGCGCTGGTGGCGGTGTTTTTTCGCCGCAAACGCCAGGCTTTGGATGACGAGAGGCAGGGCAGAGTCCTCACCAGTGGGCATCGTAGGTTCCATGGGTGGGCCGGGCAGCGCGCCGGTTGAGCAGAAAGAGCAGGATGGCAGCAGCGAGCGCCACAAAGGCCATCCCGGAGGGGTTGTCCGTGCGATTCGGGTCTAGCTGGCTGAGCGGCGCCAGGATGATGAAAAAGGCCAGCGCGCCGGTCAGCAAGGCGGCCTGGTGCGGCGCGCGCCAGTTGCCCTGGCCGGAGAGGCGGTAAACTAACCGCCAGCCGGCGGTCGCCAGCCCGAGCATCAGAAGGATGGTGACCAGAGCCGGAACGGCGGTGTTCGGCACCACCCAGCCCAGGAAGAACAACCCGACCGTGAGCAGGAAACCCAGCACGCCGAGCAGCCAGGGTTTAACCGGGTGCGCGTTGCCCGGTGGAGGTCGAAACGCCGGCAGGCGGCGGGCGAGGAAGTAGAGCGCCACCACCGCCAGGCAAGCCAGCGCTGTCGCCAGGGGAGGCGGCTGGTAGGTGGTCATCAGCGTGTACCCGAAAACCACGTCCACGCCGAGCAGGAGGGTGAACGCCAGCATCCCGCGCGGACCGAGCCAGGCCTCGCGGCTGCGCTGGGGGTAGATCAGGTGGACGATCAGGATGGGAATGGAGATGCTGAACACGGCGTGGTACAGGGTGAGCATCACCGCCCAGGCCCAATTGACCCCCGCCCAGCGCCCATACGTGGCCATCGGCCCCAGGTCGACCCAGGCCGGGTCGAACCAGCTCTTGACCATCAAGCCTTCCTCGAGGATGCCATACGCCAGGCCGAGGATGAGGATGGCGCTCCAGCCTTTTTGCCAGCGCACGGCCAGCTCGCGCGCCAGGATTGCCCCGCTGCCGTAGAGCGCCGCCAGGATGTAGAGGTTGAAGGGGTTGAAGAATTCCACCGGCGGCGATGAGCCGGAAAGCAGCTCACCGATGGCGGGCGCGAGGAGGAATAAGAGCACAACGGGGGCGAATTTCTTCATGGCGGTGCTGGGTATAGTGTAGCACAAAGGAAATGCGCAGGGATGAATGAGTAGTCAGTCAGACTGATTTTACATTTTATATTGGGTCCCCTTCTCATACACGAATTCTACGTTTCGTTAATAAAATTCTTGCGTTGGGCGGGTATCCTACAGGGGTAAGCAAGGGCACGATCTCTTGAAAGGAGCAGGAAGAAAATGGGCAAAATTATCGGCATTGATTTAGGGACAACCAACAGCGTGGTGGCCGTTATGGAAGGCGGCGAGCCGGTCGTCATCACGACCGCGGAAGGCTCGCGCCTGTGCCCCTCGGTGGTGGGATTCAGCAAGAATAATGAGCGCCTGGTCGGCCAGACGGCTAAACGCCAGGCGGTGGTCAACCCTGAAAATACCGTTTATTCGATCAAGCGCTTCATGGGACGCCGTTTCAGCGAAGTGGAGACCGAGCGAAAGATGGTCTCGTATAAGGTGGTCGAGGGACCGGCGGGGGACGCCCAGGTGAAAATTCCCCAGACCGGGCGAGACTATACCCCGCAGGAAATTTCGGCGATGATCCTGAGCAAGCTCAAGGCGGACGCGGAAGCGTACCTGGGCGAGGCGGTCACACAGGCGGTGATCACCGTCCCGGCTTATTTTAGCGACAGCCAGCGCCAGGCGACCAAAGACGCCGGCAAGATCGCCGGGTTGAACGTCCTGCGCATCATCAACGAGCCGACCGCGGCTGCCCTGGCCTACGGCCTGGACAAGAAAACCAACGAAAAGATTTTGGTCTTCGACCTGGGCGGTGGCACGTTCGACGTGAGCGTGCTCGAGGTGGGCGACAGCGTGGTCGAAGTACGCGCCACGCACGGCGACACGCACCTGGGCGGAGACGATTGGGATCAGCGCATCGTCAATTGGGCGGCCGATGAGTTCAAGAAGGAGCAGGGTATCGATCTGCGCGAAGATCGGCAGGCCTTGCAGCGTTTGCGCGAAGCGGCGGAAAAGGCCAAGATCGAGCTGTCGACGATGATGGAGACCGAGATCAACCTGCCGTATGTCACCGCAGACGCCAGCGGTCCCAAGCACTTGCAACTGCGCCTGACCCGCGCCCGTTTCGAGCAGTTGACCGCCGACCTGGTTGAGCGCATGCGCGTTCCGGTCGAGTCGGCGCTGCGCGACGCCAAACTGGACACGAAAGGCATCGACGAGGTCGTCCTGGTGGGCGGCGCGACGCGCATGCCGATGGTGCAGGAGTTCGTCCGCAAGCAGACGGGTAAAGAGCCGAACAAGAGCGTCAACCCCGATGAGGTGGTGGCGGTCGGAGCGGCGATCCAGGCTGGCGTACTCGGCGGCGAGGTGAAGGACGTGTTGCTGCTGGACGTCACCCCGCTCTCGTTGGGCGTGGAGACGCTCGGCGGCGTGATGACCACCCTGATTCCGCGCAACAGCACCATCCCGATCCGCAAGAGCGAGATCTTCTCGACCGCCGAAGACGGCCAAACCGCGGTGGACGTGCATGTGTTGCAGGGCGAGCGCTCGATGGCGAGCGACAACATCAGCCTGGGGCGCTTCCGCCTGGACGGCATCCCGGCTGCGCCGCGCGGCATGCCGCAGGTCGAGGTCACCTTTGACATCGACGCCAACGGCATCATCAACGTGTCGGCTCGCGACAAGGCAACCGGAAAGGAACAGCGCGTGACCATTTCGGCTTCGACCAACCTGAGCAAGAGCGACGTCGAGCGCATGGTCGAAGAGGCCCGCAAGAACGAGGCGGCCGACCAGCGCCGCAAGGAGCTGATCGAGGCGCGCAACCAGGCCGACAACGCCATTTACCAGGTTGAGAAAGCCCTCAAAGAGGCCGGCGCGAACGTTCCCGGCGAGCTGCGCGGCGACCTGGAGGCAAAGATGAACGATCTGCGCAGCCTGGCCGGGGGTGACGATACCAGCGCCATCCGCTCACGGACGCAGGCCTTGATGCAGGCGGCCGCGGCGATTGGCCAGGCGCAGGCGTCCGGACCCGCGCATGGCGGCGAGCAGGGCGGCGAAGGCGAGGTCGTCGAGGGTCAGTTCCACGAGGCATAAGGAGTCTGATTGCGTTTCAATGTTTCTGTAAAATGTGGGGCAAAGCCCACATTTTACAGAAAATAAAATCCACGATCAGGAGTCTGGACTCGATCAGGGCGTTGTGCGGCATATTACCCGCACAACGCCCTGTGGCATTTAATGTACTTGTTCGATATAAAATATCTTATAATGGAATCCGGATCGTTCAGAGGGGTCAATTTCGACAGGAGGTGTGTGAATGCCTGGAGCTCGAACCGGATTCCGGCCCAATCAGCATGGGTTCGCCTTTCAAAGTAACCGTGATTTACATGTGGAGTTATCCTATTCGCTGCCGCACGGCGGTCTGATCGATCTGGGTCGCGCGGTGGACGGGCTCAGCGCGGGCATGTGCTTTGCCGCCCTGGACCGATTTTATGAGGTGTTCCGCCTGGATGAAGGGACAGAAGATGCTCAACCTGCCGGAAAACTGCTCGCCTACCTGAGCGCGCGCCAGCTCGATTGCCTGGTGCCGGGGGTGGTGGTGCGGCTGATTGAATCGGCGCTGCTCACCGAAGAAGAGCTGGCAAGAAAAATCTTGCGCAGCGAGGTCCCCAGGCTGCGGCGCCGGCTGGAAAGCGGGCAGCCGGTGGTGCTGGCGCTGACCGGCGCAGGCGCGGTGCGTTTTGTCGTCGCGCTGGGTTACGCGCTGGACCCCGACACGGACATGCTCAAGCTGGCCCTCTACGACCCGGCGCGACCCGCCGAGGAACCTGCTTTACAGCTTGCCCGAACCGGGCGAAAACTTGACCTGCGCCTGTCCACGGGAGAAACATTGCGGTTCTTTTTCGTCGTCGATTACCGCAAACCGGCGCGCCCCCGCCTTGTTCCGCGCCCGCTGCTGGTTCCGCGCGCCTTTCACCCGGAGATTCGCCTGCAATGGCCGGTGGACAGCCGGCGGGTGAACCAGTTCTTTGGTGAAAACCCCGAGTCCTACCGGCCGTTTGGGTTGGCTGGTCACGAAGGTCTGGATCTCTTCGCCTTGAGCGGGGCCAACATCTATGCGGCGGCGAGCGGCGTGGTGACTCAATCCGAGCATCCCTCAGGGCACCCGTACGGGCTGCAGGTGCGCCTGAAGCACGAGGTGAACGGCAAGGTATATCACACCATATACGCCCATCTGTCCGAGACACGGGTGCGGGTCGACCAGAAGGTGTCGGCAGGCGACCTGATCGGGCTGGCGGATAACACCGGCAATTCGTTTGGCTCGCACCTCCACCTGACACTGAAGATCGACGGCGAGCAAACCCCCGGTTACCCGGCGGGGATCGTCGATCCCTGGCCGTATCTTCAGGCACCCCAACCCGAAGAACCGACCGGGCCGCTGCCTCCCCCCAGCGGGGTGCGGGTGTTCACCGTGTCCCAGGTGAACCTGCGCGCCAATGCCAACACAGGGGCGCGGATCATCGCATTGCTGCCGGCAGGCGAACAGTTGGAAGCGTTGGGCGAATCTGCCGCCGTGCTTGCCAGGATCGGGGTGGAAGGGGAGTGGCTGCAAGCGCAAACGGCGAGCGGTCAGGCGGGCTTCGTGGCCGCCTGGCTGGTGCAAAACGCGGACCAGCCCCTGGCGCCCAGCGACCTGGTGATTTATCCGTTCGACCTGGTGAATCTACGCTCCGGCCCGGGCACCGGCTTCGACCTGTTAGCCACATTGACGGCGAGCGACCCGTTGAGCGTGCTGGGCGATGCCGACGTGGCCCGCGGGAAGCTAGGTCGCCAGAACGAGTGGATTCCGGTGCAGGCGGGCGGCGGAATGCGCGGGTTTGTGGCCGCCTGGCTGGTGCACGTCACCGGGCAGAACCCGCCGCCCGGCGGATTGTCCGTTTTCCCCACCGTCGCGCTCAATGTGCGCGCCCGCCCGGCGCTGGACGGCAACGTGTTGACGGTGGCAATGCCATCCGACCGGCTTGAAGTGCTGGGTGAGGCTGAAACCGGCAGGGCGAAGATCGGCCAGCAGGGGCTATGGCTGCAGGTGACCACGCCGCAGGGCATCCAGGGTTATGTGGCGGCCTGGCTGGTGCAATCGTCGCAAGCGCCCACTCCCGCGCAACCGGCCGGGGAACTGCGCCTCTTTGCCACCGCCGACCTCAACCTGCGCGCGCAGGCCAGCATCAACTCGCCGCGGGTGGGCGGCGTGCTTCGCGCACAGCCGTTGAAGGTGCTCGAAGCCGACCTGCAGGCGGCCAAAGCCAGGGCTGGCAAAGAAGGCCAGTGGGTGTTTGGCGAAGCTCCGGATGGAACTCGCGGATGGGCGGCGGCCTGGTTCTTGAGTGGTTCGGCAGTGACCTGATGGTTGTGGTATGATGAAATTACCCAGGTCGGTCGGGCGATCGCGGCTCTCTTAACGAGGGTCGAGGAAAGTCCGCACTCCACAGGGCAGGGCGCCGGGTAACACCCGGGGCGTCGCAAGGCGCCGGACAGGGCCACAGAAACGCACCGCCTCGCCAGAGGTAAGGGTGAAAGGGTGGTGTAAGAGACCACCGGCGACCGCAGCAATGCGGCGGCCAGGCAACCCCCGCCAGGAGCAAGGCCAAGCAGGAACCATCCCTTATGGGTAAGGGCGGCCCGTCCAATGGTTCCGGGTAGGCTGCACGAGCTGCCGGGAGACCGGCAGCCTAGAGAGATGATCGCCCATCCTCTGCGGAGGAGGACAGAATGCGGCTTACAGACCGGCCTGGGGACAGAGTTTATCCCCTCAGAGAGGGGACAGAACACCATCGAGGTGTGGTGCGGCTTACAGACCGGCCTGGGAAAAATTTCTTATCCCCGTTTCTTTTCAGGTATTTTTTATACTAAAGAATCAACCAAGCCAATTTTTTTCACCGTGGTTGAGAGCATGAGACTTCTGAAAAAATCTGTTATTACGATCGCCATCGCGGCGATGTTGCTTGCCTCGCTGGTGGCCAGCCTGCCCCTTTCCAGCGGAGCCGCAGTAGCGGAGCTGCCGGCGCCGGTTGCCCAGGCGGGAAGCTACAAGGTTTTCCTGCCGTCGGTGCAGAGCGCGCCTGTCTACATTCCTACCGGCGAGTGGAACCAGCACGCCCATGACGCGCTGCGCACCAGCTACTCGGCCGACACGATCACCACCCCCTTGCGCTGGAAATGGGCCTGGAACGGGCCAAACGCCTCGGGCGGAGTGATCAGTGGGAAGGTGCGCCTGGTGCGCAACAGCCAGCCGGTGACGGGCGGCGGGCGGGTGTACATTGCCGCCGGGAACAACGGCGTCTACGCCATCAATGATGCGAACGGAACCCAGGCCTGGAACAGCAAGCCGGGCGGCGCGATCAATTCCACGCCGGCTTACGATGCCGCGACCGATTCGCTCTTTGTCGTCTCGAGCAACGGTTACCTGTACCGCTTGAGCGCCTCGACCGGGAGCAAGACCGGCGAATACAACGGCGGGGCCGCCATATCGCTGCCTTTGCCACCCGCGCTGTACGGCGGCAAAGTGTATTTCAGCATGGGCAGCCAGGTTTTTGCCATCTACACGTCGACCATGCAACTGGCCTGGTCATACAACGCCGGGACGACCCTAAACACCCCGCCGGCGGTTTCTCCGGCGACCGGGCTGGTCGTGGCGGCCGGCGAGAACCTCTTCGTGCACGCCATCAACGATTCGAACGGCAGCCGGGCCTGGGCGGTCAAACCGACCACGCTCTCGCCGGGCGACCCGGATGGAGCGAACCCGTACGCCCAGGTGAGCTACGGTTGGCCGGTGATCGCGGAAGTGCACGGGTTGGTGCTGATCAAGCTGCGCCTGAACTGGCAGTCGATGTGGACCTGGAGCCCGTGGCCTTCCACCAACGCGCAAATGCGCACCAACCTGACCAACAACCCGAGCCAGCAGGCCCTGTTTGCCATGCGCCTGTCGAACGGCTCGACGGCCTTCATCTCCAACGTGGGACACGGCGGTTTCGGCGACAACAACTTCATGCCGATGGGTCCGCAGCCGGTGGTCAAGCGCTTCGCGGACGGCAGCGAGGTGGCTTATGTGGTGATGCGGGGCTCACCCTGCCAGGGAAGCCCTTGCGACGGGCGTTACGACTCGCACCTGGGCGAAATGCTGCTCGACAGCTCGACCGTCTCGGGGTTCTCCGCCGGCTACGTGCGCTTTATCGATAACACCCATTTCCCGACCGACGAGCAGGTCAATTTGAGCATGGCGGGTGACAACCTCTATGGCGGGCACTGGATGTTCGGCATCGCCCACCAGATCATCAACCGCTCCGCTTCGCGCGGGGCAAGCAGCGACACGCCGATCACCACTTCGAACCTGCCGCACATCATCACGTCCACCACCAGTTGCGGGTTCAGCTCCAGCCACTATTGCGCAGGGAATATGACCCAGGACGGCGACCCGCGCACGATTCCCGGTGGTTTCTACATTTATTACAACGCGGGCAAGGTGTACGACCAATACTGGACCGGCTATGCCTCGTGGACGATCAGCAACGGCACCCTGTATTACGTCAGCGGTGACGGCGCAGTGGTCGCGCTCGCGCAGGGCAACACGCTGTCAGACGCCGGCGAATCGGTGGAGCCTGAGGTGGTCGAAAGCGCCGAGCCGCAGGTTCTCGAGCAGCCCATCGCCTACCTCGAAGCCGGTCAATACGCCGGCAGCATCGCCACGGTGGAAGGCGAGCTGAAATATGTGTTTGATAACGGTAAGGTGATCCAACTGAGCTTCGAGTATCCGCACGTCGGCTTTTTCAAGGCGCGCATCCTCAAGGAGGACGCGGTGAACTTCAGCGCCCCACCCGACACGCTGTATTCCATCGGCATGCGCGTGCGGGTGACCGGTTTGATCGAGTGGTACCAGGGCGATCCGGTGATTTACGTTCACAGCCCAGAGCAGATCGAGGTGCTCGATGCGGTCGATGGGGGCGGTTAAACCCTTGCTTGCCGTGTGAAGTGGAAATTCGGGGTTCGTGGCCTGGAAGGGTCACGAACCCCGTTCATTTTGGTTCACCCCTACTCTTTATGCGAGATCTCGACCCCCGCGCCTTCCAGGAACTGGAGCGCAATGGGATCTTGCCGGTAGGCCACGTCGAAAACCAACCGTGAAATACCCGCGTTGACCAGCGCCTTGGCGCAGTTGATGCAGGGGAAATGGGTCACGTAGCAGGTGGCGCCTTTGGTCGAAACCCCGTGCAGCGCAGCCTGGATGATGGCGTTGGTCTCGGCGTGGATGGTGCGCACGCAGTGCCCATCCACCATCAGGTGCCCAACTTCGTCGCAGTGGGGCTGACCGGCCGGGGACCCGTTGAAACCCGTGGTGAGAATGCGTTTGTCGCGGACCAGCACGCAACCGACAAACGCGCGGTCGCAGGTGCTGCGCTCCGAAACGGCGTAGGCAATCTTCATAAAGTACGAGTCCCAGTCAGGGCGCATGCTCACCTCCAAACAGTTTTGTTAGTTTTAACTGGATACCCGTTTAGTATAATGAAAATTATCAGAAACTGCTCCGATTTTTAACAGTATTTTTATCAACTCAGCCGGCGGCGAAAGGACTTCCCCCAACAACATAAAGGGTAGCATGGTCGAAAGGGTTGACAGCGGTGTCAGGCGAATCCTGTTGATTTCAGAGCGCCCCGAAGGGAGCGCGCAGGTATCGCGCGCCTGCATAGAGGGTGGCGTACGGGCTGAACTGCGCCTGGTCGAAAACGCTGAGGAGCTCAACCGCTCCTTGGAGAACGACTGCTGGGATCTGGGCCTGGTGGCCTGCCCGGTGGCAGATGGTGAATTGCGCGCTGCGCTGCGCAACACCAACGCTTTCCCCCTGGTAGCCCTGCTCCACCAGCCGGATGACGCGTTGTGCGCTGAGGCGGCCGAGCTCGGCGCAAGCCAGCAGGTGCTCTGGGCAGAATTGCCGGAGAAATTTTCGGCCTTGCTGCCCGTCGAAAGCCGCCATGGTCCCGAATATGACCCGGCACCAAGGAGCATGGATCAGCATGCCCAAGAGCTGCTCGTGCTGCATGGAGTGGCTACAGCCGCCTTCGAAGCGAAAAGCGAAGACGAGCTGTTCGAGCGGGTGACCCGGCTGATTGCCGACACACTCTACCCCAACCAGTTTGGCATCCTCCTTCTCAACGATGAAACCAACCAGTTGAGGTTTCACCCTTCCTACATTGGCTTGCCGCCTGAATACAACGATCTACGAATCGATGTGGGCGAAGGCGTGACCGGCAGGGTCGCCCAGACCGGGCAGCCGCTGAATGTGCCGGACGTGAGCTGTTCGTCGATCTACCTGCGCTGCGAAGATGCGATCCGCTCCGAGCTGTGCGTCCCGTTAACCCTGAAAGAAACGGTGATCGGGGTGATCAACGCGGAGAGCGACCGGGTGAACGCTTTTTCCGCCGATGACGAACGGCTGCTGATGACCCTCGCCCACCAGCTCGAGATTGCCATCGAGCGCTTGCGCATGGAAGCAGACCTGCGCAAGCGCGTTGCCCAACTGGCGGCGATTCACGACGCCAGCCAGGAAATCGCCGCCGCCAGCCTGGATATCGAGTCGGTGTGCCGCGCGATCCATGCGGCGACCGAGCGCCTCTTGGACTTCGATGCCTTCGCCATCGTGCGCTGGGAGCGGGCCAAGCACGAGATCGAGGCGATCTACCTGATCGACGATGGCCAGCGCTTCCCGCCGATCCGGTCGAAGGATGAGGTGGGCTGGTCCAGTTACGTGCTGCGCACGGGGGCGTCGCTGCGCATCAGCGATTTTGCCAACGAGCACAAGGTGATGCCCCAACCGGTGCACTACGGCACCAACCGTTACTCACGCTCGGTGCTGGTCGTGCCGCTCAAATTGGGGGGGCGCATCATCGGCACCTTCTCCGTGCAAAGTTACACGCCCAACCGCTATACCGCCGACGATTTGAACCTTCTGGAGCTGATGGCCGGTCATGCGGCGATCGCCCTGGAGAACAGCCGCCTGTACGAAGAAGTCAGCCGCCAGGCGTTGACCTTCGCCAACATGTTCGATGCGATCATCATCACCGACAGCCAGTCGCGGATCACGGATTGGAATCCGGCTGCCGAGCGCATGTTCGGCTATAAACGCGAGGAGGTCATCGGTGAATTGGTCACCGTGACTCACCCGCCGTTGCTGCAATCCACTCTGCAAACCGAGATCATGAGCAGTTTAAAGGAGCTCGGTCGCTGGGAAGGGGAGACTCCCATCGTGCGCAAAGACGGCACGCATGGGGTCGCCGACCTGATCGTGCTGCCTGTGCTCGGCAGCGATGGCCAGTTGATCGCCACGGTGGGGGTGAACCGCGATATCACCGAGCATAAAAAGGCAGAAAAGGCGCTGCGCAACAGCGAAGCGCGCCTGGCCGGGATCATCGACTCGGCGATGGACGCCATCGTCACCGTCAACCAGGACGGGGAGATCGTGCTGTTCAACCACGCGGCGGAGGCCATTTTTGGGTACTCCACCCGCGAAGCTCTTGGAAAACCGGCTGACCGGTTCATCCCCGCCTCGCTGCGCGATCAGTTGAAGCCGCAGGCGGCGAAAGCTGCCGCCAGCGACTCGGAGGGCCGGGTGATGCGGCGGTTGCCCTACGTGATTGCGCAGCGCGCCAACGGCGAGGAATTCCCGGCGGAGTTTACCGTTACCCGCGTGCTGGTGGAGGAGCAGGAATACATCACCATGACGGTGCGCGACGTGACCGAGCGGGTTCAAGCGCAGCTCGAAATGTCCAGGCTGGCGGGGGTTGTTGAGCAGGCTGCCGAATCGGTGGTGCTCGCTGACCATCTGGGGCGCATCCTCTACGTCAACCCTTATTTCGAGCGGGTGAGTGGGTTTTCGCAGGAGGATGTGCAGGGTAAGACCGTGCGCATCTTGATGAGCGATTTCCATGACCGCCGCTTCTACAGCGAAGTGTGGAAAACGGTCACCAGCGGGCACCCCTGGACGGGGACCCTGGCCAGCCGCCGCAAGGATGGGGGGTTGTTGTTCGAGAGTGCCACGCTCTTCCCAATCAAGAATGAATCCGGTGCCATCGTCAATTATGCTGCGGTGAAACGCGATATCACCGACGAGATCCAGCGCGAGCGCGAAATGCAGGCCATCGTCTCGGTCTCGACCGAGCTGCGCAAGGCTTCTACGCGCGCCGAGATGCTGCCGATTATCCTGGATCAATTGATCGACCTGTTGAATGCGAAAGGCGCGTTGATCGCTTCATACAATGCCGAGAAGCGAGAGTTTTTCGTTGAGCTGGGTGGAGGACCGTTGCACTTCTTGACCAGCCAGCGCGTGCCGCTTGGCAAGGGGATCACATCGGTGGTGTTCGAAAATGACGGCCCTTTCCAGACTCACGATATCAACCAGCACCCACAATACTCCCGGTTGTTCGAACTCGCCGAGATTCGCGCGGTGATCGGCACCCCGCTGATGGTGCAGGGCGAAACGATGGGGGTGCTGTGGGTCGGCCGGTTGGCGCCTTTCCACAACAGCGAGTTCCGCGTGTTGCAGGCGGTCGCCGACATGAGCGCCAATGCGCTTCACCGGGCAAGCCTCCACGAGCGAACGTTGCGCCATGCCAGTCAAACGGTGGCCATCTCCGCAGCGGGGCGACCGATGGCAGAGCTCCTCAATCCTGCGGATATTTACACTCACCTGTCCAATTCGATCAACGGGTTGGTGGAGAATGTCGATATCCTCTCGATCTACGCGATGGATGCTGCGCGTAACGTGTGCAGTTGCGTGTTCGTGTCTTGTCACGGGCAGGCGCGCAAAGTTGATCAGCTCGCGCCGGTATTATTGGATTTGGGCCGCCCTTCGCCGCTGGACCGGGTTGTGCGCACCCACGAGCCGACCATCGTGCAGGATTTGCAGCATACCTTGATGAGCCTGGCTGCGGTGGATTGCCAGCTTCCGCCACAAGGGTCGGCGGTGATCGTCCCGTTGGTGGCGCGCGGAAAGGTGCTGGGGGTGGTCGAGTTGATCAGCCAGACGCCCAATCGCTTTTCGGCGGAGGATCTCGATTTGCTCATCCTGATGGGCAGCACGGCAGCCACCGCCCTCGAAAATGCCAACCTCTACCAGGGCTTGCAGGAGTCGAACCTGGAGCTGCTCGAGGCGTACGATAACACCATCGAGGGCTGGTCGCGCGCCCTGGATCTGCGCGATCGCGAGACCGAAAGCCACACCCAACGGGTGACCGACCTGACCCTGCAAATCGCACATCGCCTGGGTCTGCCGGAAGAGCGCCTGGTGCACATCCGCCGCGGGGCGCTGTTGCACGACATCGGCAAAATGGGGGTGCCGGACCGCATCTTGCACAAGCCGGATACGCTCTCGCCGGAGGAATGGACGGTGATGCGCATGCACCCGGTCTACGCCTACGAAATGCTCCTGCCGATCAGCTACCTGCGCCCGGCGCTTTCCATCCCATATTGCCACCACGAATGGTGGGACGGAAGCGGTTATCCGCGCGGGCTGAAGGGTGAAGAAATCCCGCTCGAGGCGCGCATCTTTGCCATCGTCGATACCTACGATGCCCTCACCTCGACGCGCCCCTACCGCGCTGCCTGGCCGCGCACCCAGGCGTTGCGCCAGATCATGGCTGAGTCTGGCACGCATTTCGACCCAGACCTGGTGGATGAATTCCTGCGCATTGTGACCGGAACCGGGCCATTATAGCTGTTTGGAACGTCGCGAACTCGCGGCTCGTGACAACCGCCGCTAGCATACCAGCGGCGGTACAATGGGGTCGTGTACAAATCCATTCAGCGAGAGACGGGCGAGGAAGTGATCAGCTTAAGCCCCGAGTGGCGCAGGCGGCTGTCCGATTTGCGCGCGCTCGACCGGGCTGATCTGCTGGTCTGCCAGGCCTGCCGCCAGCCGGTTCGCCTGAAAGCCGGGCTGCGGCGGCAACCGCACTTCGCGCACAAGCACCTCCAGGGTTGTTCGCTGGGCAACGAATCGCCGGCGGTGGTCGAGGCGCGCGGGGCGCTCTACGAGCGGTTGGTGGCTCTGTTCCCGGATCGGGTCGAGCTGGAGAAACCGCTGGAAGACGACCGCCTGCCACGGGGTGTAGATCTGCTGGTGCGTGCGCCCGGCGGCAGCTTTGCGCTATGGGTGGTCGATACGACCCTTAAGCTCGAAGCCCGAGACGGCATTCGCGCGGCCTTCGAATCGGCCGGCTTGCCGGTGGTGTGGGTCTTGTGCGCGCGAATGCTGCATCCCGAGCCAAATGCGCGCGGCAGGCTGCGCCTTTCGCCGACCGAGCGCGACTTCCTGCGCGCCAGCCCTTATGACGAAATTGGCATGGAGAGCCGCATTCACCGGGCGGATTTTGGGGCGACGCTGCACTACCTCGACGCCGAGAAGAGCACGCTCACCACTTACCGCTCGTTGGAGCGCGTGCACGCGCCGAACGTCTTTGCCGGGCGCGTCGAGCATCATCCGTTGGACCAGGTGCTGCTCGATCCCAACGCGCCCGATTGGTTTCATCCGGGCGAAACCGGGCGCCTGAACGCCAGCCGGGCTGAGCGTTTTCGCCGAGTGGAACGCATCCAGCGTTTCTTGTATCCGGCCGATCGTGTCAGCCGCGATGCTGCGGGCAGCGGGCAGGCAGGGCCGGTGTCGCCTGCCATGCCGGGCGGCGACCCGGCTACGAATGCCCGGCGGCGCTGGCAATCGGGAGGAATTCCGGAGGAGAGCCGGCTGGCGCGCTGCATCCACTGCGGCGATGAGACCGAGGATTGGTGGCAGGCCTGGTGGGATGGCCCCTTGCGGCGCTGTAAGTGCCGCGCCTGCCTGGAAAAGGGGTTGGAATGAGCGACGAATGGCTCGGAGAGCGACCACTTACCTTCTGCCCGGCGTGTTCCGGCGAAATTGACCTGACCTATGCCGACCCCGGCGATGGGGTGGTGTGCACGGTTTGCGGCGCGGAGCTGGTCGTCCTCAGCCTTGACCCGCCGGAAGTCGATTTAAGCGTGGATGAGGGATAAAGCGACGGTCAATCTCAGGGCGTGACGATGCCCTGGCATTCGAACGCCTCCACGGCCTGCTCGATAGCCTGCTGGCGGGCTTCGCTGGGCGGAACTTCATCGCGGATACGCCGCCAGGTGGTGCAGAGGTGATCGTGCATGACGTAGTAGGGGTAATAAGCGCGCTCCGAAAGCTGCAAAGCAGTTTCCCACCGCCCGGTGTGCGCGGCAGCGAGGATAAATGGCACAAATTCCGGCTCGCTGTACGAGCGGTAGCCATCAGCAGCGGCCTGGTCCCATAACGCCATCATCTGTTCCCAATCGCCTTGCTGTTCAGCGAGGCGAGCTTTCTGATAGGTGTAGCACCAACCGTGTACCGGTTCTTTGCCAAAAATGTCTGCCAGCAGTTGGTCGGACGCGTTGGGATCGATGCGCGAGAGATCGGAGAAGGGCAGAACGTCGCGCACGACTTCTTCGAGATAAGGGTTGTGGCGGTCGGCTTCCGAGACGATCCACAGGCAACTGATCGGCTCATCCACATCCACCAGCACCAACCCTTGCTCCGCCGGCGCGTAATAACGCAGGAAATTTTTCTCGTCCACCACGTTGCCGCGCGTTTCGACGGCGCCTTTCATGTCGTAGCGGTACAGGTCGAAGTACCAATAATAGGCGCTGGCTGGGATATTCCCCCGCGAGTACATCAGGTTGACCGCCGATACATTGGCCCACGAGCCAATGTAGCTGACCAGGGCGCCGTTGCCGTAGATGGCGGTGAACGGCGAAAGGCCGGGAGCGCGCCATTTTAATTGCCAGAAGAGGCGTGCCTGCTCCTCCCAGGACCAACGGTACGAGGTGGTGCTGCGAAAATGCTGCCCGGTGGATAGCGCGACCAGCAGGCAGACCAGCGCCACCTGCCAGCGCCCCGGTCGGATGAGGGTGTCAATGAGAGTCACCAGGAGGATCGCCAGCCCAAACATCGCCGCCAATCCAAAGCGGTCGTTGTACAGGCCGGATTCCCCGGTGATGTGGCGACCGATGGTCCAACCCGGGCCGAAACCGGCCAGCAACGCCAGGCCGCCCAGTGCAAATGCCTGCAGCCGCCAGCCTGGAACGGGCTGTTGCGCCTCTTCTGCGGTCGGGGCCGGCATGCGTCTCAACCACAGGAAGAGGAGGGCGAAAACAACCACCACCACCGCCCAGGCAGCCCAGTTCGACACAGGTTGCAGCTCGAAGGTCTCGGTCTGCAGCGTGCGCGCCCACACGCCGACCAGCGCCTGCGAAAGATCCTGGAGGATGCGGCTGGCCAACCCGGGCAAAGCTTGCAGGGGGTTCGAGAGCAGGTCGAGCAACACCTGCGGGGTGTTGCGGTCCGCAGCCGGGGTGGGCATGAATGCGAAGCGCCAGACCAGGTAGCCGGCGAAGAGCGCCAGGTAGGGAATCCATTGCTGGAGGGTGCGTCCAATCCGCCGGCGCAGCGGCAGACCGGAGGGTTGCAGTGCCAGGAAGATGACCAGGGGACGGATCAACTCCAGGCCGACGAAAAATTCCTGCGAGTAGAGCTGGGCGGCGTTGGCGAGAATGGCCAGGGCTGACCAGGCAAGGTAACCACTTCGACTCTGCGCCGCGCGAAGCGTGGCGTACAGGGACAGGAAGAAGAGGAAAAAGCAAATCCAATGGAAGCTGAAGGTGATCGCCGACGGTTGCTGGAGGAAGAGCGGGTAAACCGCAAAGAGCAAGGCGATCCACAGCGCCTGGCGGCTCTGGCGAGGCCACAGCGTTTTCAATACCAGCCATGCCACCGCGACCGTCAACCAGCGCCAGGCGAGCGCCCAGAGATGCCAGCCGAGGGGTGCCTCGCCGAGCAATTCAAAGCCCACCCACCACAGCCAGAAGACCAGCGGGCGGTTGCCGATGAAGGCATATTCGAGCAGGCGTTGGGCTCCCCCGGAATCGTATGCTGCCAGGATGATCCAGTCGTCGAGGTAATAACCCAGCCAGGGAATCTGCAGGCCAAACGCCAGCAGGGAGGTGAGGAGGAGTAAGATCGGCGCGGAAAATTTCTTCAGGTGATGGAGGGTCATGAGGGGGCCGTATAGTTATCCGCCCTTGCCAGATGGGCGCCAGTTGGTGGAATCTTACCACGTTCCCCGGTGAATGGCGCCCTCCCCCTGGCGTGCTTTTTCAGGTTCTCCAGCAGATTGGGCGCTGGCCGCCAGGCCAGACGGCCCAAAATGCGCCCTCCCCCTGGCTTGCTTTTTCAGGGGGAGGGGCTTGGGGAGTCAAGGAGGTCAACCGCTTCGCGCGAAGCGGTCACTGTCAGGGAAAGATGCTGATGAACGCATCGACGACCTGGGGATCGAACTGGGTGCCAGAACAGCGGCGCAACTCGGCGATGGCATCCTGGTGGGGGATCGGCGGCCGGTAAATGCGCCCATCCACCATGGCGGAATAGGCATCCACCACGGTGAGGATGCGCGCGCCGAGGGGAATGCGGCTGCCGGAAAGCCCATAAGGGTAACCCGTGCCGTCGAATTTTTCGTGGTGAGCCAGCACGAGGACGGCTACGTGTTCGAGGTTCGAGACCATCAGGACGATCTCGGCCCCTTTTTGCGGGTGACCTTTGACCAGTTTCCATTCGTCTTCGTTCAAGGCGGCCGGTTTGTGCAGCACCTCGTCGGGGATGCTGATTTTTCCAATATCATGTAATAGAGAAGCCCAGCGGATGGCCTGGATCTCGTCGTACGAGCAATTCATTCGCGAGGCGGTCTGGACGGCCAGCTCGGTGATGCGGTCGCTGTGCCCACCGGTGTAGGTGTCGCGCGCCTCGATCGTTTTTGCCAGTGCCAGCACGGTTTCAAGCTGGTTTTCCTTCAAGCGGTTGGTCAGCCGCACGCGGTAGATTGCGCTGGCAGCCTGCTCGGCGATGAGCGTCGCCAGGCGCAAGCGCTCCTCTTCGAGGGGCTCCTGACCGGAGTTCCAGCTATCGCCCAGCACCAACAGCCCAAGCGATTCGGCATCAACCCGCAGCGGGATGAGGCACAGGCTCTCGACGACCTGCAACCCGAGCTCGATGCGCATGGAGGATTGGAGGGATGCATCGCGACTGTGCATAAAGACCGGGCCTGGGCTGTGCAATGCGACCCGGTAGCTCCGGCTGACCGGCCGGATGCGGCGCAGTTGCTCCTGCGCCTGAAACGGCAGCGCCGGGCTGATGTGCAGCGCCTGCGAAAGCAGGCTGCCATCGGCCTCGAGCGTGCAAATGCGGGCGAATTTGACCTGCAGGATGTCCAGGGCATGCCTGGCAATCGAATCCAGCAGGCTGTCCAACCGGTTTGTGGCGACGAGTTGACGACTGAGGTTGAAAATGTCGTTCATTCGGTCGCGAGAGAACAGATTGGTGCCGGGATAAGGCCTTCGATAAACATCCGTTGCTCGTAAAGTACCTGTAGTCATCTCGGTTTCTATTTCTACCCGGGGATCTTGTGGTGACAGGCAATTGCCCCCTGGCATGTCAAAATGCCCCTTCACTTCGTCTTTATCCGGTTGGCCCGGTGGATTGGCTAATCGCCTCCAGAAAATAAGCTGCCGCGCTGGCTGGTCTCAGTCCCGTTTACCTGCGAGGCGAAATCGGCCAGGCTGGTGGCGTGAATCGAGGCGAGACGTTTCTTTTCCTCCCCCGGTAGGTGGAAGCTCTCGCCGCCATAACCGGACGAGATGGCCTTGGCCGGGTTGGCGAGCAGCATTTTTCTGAACTGAGCGCTGATCACAGCGGCGGTGAGCAGCCGGCTGAGCTCCTGTTGCGGCTGGGTGCTGGCGGGACCGGTGTAATTGCTCTCTTGATAATGCGTAACCATTGAATCCTCCCTTTAGTTACCGAGAAAGACAGGGTGAGGGTCGCCTGCGTAATTGGGTTGCGCAGGTGCGCCGATTGACCAGAGTGCAGCGATGATTCCAAGCGAGACCAGCGCATCACCCAGGCTGAAGGCAACGTGATAACCGGCTCCGTAGGGGACGAGGAAGCGGTCGGAGAAGAACCACAGGCGGGTCTGGTCGGCGGCAAGCAGAATATCTTTGCCCGTCCCGAGACGCTCTCCGACGGCGAGCAACCCGGCGGAATCGGGGAACATGGTGGCTACCGTCTCGGGGCTGATCGGCATCCACCCGCCGTTGAGCACGATCACGGCCAGGTTGAGCGTCAGCCCGAGACCCAGCAGCCAGAATCCAGGTTTTCTGAGATTGAGAAGCGCGAAGATCAGCAGGCCGGCCTGCGAACAAATCAGCGCGACGGAGGCCCACAGGTCGGGTAGCAGCGCTTTGGTGGGCAAGATAAAGGCGACCAGTTGGGGAACGAAGGCAACGAAGACAAGCCAGGGCAGCCTGAAGTCGTAGGAGCGCAGGGGACGCTTGAACAGGGCTGCTCGGAGAAGCCCTGCCATCAATCCTACGACCACCGCTGCCAGGAGAAACATCGTCGGGTTGCCTTCGATGGATGTCGCCGCTCTAGTGGAAGAAGCCGCCCGTGTCTTCCGGGGCGCCGGCGCCGAGGATGAACAGGACGAGGGTGAGGATGAACAGGACCAGGCGAACTTTCTGGCCGTTGATGCGGGTAACAAAAAGATTGAATGCGGTTTTCATGATAGAGCCCTCCCAGTGAGTGATTGATATGGATAGCATAACAAGGGGTAGGCTTCAAAGTAGGCTTCAATAGAGCCGATTCAAAGCCGGATTCAAAAATTCTAATGAAACTCTTAACTTATTTTAATCTTTGGAAAACCCGGAGCGAGGGGTGCTGAGCTCAACCGGTCAGGGAATAACAGCAGAAAACAGGAAGGGGAGCGCCCGGACGAGCGGATCTTGCAGGGCGAGCATCACAAGACCCATCAGCAAACCGATGACTGCGCCGGCCAGCACGTCTGAAAAATAGTGCACGCCGGTGGCAACCCGCGCCAGCGAGACCAACGGCGCCCAAAATGCTAAAACCAGCGCGAACCAGGCAGGTCCCAGACCGGCAGCCATCACCGCCAGCAAGACGGCTCGCGTGGCATGCCCGGATGGAAACGAGTGCGGGTCGATGCTGCGGTAGACCGAGCCCCATTCCCCGCTGGGGCGCTCGCGGCGGATAGCCAATTTGAGCGGGAAGATGAGCAGGGCCTGGACCACAACCGCGATGGCGAGCAACGTGGCGTTGTGGCGCCAGGTTGGGTTGCCAAACATCCAGAGCGCGACCAAACCAGCCAGCCACAGCCAGGAATCTCCGGAATGGGCGAAGAAGGCGGCCAGCGGCCACCATACCGAGCGCTGCGAGGTGAGGCGCAGGCGTTGGGTCAGGCGGGCGTCGCAGGCGAGGAGAGTGGAAAGCATGGGAAGAAATGAAGAATGATGAATGAAGAATGAAGAACGATGAATGAAGAATGATGAATGAAGAATGATGAATGGAGAATGATTTCAGGGGTTGATGATATCTCACAGCTCAACGGTCAAACCGCGCAATTCATCATTCATCATTCATAACTCATAACTCATAACTCATCCTTGGTTGTCGTCGCGTTGACTTCTTGTCGCAAGGCCCCCAATTCCCTTTGCATCATCTCCAATTGAAAGGGCTTGTCCACGTCCATGCCCATCTCGGCGTAGGGACAGGGGACGGTGCGGGCGCGGATGCCCAGGCGGCGGCTGACCAGTCGTTCCGCGCCCGCCAGGTCCAGCCGGCGCAGAAGCAGCAAAAACAGCGTGTCGAAGCCGATCAGCGCGGCCTGGCGCAGCGGGTTTTTCCGTGCGGCGATCAGGCGCTTCCAGATCTGGTGCTCGCCCAATGCCACCGACATGCTCACCGCGTTGATGTCGCCGCCGCACACTTCCCGGCCCTTCATGTTGAGATACGTGCGCCGGGAGTGCGGGTAGCGCGATTCCATCGTGCGGCGCTCGATCACATTGTAGAAGATGTCCGCCTCGACCGGTTGAATTTGCTCGACCAGCCAGTCGACCATCGCCGGGGTGATAGCGGGGATATCCGAAGAGCTGACCAGCAGTTTTTCGGCCGCCGGGTCGAGACGGGCTACCTCTCTTGCGCCCGCCTGGATGTTGGCGATCATGTCGCCCTGGTCGGGCAGCAGAAAGAGCGGTTTCTCGCTCTGTAGGCCCGGGTTTTCCTCCAGACCGACCAGGACAATGTTCTTCACGCTGTTTGCGCCGTTCAGCGCGTCCAGCACCCACTGCACCATCGGCCGTCCGCCGATGTCCAGCAGCGCTTTTTGGCCGCCCCTGGTCATTGCAAAGAGCGGATCTTGCTCGCGGGGCATCCCTCCGGCTGTGACGACCACGTTCATCGGTTCAACTCCTGCACCTGGGGCTGGAAATTCAACTCGGTCACCTTTTGCTCGAGCCAATGGAAGTAATCGCCGGGGTTGGCGTAATCGACGGGCTCCGTGCGCCCGGCGGCCGCGACGATGGCGGCTTCCATCATGTTGGTGCCGAAACTGCGCCCCTCCAGCACCGGCGTGGTGGTGACGAGCAGCCTGACGCCGCAGGCGCGGAAGGTTGCCACGTCTTCGGGCGTGGTGGTGTTGGTGATGATCACTTTGCCGCGCATGTCGTCGGGCATATTTCGATAGATGTAGTGGCAGTCTCCCAGGATGACGCTGGCCTGGCTGAAAAAACGCGTGTGGGTGGGCTTGCGCTTTTCCTGCGACTCTCCGACCGGGTAAACCCAGTGAAACGGCAGGCGACCGACGATGGGAAACAGCACGGCTGCCAGCCAGCGGATGCTCTGCGTGGTGTGGAGTGGGATGGGGATGCCAAGCGAATAGATCAGGTCGCCGAACGTGCATTGGTAGCCGGCTTGAACGGCGGCCAGGGCCAACCCCCAGCGGTCGACGGCGGTGGTCACCAGGGCGGTTTTGGCCGGGATGGTGCCGTTCAAGTTTTCCAGGACCTGCGCCACGCGCGGTTCGAGGGTGAGCTTAAGGCCCGTTCCATCCACCAGGGGCGTGGCACGCACATCGCGCACCATCTTGCGGATGGAGTGCAGGCGGTACCAGCGCCCGCCGACCATCAGGCCGAGGTCGGTGCCGCCCACCCCCAGGGCATCCACCTTGCCGTCCAGCTCGCGATACAACTGGGCGGCCCTGGCGAGGTCGCCATCCGTGCCGATGCGCTCAACCCTCACCTTTTCGCCGAGCAACGAGAGCTCGACCGTTTTGTTTCGCCTGGATGAACCGATGCTGATGCTGACGGCGCGTTTCATGAAGCTGCCTCCGTGAAGTCCTGGGAGTATACCCTGAAGTGGGGGGATTGTGCTATAGAAAACACCATCGCCGCGGGGAGGATGTCATCGGAGCGAATCTGTGGAAGCGCTGGATTCCAGAAGCTGTTGAGAACAAATCTGGAGCCGCCTGCGTAGGTCTGTGGAATGATGTTGGTTACCTTCTCGATCTTGCTCGCTCTGCGGCTGCTTTTGGTGATTGGCTTTAGATTGGGTGATATTTTCGCTGACTCTAAGCACATAATGGATAATTCGGCATTTCGATCTCATCACTCCTAACTTATCACTCATCACTCATCGACTCCCGGCTTTCATTCCACCCAGAGAGAACTATTTCCTATCTTTTGGCTCGATTGGGTGTTTTAATAAAATGACTCATCAGGTCGCCATGGTTGGGATGAAAGCGACCCTTTGGCCCAATAAACAACCGTGAAACATTCCAAGCCGCGCCGTCTTGAACACGTCCTGCGCAGCATGCTGGTGCGTAACCTGCTCGTGCCGGTGTTGATTTCCGCGCTGCTGGCCGGGCTGGCGGCGGGTGGGCTGGTCTGGCGCACGAGCCTGGCGCGCCGCGAGGCGCTGGGAGCCACGCTGCAGAACCGGCTGAGCGTGTTCCTGCAATCTTCTGAAAGGTTGCTGCTGGGTGCGGCCGCCCTCGCTGATAGGCCCGACGCGCTGGCCTTTCTCAAGGAATCGGCCCCGCAGTTCGAGACCATCTACCGCACCGATGGCGCCGGTCGCCTGGTGGACGTGCAGCCAGTGCAGACAGGATACCTGGGCATGGATTTCTCCAACCAGGCGTTTGTGGAGCTGCCCGTGCAGCCCGGGCAGGTGGGTTATTCCCCAATCGTCACGTCGCCGCTCTCCGGGAGGCAAACCATCTACCTGGTTACGGCGTTGTCAGACGGTGGCCGTCTCAGCGCCGAGCTGCGCCTGGATGCCCTGGATGCTTTCCTCGCCCAGGACGCCCAGGGTGAGGGGCGGGCGATGAGCGCATGGTTGCTGGACAGCGAGGGCAGCCTGCTGGCGCGCGGGGGCGAGCGGTTGGCGGCGTTCGGCCAGGTTCCCGCCGTCGGCGAGAGCCGGGCGAGACTGGTGGGCGGCGACCTGGTGCTGGTCAGCGTGCAACCGGTCAACCTGACGGGCTGGACAATGCTGATCGTGTCGCCGTTGCTGGCCGACTGGGAGGGCTTTCTGCCCGGCATGCTGGGTGTGCTGTTGTTGGTCCCAGTGCTTTCGGCCTGGCTGATGCTGCGCTATGGCCGCGGCTTGGGGCGTTCGATGATCCAGCCGTTGACGCTGCTCAACCAGCGCGCGCAGCAAATCTCGCAGGGCGACTACTCCACCTGGGTCTCGTTTGAGACGGTGTCTTCCAGCTTCACAGAAATCTCCGAGCTGGCTTCCAGCTTTCAGCGCATGCAGCAGGCGATTCAGCAGCGCCAGGCAGCCTTGCAGGTGAGTGAATCACGTTTCCGCGAGATGACCGAACTGCTACCCGACATGGTTTTTGAGCTGGACGCGACGCGCCGCATCCGCTATGCCAATCGCGCCGCCGTGCGCCTGTTGGGCGAGCCAGAAGTGGCGCAGAACCAGTTGTTCGACCGGCTGCTCGTCCCAGATGAGGTTCCCGCCTTGCAGGAGGTGGCGCGTCTCTCGACCGCGGGTCAGATTCCTCACCCACAGGTGCTGCGCTTCAAGCAGGCCAGCGGCGCGTTTTTCCCCGGCGAGCTGGCATTGATCGCGCTGCGCGGGCGCGACGGCAACCTGCTTGGGTATCGCGGGGTGGTGCGCGACATCACCGAGCGGCTGTCCTTTGAGGAGACGCTGCGCCGCTCGTACCAGTTGTTCACCGAGGGACCGGTGGTTGTCTTTCGGGTGCGGGCGTCGGGGGAACGCCCGGTGGAGTACGTCTCGCCCAACGTGTCGCAGTACGGCTATCACCCGCGCGATTTCACCGGGAGGGAGGATTTCTTCAACCAGGTCATTTACCCCGAGGACCGAGCGCGGGTCGCGCGCTCGATCCAGGACCGGCTGGAGAGCGGCGCGCGCTTCTACGAGCAGGAATATCGCCTGGTGTGCGCCAACGGCGAGGTGCGCTGGGTCTACGATTTCACCAGCGTCAACCGGGATGCTTCGGACCGGGCGACGCATTTCGACTGGTACTTGCTGGACATCACCGAGCGCAAGCGCGCCGAAGAGCGCATTCATGCCCAATTGCAACAACTGGCGGCCCTGCAACTGGTCGACGCTTCGATCACGGCCAACGCCGACCTGGTGTTGACATTGCAGTTGCTCATTGCTCAACTGGTCGAGCTGCTCGGTGTGGACGCGGCTGTGGTGTTGCGTTACAACGCGCAAAATCAGATGCTCGAAGCGGCTGCGGGGAGAGGGTTCCGGGTGCAGGCGGTGAACGAGCTGCGCCTGCGCATGGGCGAGAGTTACGCCGGTCGGGCCGCGTTGCGCCGCGAAAAGGTGATCTTGAACCGCCCATCCGGCGAGCTGGCGCAGGGCTTCAAGTATCCGCAGTTGCTCAATGAGCAATTCGTCTCGTATTGTGCTTTGCCCCTCGTCGCCAAAGACGAGATCAAAGGCGTGCTGGAAATCTTTAACCGCGCTCCGCTGCAGTTTGACGGCGAATGGATGGACTTCCTCGAGACCCTGGCCGGTCAGGCTGCCATCGCCATCTACAATGCCGACCTGCTCGAGAACCTGCAGCGCTCGAACGAAGAGCTGCGCCAGGCATATGAAGCGACCATCCGCGCCCTGTCGCGCGCGCTGGAGCTGCGCGACAAGGAGACCGAGGGGCACAGCCAGCGGGTCAGCGACCTGGCGGTCAGGCTGGCGCGCAAGGCGGGCGTGGAGGAAGAGAAGATCGACTTCGTGCGCATCGGGGCGCTGCTGCACGACATCGGCAAACTCGGCGTGCCCGACCAGATCCTGCACAAGGAGGGGCAACTGACCGACGAAGAATGGACGGTGATGCGCCGGCATCCCGACCTGGCGCGGCGCATGTTGCTGGCGATCGATTACCTGCGCCCGGCGCTGGCCATTCCCCAGTATCACCACGAGCGCTGGAACGGCAGCGGCTATCCCTACGGCCTGCGCGGAGAGGACATCCCCCTGGCGGCGCGCGTATTCGCCGTGGTGGACGTGTGGGACGCGCTGAGCTTCGACCGCCCTTACCGCGCCGCCTGGCCGGCGGACAAAGTGATCGAATACCTGAACGCCGAAGCCGGCAAGCAGTTCGACCCGCGGCTGGTGGAGCTGTTCATGCAAGTGCTGGAGGAAGAAGGCGAGCTTACGGCCCTGGTGGACAGCGGGGATTAGCTCGATCGCGATCGGCACAGTGAGTTGTCGAGACTCCTTAACGATATAGGTTTGTGCCGTATTGCCCCTTTTAAGGGGCTGCGGCGAAGGCGCGGGGTGGTCACCAGGGTTGCGCACCGGGCACTGCCGCCGTTGTGAATCGCTCGGTAGCGAACGGCAGGGTCTTCTCAAAGTCGCTTTCTTTTTTGACCTGCGATCTCCCTCATCCCCGCCCTTCTACCCTTCGCGCACAATGTCCCAGAGGGCGAAGGGAGCCGATTCGGGACCCTCTCCCGTGGGAGAGGGCAGGGTGAGGGCTTTTAAATGATTTGAGAAAGCCCCGTGACGAACGGCTGGAGCGCTTGACACTTCCCCCTCTTGCAGGTAGAATCACAAGCGCATGAGGGCCGAGATAGCTCAGTTGGTAGAGCACGCGACTGAAAAT
>JARKOV010000087.1 GCA_029975965.1 Anaerolinea sp. | reverse complement strand
GACGAGCAGCGGCAGTCTTCTCCTCATGCGAATTTTCTCCTCACTGGTGGAACAGACTGAATATACGGGTACTTGCAGCATGCTTCGTGACGGCCGTCCGTGGATCGGACCGCTGGCGACAGGCGGTTGGCGTGGAGTCAGACGATGGGCGAAGGCCACCCCCCTGCCCGCGGATATCCCTGCAGACGGGTCTCTTTAACAATGCCATTATAACACCAGACAGACACCCACAAAACGAGGGGGTTTCAGGGCAATCGCATCAAATCGCAAAAGACATCTCACCACAGAGGACACGAAGGACACAGAGGGCAAACCAGTTCACCAGCTTTCGATTCGCGGCTTCAGTGGTGCAAATTTTCCTGATTTTTGCTTTTCTCTGCGTTTTTTCTTGGTGTTCTTGGCGTTTTGGCGGTTCATTTTGTTTTTGATGCGATTGCCCTGGAGGGGGTTTGAGTAATCCCATCATAAGGCGGCTTGAACCGCCAAAACGCCAGGGAAAAACGCGGAGAAAAACTGGTCGTGGAAAAACTCACATCGCACAGGTCACCGCGCGAGGATCGGAGAACAAGACCCATTTTCCGCCTCCGTATCCTCCGTGGTGAGATGCTTTTCCAGTCCGACGCGCGAAAAAAGAGGACGCGGCAGCGCCAACGCTGCCGCGTCCCCAACGGCCGGCAGGGCCGTTATTCGACGGTCACGCTCTTGGCGAGGTTGCGCGGCTTGTCCACGTCCGCGCCGCGCCGGACGGCGATGTGGTAGGCCAGCAGTTGCAGCGGGATCACGCTCACCACCGGGCTGACCAGTTCCGGCACTTCCGGGATGTACAGCACGTGGTCGGCTTTCTCGGCGATCAGGGTGTCGCCCTCGGTGGCGACCGCGATCACCTTGCCGCCGCGCGCCTTGGCCTGCTCCACCTGGCTGATCATCTTCTCGTAGACGTGATCCTTGAGCACGATCGCCACGGTGGGCATGTGCTCGTTGATCAGCGCGATCGGGCCGTGCTTCATCTCCCCGGCCGGGTAGCCCTCGGCGTGGATGTAGCTGATCTCCTTGAGCTTGAGCGCGCCTTCCAAGGCGATTGGGTAGTTGATCCCCCGCCCCAGGTAGAGGAAGTTGGCGTAGGTGGATAGCTCGACGGCCAGGGCGTCGTACTGCTGGTCGTCGGCCAGGACGCGGCCCACGATATCGGGCAGGCGGGCCAGCGCCTGGGCGTGCTGGCGCAGCTCCTCCGGGCTGAGCAGGCCGCGCAGGTCAGCCAGATAGAGGGCCAGCAGGTATTGGTCGAGCACGCTGGTGGTAAAAGCCTTGGTGGAAGCCACGCCGATTTCCGGCCCGGCCTGCATGGTGATGAAGCCATCGGCCAGGCGCATCGCCTGGCTGCCGATCACGTTGACGATGCTCCACACCTTCGCGCCCTTGTTGCGCGCTTCCTCGATGGCGGCCAGGGTATCGACCGTCTCGCCGCTCTGGGTGATCGCCAGGATATACGAGTGGCCGTTGATGACCGGGTTGCGGTAGCGGAACTCACTGGCGTAGTCGACTTCGACCGGGATGCGGGCCAGCTCCTCGATCAGGAACTTGCCGATCAAGGCGCTGTAGGCGCTCGTGCCGCAGGCGGTCGTGACGATCTTGCTGATTTTTTGGGCTTCCTCGGGAGTCAGTTTGAGGTCGGTGAAGGACACCTTGCCGGTCTCGAAGTCGATCCGGCCGCGCAGGGTGTCGGTCATGGCGCGGGCCTGCTCGAAAATTTCCTTCTGCATGAAGTGCTTGTATTCGCCCAGCTCGGCGCTCATCGGATTCCAGTCGATGTGCGCGGTGCGGGCCAGCACCGGGCTGCCATCCACCGTCTGGATCATGTAGCCGTCGGCGGTCACGGTGGCGACCTGCTGGCTTTCCAGGAAGACGATCCGGCGGGTGTGGGTCAGGATGGCCGGGATGTCCGAAGCGATGTAGTTCTCGCCGTCGCCGAGGCCGATGGCGACCCCGCCCGCGTTGCCGATGCGAGTCGTGACCAGGCGGTCCGGCTCGGCGACGCTCATGGCAACAATGGCGTGCGCGCCGCGCAGGTGTTTGACCACGTGGCGCATGGCGTCGGTCAGGTTGGTGTCGGTGCTCAGGTAGCGCTCGATCAGGTGCACGATCACCTCGGTGTCGGTTTCCGATTGAAAAACGACACCCTCGGCGCTCAGCTCGCCGCGCAGCTCCATGAAGTTCTCGACAATGCCGTTGTGCACGACGACCACGTTGCCGCTCATGCCGATGTGCGGGTGGGCATTGCGCGGGCTGGGTTCGCCGTGGGTGGCCCAACGGGTGTGGCCGATCCCGATCGGGCCGCTGACCGGGTCGACTTCCACCAGGCGGGTGAGGTTGTCCAGCTTGCCGACATCACGGCGCAGGGCGATCTGGCCGTCCTGAATCACGGCCAGTCCGGCCGAATCGTAACCACGGTATTCCAGACGCTTGAGTCCGGCCAGGATGATCGGGGCGGCGTCCTGGGGGCCGATGTAACCAACGATTCCACACATGCGATTTTCCCTCCATAAAGAGCGGCTATTGGCTATTGGCTGTTAGCTATTGGTGAAAGCATGCGAGTCTCTGCACGAGACCGGCAGGCGAATAGCCAGCAGTGCCGTGGCGAATCGCGAGCGACCGGCATGGATTGCCGAACGCGCGCCTCGTCGCGGCTGGGTCATCACTGCGGGCGGTGTTGTCTGCCCCGGAGCGGGGAGCTTTGATCGCCGGCTTGCTGAACTGGAGGGGGGAGCAATAGGGCGGTGATGAAGCGCCCTGGCGGCATCCGTTGATTCCTCGATCTTCCTCCGCATTGCGGAGTTAGCGCTGCCCTGCGGCAGGAACCGCCACCTCGTCATCCCGCGCCCGGCCGGGGAAAAGGGCCGGAAGCGGGGCCAAACGCTGTTGTCCCCCTGCGAGTTGTCGTATAGGCACGTCTCCTGTGAAAAAAGCGGTCAGCAATCAGCGTTCAGCCGTCAGCAAAAACATCGGATCAATCAGGGCATCCACCTCATGCTGAACCCGACTGATGAAGTCATTATACCCGGCCCAAACTAAACAGCGCATCGCAAAACGCGCCGCCGACCTTACAGGGGGCTTAAAAAGGGGAGCTTCCCATCCCTATTCGGATGGAGATTAGCGGCCCGTGCCGTGACTGCCACGGGTCGCCTGCAGGCCGGAGGGCAGCGGCTTCCCCGTGATCCAGGCGCGCACCATCGCGTTGAACAGGTCGGGCGCTTCGACGTTCCAGCCGTGTCCCAGCCCAGGCGCGAGCCGGCCCTGCGCGTTGGGTAGCAAATCCGCGAGCGTGTCCACGGCCTGCGTGATGATGGCCGATTCGCGGCCGCCCGCCACGATCAGGGTTGGGGTGGTCACATGGCGGAGGGATACCGGCGCGCGATAATCGGCCCCTTCCCGATAGATTCGGCGGTAGGCCGGCATCGACATCGCCAGCAG
>JARKOV010000081.1 GCA_029975965.1 Anaerolinea sp. | reverse complement strand
ACCGCTGGCTCACAGGCTGGGTTCCCTTGCCGCTGAACCAGGTGGTATTGCCCTACCTGGCGCGTTGAGGCGTTTTCTCGGCGTCGAAACGGGCATAAAAGAGAAACGAGGCGCAACGCCGGGCGTTGTACCTCGTCATCTGTGGCGGAGAGGGTGGGATTTGAACCCACGTTACCTTGCGGTAAACGCGCTCTCCAGGCGCGCGCGTTAGACCAAACTACGCTACCTCTCCGAACGTCCCGGTTGGTCAAACACCGGGCGCAGATATTATAACATAATCGCTGGGATGCTGGCAGAAAATCGCATAAAAAATGTCACCGGATGGATGAGGGGGGCATCCAAACGATGACAGATATATTTTATCAAGAATATTCCAGTTGTCAACTAATTGTAAAGGGTTAAAACCATTTTCCTGCCAGGGCGCTGCTGAGCCAATAACAGGATATAATAGCCCTGTGCTGCCGGATAAGATGCGCTGCCTCGTGTTAAAAATGTCACCGGATGGATGAGGGGGGCATCCACCCGGCGACAAATGAAATTATAGCACATCTAATAAAAAATTCAAGGACTTTAGATTAGAAAAATTTAATTTTGCGGAGAATATTATGCCCATCGGAACAAAAAATCCATCTATCCCAGGCTGCGGCTTTCACCACATCTCCATCCAGGTGAAGGGCTACGCTGAATCGCTGCGCTGCTATCGGGACGTGCTGGGGATGACCCTGCGGTTGGAATTCAAGATTGGCGAGCGGCACTTTGCCCTGCTGGATATGGGCGATGGCTCGTATGTTGAACTGCAGGAAGCCGCCCAGCCCGCCAGCCTGGCGCCCGGAGGGGTGTTGGCGCACTTTGCCCTGGCGACCAGCGATGTTAAGGCGGCGGTGGAGCGCATCCGCGCCGCTGGATACCGCATCACCGTCGAGCCCAAGCCGGTAACGCTCAACACCCTGCCAGCCTGGGTGGCGTTCTTCGAGGGTCCGAGCGGCGAGTCGGTCGAGCTGTTCCAGGAGTAAAACCAGGCTGCCGCGTGTGCGCCATTCAACGCACACGCGGCAGGTCGAACTTATCCTTCTGCCTTGCGCTGATCCCGCCAGGCGGGGGGTTATCCCGCAGGGCGGAGGGTTATCCCGCCAGGGCGCGCAGCACTTCCAGCGAGCGCGGGGCATCGGCGGCGAAATCTTTGGTGGAGCCTTCGATGCTGACCCGCCCGTCATACCCGGCGGCTTTGAGCTGCTGGAAGAATTCTACCAGCCCGGCGTCCTTCTCGGTGGGGAAGGTGCGCCCGTCCACGCGGGCGACGTGCACATGCACCAGGTCGGCTCCGGCGGTGCGCAGGATGGACAGGTCTTCGCCATCTGTGCCCATGTGATAGTAATCCGCCAGGACGCGCACTTCCTTGCGGTTCACCCGCTGCATCAACGCCAGCCCCTCGGCGACTGAAGTAACGATATTGGCTTCCTTGTGGTTGAGCGGCTCGATGGCAATGGTGATGCCGTGTTTGGCGGCTACTTCGGCTGCCATGCGGCAGACCCGCACGAGCTGCTTCCAGGCTTCGTGATAGGGGAATCCCTCTGGGACGTTTTTTGCGCCCGCTGAACCGAAGACAATTACCTTCACGCCGAGCGCTCCCGCCCGCGCCAGGGCGGTTTCCAGGTACGCCTGGATGGCATCCCAGTTGACTTCAGCGCCGGTCAGGCGCAGGGTGCGCGGGAAGAAGATGTTGCAGGCTTCCACGCGGATGCTCTGGGCTTTGACCCGGGCAAG
>JARKOV010000079.1 GCA_029975965.1 Anaerolinea sp. | reverse complement strand
ATGCTGGCTGCCTGTTCCGCCATACCCGCGGCAAAGGACGGCGGCAAGATCCAACTGCAAGATGGACTGGGGCGCGAGGTTCTCCTGGAAAAACCCGCCGCCCGTATCATTTCTCTTTCTCCCTCGGTCACTGAAATACTGTTCGCCGTGGGCGCGGGCAGCCAGGTGGTGGGGCGCGACACTTTCTCCAACTACCCTGAAGAAGTCACATCCATCCAGGATGTTGGCGGTTCAATGGGAAGCTATTCACTTGAGACCATCGCCAGCCTTAATCCTGACCTGGTGATCGCCGCGGAGATCAATACTCCTGAACAGGTGAGCGCACTTGAGGGCTTAGGGGTGAAGGTTTACTCTCTCTCCAACCCCACTGACCTCGAGGGTATTTACGATATGCTGCAAACGGTAGGCGAGCTCAGCGGTCACACGAAAGAGGCCGCGGCGCTCACCTCCTCACTTAAAGAAAGAGTTCAACTGGTACAACAGGCGATAATAAAAGCGGAGACAAAACCAGTGGTGTTTTATGAGCTGGACGGAACTGACCCTGCCAAACCCTGGACGGCGGGACCAGGATCCTTTGTGGATCTTCTGATCAGCGAAGCGGGCGGTCGTAACGCCGCGGCGGCGATGCAATCTCAATGGGCGCAGATCAGCATCGAAGAACTGCTGGTGCAGAACCCCGATGTCATCCTCCTCGGCGATTCCATCTACGGCATGACCCCTGAGCAGGTGGCTGCCCGACCGGGTTGGGATGGTTTGGGCGCGGTTAAAGAGGGCCGGGTTTACCCCTTCAATGATGACCTGGTCAGCCGCCCCGGACCCCGGCTGGTGGACGGTCTGGAAGAATTGGCCAGGTTGGTTCACCCCGAGCTTTATTGATGCGTAAAAAGAACACGCGCTCACCTTTCCTGATACTCGCACTGGCGCTTGCTGCGTCGGCGCTGCTCAGTGTGGCGGTGGGCAGCGTGTTCATCCCTCTGCCGGCTCTGTGGGATGTGGTGACATCCGCCCTGCGCGGCGCGACCTCAACCCTGGATGTGAACGGTGTTTACCTGAAAATTATCAGCGACCTGCGCCTGCCTCGTATGCTCATGTTAACGATGGTAGGCGCGGCGCTCGCCGGCAGCGGCGCCGCCTACCAGGGGTTGTTCCGCAATCCGCTGGCGGACCCATTTTTAATCGGCGTTTCTTCAGGCGCCGGGTTGGGAGCCGTGCTGGCCATGCTGGCGCGTTCGCCTTATACCCAGGGCGGGCTGCTCTCCGTTCCGCTGGCAGCCTTTTGCGGCGCGCTGCTCACCGTGCTCATCGTGACCCTGTTAGCGCGTGTGGGTAAAACCGTTCCCACTACCAACCTCATTCTGGCGGGTGTGGCGGTGAGTTC
>JARKOV010000063.1 GCA_029975965.1 Anaerolinea sp. | reverse complement strand
TGAACGGAAAATCCCCTCATTCATCAGCCCGTGGCGGCGCGCAAGGTCTTCGCGGCTGCAACCATGTTGGTCAGCGACGGGATCACCTCTTCCCACTGGCGGGTCTTCAGGCCGCAGTCGGGATTGACCCACAGGCGTTCGACGGGAATCCGTTCGGCGGCTTTCTTCATCAGCTCGACCATATGCTCCTCGCTCGGGATGTTGGGCGAGTGGATGTCGTACACGCCCGGACCGATTTCGTTGGGATAGTTGAAGGCGTCGAAAGCGTCGAGCAGCTCCATGCGGGAACGGGATGTCTCGATGGTGATGACGTCGGCATCCATATCGGCAATGGACGCGATGATGTCGTTGAACTCCGAGTAACACATGTGGGTGTGGATCTGCGTTTCGTCGGCCACGCCGCCCACGGTGATGCGGAAGGATTCCACCGCCCAGTCAAGGTACTCCCACCACCGGGATTTTCGCAGCGGCAGGCCTTCGCGCAGCGCGGCCTCGTCGATCTGGATCACGCGCACACCGGCCTTTTCCAGGTCCAGCGCTTCCTCACGGATGGCCAGGGCCAGCTGCCGGCAGGTCACCGAGCGCGGCTGGTCGTCGCGCACGAAGGACCAGTTGAGGATGGTCACCGGACCGGTCAGCATGCCCTTCATGGGCTTGCCGGTCAGGGATTGAGCATAGGTAATCCATTCTACCGTCATGGCCCGCGGGCGGCTGATGTCGCCAAACAGGATGGGCGGCTTCACGCAGCGCGAGCCGTAGGACTGCACCCAGCCGAATTGGCTGAAGGCGTACCCCTCGAGCTGCTCGCCGAAATATTCAACCATGTCGTTGCGCTCCGGTTCGCCATGCACCAGCACATCCAGGCCGAGAGCTTCCTGCTCGCGCACGCAGCGCGCGATCTCGGCGCGCATGGTTTCCTTGTACGCTGCCTCATCGATTTTTCCGGCCTTGAACCGGCTGCGCGCCTGGCGGATCTCCGCCGTTTGCGGGAAGGAACCGATGGTGGTGGTAGGAAACTTGGGCAAGTTCAGCAATGGCGCCTGTTTGGCGGCTCGCTGGGGATAGGGGCTCAGGCGCCGGTCCATCCATGGCGTAATTCCCGCGAGGGCGGCCTTGACCGCCGGGTTGTTTACCCGCGGAGAGAGTCGGCGCGCCTCGATGGCGGCGCGATTGGCTTCCAGCTCGACTTTTACCGCTTCACGTCCCTGGTTCAGGGCGGCGCCAAGAGTGCGCAGTTCCTCCAGCTTCTGCCTCGCAAAGGCCAGCCATGATTTGATTTCTCCATCGAGCTTCTGTTCGCTCTCCAGGTCCACGGGTACATGCAGCAGAGAGCAGGAAGGCGCGATCCAGAGACGCTCGCCCAGCTTCCGGGCAACGGGTTCCAGCCAGTCGAGCACGGCGTTCAGATCGGTCTTCCAGATGTTGCGGCCGTTGATTACCCCCAGCGACACCACCCGGTCGGCCGGCAGTTGACCAATCAGGGCATCAACCTCATGGCGCGCGTTGACGGCGTCGAGGTGCACGCCCTGCACCGGCAGACCGGCAACCAGCGGCAGATTTTCCATCAGCGGCCCGAAATAGGTGGCCAGCAGCAGCTTGACCGTCCCGGTGTTCAGGGTATGGTAAGCTGTTGCAAAGGCCTGCCGCCACTCGGCGTCGAGTTCGGCAACAAGGATGGGTTCGTCAATCTGGACCCATTCCACGCCCCACGCAGCCAGTGCGTTCAAAAGTTCGACATAGACCGGCAGCAGTCGCGGCAGCAACGCGAGCCTGTCAGAACCGTCCATGGCTTTGCCGATGACCAGATAGGTGACCGGACCGATGATTACCGGCTTTGCCTTGACGCCCCGGGACCCGGCTTCGTCCAGGTGCTCCAGCAGGCGGGAGGCATCCAGGCTGAACCGGGTGTCTGCGTTAAACTCGGGAACGATGTAGTGGTAGTTGGTATCGAACCACTTGGTCATTTCACCGGCGTCCACGCCTCGACAGCCTGCGAGGTCATCGGCCTCCGGGGCCGTGCGACCGCGGGCGACACGGAAATAGTTGTCCAGCGCATCGCCATGAAAAACGCGCACCCGCTCAGGCAGATTGCCCAGGGTGAAGCTCATGTCCAGCGCCTGATCGTAGAAAGCGAAGTCGCCGACGGGCGTCAGGTCCAGGGCCGCTTGATGCTGCCAGTGGCGCCTGCGCAGCTCAGCGCCCAGCGCTTTCAGTTCGTCGAGGGGTGACTGTCCCTTCCAGTAGGATTCGAGGGCGAATTTCAGTTCACGTTCGGCGCCGATGCGTGGGAAGCCGAGATTGTGTGTGTATGCCATGGGGTATCCTTTTCCTTGGTTTGAATGATGTCCCCAAAAAAATAACCGCTTGTATCCATGAAGACAAATGGTATATTTTCACATAATCATGAATTTTGCTCATAAGAAGGAAGCGCTGAATGGCAATCCTTGAACGTATCCACCTGGAGATCCTCCGCGCAGTCGACCGGCACGGCTCGCTGACGGCCGCCGCCGACACGCTGCACCTCACCCAATCCGCGTTAAGTCACAGCAT
>JARKOV010000061.1 GCA_029975965.1 Anaerolinea sp. | reverse complement strand
TGGCGGCGCGCTGCGAGAGATCCGCGATGCGGATCACCTGTTCGACGTTGGTCGAGACCGCATAATGGTTGTTTTCGAGCACGAAGATCACCGGCAATTTCCAGATGGCGGCCATGTTGAGCGATTCGTGGAAGTTTCCGGTGTTGCTGCCGCCCTCCCCGGTGAAGGGAACCGCGACAGAGTCCTTGCCCTGCATTTGAAAACCGAGCGCCGCCCCCACCGCAATCGGCAGGCCCGAGCCGACCACGGCCAACGCGCCGAGGCTGCCGGTGTCGAAGGCGGCGATGTGCATGGAGCCCCCGCGTCCTTTGCAGTAGCCCGTCTCGCGCCCGAAGATCTCGGCCATCATGCGGTCGGCGCGCGCGCCCTTGGCAAGGTTGTGGCCGTGCGAGCGATGCGTCCCGGCGATCAGGTCGTCGGGCCGGAGCGCCATGCACACGCCAACCCCCGAGGCTTCTTGCCCGATGTAGGGATGAACCGTGCCCTTGATCAGGCCACGCTTGAACACATCCATGGCGGCCAACTCGAATTCACGGATGCGCACCATGCGGCGGTACATTTCCAGCATTGTGTCCGGGGTAAGGGTCATAAGGCTTTTCGCTTTCTATGGATCAGAATGGAAAGCTGCCGATTGCGTGGAAAGAGTGAAAATGCTAATATAGTATATAATACATCATACCACACAGATGATAGCATGGAGTAAGACGATTTACAATGCCTATCGGCGCTGCGAGCGAATAGCTCGACACGTGGAATAATCAACTCAACGGGTACTTAGCAAAACCTGTTTGTAACTCATACTCTCATCTGGTTAACAGCAAACATGAAGCGAGGTTTGATATGAATATGACCAAGTCGGCAGAATTGTTCCAGCAGTCGCTGCAATTCATGCCGGGCCAGCACAGCAATTTGCCCGGCTACGAGAAGTTCAAGCCCATCTTTATCACGCGCGGCAAAGGGATGCACCTGTGGGATGTGGATGGAAACGAGTTCCTCGATTACATGTCCGGCCTGGGGGCTGGCGTGCTGGGATATGGCAACGAATACCTTCTCAATGCGGTCAAGCGCCAGCTGGATGACCTGTACTACCTGGATGCGGCCCGGCGCAACCCGGCGGAGGTGGAGCTGGCCCGAAAAATGGTCGAGCACATCCCTTGCGCGGAGAAAGTGCGTTACCTGCTCTCCGGCACCGAGGCGGTTCAACTGGTCATTCGCCTGGCGCGCGCCTACACCGGGAGAAACCTGTTCGTGCGCTTCGACGGGCATTACCATGGCTGGCTGGATAATGTTCTGGGCGGCAATGTGAACACCGACCCAGAGGGTCCGCCGTTCGGCTTCGATAAAGCCGGCGACATCTTCGCTACGCGCGGGCGCGATCCGTTGGCGTTGCAGCAATCCTTCAAAATACCCTGGAATGACCTGGAATTCTTCGAGCATGTGATCGGCAAGTATGGGGAGCAAATTGCGCTGGTGATCATGGAGCCGGTCAACTGCAACGGCGGATCATGCTGGCCAAAAGCCGGTTACCTGGAGCGGGTGCGCGAGCTTTGCACGCAGTACGGCATCGTGCTGTGCTTTGACGAGATTATCACCGGGTTCCGCATGGGCCTGAGTGGGGCGCAGGGCGTGGTTGGGGTGACCCCCGACATCGCCACCTTTGGCAAGGGGATCGCCGGCGGCATTCCCTTTTCGGCGGTGGCGGGCAAAGCGGACATCATGGACCAGATGCTCAATGCCGGCAGGCAACCCACGGTGGTGGGGGCGGGCACCTTCAATGGCTACCCACTCGGCGTGGCGGCAGCATTGGCGACGGTCGAGTGCCTGGAAAAAGATCGCGGCGCTTTCTACCGGCGTTGGGATGCTCACCAGGCCGACCTGGTCAAAGGCCTGAAGGAGATTGCCAGCAAATATGGCACGCCGATGCTGCTGCAAGAAGTGCGCGGCTGCATTTTCTACCAGTTTACCGACCTGCCGGTGGCCCATAACATGGGCGAGTGGATGGCAGTCGCCGACCATGCCCGGCAGGACCGCCTGCGCGCCGAGCTCTTCGAAGAACAAATCCTGATCCTGTTCCGCGGGCGCTGGTTCATTTCCGGCGCCATCGGCCCAGAAGAAGTGACGCGCACCCTGGAAATCACCGATCGGGTGATGCAACGAGTCTGTCGCAGCTAACCACGGCACGCCCACAGGAAAGTTGGCCAGGAATAGTTTTGAAACCCTCGATCCCTCTGGCTGGCTGGACATGCCCGGCGATTGAGGCGCGAGGTAGAACTCAAGGAGCCTGGGTGGGCTGCCTGTAGGCAGTTTTTAAGGCCGGCAGGTATTGGCCTTCTATGCGCGGGCTCTAGCTCGTGCGTATTGGTCGGAATGGGACGTTGACAGATCTCGAAAGGAGCGGCGAGATGAGCGCTGGCTTTATGATCTCTGCCCAGCTGGTCACCGAGCGCCAGGCGGTCGATGGTCGCGGGCTGGACGCTTTCCTGCAATCCGTTCGGGAGGCGGCGCAGATCTGCCCGCTGGAGATTCTGGCGGTGGGCGGGGAGGAAATCCCGGCTGTTTTCCAGGCGCTGGCAGGGGGCAGGCCGCGAGTCAGCCGCCAGGTCTTTGTGTGGTACCCCGTGCTGGCCGACTACCCCGGATGGCAGCCATCCCACTGCATGTTGAATGCGCAAGGCCTGCCCACCCAGGGGTTGGGGGACGAATGCACCCAGGAGTCGATGGGCGAGCGGTTCCAGTTCTCTTGCCCGAATAATCCAGAGGTCCGTGCGCTGACCCTGAAGAACGTCGAGCGTTTGCTCCGCGATTACCCCTTTGACGGCGTTTTCCTGGACAAGATCCGCTTCCCTTCACCCGCCAACGGGCTGGCTGAAATGATGACCTGCTTTTGCCCCTTTTGCCGGGAACAAGCCGCCCACCAGGGACTGGAACTAGAGCGGGTCCGTCCATTGCTGAACGATTTCCCGTGGAGCCGCCTTGACTTGGCGGAGGAATTCGCCAGGGTGATATCCGGCGTGACGGGTTCAGGCGAGACGTCGCAAGATGCGCTCTTGCTTGGCGAATTCCTGCGCTTTCGCGCCCGCTCGATCACCGGGCTGGTCGCGGAGATCGAACGGTTGGCCGGCCTCCTTGGAAAAACCGTAGCCCTCGACCTCTTTTCGCCTTGCCTGGGCGCGCTGGTCGGCCAGGATTACGCTGCATTATCGCAACACGCCGCCTGGTGCAAGCCGATGGTCTATCGCTACGCCAAGGGACCGGCGGGATTGCGCCTGGAAATTCCGCGGCTGGTGGAGGAAGTAGCGCGCTTCTCCGGCCGGACGGGTGAAGAAACCTGGCGCAAGCTGGGCGCGCTCTTGCCCTCTTTGCCTGCCGCGGACCTGGCCGGATTCGCCCGCAACGGCGCGCCGCTCGCGCTTATCGAGTCCGAGTCGGGCGACGCGGTGCGGCGTTTCGCGCCAAAACCGGTTTACCTGGGGATCGAAGCGGTTTCAATGGCGGCGTTCGACATCCACGTAGACCCCGGTTACGTGCGTCAGGCGATCCACCTGGCCTGGCAGGCGGGAGCAAGTGGGGTGGTTTTAAGCTGGGATCTGTTGAGCATGCCGCACGAAAATCTTCGGGCGGTGTGTGAGGAGGTCGACTCGTTCCTCCGCGGATGACTTACGTGTGGTCACCGCAACGCGGGATGGGCCAAACGTCTTCCACGACTCCCTCTCTCACGGCGTAAAAACGGTCGAAAAGGTTGATCGTCGCGTTGGCGTCGCGCACCTGGAACTCGACCAGATCGCCCACCTTCAAGGGATGCTCCGCGCCCGCAAAAGAGATTCGGCCGTGCTCGTCGCTGAGCGAGATGGTCTTGCACCCACCCGGCCTTTTCACATCGGGGAGCCCCTGGGCCGTGTCGATGGATTTCCTGCCCAGGTCGACGATGGCGAGCGTCTCGGCGCCGGGGTAAGCGGGCTGGCTGCTCACCGTGGCTAACACGCTCAAGGCACAGTCGAATTCGGTCACGCCATGCTCCCGGAAAGTCTGGTCCATCAAGAGGTAGGTGCCGGCCTGCACCTCGCTGATGCCCGCAATCTCCACGGCGTAGCGATAGGTGAAGGTGCCTGCGGCGCTGACGATGGGCACCGCGATGCCTTGTTCCTCGATGTACCGGCGCGAATCCGCCAACAGGCGGTTGGCTTTTCGGGACAGTTCTCCGCGCTCCTCCGCCTTCACTTTGAGCGTGCAATGCCCGTCGTAGCCCATCAGGCCTTTAAAATCCAGCCCGGGCATGTGGAGGATGTGGCGGACAAGCTCCAGCGCGGGTTGCAAGGGCGCCACGCCGCAGCGGTTGTGGCCGATGTTGACCTCGACCAGCACGCCGACCTTCACTCCTTGCTGGCTGGCCAGTTGGGAGATGGCCTGGGCGTTGTTGAGGTCATCCACGGCGACCTTCAGGTCGCATTTCGCCGCCAACTCGACCAGCCTTTGGACCTTGCCCGGTCCGACCACCTGGTTGGCGATCAGGATGTCGCGGATGCCGACCTCGCACAGGCTCTCCGCTTCATTCAGTTTGGCGCAGGTGATGCCGACCGCGCCGGCCTGGATTTGCCTCCGGGCGATCTCAGCCGTGGCGCGGTGGATCTTGGCGTGCGGGCGAAGTCGCACCGGGTGACCGGCGAGGAACTCCGCCATGCGCCGGAGATTGCTTTCCATCACCGGCAGGTCGACGATCAGTGCGGGTGTTTCGATTTGCTCCAGCGGCAGCCCGAGGTATGCAGCAGATGATTTCATTACTCGTTCTTTCATGCAGTGACCGCGATCAATATCGCGGGACGATCTGGCCAGCCTCGACCTTCTTCTGGATGTCGAGGAGCAGCGCGGGCTCGAGGACTTTTTTCAAAACGTGCCCGGTGATGCGATCTTGTGCCTTGATGAGCAGCGCCGCCGCGGTGTCGCGCTCGCCGAGCTGTCTCAACACCACAGGGGATAAGGGGCGCGAGGCGATGGCGCTGCTGACCAGGCGTTGCAAATGGTCGATATTCGAGATGGCGGCGTCCACCGCGCTCTTTTCCAGGTGCAGGTCGGTTTGCACAAAAGGCAGGGGGATGAACTGCACCGGTTGGTCGGCGAACTCAAGCCTGGTGATGCAGGCAATGTCGAACGAATCGGGGTCGATGCCCACCCGCAAGGGTTGGCCGGGGTCAGATGGGTGTACACGGTAAAAAACGCGGTGGTCGGTGACGAAGCTCTGCGGCGGCAGGCGCAGCACGATCTCCTCATCCTGGGTGCGTAAATTTTCTGCCGCCAGGGTCGACATCACCGCTGCGTTGCAGCGCCCCTCGCGCAGCGCTCTCAGCCGGTTGAGTGATCCGCGGATGTAGGTCAGGTAGGTCTCAAAACCAGCGTTGTCGAGCAGCGTGTAGATGGCCGTGGCCAGCCCTTCGGCTTTAACAAAAGAGGGCAGGGTGAGCGAAATGACCATCGGGGTGTTGTAGATATGTTTCCACAACCGGGCGTAGGATTTTGATTCCAGGATCGTGCCGAGGCGTCCTCTCCGGTTGAGCACCACTGCGCCGGATTGTTCCAGCACGTTGAGCGTAGCCGAGACCGAGCCCATGCTGGCATCCAATTCCTCAGCCAGTTCGCGCACGTTTTCGAGCTGGTCGCCCTCGTCCCGGAAGACCAGGCGGCTGGCCAGTAGCTTGACCAGATCTTTTTCGACCGCAGGCCCGTTGGTTGGTTTCAAACGGATGTCCCTCCGCAGAGTGCTCTCTCAAATGCTCCCGCCGTATGGGGCGCGGGGCGTCACGTTGACTTTTCGGCGTAAATCGCTATAATGAATTTGTTCAAATAAATTGAACAAATTATACCCTGGCTTGTTTACATTATTATATCCAGTTGCAATTGCTTTCTATCCACAGCAAGAGACCCCGGAGGTGAGCATGACGGTCTACCATGAAACCATTTCCCTTCAAACCGATCCGCACCCCGAATTTTACGACGTGACCCACGAGGTGAAAGAAATCGTCGCCCGCTCGAAGGTCAGAGATGGCATCGTGGTGGTGTTTTCACCCCACACCACCTGCAGCGTGATCATCCAGGAAGATTCGCTCGACACCACCTACAAGGGGACGAAGTTCATCTTTCGCGATCTGCTGGACATCTTCGACCGGATCGTCCCGGAGTGCAAAAAAGAGGGCCAATACCTGCACCCCGGCCCCAAATGCGCCGATTTCAGCGTCAACGTGGTCGGCGAGCCGCTGCCCTACACTCTCAACACGGATGCCCACCTGCGCTCGAGCATCATCGGCCGTTCGGAGTCGATCCCGATCCTGGGCGGCGAGGTTGTCCTGGGCGAATTTGGCAACATCTATTTCGCCGACTTCGACGGCACGCGCCCCAGGGAACGCACCGTGCATGTCCAGGTGGTTGGAGAGTGAGCCATGAGCCTGATCGGGATTGACGTCGGTTCGAGCTCGGTGAAAGTGGCTGCCTGTTCCGAAGATGGGCAGTTGATCGCTTCCGCCACCCACGATTTTCCCCCACTCCATCCGGCGCCCGGTCTATGGGAAACTAATCCAGAGGACATCTGGCAGGCGACGGTCAAGGGCATGCAAGAACTGGGCGCGCACCCCGCCTTGCGCCGCGATCCACCCAAGGCTATCGCGGTGAGTGCCTCGGGGCGGGAGAATTTTCCCGCCGATGCCGAGGGCAATCCGCTGGGCAACGGTATTATGGGCGCAGATGTGCGCGGGGCGGAATTCGAGACGCCACCCCCCGGCGCGCCGGTTCCGGAAGCGTGGTGCCTTTCTTGCGGTCATCTCCGTGAGCGCATGGACCCGGTGTTCCGCCTGGAATGGTGGCGCAAGTACCATCCCGAGATTGTCGAGCGCATGGCTTATTTCTTTGGCTGGATTGATTTCCTCAACTTCCGCATGACTGGTCGCCCTGTGATGGACCTGAGCACAGTGTCGCGTTACCTGTGTTTTGATTTGAAGACCATGAGCTGGGACGCCGGGCGGCTGGCCGAGTACCGCATGACCCCCAATCTTCTTCCGGAGTTGCTGCCCTGGGGAGCGCAGATCGGTGAACTGAAAGCCAGCCTGGCGCGTGAGTGGGGTTTCCCGTCCGGCGTGATCGTAGCGCAGGGCTGCCACGATTTAAATTGCGCCGCCTACGGCGCGGGGGTGTACCAGGTTGGCACGCTGTGCCTGGTCAGCGGCTCATACGAAAATATCCTCGTCCCGACCCAACAACTGCCCACGCCGGGGATGCTGCTGCGCGGATTGTCGGTGATGCCGCAGCCGGGCAGCGCCGGCCTGTCGATCATCGCCGTGCACCCCACCGGGAATGCCGTGCTGAATTGGGCTCGCGACCTGACCAACACTACGATCGAAAAAGTGGAAGCCGATCTGCAACAGCGTGACCGGGGACCAGGTCCGCTGCTGGCAGTTCCGTACCTGTCGGGTTCGATGACCTTTTGGGAGAACGGGCGCAAGGCGCGCGGCGGCTTGCTCGGCCTGACCCTCGCCAGCACCAGCACAGACGTCACCCAGGCTTTTATGGAGAGCATCGCGTACGACACCTGCAATACGCTCTCGCTGCTGCGCCAGGAGGGCGTGACGGTGAACCGCATCCGCATCACCGGCGGGGGGGCGCGCTCCGGTTGGTGGACGCAGCTCAAAGCCGATATGACCAACCTTCCGGTGGAGGTGGTGGGGCATCCCGAACCGGGCACGCTGGGCGCGGCGCTGCTGGCGGGTCTGGCGGTGGGTGTTTACGATGATATCGAAGAAGTCAGCCAGCGCTATTCGCGCACCGAACGGGTGTACCTGCCCGACCCGCAACGCGCAGCACGTCACCAGGAGCGCCACCTCAAATACAACCGGCTGATGCAACTGTTGTTAGAGCAAATCTACTGAACTCGTCCGGGTGACCGGCGTCTTTGAAAGGAGCGGCGGATGAAATTAGGCACAGCCACTTCGGTGCTCTACCAGTATTCGTTACAGGATGCGATTCCTTTAATTGCCCGGTGCGGGTTTGACGGGGTGGACTTGTGGGGCGGGCGACCGCATGTGTACCGCCATGATTATTCCTACGCCGAGCTGGTGGAGCTCCGCCGGTTGATCTCCGACCACGGGTTGGAGGTATCCTCCCTGATGCCCGCCTTTTACCGCTACCCCCATTCTTTGAGCAACCCGAACCCGCGGGTGCGCGAGGACAGTATCGACTATATGCGCATCTGCATCGAAAACGCGGCGGTTCTGGGAGCCAGGATTGTCCTGGTCGTCCCTGACCACAGCCTGTTTGGACAGGCGCGGGAGGATTCGCTGCAACGGTTGACCGACAGCCTGGCTGAGCTCACCCCCCATGCCGAACAGCACGCCGTGACCCTGGGGATCGAGGTGCTGTACTACGATGAGACGGATCTGGTCAATTCTTCAGAGGACGCCATGGCGATCATCCGGGCGCTGGGGAGCAAGAACCTCGGCGTCGTAGCCGACACGGGCACGCTCAACCTCAGCAAAGAACCTGCTGCCAGGATGCTCGAGACGCTGGGTGACCTTCTTCTGCAAGTGCATGTCAATGACAATCATGGCGAGGAGGAGCAGCAAAACCTGATCCCAGGCGATGGGACTTTTGACTTTCCCGGCCTGATTGATACCCTGCGCGCCTACGGGTATGACGGATTTCTCTCGGCTGAATTGACCAAATCGTACGCCTTTCGAGCGGAGGCGGCGCTAAAGACGACCGCCGAGCGTATGCGCGCCTGGATGGAGACCTGATGGTCTGGATTGCTTGATGAAGGAAAAAAGAATGGCACAGCTAAGCACGCACGAAATGTGGTATGGACGCAAGGCCCCTCCGCCCGAGGTCGTCCGGCTCAGGGCTGGCTGGCTGGAGGCGGAGTTCGAGAACGGCGATCTGCGCTACATACGCCTGGGCCAAGAGGAATTGGTCCGCCGCATTTACGTGGCCGTTCGTGACCCGAACTGGAACACCATCCCCGGGCAACTCAGCCACGTCCATATCGAGCGAGGCGTCGACCATTTCCGCATCGAATACGAGGCCTATCATCAGGCCGCTCCGATCGCCTTCCGGTGGCGTGCCAGTTTCACCGGCTCGCCTGAGGGCGTCATTACCGCCGCGATGGATGGCACGTCCGAGGCGGATTTCCGCTACTGCCGGATCGGTTTTTGCGTGCTGCATCCCATCGCCGGGATCGCCGGCCGGCGATATTCTGCGCTGACACAGCACGGGCCGATCCGTGGCGAGCTGCCGAAAAGCGTGGCTGCGCAGGTCATTGTGGATGGCTTTGAGGCGCCGATCTTCCCGCCTTGCTCAGCATTGACCATCCAACTTGACCACGGCCGGCAATTGCACACCGTTTTCGAAGGCGATCTGTTTGAGATGGAGGACCAGCGCAACTGGACGGACGGATCCTTCAAAACGTATTGCACCCCGCTCTCGCTGGGTTACCCACACCAGGCGAGAGCCGGGCAAGAGTTTCATCAGAAAATTGTGTTGCAGGTTGAAGGGGCGCAAAAGGCGCAGGTATCTCCGCAAACGGCGGGAGATGGGCTCATCGAGCTGCACGTAGCCGAGGATGTGGGGGCATCGTTACCCTCCCTCGGGTTTGAGCTGCCGGAGAGCGTCCCGGCGCTGAGCACGCGAGAGATAGACCTGTTGTCGGGGCTGCGCCCGGACCACCTCAAAGCGAGTCTGCACCTGGGCGACCCGGTCTGGGAAGCCGAGTTTTCGCGCGCGGCGCAACAGGCGGACGCGCTGCAAAGTCCGCTGGAACTGGCGGTTTTTCTGAACGAGCAACCCGAGCCCGCCTTGGCTCGCCTGGCGCAGGCGCTGGAGGGGGTGCCTGTGGCGCGCGTGCTGGTGTTCGACGAGCGCTCGGCCGCGCAAGAAACCACGTCTGCCCGGGTGATGCACCTGGCGCGAGGGCTTTTATCGCGGGCGCTGCCGGGTGTGCCGTTGTATGGGGGCACCAACGGCAATTTCGCCGAGCTGAACCGCCAGCCGCCGGATATTGCCAGCATGGACGGCGTAGCCTACACCCTCAACCCTCAAGTGCACGCTTTCGACGAGCGATCATTGGTCGAGGCGATCGAGGCCCAGCGCGACACGGTGGAGACCGCGCGCAGTTTTAGCGGGAAGCTTCCGGTCGCGATCAGCTCCGTGACCCTCAGGCCACCCTTCAACCAGGCTGCCAAGGAAGCCGAGGCGCAGGTCGAACCTGATCGGTTGCCTCCAGCGGTCGATCCGCGACAAATGTCGTTGTTTGCGGCGGCATGGACGGCGGGCAGCATCGCTTCGTTGGGCCTGGGCGGTGCGGACTCGATCACCTACTATCAAACGATCGGCTGGCAGGGTCTGATCGAGCGGGAGTCTGGAAACCCGTTGCCGGATCAATTCCCCTCCTTCCCCGGCATGGTGTTTCCGGTGTACTGGCTGTTCGATTTCCTTGCCGGGGCGAAAGACGCCAACCTTCGCCAACTGGAGTGCGAGCAGCCCTTACGCGTTGGCGGGCTGGTGTTACAGAAGGGGGCGCATGGGTGGCTGGCGCTCTGCAATTACCAGGCGCATGACCAGTCCATCCGCGTGCAAGCCATTCCGAATGGCACAGGCTGGTTACGGCGCCTCAACCAGGAGAGCATGGCTGCGGCTGCTGGCGATCCCGTATCCTTCCGCTCGCGAACGAAGCCGGTCACCATACGGAACCAATCTTTGCAGCTCGAACTGCGCCCATTTGAGACGGTGTTCGTGGCGTATGATGGTTCGGATTAAATCTGGATAGGAGCAGGTCGTTACTTGCTAGCCTCCTCAAGCCAGGTCGACGCATTCTTGTTAAAGAAAGGTGCATGCCATGTACGAGGGACGATTCGATGGAAAAAGAGCAATTATCACTGGAGCATCCAAGGGGATTGGCAAGGCGACCGCGGTCCGCTTTGCCAGAGAGGGCGGCATTCCTGCCTTGATCAGCCGCTCCAGGCAAGAGCTGGAGGAGGTTGCTGCCATCATCCACGCGGATGGGGGGAAGGCGCTGGTCTACCCCGCCGACGTCTCGGATGAAGAGAAGATTGGCCCGGCGATTGCCGCGGCGGTCAGGGAGTTGGGCGGGCTGGATGTGGTGGTGTCCAATGCGGGCATCGAATTGCCCTTTGAGGATTCCATGGCTGATTCGTTGCCCCTCACCGTGTGGCAGCGCATCATCAACACCAACCTGACCGGCCAGTTTTTGACCTGCAAACACGGCATCGGTCACCTGTTGGAAGGGAAAAAGGGTGGGGCGGTGGTGATGGTCGGCTCGCCCTGCGGGGAGAAGGGCTTTTGCTTCAAAGAGCATGCCTATTCCGCCAGCAAGGGAGGGATTCTCTCCCTGATGAAAGTGATGGCGATCGATTACGCCCCCTATAACATCCGGGTCAATGCCTGCATCCCCGGCTTTATTGACACGCCGATGAACGCACACGTGATGTCTGACCCGGAGCTGCTCAAAACCTGGAGCGACACCATCCCGATGAAGCGACCGGGCACATCTGAAGAGACCGCCGCGGTGATCCTCTTCCTGGCTTCGGAGGAAGCCTCTTACGTGCTGGGCTCGGCGTTCGTGGTCGATGGGGGGCAACTGGCCACTTAAAACGAAAACCGGCCTGATCTCCTCAGGGGCGAGACCAGGCCGGCAGGAAATTGTCACGCGCCGGGAGCGGGCAATTTCAATTCGGCGTTATCGATCACCAATCCCCAATCGCCGGGCCCGGGTGGAATGAAGGACGCCGGCGCGGTGGTGGGGTGTTCGCCGGCGGGTTGGGATGCGCCGTTGCGCGGGTTGAACCACCAGGCGGTCACCCTGTTTCCACTCATCTGCGACAGATCCACCTTGACCGTGCGCTCAGAGGGTAGATAGACCATCAGCGTCTGGCCGTCGGCGGTGCGTGCGGCCGCCAGGGTATCCAGCCCGTTGAGCTCGCCCATCCCTTCGATGACGATGTGCGAGCGGGTCGCCGTGACGCCGTCGCTGGCTCGCCGGGGGTCGGGCACGAGTTGATACCAGGGGCGCGACCGGAAAAAGGTCGCCACGTGGACCATGTCTTTCGATCCTTCCAGGTCCATGGCCTCTTCCCAGCCGGGGTTGAACAGCCAGATGGGGTTGTTGCCCAGGAACTGGCCGCAAGCGCCGTTCAAAATGGCCCAGTACGCCTGGCGGCGAATCTGCACCGCTGAGGCGTTGTGCTCCCCTTCATAGGTGCTCTCGATCAGCACAAACGGCATCGTCGGCTTGCGGTAGTAATCGGCCAGCAGGCGCCGGTGCACGATGGAATAGGTGTAGGTGGTGTTGAGGTCCAGCCAGCCGCCTTTGCTCATCCCGCCATACTTCAACGGGGTGACCTCTTCGGGGTGGGGGTGGGCGGTGAACAGGCTGTGCCTGTCGGTCTCCTTGATGCCCATGACCAGCGAGTTAACCTCGTCCTCGACGCCATCCGGGTTGCGGTCGCCGCCGATGTCCCAGATGATGTTGTTAAAACGGGAAAAACGCTGCCCTATGTAGCGCCCATACAGGAAGCATTTTCCTGGCCCGCTCAGGCGCGTCTCCTGGTACCAGCCGTCATCGTCAGCCGGGTGCTTGTAACCCAGGTACATCGGCGACAGGACCACCAGCATGCCGTTCGTAGCGGCCTGCTCGACGATCCATTCGGCATGCTCAAAGTACAGGTCGTTGGGCGTGCTCAGATCGAGTGGATCCTTGAAAGGGTGTTGCCCCGTGCGGGTCAATGGGCCGTTGAATTTATGCTCGATCAAGTTGACGATCATGGCGTTGAAGCCCTTGGCGGCGCGGTTGGCGAAGTAACGCCCGGCCTCCTCTTTGGTCAAGGCGGTGATGATCGACCAGGCCGTATCGCCATGCACCAGGTACGGCTCACCGTCCTGATCCACCAGGTAGCGTCGGTTCTCGCTGACCTTCAAGGGTAAGGAAACTGCTGGTTTGGTCGGCACGATGGTTACTCCTTTTCAACTGAATATAAGTACAAGACCACGTCCATGCCCAGCGGTGAAACCAGGCGCGCCTGGTTTCCGGGGGGCACCGGATCGTCCAGGGTGATCTCGCCCGTCCGGGGGCTGAACCATTCCACATTCAGCGGCGCCCTGGCATCTTTGAGGTCCACGGTGAGTTGGGCGTCCTCTGGGACGTAAACCAGGTAGGCTTTGCCGGGATCGGCCAGGCAGTAGCGAGAGGAGGCAAGCTCATCCTGCGGGATGACTTTGTTCAGGTCGAGCCGCCTGGCAAATCGCCGAATGTATCCCAGGTTGGCGCGCAGGGGGCCCCAGTCGGGGAAATTGCGCTCGTTTAACCGGTCGGGGGCATACCCCGCTCGCGTCCGCCCGGGCACGGGCTGCCAGGGGTCCATAAAGAGCACGTTTAACCCGCGCAGGAAGCTTTTCCAGGCCCAGGTGTAGGTGCCGCCGTGACCCCACAGGTGATCGGTGTCGGTCACGACCACCTTGCTGCCGTCCGCGGCGGGCGGGTCGTATTTGTATTCGTGGTTTGGGCCGCGCCCGGGGGAGATCCAATCGGCCGGGCTGGCGAAGAGAATAGGGTTATATTGCTCGCCGCCATCCGCCGTCATCCCTACCGGATGTTGTTTGGGTTTCGTGCGCTCGTACTCGTGGACGAAATCGATCATGTGGTATTGCCAGCGCACTCCCGCCTCTCCCGGCTGGACTTCGTTGATGATCTCGTAGAGGATGCAATCCAGGTCGTTGACGGTGTCGATCACCTTGCGGATGTAACGCTTTTGCGCCTCGAGGACTTCGGGCACTTCCAGGCTGTATACGTTGCCCTTGCCGTCCCCATCTGGGTCGCCGTTCACCCCGTTGATGTTGTTAGCCAGGTTGTAGGGGTGGCTGGGCCAGGGATCGCTGGCCGGGTAAGCCGAGCGCAGGCACCAACCCTCAAAAAGCATCACCGAGGAATAGATCCCGCGCGCGCCTGCCTCGAGGACGCGCCTGCGCAGGCGCGTGAAGTACGCTTCGTTCCATTGCGCCAGGTCGAACTTGGGTTTGCCGTCCTGCGCCAGGCCGGGGCCGGTTCGGGCAAAGGGCATCGGGTCGAAGGTGACCTTCTCCGGCGTCCATGGGCCCATTTCGGGATGGTCCCAGGTCCAAAGGCGCATGAAGTTGTGCCCGTAGAAGGACAACATGTCCAAAAAGCCGGCGTTATCGAAATCGGGATCGCCCTCGCGTTTGAGCTCCAGCAGGTTGGCCCAGGTGTGTGAGCCGGTCAAATAGATGGCCTCACCTGTTTCATCGGTGAAGTAGCGCGGGTTGGCCGGGTTGGCGCGCAAGGGTCCGTGGAAAGGTAAAGGTTCGGGAGTCATAGGTTCCTCAAATCGGGTTGGATGGCGTCCCAGAGGCTTATCTCAGGGTGGATGAAAGGGCCGATTGAGCGGAGCGGGTGGAGAGGCGAAGTCCGAAAGCGTGCTACCAATCGATCGGTTTCCCGTTGCGATAAATCACTTCCCCGTCCACCTGGATTTCACTCTCACTCATATCGCAGAGGATGTCCCAGTGCAGACCCGAATGGTTCTCGCCGCCCAGCTCAGGAAAGCCTTCACCCAGAGCGATATGGATGGTCCCGCCCATCTTCTCGTCGATGAGCATGTGGCCGATGGGTCGCGTGACGTGGTAATTGGTGCCGATGGCAAACTCACCCAGGTAGCGCGCTCCGCTGTCCGTGTTCAGCATGGTGGTCAACGCGTTCTGCCCCCGATCGGCGGTTTCCTTGATCACTTTCCCGGCCTCGAACCACATCTGCATGTTGGTGATCTCTTCGCCCATCATCCTGGCCGGGTAGCGGAAGCGGATCCAGCCTTCTGCCGAGTCCTCGAGCGGGCAGTTCAAAATCTCACCACCGGGGAAGTTGGCTTTCCCGTCGTCGACCATAAATTTTCGCCCCGCGCACTTCAATCGAAGATCCACATCGCTTCCTTTCAAGAGGATCTCAGATCCGCGATTAAGCCGGTCGGCGACCACCTGCATTTTGGCGCTCAGCCTGGTCCACGCTTCCGCCGGGTCATCGGCATCCAGCATCCCGGCGTGGTAGATGAAATCCTGGTAATCTGGCAGGCTCATATTGGCTTCTTGCGCGTACGCATGGGTGGGGAACAGGGTAGAGCACCATTCCAGCTTCACCTCGCGGTTTCCCATCAACTGGTACCAGGTTTTGTTGGCTTGCAGCCACTTGGCGCGCTTGAGCGGGTCGATCCCGGACATCGCGCGCGTGTTCTGGTCGGCAAAAATGAACAGGATGCGGTCGTACTCCTCGTACATTTTCATCAGCGGTGGAATGAAGCGCAACTGCTCATCGGAAGCATATCGATAGTAGATCGCGTCCGCCCCAGGGAAACTGCCGTGCAGGGTTACATGCGCGCCCGCCTTAACGCCGGCTTTGAGGGTTTCCAGGGCGAGCTCTTCGCCGGGTGTACCGGCATTGATGAACAGGGAATGACCTTCTCGGACGTTCAGGCAGTATTGGACGAGCAAATTCGCCAGTTTCAACACACGCGGATCGGCCATTTTTTCTCCTGGATGATGACAATGTCACCTGTCTCTACGCTTTCATGCAGGGTCACAGATTGTGTTGTTTGGCGCAGGCAATTTAGCTCTACAGATTGCCTTGATGAAACGCGATTGGACAGATTGACAGGTGCTAGGTCTTTACCCCGGTGAAGACGATGCCCTGGATGAAGAAGCGCTGGGCGGTGAAGAAGATGATCAGGCAGGGCAGCATGACCACGATGGAGGCCGCCATGAGAATTTCCATCTCGGCAAAGTTCTGCCCGGTGGCGTTGCTGCGCCGCAAGGCGTTCAACGCCAGTTGCAACGTCCAGTTGTCCTTGCTGTTGATATAGATCACCGCGTAGAAGAAGTCGTTCCAGTTCCAAAGGAAGACGAAAATCGCCACAGACGCCAGGGCTGGTTTGATCAGCGGCAGGATGATCTGCCAGTAGATATCGAAGAAAGAGGCCCCTTCGATTTTGGCCGCTTCATCCATCTCCATTGGGATGGTGGAGATAAATTGACGCAACAGGAAAACCGTGAAAGGCACTCCTCCCAACCAGTCGGGAATGATCAACGGCTTAAACGTGTCGATCCATCCCAGATAGCGGAAGATGAGGAAGGTCGGGATCAAGGTCACCTGACTGGGCAACATGATCGAGCTGATCAGCAGGATGAAGAGGAAGTCGCGGTGGGGGAAGCGCAATCGGGCGAAGGAATAAGCGGTGGTGGATGCGGTGAGCAGGTGGCCGATCAGGCACAGCACGGTGATCTGGATCGTGTTCAAGGCGTAATGCCAGAACGGCAGGCGGGTCAGCGCTCGGGCGTAGTTATCCCAATGAATCGGATCGGGGATGATTTGGGGCGGGAAGATATAGACCAGTTTGGGATCTTTTAAGGAAGTGGACAGCATCCAGATGAACGGAGCAATGAACAAGAGCGCGCCCGGGATGACCAAAAACAAGAGCAGGGTCTTCACTCGGAAATTGCGAAACCATTTTCGGGTGTTGAGAGTCTTCTGGCTGGGGAGTTCTCTGGCTTGAGTGGTGGCCATTGGTCATTTCTCCTGTTTACTTCTTCCGCAGTCCTTCGTAGTACACCCAATACGGCGACGACTTGAAAATCAGCAGGGTGAGCACAAGGATGATCAGGAACATGACCCAGGCCAGGGCAGAGGCGTACCCCATTTTGTAATAACGGAAGGCGTTTTGATAGAGATAAAGGTTATAAAACAGGGTCGAGCGCCCTGGTCCACCGTTGGTCATGATGAAGGCATTGGTGAAGTATTGGAAGGTTTCGATCACGCCCATGACGAGGTTGAAAAATAACACCGGCGACATCATCGGGATGGTGACGTTCCAGAAGCGATGCCAGGCATTGGCTCCGTCAATCGAGGCGGATTCGTACAGCTCGGTAGGAATGCCCTGCAACCCGGCCAGGTTGATCACCATCCCGCCGCCGATGCCCCAGAAGCTCATCAGGATGAGCGCCCAGAGCGCCCAATTGGGGTCACCCAACCAGGCTGGGCCCTGGATTCCCAGCAGCCCCAGCCCAAGGTTGATCAAGCCAAAGCGTGAATGGAAGAGCCAGAACCACAGCATGGCGACGGCAACGCCCGAGACCACGGAGGGCAGATAGTAAACCGTGCGCCACAAGGTGACGCCAGGAATTTTCTGGTTGAGCAAGAGGGCGATGGTCAAAGAGATGGCCATGCCGATCGGGACGGCGAAAACGGCGTAGGAAAGGGTCACCCGCAACGCATCCCAAAAAGAGGCGTCTCTGGCGAACATCTCGATGAAATTGCGCAGGCCGATAAAGGTGGGCGGCGATAAAATTGTGTATTCGGTGAAACTCAACACCAGGGAGGTGATCATAGGACCCAGGCGCAGCGCCAGGAAACCGATAATCCAGGGGAGGATGAAAAGATAGCCGAACAGTGCTTCTTTCTTGGTGAAAGACATGCTGCGCCATTTTGAGCTGGTTCGCATCTTTACCTCATTTGTAAAAAGGGCGGGAGGGCATTAGCCATCCCGCCCTCTCAGGTAAATGGCTTATGACCCGGTCCAGTACAGCTTGTCGCGATCGATATCGGCCACTTTCAGCAGCTCGTTGATGCGCGAGGTGGCCTTGTTGAGCGCCTCCTGCAATGGCTGCGCATCGGTCCAGGCCAGGCTGAGCTCTTCGTTGTGAGCCTGCCACATCTCGACGAAGTTGCTGACTTTGGGCGTGTTGTAGAAGGCGCCCTTGATGCGGTCGACGGTCAACTCATACCCGACGCCGGATTCGTTGTACTTATCGTTTTTCGCCCACAAATCGGCGTTGGTCGCCATGCTGATGCGCGGGGGCTCGGTGCCGGTGAACAGGAACACCGTTTCGATGGCGTCCGGTTCATTGATGCGCTCGATCCAAAGCCAGGACTCATCGGGGTACTTGACGCCCTTGAGGATGCCAAATCCCGGCGCATCGCCGCAGTAGACGTGTTTCTTGCTGTCGGGCGAGGCGGGAGGCGGCGCGTAGCTGTAGGCGAAGTTCATGTTGGGCTTGTAGACCTGTCCAAATACCGACCAGTCGAGCCACTGCGCCAACCGCCCGGATTGAGCCGAGCTGGACTGGGCGTCGTCGGGACCCGGGGCATAGGCGCGCATTTCGTAGCCCCATTGGTAGAGATCGAGAGCCTTCTGTTCGTCAAGCAAGCATTTGGTGTACCCGTCATCAAACAGACCGGTTCCGTTGGAGGCCAGATAGGGCAGGATTTCAAAGTAATTGCCATAGCCCAACCCGCCGTAGCCGAACACCCGGTCTACCCCTTCGCCGGTGGTCAGTTCTTTGGCCAGTTGCATGGCAATATCCCAGGTCCAATTGCCCTCCTTCCAATATTCGTAGGGCGTTTTGAGGCCTTTCTCTTTGAACATATCGGGCTGGTAGAACCACCACATGCCGTCCGCCGTGTACGGGATGGACAGCAGCACGCCATTCCAGGAGTTCTGGCTGAGGTTGCCGGGGTGGTAGTCATCGATGGTGAAATCGGTGTTGTCGATGAAGGGTTTCAAGTCGATTAACTGACCCTGGCCGGCCATGTTGGTGAAGTGTTCGGCGATGGTTCCCACAACGTCTGGGGGTGTGCCGCCGGCGATGGTGGCAGCCACTTTCTGCGAATACTCACCGTAGTTGGTCATCTCGATGGCGATGGTGATGTTGGGATGTTCCTCTTTGAATTTATCTGCCACGGGTTGCATGCCTTCGGCCAGGAAATTATCCCAGTGCCACATGCGCAGGGTGATTTGCTCTGTCGTGATGTTGGAGCCGGCAGGGGCAGTCTCGGCAGGGGTGGTAGTTCCTCGGGGGGCGCAGCTTGCCAGGAGTGCGCCGGCTGCGAGCGTTCCCGAAAGGGCCAAGAAGTCGCGCCGGTTCAGTTTCTTCTTATCCATTTACGGATCCTCCTTAGGTTGGTCGAGAGAAAAACGAGGGTAACGCTTTTCATTTGGTACGACACGGTCGCCTTTTGTTCGAGCGTTGAAAAGGTTTCGGCAGGTATCTCCAATCCAGTTCGATTTCCTCCTTCCCTTGTGCATTTCCACAGGTTGACGAGTGGTCAACGATACAAAGCGGGCAGGGTGTGTATCCGGCCTTTTCACCGCTCAAATGGCCGAAACCTTCGGCGATCACAAACAACCATTAAATGCAAAAATGAATCGTCGCGCATTGTGACCACCTTGGCAGCTATTCGCTTCGTTTTATCCACCAGGCAGGGATGTGAATATTAATGATCGACCATGCCGACAATGCGTCTTTTTCATTGTAGCAAATTTTAAATGATTGTCAATAATATTTTTCGTGGATTGAAATTTTTTTTATTTTAGACTATGATATAGATAGACATATTCAACAATTGGCGCTTTTGCGTTCAGGATTTCCTTCCTGGAAAGGGGATCTGCTATGGCCATTGTCACCGTGAAAGGTCTCGTGGAGGCCGATGCGTTGGGGGTCACCGCAGCGCATGAACACGTCTTTTGCGATTATTCCAAAGATTATGTGGAACCCCCGGAGCGGATCAAGGCGATCTTCCAAGAGCAAGGCATCTCCCTGGAACATGGGGTGACGCTGGCCAATTATGGCTGGTTGATGCGCGAACCGCTCTGGTCGTACGATAACCAGATTCTGTCCGACTACCAGGACGCGAAAGAGGAGATGGCGATCCTCAAGCGGGCGGGTGTCCAGTCGGTCCTCGACCCAACCAACATTGGCGTTGGGCGCAATCCCGTCGCATTGCGGCGCCTGTCGGAAGAGCTGGGGATGAATTTCATCACCTGCACCGGGTATTATCGAAATAAATTTCACCCGCCCGAAGTGGAGGCGATGACGGTGGATGACATCGAAGAGAAGATGTACCGTGAATTGACCGAAGGCATCGACGGCAGCGACATCCGCGCTGGGGTGATGGGCGAGTTGGGCACCACCGGCAACCAGATATATCCCCGGGAGCGCAAGGTTTTGATCGCCGCCGGCCGGGTCAACCGCCAAACCAATGCACCGATCATGATTCACACCGAAGGAAGGCGCGAAACGGTGCTCGAAGCGATCCAAATCTTAAAAGAGAACGGCGCCAATGTTGAAAAGGTGCATATTTGCCACGTCAATGGTGCCGGTTATTGGGAAGATATTTTGAAAACTGGCGCTTCCATCGGGATGGATTGTTTCGGCTCGACCTTCAACGTCGATTCCGAGCTGGTCATCTTGGAGACCGACACTCAGCGCATCGCGGATTTGAAGCGGGCCGTCGATGCGGGCTACGCGGATCGGATCATCATTGGCAACGATGTGTGCATGAAGATGCGCTTGCACAAATACGGCGGCTGGGGGTATGATCACATTTTCACCAACCTGGTTCCTTACATGCTGAAGATGGGGATCACAGAGGATCAGCTGCAGACCCTGTTTGTGGAGGCTCCGGCCAAATTCCTGGACCTGGATCAATAGCGACGCCGGATGGTGAGGGGATGTCTACCCAGTCTATCGAATAAGGTGCCTAGCGATGTTGCAAATTACCAATGATCTCGCAAATGAACGCCTCATCAATCAAATACTGATCATGTACTACAACGAGGGCCACAACCAGACCGAAATCGGTCAGGCACTCGGCCTTTCGGTTGCCAAAGTCAACCGCCTGCTTAAATTCGCCCGCAACAATGGCTGGGTGGAATTTAATATTCACACGCCATCTCAGCACTTGTTCGACCTGGAGCGTAGCGTGCAAAAGGTCTGCGGGGTGAAAAAAGCGATCATCATCCCGCGCTATTCCGATTACCCCGACTCCATCCTCGCTTCGATCGGGAAAGCGGCCGCGGACTACCTGCTGCAGCAAATTCGGGACGGCGATGTGATCTGCAACGGCGGAGGGCGGGGCGTGGCTGCCATGGTCCAGGCGCTGGATACCGACAAAGAATATGACGTGAAGGTTGTCCCGGCCCTAGGGGGGGTGCAAGGGAGATTTAATACGGATGTGAATAACCTGGCGGGTATCCTCGCCCGGTGCCTGGGTGGGGTGCCGCTGCAATTGTACGCGCCGGCGTTCACCGATACGGCTGAGGAGCGCAACGCCCTGGCCAATTTGCGGCATGTCAAGGAAGTCCTCGACGTTGCGCGCAGCGCTCAAGTCGCGGTGGTAGGCGTTGGGGCGATCAAACCGAACAGCTCGAGCATCTGGCAGTTTACGTCGGTCACTTCGGAAGAATTGGAGGAGATCATCGAGGTCGAAGCGGGCGCCGGCGAAATCCTTGCGCATATCATTAACCGCGACGGCGAAGCATGTGCCCAGGCTTATTCGGCTCGGGTGATCGGCATCAGCCTGGAGGATTTGCGCGCAATCCCGCTGTCCATCGGCATCGCTGCGCTGGACGACAAGGCGCAAGCGGTAGCCGCAGCGTTGAAGGGGAACTATCTCAAAACGATCATCATGGATGACGTCACCGCCAAGGACGTGCTGTCTTATTTCTAGGTCAGACCAGCCAGCTTCTCTGTGAAGGAGACTGAGGATGCCGTATACAGTCCAGGAAGTTTTATCGGAACTGCGATTGGATGAAGACGTGGAGTGCGATCTCCTTTCACAACTGCCGCGCGAGAAACTATTGTGGATGCTGGAGAAGATGCTGCTGACGCGTTTTTTTGAAGAGAACGCGGAATCGCTTTACAGCCGGGGATTGATCCATGGCACGATGCATCTATCCATCGGCATGGAAGCCTCGCCGGTGGGGAGCATCGCTGCGATCGAGCCTGCCGATTACATTATCCACCACCACCGGGGGCACGGACACACCATCGCCAAGGGGGCAGACCTGACCTTGATGATGGCAGAGTTCATCGGAAAAGAGAAAGGTTACTGCCGGGGGCGGGGCGGCTCGATGCACATCGCCGATATCGATGGAGGCAACCTGGGCGCGACCGGCATTGTCGGCTCTGGCCTGCCCACAGCCGTTGGGATTGGCCTGGCTCTGCAAATGCAGCGTTCGCCGAACGTCCTGCTGGCTTTTTTTGGCGACGGCGCGGCGAACATTGGAGAATTCCATGAGTCGCTCAACCTGGCATCGGTGTGGAAGCTGCCGATCGTTTTTATTTGCGATAACAACCAGTATGGCATGTCGATGCCGGCCGAGCGATCGATGAACTTGCGGCACGTTGCCGAGCGTGCCTGCGCCTACGGCATTCCGGGGGTTACCGTGGACGGAAATAACATTCTGGCGGTCTATGCGGCGGTCAAAGAAGCGGTGGATCGAGCGCGGGCGGGCGGAGGGATTTCACTGGTCGAAAACCTGACCTACCGCTGGCGTGGCCATTCGAAAAGCGATCGCAACCTCTACCGGTCGCCTGATGAGATCAAAGAATGGCAGGAAAATGACCCGATCATCCGCTTCGCGACGCTGCTGATCCGGTGCAAGGTCATCACCAAGGACGAGTATGCGCAGATCGAGCAATCCTGTAAGATGAGCATCCATGAGGCGGAGCAGGTCGCCCTTTCCTTTGCCGACCCCGAACCGGCCACGATCGAAGCGGAGGTGTATGCGCCATGAGCACAGCGCCTGCCACGCGTGAAATCAGCTACCTGGATGCACTGCGCGAGGCGATGACCCAGGAGATGCGCGCCGACCCCTGTGTGTTTCTTATGGGGGAAGATGTGGGCGTCTACGGCGGGGCGTTTGGCGTCACGCGCGGCATGTTGGAGGAGTTCGGTCCGGAGCGAGTGCGCGATACGCCGATCTCCGAGGCGGTCATCGCCGGCGCCGCAGCCGGCGCGGCGATCATGGGGATGCGACCGATTTTCGAGATCATGTTCATGGATTTTGTGGCGATCTCCATGAACCAGTTGGTCAACCAGGCGGCCAAAATGCGCTTCATGTTCGGCGGAAAAGTCAGCGTCCCACTGGTCATGCGCGCCCCGGCTGGCTCCGGAACGGGGGCGGCGGCTCAGCATTCCCAATCGCTGGAAAGCTGGTTCGTCGCCACCCCCGGGCTCAAGGTGGTGGCGCCTTCCACCCCTTACGACGCGAAAGGATTGTTAATTTCCTCGATTCGCGATAACAACCCTGTCGTTTTCATGGAGCATAAGCTTCTGTACCGCGTGACAGGCCCTGTGCCGGAGGAGAGCTACGCGATTCCCTTGCAGAAGGCCGAGGTCAAACGGAACGGGAAACACGTCACCGTGATAGCGATTTCGATCATGGTGCAACGGGCGCTGGAGGCGGCCAGGATCCTGGAGAAGGAAGGCATTGACCTGGAGGTGATCGATCCACGCACGCTGAAACCTCTCGATTGTGAGACGATCAACGCTTCGGTGACAAAGACCGGGCGGGTGCTGATCGTCCACGAAGCTCCCATCACGGGAGGATTTGGGGGCGAGCTGGCGGCGATGATTGCGGGGGGCGAAGCGTTCGATCGCCTGGATGCGCCTATCCGTCGCCTGGCGGGAAAGGACGTCCCCATCCCTTACAATCGACTTCTGGAAAAGGCCGCGGTGCCGCAGGTCGAAGATATCGTCGGCGCGGCGCGCGAGCTGGCGACCGAAGGCAGGTAGCTGGATGGCTGTTGAGATCATCATGCCCAAAGTGGATATGGTCATGGACGAGGGCACCTTCGTGGAGTGGTTGAAAGGTGAAGGCGAGGCGGTGCTCAAGGGCGAACCGCTGTTCGTCGTCCTGACGGATAAAGCCGCGATCGAGGTCGAGGCGCCGGAAAGCGGCATCCTGGGCGGCCTGATTGCGAAACCGGACGATGTCGTCCCGGTTGCCGGGGTCATCGGGTATATCCTGCAGCCCGGCGAAGAGGTCGCCGAAATCCGGGAGGAGCAGGTTTCGCCGCGAGCCGCAACGCCCTCCGCCGAGATCGTTAAGGACGAAGGTCGCTTGAAACTCGTCGAAGCCAACCCTGATTTCACGGGGCAAGAACCGCTGCGCGCCACCCCGCTCGCGCGTAATTACGCGCGAGAATTGCAGGTGGACCTGGCGGAGGTGGTCGGCAGCGGTCCGCGCGGGCGAATCTACCGCGAGGACGTCCGGCGGCACCTGGAAACCCGCCCCACCGGTCGTGGGGAGCAGGGTGGCGCCGGTCTTCCCCTGGCCGAGCGACCGTTGCCCCCCGTGAAGGTGACTTCGCCGGCGGTCAAGCTGCCGGAGGCAAAGATCAAAGAGCGGATCGCGCTGAAAGGACCGCGAGCGATCATCGCCGCAAGGTTGAGCCACAGCGCGAGCAGCATCCCGCATGTTTACATCGATATTGCGGTGGATATGAGCGAGGCGGTGCGCCTGAAACAGCAGGTGCAGGCTCATTACACCCAGGCTTACGGAAAGGGATTGTCGTACACTGCGCTGATCGCTTACGCGGTCGCGCACCTCTTGCCGAATCATCCCTTATTGAACAGCTCGCTGGTGGATGACGAAATCATCTTGTGGGACGATGTTCACCTGGGCATCGCCATGGATCTGGAGGATTACCTGATCGTCCCGGTGGTGCGCAATGCCCAGTCGCTGAGCCTCGCCGATACCTTCCAGGCCATCCAAGAGCTCTTGGAGCGCGCCCGCCTGCGGAAATTGATCCCGGCAGAAATGTCTGGAAGCACCTTTTCGATCAGCAACCTGGGCATGTTGGGAGCGACCCGTTTCACGGCGCTGATCAATCCTCCCGAGACGGCTATCCTGGCGGTCGGCAAGATTGCCGACCTCGCAGTGCCCCTCCACCAGGAGGTGGTCGTGCGGCCCGTGATGACCCTGACCCTGGGCATCGACCATCGCGTCATCGATGGGGCGGCCGGCACCCGGTTTTTAACCGACCTGAAATCGCTGCTTGAGAACCCCTACCTGTTAATTTGACCAGGCGCAGGCGCTCAGCCCAACGGGTTTATCGGCTCAGGTTTGACACAGCACTAGGCAGCTCTTAGTTTCTCAAGCTCGTCGAAGATTTTTACGGCAGATTCTATCCCGTTTTCTGCTTCGATTTGTTTTCCTAATTTTTCCGCGCGTTGGCGAATGTTTTTATCGGTCATCACTTCGTGAATGGCACTGGCGAGCCTTTCGGCAGTGAGTCTTTTTCGTGGAATTGGTTTTGACCCGACCCCTAAATCAGCAATCCGTTGACCCCAAAAAGGCTGGTCTCCAAAGAATGGAATCACCACCGATGGCACGCCAGCCTTAAGACCAGCGGCAGTTGTGCTTGCTCCGCCGTGGTGAATGACCGCAGCTACCCGTGGAAATAGCCAGGAGTGCGGGATCGAATCGATCATGAAAATTGAGTCGGGGATATTTGCTATTTGCATTCCACCCCAACCTGAGAGCAAGATAGCCCGTTGATGAACCTGGGTTAATGCCTGAATCACCAAATCTGCTGTTTGCTCAGGATTTCGGTTGCTCATGCTCCCAAATCCTATATACACAGGGGGAGAACCCGATTGCATGAAATCGAGAAGTGCGGCGGGAGGCTGCCAATTTTCTGCTTCATCTGCAAACCAATACCCGGTGAGATGAATATCATCCTTCCAATCGGATGGCGCCGGAATCACCGAAGGGCTAAAGCCATAGAGGATGGGCATATTCTGTGTGGACCTGGAATGATAGGGTCCTAAAAGTGGCGCTGCTGGTAAATGCAAAACTTTCTTTCTCGCGATCGTGTCTGCCGACCGAAACCCTTGCCACATCAATTGGCGGGCAAGATGATGCGAAAAACGGTTAAGAAAAGTTGGAAGTTTTGGGGTAAGGACGCTGGAAAAATCTTTGGTGGGCGTGAAAGGAAATACATAGGCTTGAACAAGAGGTATATCCAATTTCTCAGCAATTGAAGTGCCAATGAACAATCCTCCTATTCCAGACACCACCATATCCATGCCTTGCGCCGCTAATAACCCGCCTTCAGCAAAACGGAGCGCTTCGCGCTCGGCTTCTTTGGCCATTTTTGCCATTAACAAAAGGAAATTTCCCTTTTCAGTCAACTCGCGCATTTCGCCATTCTCGACCGCGTCTTTGACATCATTTCCAAACGACCAGAATTCAAGCCCATAGGATGTGACCAACGGTTCGAAGTTGCTGTGGCTTACCAGACGAACCGAATGCCCCGCATTCTGTAAACCTTTTCCTAATGCAATGTAGGGCTGAACGTCGCCGCGACTTCCTGGAGCAATCATCACAATGCGCATAGAAGGTATTATATCCTTGTGACTGCTCAGGCGGTGGGGCAATAAGCCCCGGATTTTTGGAGGTGGATGAGGCGAAGCCCCCCAAATAACCCATCCAAATCAACCTGACGGACCACTTGGAGCGCAGACATCCATTTCAACTCTTTAAACTAAAAAGCGCTCATCGGCCTGGAGATGAGCCTCCCGGCGAGCGCTTAGGATATACCCGGATAAGCCTCCGCCGCAGCCGGCAGGGTCGCTTGAATCGCGCTGTCAGGCCGTTTGAGCGTACTCCCTACGGGCTGGCGGGAACATATCTCAAGAGCACGGTGCCGGAGGAGAAGGTTCGGTTCTCAACCGGTTGGAGGATGACCCGCTTCTGAATTTGTGAAAACGCTGCCGTGCCTGAACCCAAGAGGATCGGGACGTAGTAGAAGCGGTACTCGTCGATGAGGCCGGCGGAAGCCAGGGCCGAGGCAAGGACGAGCCCGCCGACGCCAATGTTTTTCCCAGGTTGGGCCTTCAACCTGGCGACTTCGGCGACTGGATCGCTCCTCACGAGCCGAGAGTTCCAATCGACGGTTTCGAGGGTGGAGGAGAAGACAATTTTGAGGACTGGCTTCCAGAGCCGGGCGTATTCCACAATGGGGGCGGGTGCCGAAGGGTCTTGGTCGGCTGTGGGCCAATAGGCGGCCATCAGTTCGTACATGCGGCGCCCGTAGAGCAGGGTGTCGACCTCACGCTCGACCTCGTTGAAATGGCTGTGAAGCTCCTGGTCGGGAATGACCCAACTCGGGTCTCCCCCTGCGGCATCGATGTAGCCGTCGAGGGAGAGCGAGGTCGAGTAGATGAGCTTGCGCATGTGCTCCTCCTAAGGATGAGAAGATCCTTCAAGCTGCCTAACGGCTCACGTTAGCCGCTTGGGGTAAGAATCTCAGAGCCGCGAAAAAGCCAAAAAAAGCGGTGCGCACCCCAAGTCGGCTGCACACCTTGTTAGGCTTTTTCACGTTTGTTCAGCCTTGGTCCTGAGGAATTCAAGCAATCGTTGGCTGATTCTTGGATAATCAGGGCCGATCCAGAAGAAATGCCCAGTGAATCCCCCTTCGCAAAGTTCTGCATGTGGTATGAGCGCCAGGGAGTATTCTGCGTGACGGAATGGTACGGATTTGTCTTCTCGACTGTGAATGACCAGTGTCGGTACCTTTATGCTTTGTAAGACAGCATCGCCGACGGTATGTGCCAGGTCGTTCAAAGCTCCCCTTCTAGCAGAGCGATGTCGATAGAAGTGA
>JARKOV010000002.1 GCA_029975965.1 Anaerolinea sp. | reverse complement strand
ACGGCGATGCGGTCTTGCAGCCGGTGACCGTCCAATCGGGCGATCCGGTGGTCAATACCGCCGGGCAGTTGGTCTCTTTCGCCCCTGGCGTGGTGGTCTTTCCATCCGGGTGCAATTCGCCGGAGTGCGCTGTGGCCTGGGACGGCAGCGCGGCGCTGCAAATGGACCGCCTCAGCGTGACCTTCAAGCTGCGCGATGGTATCCGCTGGTCTGACGGCGCGCCGCTGACGGCGGAGGATTCGGTGTTTTCGTTCGATCTGGCGGCCCACCCCGACTCGCCGACCAGCAAGGGGGTGATCGACCGCACCGCCTCGTACACGGCGCTGGATGCGCTGACCGTGGAGTGGGTGGGCGTCCCGGGGTTTGTCGACCAGCGCTACCCCACCTTCTTCTTCTCTCCGCTGCCGAAGCACGTGCTGGGCGGTCTTTCTGCGGCTGAAATCCTGCAGGACGAGACCGCGCGGCGCAAACCGCTGGGTTGGGGACCCTACGTGATTGACGAGTGGATCCCCGGCGAGCGCATCCGCCTGAGCAAGAACGCCCAATACTTCCGCGCCGGCGAAGGGCTGCCGCGGTACGATTTCTTGGAGTTCACCTTCAACGGTAACCCGGCCGACAGCGCTCTGATGGCGCTGGTCGGGGGGCAATGCGACATTGTCGATCAAAACGACGGCTTCCTGCCCCTGCTGGAAGAGTTGATCAACACCGAAAACAATGGGCGGCTCAAGCTGTACCTGGCGCAAGGTGCCGAGTGGGAGCACCTGGATTTTGGCATTCGCCCTGCCAGCTACGACGACGGATACGACCCGGCGTCTGGCGACCGCCCCGACCTGTTCGGGGATGTGCGCACCCGGCGCGCCTTTGCGCTGTGCATCGACCGCAGCAAGCTGATCTCCGAGCTGTTCAAGAACCGCTCGGCCGTGCCGGCGGGCTACCTTCCGCCCTCCCATCCGTTGTTCCAGGCGGACCTGCCCGCTTACAGCTACGATCCCCAGGCGGGGGCGCAGCTTCTCGACGAGGTCGGTTGGAAAGACGCCGACGGCGACCCGAACACCCCGCGCGTTGCCGCCGGCATCTCCGGCGTGCCAGATGGCACGCCCTTGCAGGCGCAGTTGCTCACCACCTCCGCGACGATCCGCCAGGAAGTGGCCCGCCAGGTGCGCGATGGACTGGCTGCCTGCGGGGTAGGGACGACCACCGTGTTCATGGACCCGGGCACGCTGTTTGCCTCAGGCCCCCAGGGGCCGCTGTTTGGGCGCAGCTTCGACCTGGCGATGTTTTACTGGGAGAGCGGGGCGCGCACGCCCTGCCAATTGTACACCAGCGAGCAGGCGCCCTCTTCGGCCAACCAGTGGATCGGCGCCAACGTGACCGGTTACACCAACCCGGCCTTCGATGCGGCCTGCCGGGCGGCTTTTTGGTCGCTGCCAGACCAGGCGGATTTCGCCGCGAAAAACCAGGCCGCGGAGCGCCTCTTCGCCGAAGAGCTGCCGGTGATTCCGCTGTACTATCAGTTGAAAATCGCCATCTCGCAACCCGATCTGTGCGGCCTGGAGCTGGACCTGACCGCGCGCAGTTTGCTCTCCAACCTCGAGGTGTTCGGCTGTCCCGAATGAGAATGGATTGAGTCGTATATTTTGTGGAATATGTGGGGCAAAGCCCACATTTCATCGACCATATGAACCACACCCTGAGCATGACGGACCAGAATTCTTCCTTAAATGGTGCAATTTCTGTGATACATCGCCTGCCACAACGTATAAGTGTAGTGCAGGGAAAGCGTATCCATTGGGTTGGCTTGACCATCTCATCGCCGCATCAGATTCGGTGTTCTTGACGAAATACCAGGATTGTGCTATAAATTTGCCATTCCGTATGAAGCCGTCTAAACAATCTCGGAATACTCTACTTTCCTTGCAAGGAAACGGTCGCCGGTCATTCCAGCGTGCTCGGCGCACCTATATTTCCCCGTGTGGTCGATTGACCAACCCAAACATTTCCATATCCTGTAGGAGGAGATAGGAAAAATGAAGCAAAAGTCACTTTTCGTACTCGCGCTTGTCCTGATCGCGAGCCTGGTCCTGGCAGCCTGCCAGCCCCAGACGATCGTTGAGACCGTTGTGGTGGAACGGACCAGGGAAGTCGAGGTCGTCGAGACCCAGGTGGTCGAGAGGACCGAAATCGTTGAGGTGGAGCGCAAGGCCTTCACCACGCCGCACCCGATCCTGAGTGATCTGCGCGTTCGCCAGGCGCTGGCTTACTGCACCAACAAAGCCGACCTCGCCAAAGCGGGCTATCCCCTGCTGACGGATGAGGAAGCGCAGGGCCTCGTGATGGACACCTTCATCCCCAAGGCTCACTGGGCGTATGCTGGCGATGAGAACGTCACCATCTACCCCTTCGACCCTGAGAAGGGCGCTGCGCTGCTCGACGAGGCTGGCTGGACGCTCGGCGAAGGCGCTGCCGTTCGCGGTAAGGAAGACGGCTCGGTGCTGGCGCTGAAATTCTTCACCACCACCGCTGCCTTCCGCCAGGCCTGGGCCGCCGTTTGGGAATCACAGATGGCTGACTGCGGCGTCCAGATCCTGCGCTCGCACGTCCCGGCTTCCTGGTGGTTCGGCGACACGACCGGCCTGCAGGTGCGCGATTTCGAGCTCGGCGCGTTCGCGTGGGTTGGCCAGGCTGACCCCGGTGGACAGACCCTGTGGGCTTGCGATCAGATCCCGCTGCCCGAGAACAACTGGCAGGGCCAGAACTACATGGGCTGGTGCAATGAGGCTGCTTCCGCCGCCATCAAGAACGCCAACAACACCCTGGTGAAGGAAGAGCGCATCAAGTGGTACACCATCGTCCAGCAGGAATACACCAAGGACGTCCCGGCGATCCCGCTGTTCAACCGCACCGAGACCTTCTCGGCCGCCGCCGCCCTGACCGGCTTCGCCCCCACCCCGGGTGAGGAGTACTACACCTACAACATCCAGGATTGGGAGATCCCCGGTCGCGATACGCTGGTGATTGGTTTCACCCAGGAACCCGCTTCGCTCTACACGCTGGTTGAGTCGGCTTACGTGGCCGCCCTGGCCGCCGGCCTGATGGGCTTCCGCTCCTACACCAGCCTCAACTACGACTTCCAGCCCTACCTGCTCAACGAGCTGCCCACCATTGAGAACGGCGGCGCGGTGAACGCGGATGTGGAAGTCAAAGAAGGCGACATGGTCTACGACTCGGCGGGCGAGGTTGTCGCCCTGGCCCCGGGCGTCAAAGTGATCGACAGCACCGGCACCGAGGTTGAGTTCAGCAGCGGCACGCTGACGATGAAGCAACTGACCATCACCTACAAGTTCCGCGAGGATATCAAGTGGCAGGATGGCTCCGCCCTTTCGCAGGCTGACCTCGAGCTTGGTTACAAGACGGTTTGCGACCGCGAATCTGGCGCGACGACCTTCATCAACTGCGACAAGACCGCCAACATCACCTTCGACGGCACCAGCGAGACCCTGACTCTGCTCCCCGGCGTTCAGGATCCGTTGTACTTCCTGCCGTACTACACCTTCTATCCTTCCAACCAGCCGATCGAGAGCGAAGGCCCCTATAAGGGCATGACCCTCAAGGACGTCCCCGCCAAAGATTGGCCGACCCTGCCCGAGGTTGCTGAGAAGCCCTGGAGCTACGGTCCGTACGTGATCAAGGAGTGGGTGAAGGGTGAGAAGATGGTCTTCGAGGCCAACCCGTACTTCTTCCTGGGCGCCCCCAAGACCCCGAACGTGGTGATTTCCTTCGTGACCCCCGAGAACGCCGAAGCGCAACTGCTCACCGGCGCGGTTGACCTGCTCGGCTCTGAGACGCTGGCCGGCCTGACCGATCAGCTCGTGGCTGCCGAGGCTGAGGGCAAAGTGAACAACTACGTCCTCGCCGGCGCGACCTGGGAGCACATCGACTTCAACCTGTTCGTGAAGTAATTGCTCGTCTTCAGGTAAACACAATGGGCAGATGTGGTCTTTGAAAGTGGGCCCATCTGCCCATTGTTATTGTCGAAGGAATAAATATCAGGAGTCTGTATGACCAATTACCTGATTCGCCGGTTGTTCCAAATGATCATCGTCATCCTCGTCTCGGCGGCGGCGTCTTACGCGCTGCTCAATTTTGCCCCAGGGGGTCCGCTGACCGGGCTGCGCCAGTTGCAGCAGAACAGCCGCTTCCGCATCACCGAAGAAGACTTTGCGCGCATTCGGGCTTATTTTGAGCTAGATTTATACGTTCCGGTTCGCTTCACTCGTTGGTTAATTGGCCAGCCGCGTGGACCCATCAAAGTGTTTGGCAATGAGTTGTTTACGAAAACCCCCGTCGGCTGTTATAAAGAAATTCAGGCCACCTTCCAGGACGCCAAAGGTAATTTCAGCGTGCGCACGATTGGCTGCAAAGAATATGTCTACCTTGCCGATCTGACCGACCGTCGCGTCAGCAACGGCGTGTTGCGCGGCGATTTTGGCAACTCGTGGCGACTGAACCGCGACCGCCCGGTCAGCGATTTGCTCGCCAGCCGAATACCGAACACGCTGCGCCTGGCCGGGTTATCCACCCTGCTTTCGCTGGTGATCGGTCTGCCTCTGGGCGTGTATTCGGCGATCAAACAATATAGCAAATTCGATTACATTTTCACCACCCTGGCTTTCATGGGTTCGGCCATGCCGACCTTCTTCTTCGGCATCCTGGCGATCATGTTGTTCTCGATCATCCCCAACCGCCAGGGCTGGTTCTACCTGCCGGCGGGCAGTTCTTCTGCGGTGCGAGATTACACCCTCCCGCTGCTGGGCACCGTGGATGCTGGATCGGCCCTGGATTCGGCCCTGCACCTCATCCTGCCCACCCTGGTTTTGACCCTGGTGAGCGTGGCCGGCTGGAGCCGTTACATTCGCGGCAGCATGCTGGAGGTCTTGCGCCAGGATTATGTTCGCACGGCGCGCGCCAAAGGCCTGCGCGAGCGCATGGTGATCATGAAGCACGCGTTGCGCAACGGCCTGATCCCGTTTGTGACCATCGTGGTGTTCACCCTGCCCGGCTTAATCGGCGGGGCGATCATCACCGAGACGATTTTCTCCTGGCCCGGCATGGGGCGCCTGTACTTCCTCGCCCTGGGAGACTCGGATTATCCGGTGGCGATGGCCATTCTATTCCTGACCGCCATCCTGACCGTGATCGCCACCCTGCTGCGCGATGTTCTTTACACGCTGGTCGACCCGCGGATTCGGTTCTCGTAGGAGGTGATGCATGGCAACCAAAGCTGCAACCCTGGGCGCCGAGTCGGTGCGCAACGTGAAAGAAGAGACCCCCTTCATGATCGTCATGCGCCGGTTCCGCAAGCACCGGCTGGCGATGATCTCGTTGGGCGTGATATTCATTGTTTTCCTCGTCTCCGCGTTCGCCAGGCAACTGGCCCCTTTCACCGCCGACGCGGTCAACGTCAATAACCGCTTCAGCGCGCCGGGGACGATCAATGCCGGCAACGGCAAACCCCACATCCTGGGCACAGATAACATCGGCCGCGACTACTTCTCGCGCCTGTTGTACGCCGGGCGCATTTCGCTGACCGTGGCTTTCCTCTCGGTGATCGTGGCCGAATTGATCGGGATCGTGGTCGGCTCGATCTCCGGTTTTTACGGCGGCTGGCTCGACTCGGTCCTGATGCGCTTCGTCGAATTTTTGCTGACCATTCCCAGTTTACCGCTGTTGTTGATCATCTCCTCGATGTTGCTGCGCAACCCGGACCTGATCCCCATACCCGAACCGGTGTTGAACATCTTAGGCAGGATCATGCTGTTGCGACCCAGCGACGCCCGGCAGGCGGTCTTGATCGTGCTCGTGCTGGCGGGCTTGGGCTGGCTCACGGCTGCCCAACTGATGCGCGGGATGATCCTGTCGATCCGCGAGCAGACCTTCATCGAGGCTTCGCGCTCGCTGGGCGCTTCGAACGGGCGGATCATCTTCACCCACATGATCCCCAATGCGATGGCCCCGATCATCGTGGATGCCTCGCTCTCGCTGGCCGGTTATATCGTCGCGGAGGCTTCGCTATCCTTCCTGGGCTTTGGCATCCAGGACCCCATCCCAACCTGGGGGAACATGCTCTCTGCCACGCAAACCTTCATGTACGACCGGCCCTGGCTGCCGTTAATCCCCGGCCTGCCGATCTTCCTCTGCTCGCTGGCGTTCAACTATATCGGCGACGGACTGCGCGACGCCCTTGACCCGCGGTTGAAGAAATAATCCTTTCACAGGAGATTTAGAGTGGACGACAATACCAAGAACAAACCGCTGCTCGAGGTCAAGAACCTGAAGACCTACTTCTTCACCGAAGACGGCGTGGTGAAGGCGGTGGATGGGGTCGATTTTTACGTCAACCAGGGCGAGGTGATCGGTCTGGTGGGCGAATCCGGCTGCGGAAAGAGCGTGACCTCGCTTTCGATCATGCGCCTGCTGGGCATTCCCGGCAAGATCGTAGACGGTGAAATTTACTTCGCCGGGCGCAACCTGTTGAAGGTGCCCGAAGATGAAATGGTCAAGATGCGCGGCAACCGCATGTCGATGATCTTTCAGCAGCCGCAGACCTCGCTCAACCCGGTGTTCACCGTCGGAGATCAGGTGGCCGAGGTGCTGCAGATCCACCAGGGGATGAACAAGGAAGCCTCCTGGAACCGGGCAGTCGAGCTGCTGGCGATGGTCGGCATTCCCGACGCGGCGCGCCGGGCCAAGTCCTTCCCGCACGAGATGTCTGGCGGGCAGGCGCAGCGCGTGATGATCGCCATGGCGGCTGCCCTCTCGCCCGAGCTGCTCATCGCCGATGAGCCGACCACCGCGCTGGACGTGACGATCCAGGCGCAGATCCTCGACCTGATGCGCGAGATGCAGGAAAAACTGGGCACGTCGGTCATCCTGATCACCCACGACCTGGGGGTGATTGCCGAAATGGCCAGCCGCGTGGCGGTGATGTACGCCGGGCGCATCGTGGAAGAATCGTCGGTGTACGACCTGTTCGATAACCAGCTTCACCCTTACACCCAGGGGTTGATCGCCTCGATTCCGGTGCTGGGGAAAGTGACCGATAAGCTGGACGTGATCCCCGGCTCGGTGCCGAACCTGATCAACCTGCCCCCAGGGTGCCGGTTTGCGCCGCGCTGCCGCCTGCGCGAGCAGTATGGTCTGGAGATTTGCACCCGCGAAGAGCCAGACCTGGTGACCGTTCGACCGGCGCATAAGGTGCGTTGCTGGCTGTACACCAGCAAGGACGACCACCATGCGCCCATCCAAATCAGTAACGAGGCCGCAGCATGACCACACAGAACTTGCAACGATCTGGCTCGAAAGACCTGGTAGAGGTCAAGGGCCTAAAGAAATACTTCCCGGTGCGTGCGGGCCTTTTCCAGCGCGTGGTGGCGCAGGTCCAGGCGGTTGACAACGTCAGTTTTTCCATCCGCGAGGGCGAATGCCTGGGGCTGGTCGGTGAATCGGGCTGTGGAAAGACGACCGTTGGCCGAACGATGCTGCGGCTGACCGAACCGACCTCGGGCTCGGTGCTCTACGAAGGGGTCGATGTGCTCAACCTCCGCGGCCGCGACATGAAAGCCATGCGGCGCAACATGCAGATCATCTTCCAGGATCCTTACGCGTCGCTCGACCCGCGCATGCCCATCGGGGAATCGGTGATGGAAGGATTGAAAATCCACGGCATCGGCACCCCGCGCGAGCGCTTCGAGGTGGCCATCGAGACCCTGCGCAAGGTGGGGCTGGAAGATTACCATGCCCGCCGCTACACGCACGAGTTCTCGGGCGGACAGCGCCAGCGCATCGGCATCGCCCGTGCCCTGGCGTTGCGCCCCAAGTTCATCATCTGCGACGAACCGGTCTCCGCGCTGGATGTCTCGATCCAATCGCAGGTGCTCAATATTCTCAAGGACTTGCAGCACGAGTTCGGCCTGACCTACCTGTTCATCGCCCACAACTTGAGCGTGGTCGAGCACATTTCAGACCGGGTGGCGGTGATGTACCTGGGAAAGATGGTTGAGCTGACCGAGCGCATCGAGCTTTTCCGCAACCCGCTCCACCCTTACACCCAGGCGCTCATGTCGGCCATCCCGATTCCCGACCCGCGGATGAAGCGCGAGCGGATCATCCTCACCGGCGATGTGCCCAGCCCGCTCAACCCGCCGTCCGGCTGCCGTTTCCACCCGCGCTGCCCGGTGGCGATGGATCACTGCAAGGTGGAAGAGCCGCCCTTCAAGGAAGTCAGCCCCGGTCATTGGACGGCCTGCTGGCGGGTGGGGTAGCCCTTTCAGATTTGATAAGATCAAAAAAACGGCGTGCGCCGTTTTTTTGATCTCCATTGTGCGTATAATATATTCATGCCAGTCAAACGAATCCTGATTGTGGACGACGCGCGCGACGTGGGTCGCATGTACCAGCAGGCGCTGCGCAGCGCTTACCCGAAGGTCGCGGTGACCTATGTGCCTTCGGCGGAAGAGGCGATGGTCGAGGTGATCACCTTCAAGGTCGATCTGATGGTGGTGGACATTCGCCTGCCGGGGATGTCGGGTTTCGACCTGGTCAAGCGCGTGCGCGCCCGCCAGCCCGGCGTGCGGGTGATCATGATCACCGGCATGGAAGTGAATGCAGACCTGGTGGCGAAGAGCCAGGCGGTTGGCGCTGCGAATCTCCTGGGCAAGCCGGTCAGCGTGGCGGCGTTCTTGAGCGCCGTCCAGGAATTACTCGGTCCGGAGGAGACGCCGCAAGCGGTCGAGGTGGAGACGGCGCCGAAGAAACCGCGCGGGAAGACGACCCCGTTGAAGATGCCGTTGCCGGAACCGCCGCCCATGGTGGAAGTGGCCGGACCTGCCGGGCCAACCCTCAGCGAGGCGCTTTCTGACCTGCGCACCTCCTTGGGAGCCACGGCGGTGCTCCTGCTGGATGACACCGGGAGAATCACCGCCCAGGCTGGCGACGGTCAGGCCCCGGGATTGGCCGAGCAAATGGCTCCCGACCTGATGGCGGGGTTGAGTTCTTTGCAGCGGGTTTCGCGCCAACTGGGAGCCGCCTTGCCGGAGGCAGCCCAGGTGCTGCGTGGCAAAGAGCAAGACCTGGTCATCTCGCCGGTTGGGCGCTTTGCGCTGTTACTGTTTCTCAAACCCGGCCCGAGCGCGTTGAAGCTGGGCCTGGCGTTTGAAGAAGCGCTCCACGCGCAGAAAGAGCTTGTGCGCATTTTAAACGAGATGGGTTTGAATGTCTCGCCAATCGAGGGTGAGGTGCCGACCGGACAGGCACCGGCGACCGCGGCTGTTCCGGTTGTTGCGGATGAAGCGGTGGAGGTTCCGCCGGAAGAGCTCCGCGCCCTGGCCGCGCTGTTGAAAAAACCGGCCGTTTCTCCATCCGCGCAGGATGCCGATTCTTACTGGGATAACCTCGGAGCGGCGGACCTGCCCGTCCAGGAAAACCCGGATATGTTGAGTTACGAGCAGGCGCGCAAACTCGGCCTGCTTCCCGATGAAGAAGCCGGCAACTCGTAGAAAAAATTAGGCTCATCTCAGAAAATGGAGGATTAGGGGTGTTTTT
>JARKOV010000154.1 GCA_029975965.1 Anaerolinea sp. | reverse complement strand
ACCGGCTGCTGCCCTTCCACACCCGCGGGGTGAGCGCTGAAGGGGTTGAATACCTGCGAACCGCCGACCTCACCACTCAAACGGGGCTTTTCAAGGAATTGGTCACCACCGGCTTGCCGGTGGAAATCGCCGCTACCCAGATGGAAATCCCGCGCATCGTGATAATCCCCGGCTACACCGGCAGCCAGATCTACTGCGCCCCGCTGATGGTCGATCAAACCGCGATTGCCCTGGTCGATCTCGACCGCCTGCCCCCCGGCGATGAAGCCCGCTCACTGATCGGCGCCTTCCTCGACCGGGCAGCCGGGGCGATCCACCGCGCCCGCCTCTACCAGGAAATCCAGCAGGTCAACCAGGCGCTGGAGGCGCGGGTGAGCGCCCGCACCGCCGAACTGAAAGCCGAGCGCGACCGGATCAACGCCATCCTCGAAGCCGCCGGGGAGGGCATCGTGGTTACCGATACGCGCGGCAGAGTGGTCTACATCAACCCGGCGATGGAACGCCAGACCGGCTATTCCTTTTCAGAAGTGCAGGGCAGGCTGATGGGCTTGTGGCAGGTGAGCGCCCAATCGCGGGCAAATTTGAAAAAGATGTGGCGGCAGGTCAACCGCGGCGAGACCTGGCAGGGCGAGATGCAGGTAATCCACAAGAACGGTAAGCCCTACGACGTCGCCCTGACCGTCTCGCCCCTGCGCGGGGTGGACGGGCAGATCAGCGGGTTTGTCGGCGTCCAGCAGGACATCACCCAGTTGAAAGACCTCGACCGCATGAAGAGCCAGTTCGTCTCGAACGTCAGCCACGAACTGCGCACCCCGATCACCAACCTCAAGCTCTACCTGGAAATGCTGCCCAAGGCGACCCCCGAGCGCTCTGAGCGCTACCTTGCTACCCTGGGGCGCGAGACCGAGCGCCTGGCGACCCTGGTGGAGGATATCCTGGCGATTTCCCGTCTCGACCTGGGCAAGACCAAGCCCGACCTGCGCCCGGTGAACCTGCCGGCGCTGCTCGAGGAACTGGTGGAAGACCGCCGCCCGCTGGCAGTCAAGCGCGGGCTCGACCTGG
>JARKOV010000141.1 GCA_029975965.1 Anaerolinea sp. | reverse complement strand
CTCCAGCATCCTGGAGAAAACCACGGACATCGTCATCGTGGTTGGATTCGACCAGCGCCTCATCCTCCTGAACGACGCGGCCCTGGCGGCCTTCCGGCTCAAGCCCCAGGATGCCATCCCTGGCACGCCGTTCTTGCAGCTCTTTGCCTACACGCCGCTGGAAAAGGTCGCCAGGAATCTGGAACTGGAAGATTGGCACCCGGTGGTGGAAGACATCGTGCTGGATGGCACCCGGTATTTCCATGCCAACATCGTCCCCAACGAACAGGTTGGCTGGGTGATCCTCATGCACGACATCACCCCATTCAAGGAGACGGAGCAGCTCAAGAACGAGCTGATCGCCACCGTGTCGCACGACCTCAAGAACCCCCTGAGCGTCATCAACGGGTACATCGAGCTGCTCGGCATGTACGGCACGCTGGACGAACGGGAGCAGGAATTCATGCTCATGATCCGGCGCTCCATCCGGACCATGCGCCAGTTGATCGACGACCTGCTCGATCTGGCCCACATCGACACCGGGTTGGATCTCCACCTGGAACCGATCAACATCTACCCCATCCTCGAGGATTCGGTCGTCGGGCAAAAAAACCTCGCCGAGGAAAAGAAGCAGTCGGTTCTGATCGACGCCCCGCAGGACCTTCCCCTGATCGCCGGGGACAAGCGCCGCCTGCGCCAGATTCTGGTCAACCTGGTCAGCAACGCGATCAAGTACACCCCGCCCGAAGGCCGGATCGTGGTATCGGCTCAATTGCTCAAGGACGCGATCATGATCTCGATCGCCGACAACGGCCTGGGAATTGGTCCGGAGGATCAGACCCAGATTTTCGAGCGCTTCTACCGGGTCCGGCGGCCGGAGACCGATTCGATCGAAGGCACCGGCCTGGGGTTGGCGATCGTCAAGAGTCTGGTGGAAGCCCACGGAGGCACCATTGGGCTGAACAGCCACCTGGGCGAAGGCTCGACCTTCTTCTTCACGATTCCCCTGGCCCAGGAAGACTCCAGCCCCACCGAAACGCTGGCCCAGCCAGCGGAGGAAGCGGGCTAGCCGGGCACGCTAGCGTGCCGGAAGGCTGTCCGAGGCATAACTTTCCTGCGCGTCCGCTGGCGTCTCAGCCGATTCGAGGCTTTCCAGCAAGAGCCGGTCGCGGAACACAAATCCCACGCCCATCCCGACCAGTACCCCCCACCAGAGCTGCGCGAACCGCGCCAGCAGCGTGGCAAAACCGGCTTCGGCGACGCCCAATCCCGCCACGAGTTGCAGCGTGACCCCGATGCTCAGATCGGCGGCCCCCAGACCACCCGGCAATGCACTGACCGATCCCACCACGACGCTCAGGCTGATAACCAGCAGCGCTTGGAAAAGTGTGATCTCACTGGCCGGCAGGCCCAGCCCCAGCAGAATCAGATACACGCCCACGCCATCCAGGAAATTCGCGACCGTCCCCAGCCCGACCGCCACGAACAGGCTGCGCCAGCGGACGATCTCGTAGCTGCTGGCGTAGAAATCGTACAGCGGCCGGGCCAGCCGCCGGATTAGCGGTAGCCGGACGGCCCGCTCCAGCAGCCACAGACACAAGGGCCGCACCTGGAGGACGACGATCAGCAAGGCCATGAGCAGCAGGGATACGATCACGACCGGCCAGTATTCCACCGCGGACAGCATCCCGATCGAGATCGCCAGCAGAATCAGCACCGCCAGCCCGTCGGACAGGCGCTCGGCGGCCACCACCGGCAGGGTCGCCGCGGCCGGCGTGCCCGTCAGCGCCTTGATTACCAGGGATTTGAGGACTTCGGCCACCTTGCCCGGGCTGAGGGACAGCACGAAGCCGGACACAAAAATCGCCGCGCTATCCTTGCGCGCCAGACCGCGCACGCCGACGATGTGGAGGTAGAAATGCCACTTGACGAAGCGCAAGACCCAGTTGAGCACACGCAGGCCCAGCACCGGGATCATGATCGCCCAGGGGAAAGCGACGGCCTGCCGGGCAAGCTGGCTCACGTCGCTGAGCAGCATGGTGGCGGCAATCACGCCAAAACCCAGGACCATGCCGAGAACGATCCGATTCCGATACTTCTTCATGCGCGCTCACAACCCATCATCCGGCAAAATCGTTCCCATTTATACCAGCCCGGCCCCAAAATACAAACGCCCGCCGTAAGCGAGCGTCTGAAATCGATCATCAGGTGGGCGGTATAGGACTTGAACCCATAGCCTCCTCGGTGTAAACGAGGCGCTCCGCCAATTGAGCTAACCGCCCTGATTTCCTGTCCACATATTCTAGTATAGCCATTCCGGTTTGTCCACACCGGAATATTCCTGAATGGCTCCAAAAATGTGCTGCACCACTGCCGTGCTGGTGACAGTAATCACACAGACACCGTAAATGAGCTTTCGTCCCTTCTGTCCACTGCTCTTAGGTTGATGATTCGCGGCGCTCCTGCGCAACACAGACGGAGGAAGTTCC
>JARKOV010000129.1 GCA_029975965.1 Anaerolinea sp. | reverse complement strand
GGGCCGCGATGGCGCTGGCGAGCGCCACAAAGGCCTGCCCGGCGGGCGAGTCGGGGGAGTCGATCACGATCGGCTTGCCGCTGTCCCCACCGATGCGGACGCGCGCTTCGAGCGGGATGCGCCCCAGGAAGGGGACGCCGGTTTGCGCGGCCAGTTTCTCGCCGCCGCCGGAGCCGAAGAATTCGCCCGCCATGTTTTCAACCACGCCCATGATCGGCACTTCCACCTGCTCGAACATCGCCAGCCCGCGGGCTGCGTCTTCCGTGGCAACATCCTGGGGCTGAGTCACGATGACTGCGCCGGTCAGCGGGACGCTCTGAGCCAGGCTGAGCTGGGCGTCCCCGGTTCCGGGCGGCAGGTCGACGATCATGTAATCCAGACGATCCCAGGCGACGTCATTGAAGAACTGACGAATCGCGCCGTGCAGCATCGGGCCGCGCCAGACCAACGGCTTACCCGGCTCGGTCAGGAAGCCCATGCTCATGACCTGGATGCCGTACACATCAAAGGGGATGAGCTTGCGATCCTCGGTGACGCGCGGTTTGCCGTACCCCAGGCCCACCATCATGGGGATGTTCGGCCCCAGGATGTCGGCGTCCATCAGGCCGACGCGCGCGCCGGATTGCGCCAGGGCGATTGCGAGATTGACCGCGACCGTGCTCTTACCGACCCCGCCTTTGCCGCTGCTGATCGCGATGATGGTGCGCATGGCGGTATCCAACCGGCCGTGCAGCCGCCTGTCGGTCGGAACCTGGCTGTCCCAGGTAATCTCGACTCCGGTGATCCCATCGATCTTGCCCACCAGCGCCGCCTGGCATTCGCGTTCGAAGACATGCTTCAGCGGGCAGGCCGGGGTGGTCAGCACCAGGCGGAAGCGGGCAATCCCCGCCTCGACGCGCAGGTCCTGCACCATGTTCAGACTCACGATGTCCCGATGCAGTTCCGGATCGTTGACCTTGCTCAGGGCGGCCATCACGGCCTGGATTTGTGTGGATTGATCGCTCATTGTCCTCGCCTGTGAGACGGTACGCAGGCGCATGGACGCCTGCCAGTGATTTTTCAGATGAATATAGATTTTATTGTACCTTGCTTGAGCAGGTTGACAACTGATTCATTCGATCTCAGGGGGTATGCCGGTCTCTTGCCAGCGCAGGATGTCCTGGCACGCGGTGCGCCAGCGTTCGATCAACTCGCGATCGCTGCCCTTGAAGCGCAGGATCGACTGCTGCGCACAGAGGGTGCAGCCGCGCATAGCCCGGTAGCTGTCGGCGTGGCAGGTCATGCAGCCGTTGAGGCGAACCATCATCAGGATGAATCCCAGGGTTTCCGGATGGTTTTCCGGCAGGCGGCTCACATGCCTGACGAGCGCCTGCCATTCCCAACCGCGCAGGGACCCCAGGGCGGGAATCACCCTGGAGGGGAAAATCATTTCGGTGTCAGTCTGGTAAAGCACGGACCGGCCCCCTAGCGTGTCGAGTGCGGTGCACCAAAGGTCGTCGAGGTGGGCACGACCGAAGAACCGATCGCCGCCTGAAGCGCCCCCGCCGGGTCATCCCGGCAGGGGCGCCGGCTTCAACACGAAAACTCCGCGCTAACGACCCGGTTGGGCTGGCGCGCCGGCCGACTGGGCCTTTTCCGCTTTGGCCTTGGCTTTGAGCACATCCTTGTGTTCCCAGCCGCCGCGCGCTTCTGCCTCTTCTGCCGAAAGAGTAGGGTAGAGCGAGCGGTAGTAGCGGAATTCCTTGGACAGTTTCTTTTTGTCGAAGATGTGCTCGCCAATCCGGTCGTAGCTGGCAAGCTCGTAGTCGTGATCCATCTTGATTGCATCGAAGGGGCAGAACTCAGCGCAGTAGCCGCAGTTCATGCAGATGTCGATGTCGATGTAGAAGGCTTCCGGCGCCGGCTTGGGACGGCCTGTCTCCGGATCGGTGCCGCGCATGATCCAGATGCACTGCGGCGGGCAGACCTTGGCGCAAATCCCGCAGCTCGTGCACCAGTCCGCACCGGGAAGGTCGGGATCGTCCAGGTTATTGATGACCAGGAACGGCACGAAACGGAAGCGCTCCGGAACCGCGATCTTCTCTTCGGGATATTCGACCGTGAACAGGCCAAGGCTCTTGCCCCGCAGACCCTGGCGAACGGTAAACGCTTCGACGCTGCGCTTGCCCTTGCCGAGGTATTTGAGGTCCTCGATGTAGGTCTCCACAAAGTGTTTGAGGGTGACGCCCATGCCCTTGAGAACGCCCAGTCCGTACATAGTCTCTCCTTCAGCCAGGTGTCCTGTTAGCGGTCAGTCTCACCCAAAACGATGTCGATGCTGCCCAGAATGGCGACGATGTCCGCGACCTTGTGGCCCTTGCACATCTCGCCCAGCGCGGTCAGGTTGATGAAGCTGGGGGCGCGCACGTGATAGCGCCAGGGATTCTGTCCGCCGTCGGAGACGACGTAGAAGCCCAGCTCACCCTTGGGATTCTCGACGCGGCCGTAGGATTCACCCTCCGGCACGCGCGGGCTATACGCCTTGGTGCCGGCCTGGATGTCCTGGCCGCGCGTTTCGTCCAGCAGCGGCAGAAGCTGCTTCAGGATACGGATCGACTCGCGCATCTCGTCAATGCGGATCAGATAGCGATCGTAGATGTCGCCGTTGTAGCGCACCGCGACGTCGAAATCGAGGTCGGCGTAGATGCTATATGGCTCGGCGCGGCGCACGTCGTAAGGGACGCCCGACGCGCGCAGCACAGGCCCGGCCATGCTGTAGGCGATTGCCATCTCCGGGGGCAGGATGCCCACGCCCCGGCAGCGGTTGATGATGATCTCGCTGCCCGACAGATAATTGTCGAGTTCGTCGACGGCCTGGGGCAGCCGCTCCGTGATGAGATTAGTCAGGAAGTCCATCGTGTTCTCGTCACGGATCAGGTCATTGGCCAGCAGGGGGATGCCCAGGATTTTCTCCGGCAGGTCGCGGGAGACGCCGCCAAAGCGCATGTAGTTGCACATCAGGCGGCTGCCGGCAGTGGCTTCGAAGAAGTCCAGGATCAGTTCGCGCTGGGCGATCGCGTACAGGGCCGGGGTGAAGAACGCCCCCAGGTCATTCAGCAAGAAGCCAATGGCCCACAGGTGATTGACGATGCGGGTCAGCTCGACCATGAGCACGCGGATCACTTCGGCGCGGTAGGTCGGCGGCTGGAAGCGCGGGCCAAGCGCCATTAGTTTTTCGACCGCCTGGGCATACCCCAGGTTGTTGGACATGCTGCAAATGTAGTCCAGCCGGTCGGTGAACGGCATGTTCTGGAGGAAGGTGTTGCGCTCGCCGATTTTCTCGTGGTTGCGGTGCAGGTAGCCCATCATCGGCTCAAGCTGTTCCACCGTCTCCCCATTGAGGCTGACGATCATGCGGAACACGCCGTGGGTGCTGGGGTGGTGCGGGCCGAGGTTGACGATCAGCCGGTCGGTGCGCAGACCGGGGCTGCTCAACTCGGTGATGTCCACGCCCATGTTCAGCCCGGTGTAATTGGCCGCTTCGCCGACCGGCGTGAACCCAT
>JARKOV010000027.1 GCA_029975965.1 Anaerolinea sp. | reverse complement strand
ACCGGAAATCCACCTCTCTTCACGGAGAATCCGCACACTTTGGATTATTGTCAGTGCAACAAGCAGGATGATATCTACCACCAGATTTGTAGAACTAAACAAGAGAGCCCCCCGGAAAATGAGTTCTCCCAGATACATCGGGTGCCTGATAAACCGATAAGTTCCCCGGCTGGTCAGGCCCCGATCCGCCGGCGCGATCCCGAATCGCTTTCCTAGAGTTGTTAGGGACCATAAAATCAGGCCATAGCCTGCCAGACCCGGCAAGAGCAAATACCAGGGCGAAGAACCGCTGTGGACAGCGGTCGGCAACAGCGCCGCGATCATTCCCAGCCATAACCCAACCCGATCGTACTTCTTCGCCGGCTCGCGCCTGGCATAGAACCAGGCCAGCAGCAGGTTGTGAAACGCGTACAACCAGGCCAGGATGGATGGGTTCTGCCAGGCGGCAACTCCGGCGATGATCGCGGCGAAGGCGAAGAAAGCAAATCCTAACCGGTCCCGAATAGTATCTCTCAGCATCACATGCTCCCCAGGCCGGACACGATCGGCCACCCGATCACCACCAATAGGGTCGCCAGGAATGGCAGGAAGTAAAAGATCACCATCGGGATCACCAGTTCCGATCCCACTTTCTCGGCTCGCTGTTCTGCTGCGCCGATGTAATCCGCGGCGATGCTGGTGGCCAGCTGTCCCATCAATTCCTGCTGGGCGGTTCCCCGCCGGATAAACTCCAACTGTACAGCCATACCGATCAGCTCCGGGAGTTGGGTTTCCTGCGCCTCCCGTTGCATCTGCTCGATCAAATTTCTTCCCTGCGCCATTTGCAGTACTTTCCGCATCCACTTGCCAACCATGCTTTGCGCCTGGGCAGTTCGGCGGAGTGCTTCTTCCATGGAAACGTTCGCCGACATCTGTGCTGACACGAGCTGCACGTATTCCGGCAGCTGGGCGATAAACTGCCGGCGCGTTCGCCGGGCCACGCCCCCCATGCGCATCGCCGGAAACTGAAATCCCACAACGGCCCCGACCAGAGCAAATACCGGCTCGCCGATCGCCACCATACCGAGACCTAAGCCGGCTACCGCCAGGGCAAAACGCAGCGAAGTG
>JARKOV010000103.1 GCA_029975965.1 Anaerolinea sp. | reverse complement strand
CTCCTAGTACGAGAGGACCGGAGTGGACATTCCTCTGGTGTACCGGTTATGACGCCAGTCGTATCGCCGGGTAGCTATGAATGGAAGAGATAAACGCTGAAAGCATCTAAGCGTGAAACTCGCCTCAAGATAAGATTTCCCCGGGGCCTTGAGCCCCCTGAAGGGTCGTCGAAGACCACGACGTTGATAGGCTGGGTGTGGAAGCGCAGTAATGCGTTAAGCTAACCAGTACTAATTGCCCGTGCGGCTTGATCCTATAACCTTAAGCAGCAACTCGAACCCTGCAATTACAATCGCCTTCTTCTCATTTTGCGTCTGCTCTCAGAGCAGGCGGACAAGTTATGCTTGGCGGCCATAGCACGTTGGACCCACCCCTTCCCATCCCGAACAGGACCGTGAAACGACGTCGCGCCGATGATAGTGCACAACCCGTGTGCGAAAGTAGGTCACCGCCAGGCTCCCCAAAAAAAAGCCCTCCCGCTCTACCGCGCGAGGGCTTTTTTACTTCTGCAACAACCTCGGGCACCCTCCCGCGGTAAGCCCCCGGCGAAGTCATCTATGAATTGAGGTTTTAGACCGGGAAGATCGTGTCCACTAAAAAAACATGGTGGACACGATCGATGGAACTACAGAAACCGATACGGCGCAGACGGTATCACCGGGAAGAGTTCAAGCAGGCGGTCATTGCCGCCTGTTGCGAGCTGGGAGCCTCGGTGGCCGGAATCGCGATGCCCAACGGCGTCAATTCCAATCAGGTCCGTCGCTGGATGCGCGAGGGCGGTATTTCGGCGCCAACGCAGCCCTCGCCGATGCGCACTCCGATCGCTCAAGCAAAGCAAACGGCGCCCGCCTTCATTCCGGTGCCGATTGCACCGGCGCTGGCGGAGTTGCCGGCGATCCGGATCGAAATCCGCCGGGGCAATGCCGCGATCAAGATCGATTGGCCGACGGACGCCGCTGGGGCATGTGCCACCTGGCTCCGTGACTGGCTGCGATGATCCGGGTCGAGGCCTTATGGCTGTCGGTCGAACCGCTCGACATGCGCGCCGGCACAGAGACAATCCTGGCGCGAGTCGTGCAAGTGTTTAGTGCGGCGAAGCCGCACCATGGTTACCTGTTCGCCAATCGACGCGGCACCCGGATGAAAGTCCTCGTCCATGACGGGCACGGCATCTGGCTGGCCCAAGCGCAAGCCTTTGCCGGCGGAACTGCCGCGGACCGAAATTCGCCACGAACCGGAAACGACGACCTGCGCCTGTACCTGCCAGATGAAGCGCATCGGCGAAGATATCGCCGAGAAGCTCGACTACACCCCGGGGGTTTTTACGGTCGAACGGCACATTCGGGGCAAGTGGGCCTGTGCGAAGTGCGAAATGCTGGTGCAGGCGCCGGTTCCGGCGCACGTGATCGACAAGGGGATTCCGACCGCTGGGCTGCTCGCCCAGGTGCTCATTGCCAAATACCTGGACCACCTGCCGCTGTATCGCCAGGAAGGCATCTTCGCTCGGGCGGGATTCCCCATCCCGCAATCGACCCTGGCCCAGTGGGTGGGTCAAATGGGCGTGGCCCTGCAACCGCTGGTCGATG
>JARKOV010000072.1 GCA_029975965.1 Anaerolinea sp. | reverse complement strand
ATGGTGATGACAAGCGCCAGCGTGCCCACCTGGCTGTAGGTTAGCCCCATCGAGACGATCAGCAGCGGGTAGACCACCGGCATGTAGTTGTTGGCGAACTCGAGCACAAAGTGCCCCATGGCGGTCAGGTATGTGGGGGCGAAGCTCTCCCCCTGGTCGGTTGCGGTTATAGAATTTTCCATGCAAACATCCACAAATAAGCGAAATGAGTACGAATAACGGGAAGAAGTATAACACGGCTCCAGTTGACAAATCGCCGGGCGCAGTCTATAAATGAATGAGGTTGTGCGCCATCCATTGTGTCGAGGGAGGACACCCGTGACCCTGATCCCGCGCCTGATTCAACCCGCCGTCGAAAACGCGCTCTTTCATCACAAGATGATCGTGCTGTACGGCGCGCGCGGGGTTGGCAAAACCACTTTGCTGCGCGCCGTCATCGAGCCGCACGCCGCAAACACCCTCTACCTGGACTGCGACGACCCCGCTGCGCGCGACGCGCTGACCCGGCGGCGCAAGAGCGATTTGCGAGCCCTGCTGGGCGGGCGCTCACTGCTGGTGATCGACGAGGCGCAGCGCGCCCCCGGCATTGCCGCCACGCTCAAAGCCCTGGGCGAGCATTTCCCAGAAACCCAGGTGGTGGCGGCTGGTTCATCGCTGCTGTTCGACATCTCGCACAACGTCAACGAACCACTCACGGCGGGCAAGCTGCGCTTCTATCTCTATCCGCTTTCGCTGCAAGAACTGCTGTCGCACTACTCTGCTGATGAAATGAAGGCGCAGATCAGCCAGCGCCTGGTGTACGGCATGTACCCGGCAGTCATCGACCACCCCGACCCCGCAGCGGTGCTGCAAAACATCCTGCAAGAGAATCCCTACCGCGATGTGGTCGAGCGCCTGCTGGTGAAGAACCCCGACCACCTGTGGCGCCTGCTGCAAGTGCTGGCGCTGCGCGTGGGCAGCGAGGTGTCGTATAACGACCTGGGCAATGAACTGGGCGTGGACAAGAGCACCGCGGCGCGCTACGTGTCGCTGCTGGAGCAGGCGCACCTGGTGTTTCAAATTTCACCGTTCAACCGCAAGCTGGGCAAAGAGCTGGGCAAGCTGCGCAAAATCTACTTCTATGACGTGGGGCTGCGTAACGCCGTCATCCGCAGCTTCAACCCGGTGGACCTGCGCCCCGACGTGGAGGCGCTGTGGGAGAACTACTTCATCAGCGAGCGCTTCAAATTCAACCGCAACCGCCGGCGCTACGACAGCAGTTACTTCTGGCGCACCTACGACGGCGCCTGCCTGGACTATTTGGAAGAGAGCGAGGGCATGCTGCAAGCCTTTGCCTGCCGCTGGAACCCTGGCAAGTGGCGCGCGCCCTCATCGTTTGTGTCGGCTTACCCCAACAGCCGTTTTCGCATGGTCAATCGCGAGAATTTTTTGGAGTTTCTGGCGGGGTGAGGGGAGATATGATTCAAAGCAGATATATATCTCAGACCCAAATAGGATATTCAATTCTTATAGTATCTAACTTGTATCCTTTTATGTGTTCAAAAAAAGGTGAAGGAGAGTTGGACTATAATAATTTCAATGTTT
>JARKOV010000046.1 GCA_029975965.1 Anaerolinea sp. | reverse complement strand
AGGCGGATGCGCTGCGCCTCGCCGCCGGAGAGCGACCCCGCCGAGCGGCCAAGCGTCAGATAGTCGAGCCCGACGTTGTTGAGGAAGCCCAACCGCTCGCGGATTTCTTTGAGAATGCGCTCGGCGATGGCCAGCTGGCGCGGGGTGAGCACATTGCCGCTGTAAAGCTCGTTCACCCAATCCAGCGTCTTCAAGACGGGCCAGCCGGTCACTTCGATGATGTTTGCGCCGTTGACCGTCACCGCCAGGGCCTCTTTGCGCAGGCGCGTGCCGTTGCAGGTGGGGCAAGGCCGGTCGGTCATGAATTCGGCCACCTTGTTGCGTAAATAGTCCGAGCCGGTGTCGCGGTAGCGGCGCATCAGGTTGGTGATCACCCCTTCGAATGGCGTGTTAAAGAACGATTCGCGCCCGTTCTTGCCCTCCATGCGCACCTGCACCTCTTCGGTTCCGGTGCCGTAGAGGATCTTTTCCATCTTCTCAGCCGGGATCTCGCGCACGGGCTTATCCAGGTCAATGTGGTACTGCCTGGCCACCGCTTCGATCATCTGCCAGTAATAGCCGCCCTGCGCAGGCGTGCTGGCCCAATCCAGCGCAGCGATGGCGCCTTCGTTGAGCGAGCGCTCGTCATCGGGGATCAGCAGGTTGGGGTCGATCTCCAGGCGGCTGCCCAGGCCCTGGCAATCGGGGCAGGCGCCGTGAGGCGTGTTAAAAGAAAAGGTGCGCGGCTCGATCTCCGGCAGGCTTACCCCGTGCTCCGGGCAGGCGAAGTGCTCGGAGAAGAACAGGTCTTGCGGCGGGTCGGTCGAGAGGTTCTGCAGGGTCAGGTAACCCTCGCCTACCTTGAGGGCCGTCTCGACCGAATCGGTCAGGCGCGAGCTGAAGGTCTGCGCATCGCTTCCCGCGCCCGCCCCCGGCAAGACGATGCGGTCAACCACGGCCTCGATGGTGTGAATCTTATAACGGTCGAGGGTGATTTCTTCGTCCAGGTTGTGCACCGTGCCATCCACCCGCACGCGCACAAAGCCCGCTTTGCGGATTTCATCGAAGACGGCCTGGTAGGTGCCCTTGCGCCCGCGGATGACCGGC
>JARKOV010000039.1 GCA_029975965.1 Anaerolinea sp. | reverse complement strand
CCCTGCACCGCGGCGGGGGCCAGGAGCAACTGCGCCAGCGGGTTGCGCGCCTGCACAGTGCGAATTACATCCTGCAAGGCGGCGGCGGTGGTCGAGGTGACCACACCAATGATTTTGGGACGCGGCGGGACGGGACGCTTGCGCTCGAGGTTAAACAATCCTTCAGCTTCCAGGCGTGCTTTCAGGCGCATAAATTCCTGGTACAGCAGCCCCACGCCGGCAGGTCTCAGGTCGTCCACGTACAACTGGTACTGCCCGTCGCGCTCATACAGGCTGATGTAGCCGTGCGCCTCGACGGCAGCGCCGCTCTTGAGAAATTCAGCCAGCTGGCCGCGCAGCCGCAGGGCGGTTGTTTTCCACATCACGCAGCGCAGCCCCGCGCTGGCGTCCACCAGGGTGAAGTAGATGTGCCCGGAAGACGGGCGCGACAGGGTGGCGACCTCTCCCTGCACGGTCACATCCTGCAACAATTCATCTCCCTCCAGCAACTGGCGCAGATAAGTGGTCAGTTCGCTGACGGATAATGTGGAGGGGGTGAACAGGGGTAATTGCGACATAAGCCTTACACAAATTTCAGGCGGCGGGCGGCGAACCACACCATTTGCAGCAGCAGCCAACCGTGCTTCCAGCGTTGAATGTTGGTAGCACCGTAGGTGCGCTCGCGGTAGCGAATGGGCAGGTCAACAATTTTCATATTGAGCTTGGCGGCGCCGAAGATCAGGTCGAAGTCGCCAAAGGGATCAAAATCGCCAAAATAAGCACGGTTGGCGGCGATGGCTGCGTAGTTGCTTTTCCAGGTGACCTTGGTGCCGCACAGTGTGTCTTTCACCGGCTGCCCCAGCAGCCACGAGAACACAATGCTGAAGAATTTGTTTCCCAAAAAGTTGAAGAAACGCATGGCGTCTTTTTCCATGGGGTACACCAGACGCACACCGTTGATGAAATCGCCTTTACCTTCCACCAGCGCCTGGTAGAAACGCGGCAAGTCTTCGGGCGGCACGGTCATATCGGCGTCCAGGATCATCAATATGTCGCCGCTGGCTTCCTGAAAGCCCAGGCGTACGGCGTCGCCTTTACCCGCGCCGGTCTGTTGGAACAGCTTTACGCTGCGTTGCGGGAAGTTGGGAATGGTATTTTGAATGGTCTCAAAGGTGTTGTCACGCGAGTGGCCTTCTACAAACACCAGCTCGGTGCCGGCGCCCATCTCCGGCGTGCGCTCGAGGATGGCGCGGATGTTGCCGGCTTCGTTGCGCGCCGGCACGATCACAGAAACACGCGGCGCTTGGTCGGCTGGCGGAACGGGGATGGGGCGCGCCAGAGTGAAGTTGGTCAGTGCCAGTTGGTCAAAGGGCGCCAGGCGCACTAAAAAGCGGTTGAAGAAAGGATCGAGCAGCGGCACAGGCAGCGGGAAGAGCATTTCGTTCCACGAGCGCACCGGCTCGAAACCCGCCAGGTCGAGCAGGTTGCGCACATCTTCGGGAGTCAACCAGTTTTGATACAGGGTGGGGGTGGCCAGTTTGAACGCCCGCCCGATGCTGAGCGGCAGTTCCCACAGGCGGCTGTAAAAATTTAGCACCAGTCGCGTGGACGGTTTGCAGAGCCCGTGCAGTTTTTCCAGCACGGTTTGTACATCCCACAGGTCGTTCGTCACGTCGGAGAGGATGATGAAATCGAAGGTTTCATCCAGTTCCAGTTCATGCGCATCGGTTTGAACCAGGTGCAATTCGGGGTGGCGGCGGCGCGCTTCTTCAATCATGGCGCTTGAAAAGTCGATGCCCACCCCGCGTGAGGGCTGCAAGGCTGCCAGCAGGTCGCCATTTCCGCAGCCGATCTCCAAAACGGCATGACCGGCCGGGATGAGAAAGCGGTAAATCTGGCTTAGACGGCGGTGGTAAAAACCGCCCAGGCCGCTGCCGCGCGGTTGGCTATGGGCGATATTATCCCAGTGAGCGGCGCGCTCCTGTTGGTATTGGAGATATCTGCCGTTATGCGCACGGGGGGCATGTGAATCGGGATTCAAATAAACCTCAAAACAAGTACAGAATGGATAGCATTTT
>JARKOV010000036.1 GCA_029975965.1 Anaerolinea sp. | reverse complement strand
GCCTCAACGGGATCGGCCCCAAGACGGCCGCGATCATCCTGCTCTTCGCCTTCGGCCGCCCGGCTTTCCCGGTGGATACCCACGTCCACCGCCTCAGCCGCCGGATCGGCTTCATCGGGCCGAAGGTCAGCGCCGAGTTGGCCCACCCGATCATGGAGCGGATCGTCCCGCCGGAAGACTACCTGGTCTTTCACCTGAACCTGATCCGGCACGGGCGCGAAGTCTGCCACGCCCGCGGCCCCCGCTGCGAGATTTGCCCGCTGCAAGCTGAATGCGACGATTACCAGTCCCGGAGCGCGCCGATCGCCGCGCCGCGTCCGGTAGAGAAGTCAGGCCAACCATGAGCGAGACTCCTTCGGCTGCCCGGCCCCGCCGTTCCGCCCGCGAGCTTGAGATGGCGCTTTCCAGCGCCCGCCAGAACGTCAGCCTGCTGCTCAGCCAGGCCCGCGCCAACCGGATCGAGCCGGGCTACCTGGCCGACCGGCTGCACTCCCTGAGCGAACTGCTGGAAGAGCTGGCCGAGGAACGCAAGGACGCCGGCCAGCAGCAAAGCCTGGGGGCGCTGTACGAGGTCTCGCGCCTGATCGGCTCCTCGCTGGACCTGCAAACCGTGCTCGACCAGGTCATGGACGCCATCATCAAGCTGACCGGGGCCGAGCGCGGCTTTTTGATGCTGCTCGACGACGACGGCAACCTGGTGCCGCGCGTGGCCCGCAACATCGACCAGCAAACCCTGGACAGCGGCGAGTTCCACGTCAGCCGGACGGTCACCCGCCAGGTGGTCGATTCGGGCCAGCCCGTCCTGACCACCAACGCCCAGGAAGACCCACGCTTCGCCGGGCAGGCCAGCGTGATCGCCAATGCCCTGCGCAGCATCATGGCCTCGCCGCTGCGCGTGCGCGGGCAGGTGACGGGCGTGGTCTACGTGGACAACCGGGCGCGGGCGGGCCTCTTCAAGCCGCAGGACCTGGCCGCGCTGGACGCCTTCGCCGGGCAGGCCGGGGTCGCCATCGACAACGCCCGCCTGTTCGGGGAGACCGACCAGGCCCTCCAGGCCCGCGTGACCGAATTGCAGATGCTCGGCCGGATCGACCGCGAATTGAACGAGGCCATCGGCGGCGGCGCGGTGCTCAAGACCACCCTGGCCTGGGCAGCGCGCATGGCCGAGGCCAGCGGCGCGGCCCTGGGCCTGCTCGAACACGACGAGGACGGCCAGCCCGGCCTGCGCATCGCGGCCGTGCACGGCCCGGACGTGCCGGAGCGCCTGGCCGAAGGCGCGCTGATTTCCGCCGGCCACGACGCCGACCTGGCCCGCGTGATCGCCGGGTCGGAGGCCCAGCTTGGCCCCGGCGTCGAAGGCGGGCAAACCCTGCTTTTTGTCCCGATCCGCCACGAGAGCCGGACGGTCGGCGCGATCATCCTGGCCGCCGGGCATGCCTTCGGCGACGAGCAGCGCGACCTGGTGACGCGCCTGGCCGGCCGGGCGGCGGTCGCCATTCAGAACATGCGCCTGATCGAGGCCGTGCGCGCCGCCGACCGGGCCAAGAGCGAGTTCGTCAGCGTCGTGGCCCACGAGCTGAAAGTCCCCATGACCAGCATCACCGGCTACGCCGACCTGCTCAAGCTGGCCGGACCGGTCAACGACCAGCAGGTCGAGTTTATCGACAAGGTCAAGTCCAACGTCCTGCGCATGAAAATCCTGGTCAGCGACCTGAGCGACATCAGCCGGATCGAAAGCGGCAACCTGCGCATGGACCTGGAGCCGGTCGACCCGGTGGAGGCGCTCCAGACGGCCCGCGACGGCGCGGCGACCCAGATTCAGGAGCGCGGCCATAGCCTGATCGAGGACATCGCCCCCGGCCTGCCGCCGGTCCGGGCCGACCGCAACCGCCTGACCCAGGTGCTGCTCAACCTGCTCAGCAACGCCTACAAGTACACCCCCGACGGCGGGACGATCACCGTCCGGGCCTGGCAGGAACGCGGGGCGGACGGCGAGCGGGTCTATTTCGCGGTGCAGGATACCGGCGTGGGCATGACGGCGGAGGAAGTCGAGAAGCTGGGCACCAAGTTCTGGCGGGCCGATAACGATCACACCATCAAGCAGCCCGGCACGGGCCTGGGCTTCGCCATCACGCGCAACCTGATCACCCTGATGAAGGGCGATCTGACCATCCAGAGCGCCCCCGGCCAGGGCAGTACCTTTACATTCGGAGTCCCGGTGGCGAAATAGCGGCTGTTGGCTGTTGCTCTTAGCTTTTGGCTAACGGCTAAAAGCCAAGAGCGCCTTTGGATTTGCTTTCAGAGTGCCTTCGGCCAGGGCAGCACGTTTGTGTTCAGAATCGCGGTCGCCTCTCTTAAACTTCGAGGAGGATGAATATGAATCGCATGTTTAATATATATTGCGATGAAAGTTGTCATCTCGAAAATGATGGACAAAAAGTAATGGTTCTTGGTGCGGTCTGGTGTTCAAGAGAAAAAGTTCCCGAAGTATCACATCGGATCATGGAAATCAAAGCTAGACATGGCATCTATTTTGAGGTTAAGTGGACTAAGATATCCCCTGCAAAGGAACATTTCTATTTGGATCTGCTTGATTATTTCTTTGACGATGATGATCTCCACTTTCGATCCCTGATAGTGCCTGATAAATCACTGCTCAGACATACAGAGTTCGGACAAAGTCACGATGATTGGTATTACAAGATGTATTTTGACCTCCTCAAAGTGATTCTGGAACCTGATTCTCGGTATTGTATTTTTCTTGATTATAAGGATACACAAGGCGGTTTTAAGGCCGCAAAACTTCATGAGGTTTTGTGCAACAACATGTATGATTTTTCTCGACAGATTGTTAGCCGTCTTCAGACTGTACGCTCTGATGAAGTACAACTAATTCAACTAGCCGATATTTTGACCGGGATTATATCATACGCTAATAGGAGGCTCGAATCGAGTAGAACGAAGCTCGCACTCGTCAACCGAATGAGAGAACGATCGGGGTATAGCCTAACAATGACCACTCTATTTCAGGAGAAGAAGACAAACTTACTTGTTTGGAAAGCCAAAGGAATATCCGAATGACCCAATTACCTGACTGGCTACCAAAGCTTATATTGTTTAGCGAGTATGGAAACGAGTGGGGAAAATACGAGATAGCTCTTTACACGTTTTTTTGCCAGGATTTCGTAGACAGTAAACCTGTTTTTCAGGGCACAAAGGTATCGGTCAAACGCTTTCCATTAACAAAAGGAAAAGAGGTAACCTTTTGGCACCTGTTATCAGAAGGTGATGTTGAAGAGGACAGACTTCCCGATTTACGCCGATGTGAACGAATTAGATGGCCTCGCCCAATCATCGACAACTCCGATGACCAGACCTGTGGGATCAAGATATGGGAAAATACACGTCGGGGTGAAAAAAGAATTTGCATATGGCTTGAACAACACGATTACCTTGTTGTTCTGGCAAAACGTAATAACTATGTATTGTTTTGGACAGCATATCCTGTTGTGCAGTCACATCGCAAGAAAAAGTTACAGAAAGAGTATGAGGAGTACCAAAAAAGCTGATGCCGCTACCTTAATGGTCAACGGCACCGTTACTCCTTCCACACCTGGTGGATGAGCTAATGTCATTATATACGACAGTGCGAAAAAAATCAATAGAGATTTAGAATATTTGTTCTGTATGTGACAACGGGATAAGATTTGTTCAGAAAGGGATGTTATTCATGCTTATCTCAGTCGGACAACTCATTGTGTGGCTGCTGATCGGCCTGCTGGCGGGTTCGCTGGCGGGGCAGTTTTTTGCTGGCAACAGCACCCGCGCCGGGGCCAGCCTGGCGCTCGGCCTGCTGGGCGGCGTGCTGGGCGGCCTGGCCTTCAGCGCGCTCAACATCCGGATCGGGGGCGAGATCACGTTCGCGCTCCACGATCTGGTCGCCGCGCTGGTCGGGGCTTTCGTTCTGCTGGCGTTGCTGCGCCTCCTGCGCCACTGAACCCGCGCTCACACAGTCGACTCATTCCCGAAGAGGCGATTCTGGCTGGTTGGGTGGCCCGGCCTGGTTGTCCGGGTGAAGGGAGAGCATGAGCGCCAGAATGGATTCGAATGGCAAGCACCGCCTTCACCTGTTTCTCTCGCCGCACCTGGACGACGCCGTCCTGAGCTGCGGCGGCCAGATTCACACGCTGAGCGCGGCCGGGCATAGCGTCGTCGTGTATACCGTCATGGCCGGCAAGCCGCAGGGGCCGCTGCCGCAATCGCCGATCCTGGACGACCTGCACGCCCGCTGGGGCACGGCCGGCAACCCCATCGCCGAGCGCCGCTGGGAAGACATCAAGGCTGTCCGCCGCCTGGGTGGGATGGCCCGCCACGGCGCGCTGCTCGACTGCGTGTACCGGGTGCGCTACGCCCCGACCGGGGAGCCGCAGGCCCTCTACCCCAGCGAGGAATCGCTGTGGCAGGAGCCGCTTCCGGACGACCCGGCCCTGGCGCTGCTGGAGGCCATGC
>JARKOV010000018.1 GCA_029975965.1 Anaerolinea sp. | reverse complement strand
TGACCGCCACCGCCACGGTCACCAGCACCGCCACGCGCACTGCCTCGGCGACCGCCACCCGCACCGCCACCGCGACGGCGACCAACACGCCGGAGGTCACCTTCATCTCCTATTCGGCCACCCGCAGCGGCAATTCGGTCAATGTTAATGTGACCGTCTCTTACGCCGTCGACCTGACCTTCAGCGACTCGCAGAGCGGCGACGTTCAGGCCGCCTATTGCAACACAAGCTGCACGGTGGGATTCCGCCCCGGCAGGAACGCGGGCACGATCACGATCAGCACCGTATCGGGCAATTCTGTCACGGTGAATTACCCGGCCAGATAGTGCGGCCAACTCAACCATCGCAGGCGACCACCTGGTCTCACCGCTGAGGCGGTGAGACCGGTTTTTATGACGCGAAAAATCGCTGGTGCAACCCCACCCCGCCCGGAGTGATCGGCGCCATACGGTCACTCATACCTCGCATTCCAAAGCGGTGCGGTGGCTTTTTGTTTTCGCCTCGTACATCACTCCACCAACGAATGCCGCAGCGTGGTGGTCATCTCGTAGCGCTTGCCGCTGGTAAACGACTCCACCGCTCCGGCCATCATTTCGGTGATGTGCAGCCCCCATTCGATATTCGGGATCGGCTCGCGGTCCAGCAAGATGCAGTCGATCAACTCCTGGGTGGAAGCGTGATAATAGTTGAACGCGCCGGGCGTGGGCTGCGGCCATTTCGCCTTGCTCGCATCGCCGCGCAGTGGGATGTGGTACCAGCCATCCGCATCGATTCTGGGCAGCAGGTCGGTGCGTTTGGAGATGATCGAAGCGGTGTACCCTGCTCCAAAAATCAGGTTGCCCTGGCTGCCGAAAATTTGCAGGCTGCCCCCGCCCGTGCCGGGCAGCACGGGATGGTGGATGCGCCCGACGTGGCAGGCGCCAATCGCCCCCTCGACCATCTCGTACAACGAGAACACATTGTCGTAGGCTTCCATCTGGACGCGCTGCGTCCGCGGCAGGTCCAGCACCACGTCCCAGTAATTGGCTTTCTCGGGGTCGGTGACCTGTGCCAGGAATTCATCGTAGCGCTGCTCGGGGACGATGGCGTTTTCCACCGTCGATATTCGCGCCGCAGCCATCACGCTCTTGCACGCGCCAAGCACCCCCACGATCTGGATCGGCCCGTAAGGAAAATCGAAGAGGAACCCCCCGCTGTCGCGGGTGTAGAACGCATCTTGCCCGTAGGGATTGTTTCCCAGGGACGGAGCGTAGGTGGTCGGGCCGGTGTAAGCCAGCGAAAACCATTGCACCTCTCCCAGCGCGCCCCGCTGCACCAGCCGGCGCAACTCGGCCATGTCCGGGTCGAGAGGGGTCCCGCTGCTGGGTTCGATGACGGCTTTCACCCCGGCCTGGCGCACAGCCTCGGCGATCTTGCGCGCGTCCTCCATCCGGGTAGCCATCGGCTTTTGCAGCAGGATATGCTTCCCCGCCCGGAGGGCCTCCAGGGCAAAAGGCACATGCGTGCCCGGAGCGGTGAGGATGAAGACCGCTTCGATATCCGCCCGAGCGATCATTTCATCATAGTCCAGGTACTGCTCTCTAGCCCCAAACAGCCGCGCGCTGGCACGGGCGCGCGACTCAAACCGGTCGCACACCGCCACCAATTCAACCGAGTCCATTTTCATCAAATAGGGCAGGTAGTAGGCCGTCGCCACCACCCCGCAGCCCACCACGCCCACCTTCACCCTTCTTCGACCCTTCGCAGGCATGCGCGACCCCTCTCCGGCGGCCAGGCCGCCGATCCTTCTCTGTTCATCAATCAAGGTGGTATTCAATAGTCCCGTTTCAATCCACGCCCCCCGTGTGGGGAGCGACCGCCCCGTCCGACCCACCCGCCTTGACGATCAGGTTTCAATCCACGCCCCCCGTGTGGGGAGCGACATGGGTGATTAACATGAACGTCTACCCAATCAAGGTTTCAATCCACGCCCCCCGTGTGGGGAGCGACGTGGGAGGTCCATCTTTGGGACAAACAACCCAAGTTTCAATCCACGCCCCCCGTGTGGGGAGCGACATGTCCTCTCCATCAAATTTCATACTCGATTTGTTTCAATCCACGCCCCCCGTGTGGGGAGCGACTGGGCTGGCAGTAATTCTCGATGACGGCGCCGGCGTTTCAATCCACGCCCCCCGTGTGGGGAGCGACGAGACCAGCTCGCTGCTCCACGCCACCATCAGCAGTTTC
>JARKOV010000175.1 GCA_029975965.1 Anaerolinea sp. | reverse complement strand
TAACGCGTGAAACCAATTCAACGGCCGGATTCATGGGTGTAAGTATAATATCCCGGATGGACGCCAGCCAACTCGAACTGTGGTTTGAACACCTGCGCGACGCGCTCGAAACATCCTATATCCAACACGCCGAACCCTGGTGCCAGTCGGGCATGTCGGGTCCGGAAGCGCGCTGGATTTCTTTGCGCAAGCCGGTAGCCGATTGCATCGATCGCTCCGGCGCCTTCCTCGATATCGGTTGCGCCAACGGCTATTTCTTGCAGTGCGCCCTGGCCTGGACGGCAGAGCGCGGGATTGACATCCAACCCTATGGGCTGGACCTTTCCTCCCGGCTGGTCGAGCTGGCAAAACAGCGCCTGCCCCAGTACGCCGCAAATTTCTTCGTCGGCAACGGGTTCACCTGGCAGCCACCCGTCCGCTTCGACTTCGTGCGCACCGAGTTGGTGTACGTTCCGGCGGAGCACGAGCGCGAATACGTCCTGCGCATCTTCGATCACCTGCTTGTTCCCGGCGGCAGACTGATCGTCCCCAATTATGCCGAGGGCCGCGCCGACCCCGAAAGCACGGTGATGCCCGGCTGCCACGCCACCTCCGACTTGCTGGCTCACCTGGCGGAGCTGCGCCTGCAGCCGCTCAGCTACCGGGATGGCTACGACCCGATCAAAGGCCGTAAAATCCGCGTGGCGGTGCTGTCGCGGGAAAGCGTGCTCGACTGACAGGCTAAGCGGATTTCTGCTCACCCTCGATCTTGGCCCAGGTGTCGCGCAGCCCCACCGTCAGGTTGAACACCGGCGCATCGGGCCTGGAATCCAGGTCGACGCAGAAATATCCTTTGCGCTCGAACTGAAAGCGATCCCCGGGTTGTGCCGACGCCAGGCTTGGTTCGAGTTTACAGCCCGTCAGCACTTTGAGCGAATCGGGGGTCAGGTAATCCATGAACGTCTTCCCCTCTTCCGGCTTGTTGGGGTCCACCACGTTGAACAACCGGTCGTAAAGGCGCACTTCAGCATCCATGGCGTGCCGGGCTGAAACCCAATGAATGGTGCCTTTGACCTTGCGCCCGTCGGGGGCATACCCTCCGCGCGTGTCGGGGTCGTAGGTGCAATGCACCTCGAGCACCGCTCCGGTCTGGGGGTCCTTCACCACGCTCTCGCACCTGACAATGTAACCGTAGCGCAAGCGCACCTCGCGCCCAGGCGCCAACCGGAAGTACTTGGGCGGCGGCTCTTCGCGGAAATCCTCCTGCTCGATGTAAAGCACTTTGCTGAAGGGCACCAGGCGTGTGCCCGCCGATTCGTCTTCAGGGTTGTTGACTGCCTCGAACTGCTCCACCTGGTCTTCCGGGTAGTTGGTGATCACCACCTTGAGCGGCTCGAGCACGCCCATCACGCGCGGCGCGCGCTTATTGAGGTCGTCGCGGATCATGAACTCCAGCAGGGAGATATCGATCATGTTTTCGTTTTTCGCCACCCCGACCTGGTCGATGAACCGGCGGATCGATTCCGGGGTATAGCCCCGCCGCCGCAGCCCACACAGGGTGGGCATGCGTGGGTCGTCCCAACCGCGCACGTGCCCCTGCGCGACGAGTTGCCGCAAAAAACGCTTGCTCAGAATGGTATACGTCAGGTTTAACCGGGCAAACTCGATCTGCCGCGGGTGGAAAATTTCCAGCTCATCCAGGAACCAGTTATACAGCGGTCGGTGATCTTCGTAGGCCAGGTCACACAGTGAGTGGGTCACACCTTCGATCGAATCTGATTGACCATGGGCGAAATCATACATCGGGTAGATGCACCAGGCGTCTCCGGTGCGGTGATGTGTGGCATGCAAGATGCGATACATCACTGGATCGCGCATGTTGATGTTGCCGGATGCCATGTCGATTTTCGCCCGCAGCGTGCGCGCTCCATCTGGAAATTCGCCGGCGCGCATCCGTTTGAACAGGTCGAGGTTCTCCTCCACCGAGCGGTTGCGGTAAGGGCTTTCGATGCCCGGCTCGGTCAGCGTACCGCGGTATTCACGGATCTGCTCGGCACTCAAGTCATCCACGTAGGCTTTGCCCTTTTCGATCAGGCGGATGGCGAACTCGTAGAGCTGGTCGAAGTAATCCGATGCGTAAAATTCGCGGTCTTCCCAGTCAAAGCCCATCCAGCGGATGTCCTCCTTGATCGCGTCCACGTATTCCACATCTTCCTTGACCGGGTTGGTATCGTCGTAGCGCAGGCTGCATTTACCGCCAAAGAGCTCCGCTGTGCCAAAGTCAATCACCATGGCTTTCGTGTGGCCGATGTGAAGGTAACCATTGGGTTCGGGCGGGAAACGGGTCTGGACGCGGTCGTATTTGCCCTCGCGCAGGTCCTGCGCAATGGCTTCATGGATGAAATTGCTCGCGACGCTGGTAGGTTCACTGCTCATAAAAATCAACTCCTCTGACTGGGATGCCCCAGGTTATGCCCACTGGTCCCGATTGGGAATCGCCTAATTGTAGCATAATCGCCTGCACCGGTTGCCGTGCGCGCCCGCATCGACCGACCCGGAAATTGGATTAGCGACCCCGCCTGGTCAACCCCTTTAGCGGATAATCCGTATAATAAATCGTAACTGCTCAGCGGGTAGAGGAGAAGCCTCTTGCACTTCTGGTTGAGCAATTACAATAATTCTTGTTTCAGTTCCATCATCCTGGCCTGTCATTGGAGGTAGTGTATGCGAGTGTTATTAACCGGCGGTTCGGGTTCGGTAGGCAAAGCCGTGGTCGACCGCCTGGTGAAAAAAGGTTTCAGCGTGCGCGTGATCGGTCGCAAGCCGGATGTGACGCTGGAAGGCGCCGAATACGAAGTGTGTGATATCAACGATTACCCCCGCCTGCGCGAGGTGATCCGTGGCTGTGATGCCGTGGTGCACCTGGCGGCCATTCCCAACCCGGGCGGGGGCGCTCCGCAAGAGTTGTTTCGCGTCAACTGCTCCGGGACGTTCAACGTGTTCCAGGCTGCCGCAGAAGAAGGCATCCGGCGCGTGGTGCAGGCCAGCTCGATCAACGCGACCGGGCAGTTCTACGGCACCCGGCCCGCCCCGCTGCTCTACCTGCCCATCGACGAAGATCACCCGGTATATTCCACCGACGCCTATTCGTTTTCGAAAAACATCATCGAGGAAACCGGGCAGTACTTCTGGCGGCGTGAGGGCATCAGCAACCTGGCTTACCGCCTGCCATGGGTGGCACCCGCCACGATCCACGACAACCCCGATCCGCGCCGGGTCGGATTCGACAGCCTGATCGAGCACCTCTCGAATCTCTCGGCGGGAGCGCGCCTGGCCTGGTTCGAGCAGGCCTGGGAAAAATATAACGCTTTTCGCGCCACCCGCCCCTATGAAACCGGCGATATCACCAACTTCCGCCAGCGCATGAGCGAGATGCCCGAAGAAGAGCGCTGGATGTTCATGTCAATGACCAGCCGGGTCAACTTCTTCACCCGCCTCGACGAGCGGGATTCGGCCCAGGCGGTGGAAAAGGGCTTGACCGCCGACTTTACCGGCAGCCATGTGCTGTTCATCAATGACAGCCAAAACTGGAGCGGCGTCGACTCGAAAACCCTGGCCGACTTCTTTTACCCGGATGTTAAAACCTTGAAAAAGGAGCTGGTTGGGCGCGCTACGCTGGTCAGTATCGACCGGGCGCGTGACCTGATCGGCTTTGAGCCCGAATATACCTTCGGCAAGTGATCTGCCTTTCGCATATCATCTTTGCGCATGCACGCATTGCATCGATACCACAATCCTTAATCAGAATGAGGCAATCCATGGCAAAAAAACCTGCTCAAGAAAATTATGAACACACCCTGAATAACGTCAACACCTTTTCGAAGCCCTCCGACCTGCGCATCACCGACATGCGCTTTGTCGACATCGCCGGCGCGCCGATGCACTGCACGCTGATGAAGCTCTACACCAACCAGGGTTTGGTCGGCTTCGGCGAAGTGCGCGACGCCGCCACCAAGACCTACGCGCTGATGCTCAAGCGTGTGTTGCTGGGTGAAAACCCCTGCAACGTGGACAAGCTATTCCGGCGCATCAAGCAGTTTGGCGGCCAATCGCGCCAGGCCGGCGGCGTGTGCGGCGTGGAAGTGGCGCTGTGGGACCTGGCGGGAAAAGCATATGGTGTGCCGGTCTACCAGATGCTCGGCGGCAAGTTCCGCGACACCGTGCGCATCTATTGCGATACGGATGTGAGCGGCAAGCCGGACGGAATCAAGATGGGCAAGGCGCTCAAGAAACGCATGGAACTCGGCTTCACTTTCCTCAAGATGGACGTGGGCATTGGCTTGATCGCCCACGAGCCCGGCGCGCTCAGTTACCCACTCGGCTTCATGGAAGAGATGCAGAAATTAGGTCGTCACGGCTGGAAGTGGGATGTCAAAACACCCGAAGAACGCGAAGCGCGCAACCGCTCGTTCGACATTTACAACATCCCCCATCCGATCACCGGCATCCACCTGACCGAAAAAGGCATCGACTTGCTCGAGCAATATGTCGCCGAGGTGCGCTCGGTGATCGGCTACACCGTCCCCCTGGCCACCGACCACTTCGGGCACATCGCCCTTGAAGATTGCATTCGGCTGGGCAAACGCCTGGAGAAGTACAACCTGGCCTGGGTCGAGGATATGGTGCCCTGGCAGTACACCGACCAGTACGTGCGCCTCAGCCAGGCTATTAATATTCCAGTTTGCACCGGCGAAGACATTTACCTCAAAGAAGGCTTCCTGCCATTGCTCGAGGCTCGCGGCGTGTCGGTCATCCATCCAGACGTGCTCAGCTCGGGCGGCATCCTCGAAAACAAGAAAATTGGTGATCTCGCCCTGGAACATGGCGTGGCGATGGCCGTGCATATGGCCGAAAGCCCAATCGGCTGCCTGGCGGCTGTGCACAGTGTCGCCGCCACCGAGAACTTCCTGGCCCTCGAATACCATTCCGTCGACGTGCCCTGGTGGGACGACATGATCACCGGCCTGCCGAAGCCGCTGGTCAAGAATGGCTATATCGAGGTGCCCGACCGGCCCGGTCTCGGCATCGAATCCCTCAACGACGAGGTGCTCGCCGAACACATCCATCCCAACATCCCTGGCCTGTGGGAGCCCACCGACCAGTGGGACGCCGATTGGTCCCACGACCGCTTGTGGAGTTAGCCTGACTCTGAGGAGGTAAACCATGAGTTTCCTGACCTTCAACGACATGCTGCGCAAAATGGCCTGGCGGATACCCGAGCACCCCTACCTGTATTGGAGTGACCGGCAGCGCTCGATCACTTATGCCGAAGGCGACCAGGTCAGCGATGCCGTTGCAGGCGCTTTGGCAGACCTCGGCGTCCGCAAAGGCGATCGGGTGGGCATCTTTGCCCACAACGGCATCGATTACGTCAACGTGATGTTCGGCGCGTGGAAGCTGGGCGCCGTGTCGGCGCACATCAACGTATTACAGGCGCAGAATCTGGCCTGGTTTGTCCAGGACGCTGAACCCAACGTGCTGATCTACACCGGCGACCTGCACGAGGTGGTCGAGCGCGCCCGGTCCGAGATGCCTTCGGTGCGCCACACCGTGTGCTTCGACGGCGAGCGTCCTGGCTCGTTGGATTGGAACCAACTGGTAGGGGCGAATCTAAAACCGCCCTCCGTCGCTGTCGATGGAGAAGACCCCGCCCACCTGTCTTACACCTCCGGCTCGTCGGGCAAACCCAAAGGCGCCATCCTGGCGCACGGCTACACCGCCCGCGCCACTCACTGCATCGCCGAGCGGCTGCAGCTCAGCCAGGCAGATTTCTCGCTGGGGCCTACCTCGCTGGCGTCGTCTTATCACCTGGTGGGCAACCTGCTAGCCGGGCTTCATCGTGGAGTTTACATCGGCATTCGCACGCGCTGGAATCCCGAAGTGGTTTGGGATGAGATGGACCGGTTGGGCATGACCTACATGGTTGCCAATCCATTGTTGCTGACCGACTTGCTCAACGTATCGCGCCAGAAGGGGCGCAAACCCGCCTCCTTGCGCTTCGTTGTCTCGGGCGGCGCACCGGTCCCACCGGAGCTGAAGCTGGCCTGGCAGGACGAGCTCGGCGCCCCGCTGGTCGAAAGCTACGGGCAAAGCGAGTTAGGCGGCTTCGTTGCGCTGGGTTATCCGCGCGCGGAGCGCGGCAACCGCCTGGCGGCCATCGGGCAGGAGCTCCCCGACCGCGAAGTGCGCATCGCCGGCGAGGATGACGAAGAGCTTCCCCCCGATCAGCCCGGCGAGATCCTCATCCGCGGCGGCGTGATGGTGGGTTATCACAAGCTGCCAGAGAAAACCGCCGAAGCCTTGCGTAACGGCTGGCTGCACACCGGGGATATGGGCGTGATGGACGCCGAAGGGTACATCCGCCTGGTTGGGCGCTGGAGCGAGCGGATATTCTCGCACGGCAAGGTGATCTTCCCTCGCCCGATCGAGGAAGCGCTGCTGCGCCACCCGGCGGTGCGCTATGTTTGCGTCATCGCCAAATCCGATCCGGTAGCCGGCCAGCTCCCCAAAGCGGTGATCGAGCTGTACGAAGGACAACATGCCACGCTCGAGGAGTTATTCGCCCAGGTCGAGCAGGTGATGGGCAAGGACCACCAGCTTGCTTTCATCGAGATCATCGACCACATGCCGATGACGCCCACCGGCAAAATCGGCCGCGCCGACCTGCAAAACCGCGAAAATTCGCTTTAACCCTGGCTGATAGGAGCGCAAGCGGGAGACAGTCTCCCGCTTGCGCTCCTGGTGGTTATCGCCGGACGGTGGGGAGAAAAACCCGCAGTGCATTTTCGAAGGTCGTCACGGTCACCGGCGCAGACAGCCCACTTTCGTTTTTCATCGCGTCGTACGCTCGCACGCGCACTTCCCAGGCGCCGGCTTCCGGCAACACCAGGCTGGCCGCATTGCGCCGCCCGACGTCCATCACCTGCTCACTTCCAGTCGGCAGCTTACGGTAGACCAGCCGGTAGCCCCAGCGATCCGGCTCACTGCTCTCGTTCCAGCGCACTCCGACGACCGGTCCCACCGGGCTACTGGCGCTCAACCCACCGGGAGTCGCCGGGTTGGCGTAGGCAATCGCTCCTTGAGCGGCGATGAAACCGCCGTCCGTCCACACCTGGGTCGAGCAGCCATCTCCCCCGCCAAACAGCACCCCGATCACCCCGGCGTCCGCCAGGTCTCGTGGATGCGAGAAAGCGTAAGCCGGGCGGTTGTCCTGGTAATGGTTGCAGGAAGCGTTATCCAGGCTCATGTTGCCTGCCGGCACCTGCCAGAGCAGCAAACGCTTTCCAGAAGCCCTCGAGAGGGCATTTTCCCACAATATCGCCCGCGTCGGGCGGGGTAATTCCTGGTCGAGGTCATCCCACCACGGCCTGATTCCGCGCCCCGAATCGCGGTCGCTCCACTCCACCACCAGCAGGTCGGCCTGCGCGCCACCCATCGCGTCGATAAAAGCCGCCGTGCGTTGCGCCATCTGAATCGCCCCAAGAGCGGTCACCGATTGCGGGTCACCGTTCGTCGCCCACATGCTGGCCATCGGCGCAGCGAGCGCGTTCGGCGCGGTGTTGTGGATCAAGTCGACAATGTATCGCCCAAAACCGCTCAGGTTGTTCGGGTAACCCGCCTTGTTCAACGCCACCGGGTATGACGAGGGCTGGTCCGCCACCACGCCGGGTGGACGTGTCGCGCTGTTGCTGAGCTGCTGCATGTAGCCGTAAAAATCCGGCTCCAGGTTGAAGATCACCGGCTGCGAGCCGTTTGCCTCTTGCAAGGCGCGCTGCAACGAGGCCAGATAATTGGCCACGGTGGACGCATTCTGCAATTTCTGGGCATAACAGGTGCTGGTCTCCCCGCAGTCCGGCGGGACTCCCAGGATCATGTACACCGTCACCACCGGCACATAGCCCTTTCCCCAGGCCTGGTTGACGAAACGCGAGACAAAATTACCGCCCCAGCTTTCCCAACCCCAGGTGATGTACTGGTAGACGTAATCCCATGCCACGCCGCTGTTCACCTGCCAGTCGTCGCCGGGGGTTTCACTCCAGGCGTTGGAACCCCAGGCGATGCGCTGCGGCAGCCCGGCAGGAATGTGGCCGCCCGCCGCACCCAACACCGACAGCACACCCAGCGGGAGCGCAGACTGGTGCCCGGCCTGATCGGAGGCGCTGACCAGCAAGGCTGCCTCGCCCGGCGTCGTTCCCGGAGCGATTGTCAGCGCTGCGCCGTAAACGCCGTCTCCCGCCGCGCCGTCATTGCTGCGCCCATCATCGCGTAATGCCACCGTCCCCCGCCCCAGGGCGGACGCGTCCAGCGTGACCCCGGTGATATCCCCGGCTCCCTGAGGGTCGCTGACCACGACCCTCACCGTCAAGTAGGTGGTCCCGTCCGCGGGGACCGCGCGAGGCAGCAGGCGACCCTCCGAAAGCTGCGGCGCGTTGGGATCCTCTGCGCTGGTGAAGGCGATGTCGTCAAAATATACCGTCGGCTGGTTGCCGTTAATCGATCCCTGCCAGGTGATGCCGGTGACGGTGGCCCCGCCAGGGTTCAGCGTCGCCAGCGGCACCGACACCTCCACCCACGCGCCTGCGGGGGGTGGTGGAACTGCCACCGCCGGCCCGTTTTGGTCCACGCCGCCGACCTGCAGGTTGAGGAACAGGTTCATCTGCTGCCCGCCAGCTCCACCGCCATGCAGGTAGAAGCGCAGGTGAGTTGCCCCGAGAGTGTCTGCACCGGCTTTGTGGAAGTAAAGACCCTGCCAGGCGCCATAAGCCACCGAGATGCTCTTGCTACCACCGTGAACATATTGGGTCGCCGCCAGGTTCACCGTGGCCCACGACCAATCGCTCCACCCCGCGCCGAGTGCGTCATCGTAGATCACTTTAGTCAAAGCCAGCGGCGCCGCGAGAGGGGCGAAACCGCTGGCAGGCACCAAGAGGGCCAGTGCAAGAATGCAAAGGATGCTTTTGCGCGTCATACTAGAAATTGTAATCCCGGCGGCTATCCATACGTGTGATATTGTTCACATATCAAGAAAACTCGAAGTGCGCCTTAAAGACACCAGATCAAAATTTTTATAGTATCATCTACCCCATGTTTTTAACGGTCACCGCCAATTCTGCGCTGGACCATATCCTGTTCATCGAGGAATTTATCCCCGGGAAAACCATGCGCACAGGGAATTACATCGATTCGTTGGGCGGAAAAGGTCTGGCAATCTCTCACGTCCAGCGCGATTTTGGCCTGGACACCTTCGCCCTCGCCTTTCTGGGCAGCCACAACCAAAACCGGTTGATCGATCTGCTTGACCAGGCGGGTATCCCGCGCGAATTGATCCTGGTGGAAGGCGAGACGCGCCTCTCGCACATCATCGTGGAGACCACACACCGCCGGCACAGCCACATCATCACCGCCGGGTATGAGGTCCAGGAAGAAGACTGCGCCCGATTCCAGGCCGCATACGAGAAGCTGCTTCCACAAGCCAGGTGGGTGATCCTGGCCGGGACGCTCCCTCCCGGTGCTCCCCACGATTTTTACAGCATGCTCTGCAGGCAGGCAAAGGCGCAACAAAAGTCCGTCCTGATCGACTGTTTCGGCCCGCCGGCCAACGCAGCGGTTCGCAGCCAACCGACGATCATGAAGATGAACCGTCGGGAGCTGGAGCTGACCTTTGGTCTTCCATCCGAGACCATCGATGAAATCCACCACTCTGCGCAATCCATCCGCAACAAATATGACTTGGACAACCTGCTCATCACCTGTGGCGACTACGGCATCCTGGCGTTGACCACCTCGGGCGACTGGCGCGCATTCAGCCCGCCGCAGGTAGAGGTCAATGGCACCGGCGCAGGCGAAGCTGTGTCTGCCATGATCCCCTGGAGGTTGTCCCTCGGCGAGCCCTGGCCGACCGCGTTACGCTGGGGCGCTGCCGCCGGAGCCGCCACCGTGCTCACCAAGGGCAGCGCAGAGTGCCGACCGGCTGACGTGATGCGCCTGCTCCAGGAAACCCGGGTGATCTCCATCTGATTGCGTTCCTGGCTGCCCACGCAGATTGTGTTTCAATTTATTTTGTGTAAAATGTGGGGCAAAGCCCACATCTTACAGAAAATAAATTACACCGCCACCGTTTA
>JARKOV010000169.1 GCA_029975965.1 Anaerolinea sp. | reverse complement strand
ACATCCAGGATGCCCATGCTCACCATCGCCAACTGCTCGATTTCGGACTCGGAAAGCTGCAGTTCGTAGAAGAACCGCCGAGCCACGCGCATGTAGAGGTAGGCGGCCCGATCATTGACGCCGTTCTCTTCGAGGAAGCCCGAAAAAGTCGCTGCATGCTCCTGCCACAACGCCTTGCTCCGAATCAGTTCGAGCAGGGCGCCGATCTCGAGACGGGCCGCCCCAAAGCGCCGTCGCGCCTGGCCAAGCATCCGGTGACAAGAGTGGATCAGCGCATCCATGCCAAGCGGCTGGGGTTCGGGCCAGTCGTCATTGGCCACCTGGGCATCGGGTAGATAGTCGTCAAACATGCTCAGCTTTCGCCCATGATGTCGCGCCGAAACGGCGGCAGGGATGCCAGGATCGCTTCACCGTAGCGCTGGGTGGTCAGTCGCCGATCCAGGATGGTGACCGTCCCGGAATCGGTTTCCGTGCGCAGCAGACGGCCTGCGCTCTGGACTATCTTGATGCACGCCGCCGGCACCGCGAGGTCGTTGAACGGGTTGCCCCCCATCTTCTTGATCCATTCGGCGGTGGCTTCCTCAACCGGATCAACCGGAGCCGGAAACGGAATCTTGGCGATCACCACATGCGTGCAGTAACGCCCGGCCAGGTCCACACCCTCGGAAAAGCTGTCGAGCCCGAAAATCACGCTGGTCTTGCGTGCGTCCACGCGCTTGCAGTGTTTGGCCAGGATTTCCGCCTTCGAGAGCTTCTGCCCCTGCATCAGCACCATCTTTTGCAGGAGGCTGGGCAGGGCCGCGTAGACCTCTTCCATCTGCCGCCGGCTGGAGAACAGCACCAGGCTCCCCTCGCCGTTGTCTTGGATCAGCCCCGGCAGCAGGCGGATGACTTCCTGGGTGTGTGCCTCGGCGTTCTTGGGGTCGGCCCGCAAGGCAGGAATCACCAGTCGCGCGTTCCGTTGGTAGTCGAAGGGCGAATCGAGCTTGAGCGTGGTGACCGCCGGCAGCCGAAACAGCCCGGTACGGCGCAGGATCATGCGGAACTCACCGGCGGCGGTCAGGGTGGCGCTGGTCAGGATTGCCGCACTGGCCTTATGCCACAGCAGGCGGCCGAGGTTTTCCGCAGCGGAAATTGAAGCGACGTTGATCGAGTAGTCATAGGCATTCCGGGCTAAGGGAACCAGCCCAACCCATTTGGCCACCGGTACCTGTCGCTCCTTGGCCTCGAAGGTCATCGACGCCCAGGTTTCCTCCAGCAGCTCAAGCCGCCCTTGAAACACACCAAGTTCGCTCGCCAGCAGGCACAGGGTGTCGTCAGGGTGCGTCGAACACGCCACGTCAGCCACCGATTTCACGTTCGCAATGTCGGCGTGCAGGCCTGCCGCAAGCTGCTTGATTGATTCGGCGACGGTGGCGATAGGCGAGGGCAGCGCACCATGGGGAAAGCGCAACGTTGGCAGCCCACGCATCTTCGGATTGCGACTTTGCAGCGCCGCATGGTGATCGAAGATGCCCATGAGTTCGTCGAAGCCAAGCGATAGGCTCTCACAGGCTCGCTCGATGCGCTCGATCGGGAACGGGGTTCCTGGAAGGCTTTGGGCAAGCCGCCCGACCGTGCCTGGCAGACGCGAAAGCGTGCGCTGCATGCCAATGAGGGTGTGCCCACTGGAGAAAGCGTTGACGGCCTTCGACGGCAAATTGTGGGCTTCATCGAGGATATAGATCGTGCTCTGCGGCGCGGGCAGGATTTTGCCGCCATCGAGCTTGAGGTCAGCAAGCACCAGGTCGTGGTTGGCGACAACCACCAAGGCCTGCTGGATCTTCTCCCTGGCTAGGACATAGGGACATTTGCGCACGTAACGGCAGTTGCGTCCGGTGCAGGCATGGCGATCGATCGTCATCGCGCTCCACAGACGGTCGCTGATCGTGTCGGGAATCAGATCACGATCACCGTTCCAGCCGCCGGTCATCAGGGACTGGCTGAGCTGCGCGAGGCTTTCCGTCTCTTCCCGGCTGGGCCGGAAATTGAGCGTGCCCGTGTCACCAAAGAGGTCCGGGACCAGGCCATCAGCGGCCGCATGCTGAGCCGCCCGAGCGGTGCAGGCATATCGGCCGCGCCCCTTGGCCAGCGTAAAGCAGAACGGCTCACCGAGCGCCTTTTCGATCAGCGGCAAATCCTTCTTGAGCAACTGTTCCTGCAGCGCCACCGTCGCCGAACTCACCACCACCGTTTTCTTCAATTCTCGCGCCACGATGACGGCCGGCAGGATGGCGCCGATGGATTTACCGGTCCCGGTGGGCGCCTCAACCACCCCGATGTTCTCGCCTTCCAAAGGGCTGGAATCGTCGGGTGAGCGCGCATTGACAAGGACTCGCACGATGGTCATCATCATTGCGGTCTGCGATTCTCTGACTCGGAAACCGGGCAATAGGGTGGCGAGCCGGTTCAGGGCGCTGGCTACCTGCGCTTCCAGATGCGAAGTGTCATTCACGGCGACCCCTCTTCTTTTCCACAGCTTCGATGCCCGACGTTTTCAACCCAGCAGTATCGGCACCCCCCGGCTGGATCATTGACCGGGATGGCTGCCAGGCCAGGCATACCAGCGGCCTCGTTGTTCAGTTCTGCCAATCGGACCTGTTGCCCGGTGCGGTTGTCGGCGAGGTCCTGGAACCCGGGAGCGCCAGCAACGTCGCCGAACTGCTGCAAGAGGCCGGCATGCTCTACGCCCAGGTGCGCCTGGCGCAGCATTAGCCAAGGTCGCCCGACGTTTGGACCTGCGCGTAGCGAGGCCAATCCAGCAATTCATAGTCTCCCTCGGGCTGATACCCGGGCCAGCGCCCCGATTCCCGGCATTCCGCTAGCGTGCGCAACGCCTGACGGAACTTGGCATAGCCGCTGATCAGCATTTCTTCTCTGGCCTTGTACAAGGCGCATGCGTAAGGCGCATTCTTCTCAACGGGCAGGAAGACGAAATCGCGGGTTTCCCCGGTCAGCACTCGCACGCCTTCCTGATACATGGCCGCAGATAGGTCGTAGTCGTAGCGAACGCAACTGCGGCGGAAATCAGCGCGGTGCGCCGACTCGGTGGACTTCACGTCGAGGATGGCGTAATCGCTGAGCGAGTCCGGCCGAATCTTGCAGCGAATTCCGGTTTCGCGGTCGGTCCAGAAAATCGACTGCTCGGCCCGCCCCACCCGCAGGAGCGTTTCGGCCATCTTGTGCTGCCTGACCTGCTGGGCGATGCCGCGAATGGCCTTGAGTTCGTTTTCGGTCACCACAAACTTGCCGCCCAAGGTTTCCTGAAATGCCAGCCAGATTTGCTTGCCTTCTTTGGTGCGACGATCACAGACGGGCGCGACCACGTATTGCGCTTTGAAGCGTTCGGGCTCCAGTAGCGCGGCATGAATCGCCGTGCCCAGCGTAAAAGTATTGGTTTCCACCCGCTCCTCGGTGAGATACGCCTGAAAGTGCGCCGGAGAAAGCAATATCTGCTTGAGCCCGCTGCTGGAAACCGCTGAACCTTCGCCGTGATAAGCCTCATTGCTCAGGTCGTCGATCAATTCGCAGTTCATTTCAATGACCTCATCGCTCATGATTCACTCTCCAATGGTTGTTATATTCAGTATAGGGAATCTCGGCATTTGTCTAAGCGACTGGAAAATATCCGCCATTTGTTAAATCACCGCGCGAATTTGATAATCAAAGCGTGAAAATAAAACAGGCCGACCAGCGGTTTGTGGTCAGCCTGTTGATAATCGCAACGGGAGTCGGGTTAATCCACCAATTCCATATGCCAGCCCTGCAGCCCATCATCGGCCGTTCCACCCAGCGGCGCGTCTCTCTCCATGAGCACGCGCAAGCCAGCCAGGCCGGTTGCAACCGGACGAGTCACGGCCGCCTCGTCGCCGCCATGGATCACGCCATCCTCGTCAACATTCGCTGGCCGGGCACCAGTGGTCACCGCCGGGGTTTCGGTGAAGGATTCGAGAAGGTCCACCGCATCCTCTTCGCTATCGACGAAGGCCGACTTGCTCAGCCCCTCACGCACGGCGGCTTCGAGCGCCGCCCGATCCAGACCTTGATCAGCCCAACCCTTGCGCCAGGCCAGCATTTCCTTGGCTGCCTCAACGAGCGGCATACCATTGCGCGGCGCCAGATCGACAAAATAGACCACGCTCCGGTAGCTGTTGCTGGTGGTCTTTGCCCGTAGGCGCAGGGACAGCGGCATGCCGGCGATCTGGCCGCCGGTGAGGGCGCGGATGTAGTCCATACGAGCAGCAAGCGTGCGTACGGAGTTGAAGCTGGTGGTACGGAACACGAAGACGCCAAGATCATCCTCCTGGCCCTCGATTTGGACATTGAGCCGCGCGTAGAGCTTGCAGCGCTTCTCCTTGCCGTAGGCGCATTGTTCCGGGCCAGGGCAATCCACATTCTCGATCCCGTTGGCGGTACGGCGGCGAGCCTGTTCGCCATCGCCCGCACACAGCGGCCGACCGGTGGCCTGATCAAAGACCGAGTATTCGGCCTGCAGATTCAGCGCGGGATCGTCGTAGGCCACCCGCACCGGGATGGTACGAATCTTCGCGGCCGCCCCGTCGCGGGTCGGCGGATTCGATTCGAGCACCACGTCATGCAAACGGTGGGCGATCCAACCGTTCTTATCCTGTACCAACGTGGTAATGGTAAAGGCATCGTCCTTTTGCGGAAGCCGGCGCTCGTTTTTCACGACGGCCTTGCCGATGCGAATGGCGCCGAGAATCGGCGGGACAATCGCAAAACCTTTAATCATTTTCATGGCGCTCTCCATATAAATTTGCCTCGATGAATCAATTATGGAGAAAACCTAGTTTTACCTAAGCGGCGAATTGGCTATTTCAGTTTGACAATTCCGACTAATACAATAGCCGCCTAAAGAAACGAGAAAGCCCTTCGGTTAATTCCCAAAGGGCTATTTCAAGGGTGACCGACAATAATCCGAGTTGGATATCTCAGTAGGGAAAATCAGGCGGTTGCTCGCCTTCCGGTGCTCGTTGCGAATCGCTGGGCGCCTGGCGTCGACCACCCTGACCTTGTGCTTGCCCGTGCCCCGCAGGCGTTCCGCTGGGCCTCTGGGACCGCTCCGATTGATCGCTAGCACTGCTACGTGCCGCCGAGGCCGAATTGCGATTTCCGAGTAGCTGGACGCTACCCGGGGAATCGCTGGCATGCACCGAGGTGCCGTAACGATCCTCACCATTGACTTGCCATTTGCGGGTCCGCAGCGAGCCCAAAACCAGAATCTCGCTGCCCTTTTTGGCATAGTTTTTCAGGTATTCCGCGTTCTTGCCGAACACGGAAATGCGATGCCATTCGGTGTGCTCGCGCATTTGCCCGGACTCCTTGTCGCGCCACTTGTCGGTGGTCGCCACCGAGAGGGTGACCACGCAATCACCCGATTGGGTGTAGCGGATTTCGGGATCACCGCCGAGGTTGCCGACGATTTGCACAGAATTGAGCGATGCCATGTGAGCGTCCTTTCAAGGATTCAGGGGAAGGGGAATTCAGTTGTTGCTGCCTTGACGAAATCCATTCTATCGATGGCAACGGATTACCTAAGCCCCACCAAACCCTCAATCCGTACCCCGCTTTTTTGCAAAGCAACAGCCCTTATCGTCATCCGGAGGCGGCGCAACTATTGCCAAAAGGGGCTTGGAAATCAGCCCTGTCTCTCCCTCAAATCTGCCCGATTCATCCGGAAAATTCCGAGCACAAGATCAGCAAAGGACAACTGATTTTCGACTGCGCGTTGTGCGATCAGCCCTCGCGGGCTTAGGCAAATTCCATGAACCCGCACAATGCAAGAGAGAAGAACCAACCTTTTCAAATCGGAGCCCAAGGATATGAACACCATTATCGGAAGAAGAAAACAGGAGTTGGAAGCCCGCATGCAAGTGCTGCAACAAGCCGCACAAGCCCAGCAATCGCTGGATCGGCGGGCGCATGCCGAAATCTGGTCAATGATCCAGAATCGGCTCGGGCTCGACTACGTTGAATTCGACGATGACTTTGCGCTGCAGGTTGCTCGGCGCAAAGAGGTCATTTGCTACGCCGTCCACGACGACTTCCTGACGCTTCAGGAGCTGCACGACAACGACATCATCGGCTTGCCGGTGGTGCTCTACACCTGGAACCCATGCTTCTACCAAGGAAAGCTCGATCTCGATGTTGAGGTTCGGCAGATCCAGGGCCTATTCCACTAATGAGCGAACCTAACAAGGCCCGCCAGGCGAGTCTCGCGGACCCCATCGATCCCCCGCCAAATCGCAACCCCGACAACTGGAGCACGTCCGGCAACCATCGCTGGTACCAGGG
>JARKOV010000166.1 GCA_029975965.1 Anaerolinea sp. | reverse complement strand
CGGCTACGGCGGCCGGATGATGTTGGAAGTCTCTCCTGAGCATGACTTTGGCGTTCTGTCGCCGGCGTTCAAGGGCTGCGAGGGCGGCATTGCCTTCGAGGAATTTGCCAGGCACAAATGCACCTTTTTACAGGACAACCTTTGCGAGCTGCACGGGACGGGTTTCCAGCCGCTCGAATGCCGCGTCTGCCATCACGAACGGCCCGGCGTTGGACCGAAGTGTCACGCCGCCATCCTGGAGGATTGGAAAACCCTACCCGGCCGGCAACTGGTCGCTCGCTGGTGCCGCCTGCAGGGGCTCTGGCAGCGGCTGCATGTCCTTGGCCTGGACCATTTGAAGCACATTGCCTGAGCTTCCCTCGTCCCTTCCTACCGAAAGGTGAACCATGCCTCCACCCCGCATCGTGGCACGCCCGGCATTCCGGGTGACCGGAAAAAAGACCTGGATCTCCGGGCAGGACAACGCCATTTTTGGCCGTTTCTGGCAGCAGTGCCAGGCGGACGGCCTTTTCGAGCAGCTGAAGCGGCTCACCGGCCTGCGCGCCGGGGCGCAGACCGGAGGCAGCACGCTGGGCGTCTCGCTGGTGGAGGATGACCCCGCCAACCGCGCCTTCGATTACCTGATCGGCGTCGAGACGGTGGGCGAGATCCCTTCCGGTGACCTGGTCACGCACCCGGTGCCGGCGTGCCGCTGGGCGGTGTTCGAGTGCCGCGGCGCGATGCCCGACGCGCTGGTGGCGGCTGAAATGTACGCCTTCCTGGAGTGGCTACCCGCCTCCGGGTTTGTTCACGCCCGCGCGCCGGAGATAGAAGTCTACCCGCCAGCCAATGATCTGGGCGGGGGACAAATCGATTGCGAATTCTGGTTGCCCATCGAGGAGAAAAAGAATGGCTGACCCCATGCGCTCACAGTGGAACGAACGGCAGAAAGCGTTGCGCGGAGCGCTCTCGCGCGGCGAGCACGCCCAGGCGGTGGCATTGTTTCTCGACCAGCACGCCATGCTGCACACGGCAGAAGTGGCGCGCTCGGGGCTGTATTCCTTCGAAGACGCGCTCTGGGAGGGGCTGCCCGAGGACGCCGCCCGCCAGGTCCCGGAGGGCCAGGAGCATTCCATCGCGTGGTGCCTCTGGCACCTGACGCGCATCGAAGATATGACCATGAACGTGCTGCTGGCCGGCACACCGCAGCTCTTTGAGCGAGAGGGATGGATGGCGCGGCTGGGCGTAACGGTTCGCGACACCGGTAACGCCATGGACGCGGCGGCGGTCGCGGCGCTCTCTGCCGCGGTGGATATCCCCGCGTTGCGCGCCTACCGGCTGGCGGTCGGGCAGCGCACCCGCGAAGTGGTCCAGCGAGCCCAGGCGGGGCAATTCAAGCAACCGGTTGAGCAATCCCGCTTGGAGCAGATTCGCGCGCAGGGCGGGGTGGTCGAAGGCGCGCTCGGCATCCTGGCGTATTGGGGCAGCCTGACCCTGGGCGGGCTGCTGCTCATGCCGCCGACCCGCCACGGCATGATTCACCTCAACGAAGCGCTGCGCCTGAAACGCAAACTGCTGCGAACGAAGTGAGGGAAGCGTGCAACGGATCACCCCCAGGCTGGTGCTACGCGAGTTTGGCGAGGACGATCTGGCCGCGCTGGTCGACATGGAAAGCGACCCCGCGATGTTCCAGTTCGAACCGGGGCCGCTCACCAGAGAGCAAACCCAGGAGCGGCTGCGCAAAGCCCAGCTCGAGACGCTCGATGAGCCTCGCCGTCACTTCCGGATGGCGGTCACCCTGGCCGGGCAGGACGAGTTGGTGGGGCGCATATCGCTCCACCTCAATTGGGCTGAAATCCGCGAATGGGAGATTGGCTGGTCGATCCGCCGGGCATTCTGGGGGTGCGGCTACGCCACGGAAGCGGCAACGGCGATGCTGGATTTCGCCTTCGGTGAGCTCAACGCCCACCGCGTGCTGGCGATTTGCCATGCCGGGAACGCCGCGTCGATCCGCGTGATGCAAAAACTGGGCATGCGAGCGGACGGGCGCCTGCGCGAGACGCGCTGGCTGCACGGGCAATGGCACGACGAGCTGGTCTACTCCGTCCTGGAGCGTGAGTGGCAATCTGGATCGGATTAGTGTAATATTGCCTGAGCGATTCTTAACCGTATCAAGAAGAAGGGTTTCCAGATGGCAGACATTAAAACGAAGGTGAACGACGCGAGCGTCGAGGATTTTCTCAACGCCGTCGAAAATGGAAAAAAACGCGCCGACAGTTTCCGCATCCTGGAGATGATGGCGGAGGTGACCGGTGAGCCACCCAGGATGTGGGGGACCAGCATCGTCGGGTTTGGCTCGTACCATTACCGTTACGAAAGCGGGCGCGAAGGCGACATGCCGCTGGTCGGCTTCTCGCCGCGCAAGCAAAACCTGACCCTCTACATCACCTCAGACTTTGATCGTTACGCCGGTTTGTTGGGCAGGCTGGGCAAGTTCAAGACCAGTAAAGCCTGCCTGTACCTCAACCGGCTTGAAGACGTCGACCTTGCGGTCTTGCGCGAGCTGGTCGCCGCGTCGGTGGCGGACATGCGGCGCACCCATCCATAGGGCGAGCGAGCACGAACAGCGCTGAGCGTCTGAGATTCGCTGGGGTATGCAGCCGATAAGACAACCAGTCAATAAGTGGAAAAGTCATAAGGCAACCTGTCCTTGAAGGCAGAAGCATGTTTCTATGCTTTTTGCTACTCGGCGACATGCTGCCTCGTTGCCCCGGCGACCTCTTCCTGCAAGTATGTCTCTCCTTTTCCAGCAGAGTGGGGATATTTCTTATAATCTGATCCAGTGAAAGGAGTCGGACGATGACGAAATTAAAGGATTACCAGCATTTCCACGGCCGGCATTGGGAAACCGGCAGCCTGTGCAATTTTTACGCCTACCGGGGGTTGGTCGCGGCGCATACCGGTAAATCTTACAGCGAGGCGCTGTTCCTGGGGATCAGCGGCGGGATCGCGATGGGCTATTTTCAATTTGCTTACCAGGGCTACGACCCGCACGTGGCGATCCTCACCCGTAATACCTTCAACCCGCTGGATACGCTGCTGGAGCGACTGGGGGTGGAGCAGGAGCTTCTGCAGACCAGCCTGCCGCAGCACGGGCTGCGCAACCTGCTCTCCACTCTCGAAAACGGCCTTCCGGCGCTCACCTGGGTGGACATCTTCAGCCTGCCGTACTTCGAGCTGCCCAACGATGACGATATGTACCAGATGTACCCGGTGGTGGTCTACGGGTACGACGAGGCGCAAGACACCGTCTGGATCGCCGACCGCGCCCGCGTCCCGCTGCAGGTGACCACCGCCCAACTGGCCGCGGCGCGGGCGCGGGTGAAGAAAGACAAGTTCCGCGTGCTCGTCCCCGGTGACCTGGATCCAGGCCGCCTGGCTTCTGCGGTGCATAAAGGCATCTGGGATACCTTGCGTCTTTATAGCGAGGCCCCGCCGAAAGGCTCGCCGAAAAATTTTGGCTTCGAGGCTTACCGGCATTGGTGCGAGACGCTCGAAAAAACCAACCTGCGCAACAGTTGGGCCAACGTTTTTCCGCCGGGCAGGCCGATGATCGCCGGGCTAACCTCCGCTTTTTACGCCACCATCCAGAACGGCGAGGGCGACGGGGCAGAGCGCGCGGCTTACGCGGATTTTCTCGAAGAAGCAGCCCTGATCTTGCGGCGCCCGGCGCTGGTGGGTTGTGCGGAGCATTTCCGTGAAGCGGCTGCCGCGTGGAAAGAGCTGGGCCTGGCGCTGCTGCCGGATGCGATCGAGCCGTTTGGGGTGATTCGCCGGCAGATGCTGCGCCGCCGGGAGCTGTTCCTCGCCCAAGGCGGCGCGGCGCGGGAGGAGATCGACCAGCTCAACCGCGAGATTGCCCGGCTGAAGGCCGAAACGGCAGCAGATTTCCCGCTGGAGGGGGGCGAGCTGGCGCAGTTTTTCGGCAACCTGCGCGAAAAGATTACAGGCGTCCACGATGTCGAGCAGGTCGCGGTGAAAAGCCTGCAAGCCGCGCTGGTGGAGCAGGGATGAAGCAATCTCTCCTCTGTGTTTTCCAGGCGCAGGAGGAGAGGTCGCCGCGCCGGGCGCAGCCCGGCCCGCGACGACGTGATGCGGGTGTTTTTGTGAACCGCTAACGGGGGTGAAGCAATCTCTCCGAAAAGATCTGCGAGATTGTGCCGGAAGCAGCGACCCTGAGCGCCCAACGTCTCCCATCCTTTCCTACGATGTTGTATGATTGGTAAAAAACGGAGGAAATTCGACCATGGAAGCTTTGCCCGCCCGGCGCGACGTGGAGACCCGCTACACCTGGGACCTGACCAGCACCTTCGCGGACCGTGAGACGTGGGAGAAGACCTACCAGGAAGTGGCTGAGGCTTTCGATGGGCTGATCCGCTTCAAAGGCCGGCTGGGAGAAAGCCCGGAGATTCTCGCAGAGTGGCTCGAGACCATTCAATCGCTGCGCCAGCGTTTGATGCTGGTCGCGCAGTACGCTCGCCTTAACTATGCCGCCGACGCGACCGACCAGGCCTCCGCCGCGCTCAACAGCCGCGCCAGCGGCTTGTTGGCCCGCGCCGCCGCAGCCTCTTCGTTTGAAGAGCCGGAGATCATGGCGATCGGCTTCGACCGGCTGCGCGCCTGGATGCAGGAACAACCCCGGCTGGCGACGTACGCGCACTTTTTTGCACGCCTGGAGCGGCGCGCGCCCCACGTGCGCAGCGCGGAGGTCGAAGAACTGCTCAGCCAGTTGATCGATCCCTTCCAGACCGCCTCCGCCACCCACGGCATCCTGGCCAACGCCGACCTGAAATTTAAACCCGCCCGCAGCGGTGAGGGCAAGGCGGTGGAGGTGACGCACAGCAAAATGCGCCAGTTGCTCGCCTCCCCCGACCGGTCATTGCGGCGGAGCGCCTGGAAGCGCTACGCCGATGCGCACCTGGCTTACCAAAACACGATGTCCAACTGCCTGGCGGCAGGGATGAAGCAGGATGTGCTGGCCGCGCGCGCCCGGCGCTACGCAACGTCGGTCGAGGCCGCCCTGGAGGGTAACAACATCCCGCTGCAGGTGTTCCACAACGTAATCGCCACCTTCCAGGCCAACCTGCCGGTCTGGCACCGCTACTGGGAGCTGCGCCGCCGCGCCCTGGGGCTGCGCAGGCTGCACGTCTACGACACCTACGCTTCGCTGGGCGAGGCGCGCCTGGATATCCCCTACGAGCAGGCGGTGGAGTGGATCGCGGAGGGTCTGCGACCCTTGGGCGACGATTACGTGGCGGTCATGCGCCGCGGCGCGCTGGAGGAGCGCTGGGTCGACAGCGCGATGAACAAAGGCAAGCGCTTTGGGGCGTTTTCGTCCGGCGTGAAGGGCGCCCACCCATTCATCATGATGAGTTACGACCGCAGCATCTACGGATTGAGCACGCTGGCCCACGAGCTGGGCCATTCGATGCATTCCTATTACACCGGTCTATCTCAGCCGTTCATTTACTCGCGTTACAGCCTGTTTGTGGCAGAGGTGGCGTCCAATTTCCACCAGGCGGTGGTGCGGGCTCACCTGCTCGCCACCCGGCCTGAGCGGGAGTTCCGCCTGGCGGTGCTGCTCGAGGCGATGGCCAATTTTTACCGCTATTTCTTCACCATGCCGGTGCTGGCGATGTTCGACCTGGAGATGCACACGCGCGTGGAGCGCGGCGAGGGGCTGACGGCGGAGATCATGAACGGGGTGATGGCCGACATCTTGCAGGCGGGCTATGGCCCAAATGTGGTCGTCGACCGGCAGCGCGATGGCTGCCTGTGGGCGCAGTTTTCCACCCACCTTTACAGCAATTTTTACGCTTACCAGTACACCACTGGCATTTCCGGGGCGCATGCCCTGGCCGACGGTGTGATCGACGGCTTGCCTGGGGCGCGGGAGAATTACCGCGCCTTCTTGCGGGCGGGAGATTCGCTTTTTCCGGTGGATGCGCTCAAGCTGGCCGGCGTGGACCTGACCACCCCGCAGCCGGTTGAGAAAACTTTCCAGGTGCTGGCGGGTTACGTCGGGCAGCTCGAGGAATTGTTGGGCTGACGCCCTCTCGGGTGGCTACTCGAGCCCGCCGAGGAACGACACCACCGCGTGCATGTACGGAGCGGGTTTTTCGAAGCGCACGTGATGCCCGGCGCCAGCGACGTGAGCGACGCGGAAACGCGGGTTCATCTCCACCACCTCGCGCGCAATCTCCGGCGTGATCAACCCGCCCATCTCCGGGTCGGCGGTCACCAGCAGCGTTGGGCAGGCGATGGCCGCGACCACCTTTTGCCACGGGACCTCCCACATGCGATCGCGCGCCGAGAAGAAATTCCAATCGAGCTGTTTCTTGCCCTCGCTCCAGCGGCGCAGGATCACGTCCGACCAGGCCGGGTGTTCGGCTTTGTTCTGCGCGACGACTTCCTCCAGGGTCAGGTCGGCCAGGCTCTTGATCCATTTCGCCACCGGGCTTTCGTCGGCCAGCACGCTCGGCGCTTCCTGGCCGGGGGCGGGCGCGAACCAGGGTGGGTCTTCGAGGATCAACGCTTTGGGAAGGTCCGGGTGGCGCGCGGCCAGGTTAGAGGCGAGCATCGCGCCCATCGAGTGCCCGCCGAGGATCGGGCGTTGCAGGCCAAGCGCGCCGACCAGCCCGGCCAGGTCGGCGGTCATGTCCAATGACTCGCCTGGCTCCACCCGCGCCGACTGGCCGTGCCCGCGGCAATCGGGCATGACGATGTCGTATCGGTCTTCGAGCGCTTCGGCCGCCGGTTGCCAGCACAGGCCGTTATCGGAAAATCCGTGCACGAGCATCATAGCTTGCTTGCCCGTGTTCCCCGCATTGGTGCGATAATAGTGAAGGTGAACGCCTTCAACCAACAGGTCGTTTTGGATCCAGGTTGTCTTCATCCTTGGCGCTTTTTTGGTCGGTTTGTCCTGAAAAGTTGTTGGGCTTGGATCGGTTAATTATATAGCCATTATCCGGATTGAGTTTCATCTCTCTGTAAAATGTGGGCTGTGGCCACATTTTACAGAAGACAAAGTGCACAATCGTTATCCCGTGAAAGGTTGGATGCCATGGGAAAGATCCTCAGGCCGTGTGAAGTGTGCGGCAGGCTTCAAGCGGAGTACCTGGTGCCGTCGGCGGAACCGGGAAAACAGCGCCTGTGTTATGCCTGTTGGAAAACGTTGCACACCGGCCAGCCACCGGTCCCGCCGCGGGTGGAGCAAATTCGTCTCAAGCGCAAAAAAGGCGCGAAGCCCAAGGAGTGAGCGAAACCTCAACCGGTCGAGGCAGATGAAGTTGGGTTGAAGGGGGCTGGGCCGGCCAGTTTGAGGAACGCATCGACCACCTGCGGGTCGAACTGCTTGCCTTTTTCATCGACCAGGTAGCGGTAGACTTCTGCCTCCGGCCAGGCCGGGCGGTAAGGGCGGTCGGAGAGCAAAGCGTCCCACACGTCCACCACGGCGAAGATGCGCGCGGCTAGCGGGATAGCCTCGCCCTTCAACCCGCACGGGTAGCCCGAGCCATCCCAATGCTCGTGGTGATAATGGGGAATGTCGGTCGCCGGCAGCAGGTAAGGGATTTCCTTGATCAGCTCGTAGGCAAAGGTGGGATGCTGGCGCATGATCACCCATTCTTCACCGGTCAATGGCCCCGGTTTCAGCAGGATGTTGTCGGGCACGCCCAGCTTTCCGATATCGTGCAGCAGGGCGCCGCGTTGGATGTCGACCAGCTCCGCCTCCGGGATGCCCATCTCCCTGGCGACGCGCAAGGTCATCTCGACCACGCGCCGGCTGTGGTCGGCCGTCTCGCGCTCGCGCAGCTCCAGGGCGCCCGCCCAGCCTTGCAGCGTGGCCTTGTAAGCATCTTCGAGCTCGCGGTGCGCCTCTCGCAATTTGCTCTCCGCCTGGTAGCGCTCGGTGATATCGCGCGTGATCGAGAGGATGCATTTCTGGTGATCGATTTCGATCACCCGGGCCGACATCAAACCGATGCCGATGTCGCCGTTTTTGCGGCGGAAGCGCGCTTCCAGGTTGTTGACCTCGCCAAATTGCGTCAACCCTTTGACCAGCCGTTCGCGGTCTGCCGGATCGACCCAGATGTTGAGTTCCAGCGACGATTTGCCGATCACGTCATCGGTGGTGTAGCCCATCAGGCGGGTGAAACCCTGGTTGACCTCGATGTACACGCCGTCTGACAGGCGGTTCAGGTTGACCGAATCGGGCGACGTGCGGAAGGCGGTGGCGAATTTGTGCTCCGACTGGCGCAGGGCTTCGGCGGTTCTGAGGCGCTCGCCGATATCGGAGAACACGGTCACCATGTGGCGAGGGGCGGTCTGGAAGGCGTGCACATCGAAGGCGCTGTGGATCTGCCCATCGTCGTAGTCAAATTGCTCGAAGTGCAACAACCCGCCTTGCAGGGCAACGCTGCGAAACCTGGCTTGGGTGTCTGAGTTGGCTAACCCTGGAAAGGCCTCCTCGATGGGCAAGCCGTAACGGTCGGAGTGCCGGATGCCCAGAATATCATCGGCGGCGGGATTGGAGCCGTTGAAGATCAACTCGTCGTGCTCGTTCAAGCGATACATGTGGATGCCGAGCGGGATCGACTCGATGATGTTGCGGAATTTTCGCTCGGATTCTTGCAAGGCGAGCTCCGCTTGAACCTGCTGGCTGACGTCGCGGCTGGTGAAGACGTACCCCTGCAGCTCGCCTGAGGCGCGGTACAGGGCGCGGCCGAAGACCTCCACCGGCAGGTAGCTCTGGCTGGCGTTTCTGGTGCGCACGCGCACGCGCTGCGGCATGTGGCTGGTCGCGGCGTTCTCGGTTGCCTGTAGGGCGATTTGCTGATCCTCGGGATGGACCAGGTTAAACGCGTTGGTGCCGAGTAAATCCTCGGGATGGTAACCCAGGGCGGTGAAGTAGGAGGGCGAAGTGTAGGTGAATACCCCTTGCGGGTCGACTTCCGCGACCATGTCGGAGATGTTTTCCGCCAGGCGCTGCAACTGGGTTTCCTGTTCCTGCTGGACCGCCTCGACTTTTTCGCGCCGGGCGATTTCGTCGCGCAGGGCGATGTTGCCCGCCATCATCGCGGCGAGGATGTGGCGCAGCCGCGAGTCGAAGTACCACTGGATGACGGCGACGCCCAGCAGGCTGAAGAAAACGGTGATCGCCGGCGCGAGGACGGTCAGAAACGGTTCGGCCCGCACCTGCAGTCCCAGGCCGATGTGCGCAAGCGTGCAAAGTGGGATGAGCAACCAGCGCATCAGCGAACCCTGCAAGATGCCCGCGATCAGTACCCCCAGGGCGTAAAACAGGACAAGGTTGTTGCTGAAACCGACAATGTAGGAACCGTACGCGCCGAGGGCCACGCACAGCAAGGTGGGGACGAAGCTGGCTGCGCGCCATGCCCCTTTGCGAGACGCCCACCAGGCCAGCAGCGTGATCGCCAGGACGCAGAAAATTGGGTAGGTTTCGCCCAGCACAAAGACGCCCGCCAGCATCCAGACCAGGATCAACGCGGCGGCGATCAGCGACACCACCAGCATCAAGGAGAGGATGTCGCGCGTCCATTGCTCGCGCCGCATGAGCTGCTCGGTCGAGGTGGGCGCGGTGAACAATCGGGCGGTAAAACTGCGCAGTTCTTTCATCGTACGGGTAAATCAATGGTAACGGAAATTTGCCGATTACCCCTTTACATTTTGGTAAGAATCGCCTTGATTTTTTAGATTTAGGCTTTCGAAGGGGAACCCCACCTCACAAATGGCTGCATTGGCCCTGGTTGGCTTTGGGGTGGATGCCCCAACGGTTGCATAGTGTGGTATACTGCGGGGTCGACTTTAATAAGCGGATAGAAATTATCCATTTTTATCGTGGATGGGCCGGGGCCCTCCCTGGCTCATTTTTTTTCTAAAGGAACCGTTTTGAACTTCGAAACATTTGCATTTCACCCGCACATCCAGGCGGGTATCCAGGCAGCCGGTTATTCTACCCCCACCTCCATTCAAATCCGAACGATTCCGCCCATCATGGAAGGGCGAGATGTGTTGGGCCTGGCGCAAACGGGCACCGGCAAGACGGCGGCGTTTGCCTTACCGATCCTGGAGCGCTTGATGCGCGGACCGCGCGGCAAGCTGCGCGCCTTGATCCTCTCGCCGACGCGCGAACTGGCCCACCAGACCCACACGGCGATCGCCGCGCTGGGCCGGCAGACGCGCCTGCGCAGCCAGACGATTTACGGCGGGGTCAGCCCCGTGCCGCAGATTCGCGGGCTGCGCTCGGGCAGCGAGATCGCGGTCGCCTGCCCGGGACGCCTGCTCGATCTGATGGCTCAGAAAGAGGTGAACCTGAGCCACGTCGAGGTGGTGGTGCTGGATGAGGCCGACCAGATGTTTGACATGGGTTTCCTGCCCGATATTCGCCGCATCATGGCTGCCCTGCCGGCAGCCCGCCAGACCCTGCTCTTCTCGGCGACGATGCCAGCGGAAATCCGCTCGCTGGCCGATGAGATGTTGACTCGGCCGGTCGCGGTGGAGATCGGCGCATCCCGCCCGGTGGAGACGGTCAGCCACGCCATCTACCCGGTGGAGCAAACCCGCAAGAGCGAGCTGTTGCAGGTGCTGCTGCGCCAGGCCGGCGAAGGGCAGGTGCTGGTTTTCACCCGAACCAAGCACCGCGCCAAGAAATTGGCCGATGTGCTGGCCAAAGCTGGCTTTTCGACCGCCTCGCTGCAGGGCAATCTCTCGCAGAACCGCCGCCAGGAGGCGATGGACGGCTTCCGCAGCGGGAAGGTGCGCGTGCTGGTCGCCACCGACATTGCGGCGCGCGGGATCGACGTCTCGCGCATCTCGCATGTGATCAACTTTGACCTGCCCGACACGGCTGAGGCGTACACGCACCGCATCGGCCGCACGGGACGCATGGAGCGCCTGGGCACGGCCTACTCGCTGGTCACCGTGGAAGACTCCGGGATGATCCGCACCATCGAGCGCCTCTTGGGGCATTCTCTAGAGCGGCGCGTGTTGGCCGGATTTGATGCGGTTGGGCCGGTCGAGCCGAAACCGGCGCCGGCTCAGCAAGCTGCTCCCGCCAGGCCCAGGCCCGCCCCCGCCTGGCGCGGTTCGCCTGCCGGTAATCGCCGCTCGTTCGGCTCACGCCGGGGCTGAGCTAACCCACTTAAAAAGGCAACAGCGGGCGCCATGGCACCCGCTGTTGCCTTTTTAACAACTCAACCGTGCTTTTGCTGGAAATCCGCCATGAAATCGACCAGCGCTTTCGCCGATTCAACCGGCAGCGCGTTGTACAGCGAGGCGCGCAACCCGCCCACCGAGCGGTGGCCTTTTAACCCGACCAGGTCGGCTTTCTTGGATTCTTTGACGAAGAGGTCTTCCAATTCTTCGCTGGGCATGCGGAACGGCACGTTCATGATCGAGCGCGCTTCGCGAACGGCGTGGCCGCGGTAATATCCCCCGCTGGTGTCGATCGCTTGATAAACCAGCTCGGCCTTCTCCTGGTTGATCTCGTACATGGCTGGAAGGCCACCCAGGCTTTTCAACCACTTCAACACCAGGCCGACCATATAAATGGCGAAGCAGGGCGGGGTGTTGTGCAGCGAGCCGCTTTCAGCCAACAGCCGGTAATCCAGCATGACGGGCAGCTTTTCGGGCACGCGCGCCAGCAAGTCCTCGCGCACGATCACCACCGTCACCCCTGCCGGGCCGGCGTTCTTTTGCGCTCCGGCGTAGATCAGGCCGTATTTCGACACGTCGACCGGCTGGGAAAGGAAATCAGACGACATATCGCACACCAGCGGCACGCCTTCCGGCACGGCGGGCTCGCTTTTGAACTCCACGCCGTGGATCGTCTCATTGTGGCAGATGTGCACGTAGGCCGCGGCGGGGTCGATGGAGAGCTCCGCGGGCCCGGGCAGGCGGGTGTAGTTCTCCGGCTCACCGCTGAAAATGGTGCGCACCGCGCCGAGTTTCGCCGCTTCCTTGAGCGCAGTTCGGCTCCACGAGCCGGTGACGACGTAGTCGGCCGACGCGCCGGCCGGGCGCAGGTTCATCGGCAGCATGGCAAACTGCAGGCTGGCGCCCCCTTGCAGGAAGAGCACCTTGTAATCGGCGGGGATGCCCATCAATTCGCGCAGGTCGGCTTCGGCAGTCTGGATGATCGACTCGAATTCCTTCGAGCGGTGGCTCATCTCCATCACTGACATGCCGCTGCCCTGGTAGTCGAGCAGCTCAGCCTGGGCCTGCTCCAGCACGGTCAGCGGGAGAATCGAGGGGCCGGCGTTGAAATTGTGAACGCGTTTTACGGAACTCATGGTTTCACCTCTTGGAGTGTGCGGTTGAGGGCAGCCTCTGTGGGCGGCGGTCTCTCAAATTTCGTAAGGGTCGATATGATCATAACCCATTTTTGCAAGATACAGGTACTGCTATTTGCATGGAATACAGATGGATGCATGTCATTCGCGGGTTACGAGAGAGGATCGCAATTTCCGATTCCACGCGCGGGGGTTATACTTAACAAGGAGTGCTCTCGCCCGTGCGAGGCGACAAGACCCTTTTTCTGGGAGAGTCAATGTGAGCGTAAGCAGCCCGAACCCCGACCCTCTGTCCGCCCAGCCGCCCTCAGGCCAAACTTCACTGCCACCCGAACAAGTCGCCAACCCGCGCTACCTGCTCGGATTCTGGTCGGCGGTCGTGGCGACCACGCTGGGCTTCATCTACTTCGTGGTCATCCTGGCGGCGATCCTGACCGGCAAGTTCGTCTTTCCGCCGGGCGAGGGATTGCAGTTGTTCGGCGGGATCATCAGCCTGGTGACCTGCCCGGTGCTGGTGGTGCTGATGGCCTGCCTCCACGCGGCGACGCCCCCTTCCCGGCAGGCCAACAGCCTTGCCGGGCTGGCGCTGACCAGCCTGTTCGCCGTGACCGTCTCGATTAATCGCTTTGCCCAGTTGGGGGTGGTGCGGCAGAGCGCTGCGCTGGGTGAGGTGGAAGCGATCCAGTGGTTCCTGGCGTATGGCGAGCGGTCTATCCTCTTTGCGATGGAAATCCTGGGGTGGGGCTGGTTCCTGGGGTTGGCGATGCTGGTCGCGGCTCCGCTCTTTGCACAGCGCGGCTACCAGGGCTGGCTGCGCTGGCTGATGGTGCTCTACGGCGTGTTCGGACTGGTCAGCGCCGTCGGGCAACTGCTCGCCAGCCCGCTGATCATGATCGGATTCCTGGCCTGGGGCGTGGTGCTGTATGGGGTCACCGCGCTGCTGGCGGTCCATTTCTGGCGCGCCGGAACGCACCGCCGCGGGCGGCGGCGTGAGATTGTGTAATTAATTTGCAGAAAAATGTGGGGTTCTCCCCACATTTTTCATGAAAATGGAAACGCAATCCGGCGCGGTCAGCCCATGGCTTAGGGACGATTAGCGCAGGTTCCCAAGGCGCACGGCCTGCGCTTCGGCCTGCAGTGCCAGCTCGAGCGTGCGGAAGCAGTGCTCCTGCGACATGGCCGTCTCGGTGCGGTTGAGGATGTCGAAGGATAGATCTCTCCCGTAAGTCAGCTCGATCCCCGAGCAGTCGATGTACTCTTTGCCCTGCTGATTGACCAGGAACAGGTGGTTGTCGCCGGGACGACCGAGCACATCGATGTACTTGCGGATCTCGATGTAACCTTCGGTGCCGAGTAACACCAGGCGCCCGTCGCCCCAAACGCCCAACCCGTCCGGGGTGTACCAGTCCACGCGGATGTAACCGGTGCCCCGGTCGCCTTCGACCATCACCTCGCCAAAATCTTCGAACTCGGGACGCTGGGGGTGGCTGTAATTGGCCACGTACGCCGCGCTCACCCGCGCCTGGGTGGAGCCGGTGAAGTAGAGTAACTGGTCGAATTGGTGCGAGGCGATGTCGATCAAGATGCCGCCGTAATAGGCCTTCTGGAAGAACCAGTCGGGACGGTTGTGCAGGCCGACGCGGTGGGGTCCCAGGCCGACGGTCTGCACCACCCGCCCAATGGCGCCCTGCGCCACCAGCTCCTGTGCTTTGACCACCGCCGGGACACCGAAGCGCTCGCTGAAGCACACCGAGTAAATGCGCCCGGTTTCTTGCTGCACGCGGCGCACCTCGGCCAGTTGCTCGAAGGTGGTTGGCGCACCTTTGTCGCTCATGAAGTCTTTGCCGTGCTGCATGGCGCGCACCCCCAGCGGAGCGCGCTCGGAGGGAATCCCTGCGGTGATAACCAGTTGGATGGTTTCGTCCTCCAGCACTTCCTCCTCGCTGCGCGCAGCGCGCGCCTGCGGGAAAGCCTGGGCGTATTGGGCGGCCAGGTCAGGCTCTTTGGCGTAGTACCAGACCAGCTCAGCGCCCGCCTCGAGCATGAAAATCGTCTGGCTGTAGATGTGCCCGTGGTTCAAGCCGACAGCGGCAAAACGGATCTTGGGTTGAGCCATCTCGGTTCCTTTCGCGCTGGTGAAGTGTGCCCCTATTAAACCATGAAATGCGAAAGTGGATGACAGCCGATGTCGCTGGGGGCCACCAATTTGTTGTCGCAGCTTCTCATTTTTATAAGCAAGCTTGCCAGAGACAGGAACCTGTCTGCTCCTAATCTTGACTTTTGATATACTTAACTGGCAGTTGCTGGGCCAGAGGAGAAGAAAATTCGCAGATTTTTCCTCAACCTCGGCGCAGTTGCCATCCTTTGCTTATGAACGAACGAAAAGTGACCCGCATTGTGGCCGCCTCTGACCAGCCGATCTTTTTGCGCGGGCTGGCGGCTGTGCTTGGCCAAAATAAGGATGTATCACTGGTTGGCCTCGCCTGCAGCGGCGGCGAAGCGCTGCAACTGTGCCAGATGACCGCGCCGGACGTCCTGGTGCTCGATTTGCGCCAGCCCGTGGAGGAAATCCGGCAGGTGGTCGGGCAGGTCTGCGAACAACTCCCGGCGATGAAGGTGGTTTTACTGCTCCGCGAGGTGGAACAGTGCCAGTCGCTGGAAGAGCTGAACTGCCAGCCGCTGTATATCTTCTCGCGTGACATCAACGAGGAAGAGTTCGATGCCGCGCTCAAGCAGGTGTGCGAAAATGCGGGCGGCGATGCGAACGGCAAGGGCGCCACCCGGATCTCCTTCGAGCGCGAACCGGAAGAAGACGACGGATTAACCCGCGCCCCGGCGCCGGCGCCTTTCACCGGCACCTTGGGCATCGACCGCAGCGAGCAGACCATGGCGCACGAGCTGGCGATGGCTGGAAAAATCCAGGCGGACCTGCTGCCCGAAGACGCGCCGGTCATCCGCGGGTGGGATATCGCCGCGACGCTGGCGCCGGCGCGGGATACCTCGGGGGATTTCTACGATTTTATCCCTCTCGCCCCGCGCAAATGGGGCATCGTGGTGGCGGACGTGTCGGACAAGGGCATGGGCGCGGCGCTGCTGATGGCCTTCTCGAGCACGCTGTTCCGCACCTTCGCGATGCGTTTTCCCACGCTGCCGGCGGTCACGCTGAGCACAATCAGCGAGCGCATGCTCTCGGACACGCGCGGCGGCATGTTCATCACCGCTTTTTTCGGCATCCTCGAGCCGCACACTGGCCGGCTGGTGTACGCTAACGCCGGGCACCCGCCGGGCTTCCTGATCACCAATCGGCGCGGCAGGCAGTCGATCGAGTACCTGCGCCCGACCGGCATGGCCCTGGGGGTCTCGGAACAGGCTCGCTGGCGCCAGCGCGATTACCGCATGGAGCCGGGCGACTTCCTGGTGCTTTACACGGACGGGATCACCGACGCGCAAAACCCGCAGGGAGCTTTTTACCAGGAAGAGCGCCTGTTGGAAGCTGCATTGGCCAGGGCGGGCCGCCCGGCGCGCGAAGTCCTGGAGGGAATCCACGAAGACGTGCAGCGCTTCGTCGGCGGCGGCCTGGCGCAGGACGACGTGGCGCTGATCGTCATCCGCCGGGAAGAAGGGTGAAAGAGATGGACACAATTGAATTACTGGTGGGCTTCAACGAGGCGTTCAACCGCCATGACGTGGACGCGATGATGGCGATGATGACCGAGGACTGTGTCTTCGAAAACACCTACCCGCCGCCGGACGGCGAGCGCATCGAAGGGCAGGCGGCCGTGCGCCGCTTCTGGGAGGATTTTTTCAATTCGTCCACTGCTGCGCAGATCGAGATTATCGAGTTGTTTGCCTGCGGCGAGCGCGCGGCGCAGCGTTGGGTCTATTCCTGGGTCGGCGCAGATGGACAGGCGGGTCATATTCACGGGGTGGATGTGTTCCACCTGCGCGGTGGGAAGATCGCGGCGAAGTTGTCCTTTGTAAAAGGTTAACAAGGCATACAGTCAAAAACTGATATTCCCTTGTTTGGCCTCATGCGGAAACAATTCTGCCTGAGAGGCTGCTCAAAATTTTTCGCTGGAGAGAAGTGGTTGGGCATTCAGGTTCGAAAGCTTGAAATATGGCTACTCGAGCGTATCGGGCCGGATTTCCTACGCGCTGGAGCAGGATTCCTGCTTGGAACGATTACCCTGGCGTTTGCCAGCCGGATTTTTCTGGTCAACGCGTTTGATTTTGAAAATATTCAATATGGAATTCGCTTTTTACTACAGGGTGGTAATCCGTGGAATTCAGCCACCCGGATCGAGCACTTTTATAACCCGCCTTTCGCAGTCATGTTTCTCTGGCCGATGCTATTTTTAAATTCGCGCATATTCCTGGCTCTTGGCGCGGGCTTGCTGATGGGCTTCGCATTTTACCACCGTGCCTGGACAGCTTTGGCATGGTTCTTTTCCAACTCGATGTTATTTTTAATATCTGCCGGTGGGATCGATATGTTCATCATAGGCTCCGGCTTATGGTTGCTAATAGCAGGCGATCGCCGCTTCCAATCGTGGGGTGGATTGATCTTGAGGGTATTGGGATTCGGCTGCCTGCTGGTCAAGCCACAGGGCGGTCTATTCATCGTTCTGCTGTTCATCTTCATCCGGCGTGATTGGAAAGCAGGATTGGTGGCATTCCTGCTGTATTTTCTACCCTTCGCTCATCTATATCCAGATTGGATCAGAGTTATTTTCAATGATCCACCACCGGCCCAGGTTTTTGTTGAGCATTCGCTTGCCGGAAGATTTGGCTATTGGGTCGCTTTGCCGATTGCGATTTTATGCCTGGTAGCGCGGCGATGGAAATATTGGCAACTGGGGGCAGTTTTCGCGAGTGTCCTGTCTCCCTATGGAATGCCGGGGGTGCCCATTTTCTTGATTCTGGCCTCTTTACGCTCGATTCGTGCTGGACTGGTGTTCTTTTCCTTTTCGGCGATTCTTGCAGTGCTCACCTGGGTAGACGCCCCGGTCGGAGTAAACTACTATGAATATGCCGGTCCTTATCTGACGATCTATAATTTGAGTATGGTTGGTCTGGCATTGGCTCTGGCCTGTGTCATTCCCTCGCAAACATCGGCTGATGGAAAAAACCGTTACCGATTTCTTGAGGATGGATAACGGAAGCCGATTTAATATTCCTGGGCTACAAAGGGATTAACCTATCTAAGCATATGACCAAAGAACAACGATTAACACGAGAGGATTCCAATGGCAAACCAAGCGACAATCACATTGCACAAAGACCTGGCGATCAGCGCGGTGGACCCGCGCCTGTACGGCTCGTTCATCGAGCACCTCGGGCGGGCGGTCTATGGGGGCATCTACGAGCCGGGCCATCCGACTGCCGACGGCAAGGGCTTCCGGCGCGACGTGCTGGAGCTGGTGCGCGCGCTCAACACGCCCATCGTGCGCTACCCCGGCGGGAATTTTGTCTCCGGGTATAACTGGGAAGACGGCATCGGCCCCAAGGAAAGTAGACCCCGCCGGCTGGAGCTGGCCTGGAAAAGCATCGAGACCAACGCCGTAGGGGTGGACGAGTTCGTCGATTGGTGCCGGGAGGCGGGCACCCAGCCGATGATGGCGGTCAACCTGGGGACGCGCGGCCCCGAGGAGGCGCGCAACCTGGTGGAGTACTGCAACCACCCCGGCGGCACGGCCTGGAGCGACCTGCGCCGCGCCAACGGCCACGCCGACCCGCACGGCATTCGCGTGTGGTGCCTGGGCAACGAGATGGACGGTCCCTGGCAGATCGGCCACAAGACGGCGGAGGAGTATGGGCGGGTGGCCTGCGAAACGGCCAAGGTGATGAAGTGGACGGACCCTTCCATCGAGCTGGTGGCCTGCGGCAGCTCGGGTCGCGGCATGCCGACCTTCCCGGCCTGGGAAGCGACCGTGCTGGAGCACACCTACGAGCACGTGGAATACATCTCGTTGCACTCCTACTACGGCAACCAGAAGGATGACACGCGCAACTTCCTGGCCAAGTCGCTGGACATGGACCAGTTCATCCGCAGCGTGATCGCCACCTGCGATACCGTGAAAGCGCGCACGCGCAGCAAGAAAACGATCAACCTCAGCTACGACGAGTGGAACGTGTGGTTCCATTCGCACGCCGCGGACCAGCAGATGGCTCCCTGGCAGGTAGCCCCGCCGCTGCTGGAGGACGTGTACACCTTCGAAGACGCGCTGCTGGTGGGGTGCATGCTCATCACCCTGCTCAAGCACGCCGACCGGGTCAAGATGGCCTGCCTGGCGCAACTTGTCAACGTGATCGCCCCGATCATGACCGTCAACGGCGGCGGGCTGTGGCGGCAAACCATTTATTATCCCTTCCAGCACGCCTCGCTTTACGGGCGCGGCACCGCGCTCGACCTGAATGTCTCCAGCTCGACTTATCCGGACGCCGAGTTCGGCGAAGTGCCCAGCCTGGAGGCGGTGGGCGTGATCGACGAGGCGCAGGAGGGCATCACTGTCTTCGCGGTCAACCGCGACCTGGACCAGCCCCTCACTCTGGAAAGCGCCGGGATGAACCTGAGCGGTTACGCGGTCAAGGAGCACCTGCTGCTGGCGCACCCGGACCTGAAAGCGGTCAACACGCTGGTTAAGCCGGACAACGTCGCCCCGGTGCGCGCCGCGGGTGCTCGCGTCGCGGAGGGCAAGTTGACGGCGGAGCTGCCGGCCGCCTCCTGGAATGTGATCCGCCTGGGCAAGTAAGCGGCGATGCGAAAAGAGGTCCTGGATGCCCCGGGCCTCTTTTCGCTTTAAAGACTGAGCCGGCACAGGCGGAAAATGGCGTTTTCCACCGGCAGGATGGCCACCTCCTTGAACCCGGCCTCTGGGGGACCCTCTCGCTCTGGGTATGGTTTTTCGTCCCCAACCGGCGTAGAATGGATTGTGTAAAACAGAAAACTTGAATCGAACCCGCAGAATGAGGGCATGAAATACCAACGAAACTCCCTAATCGTCTTCATCGGCCTGCTCTGGCTGGTCGGGCTGGCCTGTTCGCTGCCGGTTTTGGCTAGCCAATCGCCGGGTGGTGAGACTCCGCCCGCACCCACCCTTCCGGCCGAAATGCCGAGCGCGACCCCGCCACCTGCGACCGCCCAGCCGGTCGCCAGCCCGACTCCTGACAGTATGGTGGTCCAAATCTTCCTCATCGCCCTGGAAGATGGCGGCGTGTCCGGCCCGGCGGTGGGCTGCGGCGACAGCGCCCTGGCGGTAAACCGCGAAATTCCATCCACCACCGGCGTGCTGCGCGCGGCGCTGGAGGACCTGCTGGCGCTGGACGACCAGTTCTTCGGCGAATCGGGGCTGTATAACGCGCTTTACCAGTCGGATTTACGCGTGGAGGGTGTGGCGCTCAAAGACGGCACCGCCACAGTGGACCTGAGTGGCTCGTTGCTGCTGGGCGGTGTGTGCGACAGCCCGCGCGTCAAGGCGCAGTTGGAGCAGACCGCCCTGCAGTTCTCCACCGTGAGCCGCGTGGTGATCCGTGTCAACGGCGTCTTGCTCGACGAAGTGCTCTCGCTGCGCGGCGATTAGGTGGATTGCGACCCTCCACCGTCGAAGGAAGAAACTTCGATTTTCCATTGGCCGCACAAGCTGATAAAAATCCCTCTGTGATAAAATTTTTCTCATGATGAACGCAATCCAGCTGGTCGAAGTGGGCCAACCATTGGAACTGCGCCAGGTACCCGTGCCGCAACTGGGCGAGCATGACGTCCTGGTGCGGGTGCGCGCGGCGGGCATTTGCCATTCCGATGTGCATTATCGCGCCGGCAAGTCGCCGGTTTACCCGCTGCCGATGACCCTGGGTCACGAGGTGGCGGGAGTGGTCGAGGCGGTCGGCGGGCAGGTGACGCTGGTCAGACCCGGAGACCGGGTCTGCCTGCATTACATGATCACCTGCGGCAACTGCTATTACTGCAGCGCCGGCAGCGAGCAGTTCTGCGAGCGCGGCCTGATGCTGGGGCATTACACGCCGGGCGGTTACGCCGAGTACATCGCCGTGCCCGAGCGCAACGCGGTGCGCCTGCCGGAGGAGATCCCCTTCGAACAGGGCGCCACCTTGATGTGCGCTTCGGCCACCGTGCTGCACGCGCTGCGCAAGTCGCGCCTGAAGGGCGGCGAGACGCTGGCGGTGTACGGCGTGGGCGGCTTGGGCTTCTCCGCGCTGCAGCTCGGCCAGGCGCTGGGGGCGCGCGACGTTTACGCGGTGGATATCCAGCCCGCAAAGCTCAGGCTGGCGGAAAAATACGGTGCGATCCCGGTTGACGCTTCGGCGGGCGACCCGGTGGAGCAAATCCGCCGGCTGAGCGGCGGGCGAGGGGTGGACGTGGTCCTCGAAGTGATCGGCCTGCCGTTGACCATGCGCCAGGCGCTGCGCTCGCTGGCGGTGTTCGGTCGCGCGGTGATGGTGGGCATCAGCGACCAGCCCCTCAGCATCGACACCTACCGCGAGCTGCTCGGCCCCGAGACCGAGTTGATCGGCTCGAACGACCACCTGCTGCGGGAGCTGCCGCTGCTGATCGAATACGCTCGCCGCGGCGTGCTGGACCTGTCGGAGGTCGTCTCGCGCACCATCCCGCTGGAAGCGGGGGCCGTGAACGCCGCCCTCGATGCGCTGGAGCTCTTCAGCGAGGATGTGCGCACCGTCATCGTGCCGTAAGTCGTCTAAAACAAAGCTGGTGCAAAATCACACCAGCTTTGTCATTTAATGGTTATCCGAATCCGTTATACAATCCATGATGACATCATTCAAAGGAGCCCGATCCCATGATTGACCTGAAAACATACGAAATCTGGTTTGTGACTGGCAGCCAGCACCTCTACGGGCCTGAAACGCTCAAACAGGTGGCTGAGCACTCGCAAATCATCGCTCGCGAGCTCGGCAACGCCCCGCAAATGCCGGTGCGCGTGATCTTCAAGCCCGTCCTGGTCAATCCGGACGCCATCCACCAGTTATGCCTGGAGGCCAACGCCGCCCCCAACTGCGCCGGGCTGGTCACCTGGATGCACACCTTCTCGCCGGCCAAGATGTGGATCGCCGGGTTGAGCGCGCTGCGCAAGCCCCTTGCCCACCTGCACACCCAGTTCAACCGCGACATCCCCTGGGGCGAGATCGACATGGATTTCATGAACCTCAACCAGTCGGCCCACGGCGACCGCGAATACGGCTTCATCGGCACGCGCCTGCGCCTGGAGCGCAAGGTGGTGGTGGGACATTGGCAGGACCCAGAAGTGCTCGACCGGTTGGGCGCCTGGGCGCGAGCTGCCTGCGCCTGGCTCGACATGCAGGGCATGAAGGTGGCGCGCTTTGGCGACAACATGCGCCAGGTGGCCGTCACCGAAGGTGATAAAGTGGAAGCTCAGATTCGCCTGGGGTACTCGGTCAACGGCTACGGCGTGGGCGAGCTGGTGCAGTACATCAACGCGGTCAGCGATGCCGAGATCGAGCGGCAACTGGCGCTCTACGATGACAGTTACCGCGTGGGTGAGTCGCTGCGCAAGGGCGGCAGCCGGCGGGCGGCGCTGCGCGAATCGGCGCGCATCGAGCTGGGCATGCGCGCTTTCCTCGAGCAGGGCGGTTTTAAAGCCTTCACCACCTGCTTCGAAGACCTGTACGGCATGGCGCAGCTTCCTGGCCTGGCGGTGCAGCGTTTGATGGCCGACGGCTACGGCTTCGGCGCCGAGGGCGACTGGAAAACCGCTGCGCTGGTGCGCTCGATGAAGGTGATGAGCGCCGGGCTGGAGGGGGGCACCTCCTTCATGGAGGATTACACCTACCACTTCAACCCGGCCGGGATGAAGGTGCTCGGCGCGCACATGCTGGAGGTGTGCGCTTCGATTGCGGATGGCAAGCCGGCTCTGGAGATGCACCCGCTCTCGATCGGCGGCAAAGATGACCCGGCTCGCCTGGTGTTCAACGTGCGCCCCGGTCCGGCGATCAACGCCTCGCTGGTGGACCTGGGCAACCGCTTCCGCATGATCGTCAACGAGGTGGAAGTGGTCGCCCCGGATGCGGCGCTGCCCAGGCTGCCGGTGGCGCGCGTGGTCTGGGCGCCGAAACCCAATCTCAAGGTGGCCGCGGCGGCCTGGATCCTGGCCGGCGGGGCTCACCACACCGGTTTCAGCCAGCCCTTGACTGCTGAGCACATGGAAGACTTCACCGCCATGGCCGGGCTGGAATACCTGCGCATCGGCGAAGGCACGCAAATTTCCGAGTTCAAAAAAGAACTGCGCTGGAACGAGATGTATTATCTCCTGGCGAAAGGCCTGTAATCGCCTGGCGGGGTCTGGCAGGCTTTCGCCAGGCCCCGCGTTCGCCTCGCAAATCGGCCGTAGCTTCCTGAGCAGCAATTATCGATGGGTGGAGAGGTTTACCGATGGGACAGCTCAGCAAAAAGGAACGCCTGGTGCGGCAGGCGCGCGGATTGGAGGTCGACCGCGTGCCGTCGATTGGGGGGTGGATCGGTGGGGCGCGTGTGCTGGCGCAGATCGCCGGAATCAGCAATGGGGCCTACCTGGCCGACCCGGAACGGGCGGTGATCCTGGCGCACACGGCGCTGGATGTGGACGGCATGGTGCAGCCGGTCGTCCCGCTGGGTCTCGACCAGATTCGCACCGGGCTGGTGCAGGAGGAGAAATTCCCCGGCGTGGAGCCCGAGGAGATCTTGGGCCTGGCTGACTCGTACCCGGATAGCGAGAAAGAAGTGCTGGCCAGCTTCGACGCGGCCGCCGAGGAGTGGGCCTACCGCGATTACTTCGAGCGCGCCCTGCGAACCTGGGAAGGCATCCAGCCGATGCCCAATTTTTGGGAAATCGGCGGTCACTACCCACTCTATACCGAGGTGGGCTACACCGCCTTCTGGTTGGCCTGCGCGCTGTACCCCGAGGCGGTGGGGAAGATCTACTGGGCGCGCGCGCTGCACTCGCGCGAGCGAGCCAAAATCCTGGCCGGCCTGTACCGCGAATACGACCTGGTGCCGCTGATGTTTTGCGGCGAAGACCTGTGCAACAACCTCGGGCCGATGGTCTCGCCGGGGTTCCTGCGCAAGCATTATTTCCCCACGGTGCGGATGATCATCGAGCCGTTGGTGGACGCCGGGGTGCGCCTGGTGTATCACTGCGATGGCGACGTGCGCCCCTTGTTGGGCGATTTCCTCGACATGGGCTTCAGCGGGTTGCAGGGTTTCCAGTACGAATTGGGCATCGACCTGTGCGAGCTGGGCAGGCTGCGCAGCCGGATGGGCGAGCCGCTGCTCTTTTTCACCGGGATGAGCGTCTCGCGCACGCTGCCCTTTGGCACGCCAGAAGACGTGCGCGCCGAGGTGGATTATTTCGTGGCGTGCACCGACGGCGGCAAAGGGATGTTCCTTTTCACCAGCAACGTGTCGGGGGTGGAGGTGCCGCCGGCCAACCTGGTCGAGGGTTACCGTTATGTCCAAAGCCGGGGGGTGGGGAGCGGAGCAGGTGGCTCGCGCGAATGGCCCTGGCGTCAAAGATATGGAGATTAGATAAGGGACGGGAACTATGGCCATCGAGTGGTTTAAGGCGCTCGACCCCATCGCGCAGGCGCTGGTGGGCACGCTGTTCACCTGGGGGGTGACGGCGCTGGGCGCGGCAGGGGTTTTCTTTTTTAAGACCATCCGGCAGCGGGTGCTCAACGCGATGCTCGGCTTTGCCGCCGGGGTGATGATCGCCGCCAGCTTCTGGTCGCTGCTGGCGCCGGCGATCGAGATGGCCGAGGAGGCCGGGGGGCCGGCCTGGCTGCCGGCGGTGATCGGCTTTTTACTCGGCGGCGGTTTCCTGTGGCTGGTGGACCATTTGCTGCCGCACCTGCACATCGGCCAGCCGCTCGACCAGGCGGAGGGGATCAAGACCCGCTGGCAGCGCAGCATCTTGCTCGTGCTGGCGATCACCCTGCACAACATCCCCGAGGGATTGGCGGTGGGGGTGGCCTTCGGCGCGCTGGGCGCGGGGCTGCCGTCGGCATCCCTGGCAGGCGCGATGGTGCTGGCGCTGGGCATTGGCATCCAGAACTTCCCGGAGGGGGCGGCGGTTTCGATCCCGTTGCGCCGCGAAGGCTTGAGCCGCTTCAAAAGCTTCTTTTATGGGCAGGCTTCGGGCATGGTTGAGCCGCTCGCCGGCGTGCTCGGCGCAGCGCTGGTGCTGTTCATCCGCCCGATCCTGCCCTACGCGCTGGCCTTTGCCGCCGGCGCGATGATCTATGTGGTGGTCGAAGAGCTCATCCCCGAGGCGCAGCAGGAGGAAGACACCCACGCGGCGACCATCGGGGCGATGCTCGGTTTCGCGCTGATGATGCTGCTGGATGTGGCGCTGGGGTAGCAAGGCGAATAGACTCACCACCCGGAGTGACTGCCAGTTTTTATCCCCCTTTCCCATTAAACACGCCGATGTAGGAAAGAGTCGGGCACACTCTGGATTGCTCGATCTTCAAGCGCAGAGCCCCGGATTTCACCGGATCGAACAGGCAAATTTTCTTGTACCCCACGACGGTTCCGTGGAAAATGGGTCTCCATTCTCCGGCTTCTTCAACTTCCAGCTTGAACAACTCGATCCTTTGGCCGGAGGACGCGATGTGCTCCATCAATACGATTCGATCAAATGTCTGTTCGGATTTGAACCGCAAGGTGATCTCGGCGGTGTCTGTGCCGTTCTTCGGTCGCCAATAGGTATCTTTGTCCTGATCCAGCAGTTTTTGTGGGGAGTGGGTTTTGCCCAGTGATTCGGAAGCCGTAATCCACGCGTCCTTAGCGAGATCGACGGCAAAGGCTAAACGAAGCGCTTCCCCAATCTCTTTCAGTCTGGCTACATCATTTTCATGGAAGAGCCCGCGCGTATCCGGAGGAATATTCAAAAGGAAGGTTGCATTGCCCCCCACGGAGCAATAATAAATGTGCAACAACTCGTCGAGAGACCTCACATGATCGTCTTCTCGGGCATGATAGAACCAGCCCGGCCGGATGGATGTGTTCACTTCGGCCGGGTACCAAACAAGCTTCATTGCATCTTGGATAATTTTGCGACTGCCGAGGTCCTCATCCTGGCTGTTGTAACGTTTCGAGAACTCGCCATCGTCAACCTTCTGGGACTTCTCCATGATTTTTTCCGCATCCTGCAGGCTTTCGGGTACCACGCTCCACTCACTCGTTCGGCAATGCCCGGCTTCGTTGCCGCACCAGCGCACGTCTGGCCCGCACACGTTGATACATGCATCAGGTTGCAGTTCGCGTATCTTCTTGTAGTAGGCTTTCCAGTCATATACCTGCCGCTTGCCGTTGGGACCTTCGCCGCAGGCCCCATCAAACCACACGCTGAACACGGGTCCGTAATTGGTCAACAGCTCGGTCAGTTGGCCAAGGAAGTAGCGGTTATAGGCAGGAGAGTCGCCGTAGGTTTTCTCATGCCGGTCCCAGGGGGATAGGTAGACGCCGAACTTGATCCCACCCTCGCGGCAGGCGTCAGAGACCTCGCGAACGACATCCCCGCGACCGCCCTTCCAGGGGCTACGCTTCACCGAATGGTCGGTGAGCTCGCTGGGCCATAAGCAGAACCCGTCATGGTGCTTGCAGGTCAAGATCAAGCCCTTCATCCCGGCGGACTTGCAAGCGTCCACCCATTGGCGGGCATCCAATGCGGTGGGATTGAACACGCTCGGGTCTTCGTTGCCCAGGCCCCATTCCATGTCTGTGAATGTGTTCGGGCTGAAATGCACAAACGCATAAAATTCCGTTTCCTGCCAGGTAAGCTGCCGGGCGCTCGGCCTGACCTTTGCCGCTTTCAACAGGTACTGTTCCATCGTTTTCAACTACCTCCCAAACAAGTGCACTCGACCTAATAACCTGAAATTCTCCATTTCGGGCAAAACCAGAACATCATCGATCCGCCAGCGCAACCTCTGTCAGTGTCACCCCGGGCACTCCGCCTGGAAAGTGAGCTTGCCCCAACTGAGGAGTTTCTATATTGTAGGCTCCAATTTCAACATCGACAGGGTGAAACCCTGGCCATTTGTTCCGACAAGCTGTATAGCCTTGACCGAAATCCGGTGCAATCCTGCCTTTAGAATGCGAATCTTGCCAGCCTGGTAGGTCCGCCTTTGGAATCGTTTTGTCGGGATGCCGTTATCTTCGACTGAAATTTCATGCGTTTGATCCCCGAATTCGACGACGATCTGGTGTCCAAAATCCCACAATGCCCTGGCCCCGGTGCTGGCCGTGATCGACACGTCGTATTCACCCGGGTGCTCACAGAGAAATTCCCAACTGAACCAATCCGCCGTAGATACCCAGCGCTGCACAACGCCGGTGATATTGACCGAAGCCTGCGGTTTCTCGCCGGATGAATGCACGCTAGAAAGGCAGGCAGAAAGTTGAATATTACCGGAATCGTCTGCGATGGTCCTGGTTTCCAGTTGCATAGGGCTCTCAAATTGCACCTTCACGACGCTCACGTTGGGGTCCGAGGCGACGCCAGGCAGATGGACCGTCAGCTTGTCATAACCCAGTGAACCGCAAGGAGCCTGAGACCATCTGACAGCCCTGGCGGGATCGGCGAGGAGATGAATGGCCTTGACTTTACTCTTGATCCCTGTCAAGGAAATGCTCTCGCTCCACCGGTAAACATGCAGGTACAACGAATCGTCCTTGCTCGTGATTCTGCCCCAAGACGGTTGGGCCGGAAAGGGAGATGCATTGGTGCCATGGATCGCCTCGCCATTGACCTTCATCCACTGTCCAATTCCCTGTAGCCTTTCTTGCGCCTCGAGGGGAATGACACCTGTTGCATCAGGCCCGACGTTCAGCAGATAGTTGCCACCCAGGCTGACGATATCGACGAGTTGGTGGAGCAGCTCATTCAGGCTGCGATACTGGTTATCTGGCTGGTTGTAGTAGCCCCAGGCGCGACAGATTGTCATCGGCGTCTCGAAATCGACGCCATTGTTGAATTCCGGCACTTCATCATCGCCCAGGCTGTAATAATCTACCTCGACATTCCTCCCCACCCGGCTATTGACCAGGCAATCCGGCTGAAGGTTTTTCACCACGTCAATGATCTCTTGTGCCTGGTCTGGTCGAATCAATGAAGGCGTGTCAAACCAAAGGATGCCGACCGGGCCGTATTGGGTCAACAATTCTTTCAACTGAGGCTTATCAAACTCATTTAGATAGATTTGGAGATTCTTTTGGTTCTCGTCCGGATAGTCCCAGAAGTTGCCATAATTACCGTAACTGTCCGGGGTTTTCATCTCGAGACTTTGCGCGTGCGGGTGGCGCCATTCGCGAACATGGGAATAGTAGAAGCCAAGGTGGACTCCATACTTCTGGCAGGTCTTTGCCAGGTCGTCCATGACGTCCTTGCCGTATGGCGTGCCATCCACGATGTTGTACCGGTCTACGCTCGTTTTGAACATGGAAAAGCCATCGTGGTGTTTGGCGGTTATGACGATGTATTGCATACCCGTGTCTTTGGCGAGTTTTACCCAGGCATCGGCGTCAAAATTGACGGGATCGAATTGATCCGCCAGCTTTTCGTATTCCGAGATCGGAATGCGTTGGGTATACATGATCCATTCACCTTTAGCCATCAGGCTGTAAATTCCCCAATGAATGAACATGCCGAATCTGCTTTCGCGCCACCATTTCATGTTTCCCGTCCGCTTCATTTTTTGCCTCCTCGCGTAAAGCGAAAATTCACCCGCATGAGTCAATCCGTTGGCGTACCGAAAACGTCTTCCTGCATCGCTGGCCACCTGGTCGCAATGATCGCTTTGTTGGAAGCCCATCGTCGATCACCAGGTCCTTTTCCACCGGGTACCATGCTGTTTATGTGCGGTTTAAAAGCACCACCTTAATGCTAACCAAGGCACAGACATGCAAGCTGTGCAACAGGAGTGTATCAAGATTCAACATCCAGTTGGAAACAAAACGGCCTAATTTTGGCCGTGAAATGGCCGATTGTTTTTCCCGGGCTTACACTTCGGTCGCTCGAGCCGGCCCGGTGCTGCGGCGGATCATCAATTCGGGGCGGAGCAGCAACTGTTGCGGGCTGGCCATTTCTCCGGTCATATGCCCGATCAAGATGCGGACGGCCTGGTAGCCCATATCGTGAGCGGGGAAGGAGATGGTTGAAAGGGGCGGAGAGAGCAACTCGCTCATCCGGTCGTTGAACATTCCAATGATGGATAGATCTTCCGGCACGCGCAGACCCTTTGCACGGATCGCCTTGAGGATCCCGGGAACGCCGATTTCTTGAGGGATGACAATCGCCGTGATGCCCGGGTGATCCGCAAGCAATTGGGACAAAACCGACTCGGTGTTGCCGTTCTTCAGGTCCACCGTGCACCACAAATGGGGCAGCCCAAACTGCTGACAGGCTTTTTGGTAGCCTTGCAGCGCCCAGGTGGCATATCCGTATTCCTTTTCTTGCACTACAGGGGCCAAAATAATGAAACCAATTTCTCGGTGACCGAGCGCATGCAGATATTGGACGGCTTCAACCACCCCTTTGCCAATATCGATGTCAACGTAGCTCAAGCCAGTGTTATCGGCACAGCGTCCAATCATGACAAAGGGCAGGTCGTGCTCTTGTAAGAGCTTAACCCGGCGGTCGTGAGTCAGGATTTCCATTAAGATGATCCCGTCTGCCTGCCCGCTGCGAAAGATCGAAAGCAGTTCGTTATCACTGAGTGAATTGACCACCAGGTTGAGAGAATACCCGGCATCTTCACAGCTCATCGCCGCGCTGGTGATAATATTCTGCTCGGGTGGGTTAAAATCCTGCGGATAATGCAGCGCAATGAAATGGCTCTTGCCGGAGCGGAGCTGCTGCCAGGCCAGTTGTGGGGTAAAGCCATGCTCGTCGATGAACTGCAACACGCGCTGGCGCGTTTCTTCGGCCACTTCCGGTTTGTTATTCAGGATCCGCGAGACCGTGGTGATGGAAACACCACTCGCTTTCGCAATATCCACGATGGTCATCTTATTGAGCGGTGATCGCTTTCTCACGGCCCCGATTCCTTCTGGATGAAATGATAATGCTCTAAAAATTAATCACAAGCGGTTGCCCGCGGTAGAGAACCTGTTGACTCTGACTGATCGAACCAGAACCGGCATGACGGGACCCATCGCCATGGAGGATAATCTCGAACGATCGCTGCTCCGGCATTCCTGGATATTGACCACGGATCGCTCCTATTATCAACTGCCTGGCATCTTCTTGCCACTGGATATGGATCGTCGTAAATGCCCCATTTTCATAATTATATCGGTCACCCTCATCATCGTAAAGCTCGAAGGCGCCATCCTGACCGGGGAAGATATGCAATTCCACGGGCGCTTCCGGTAGATCATTGACATGCTGGCGCACCGGGCCCATCGGGAGGATGGATCCGGCTCTCACGAACAAGGGCAGCCGGTCAAGGGGGGCGTCGGCCTGGACAGTCTGGCCGCCGGCATATTTTTCGCCGTCCCAGAAGCCATACCATGTCGTGCCGGCAGGCAGGTAGACCGGGCGAGTCGCAGGGATGTCTTTGAGCGGCTGAGACCCGGCTTGGTACAGCATCGGCCAGGTGATCGGGTTTACCAACAAGGCCGGCCCAAACATGTACTGGTCGCTTATTTCATAGGTGGCAGGGTCCGAGCGGAAATCGAACGGCAGGGCGCGCATCATGGTGTAATCGTGCTGGGTAACCCAACCCGCCAAGGAGTAAATGTATGGCAACAGGCGGTAGCGCAACTTAAGGGTGCTCGCCAACGCCTCATAGAAGGGTTCGCCCGGCTCGCCAAAGCGCCAGATTTCACGGGGAGTGTCGGTGCCATGGGCACGGAACATGGGCAAGAAGGACCCGTATTGGAACCAGCGCACGTACAACTCGCGGTAGCCCAGGTCGTCTACACCTTCGTTAAAGTCGCCGTTCCAAAACCACATCTCCGGTTTGCGTTTGACAAAGAACGCGCCAATATCGGTGGTCCAGTAAGGCATCCCTGCCGCGCAAAAATTCAAGCCATCGGCGATCTGGCGGCGCAGCGTATCCCAGCAGGCAGCCGTGTCACCGGACCAGGTGACCGTCGCGAAGCGTTGCTGGCCCAAATAAGCCGAGCGAGTCAGGTTAACGACACGCTTTTCATGGGTCACCTGGCGCTGACCTTCATAAATGCCCTGCGAGTGCAAGAGAGAATAAGCATTGATGAATTCAGGATCAAGGTAACGTTTCGCCTCGCCGGTATTGATGCGAAGGCGCTCTTCTGGCTCAGGCTTGACCGCTCCTTTCCAGTCGGCCTCAAAAGGCTCCGTGCAATCGCACCACCAGGCATCGACGCCACGAGCGAATAGCCCTTGATTGGCCTGTTTCCAATAACAGGCACGCGCCGCCGCGCTGAAAGCATTGTAGGTTGCCTGGTTGCCCAGCAGGTGACCCTGCTCTTTCATTTCCTGCCAGTTCGCGCCGCCGGGGCGCATGGTGGGCCAGATGGAGACCATCAGGTGAGCATTCAGGGCATGTAAATCGGCGGTCATTTGGTTTGGGTTGGGAAACCGCTCTGGGTCGAGGGTTTTTTGTCCCCATAAATTTCCCGTCCAGGATTTCCAGTCCAACACAATGCAGTCCAGTGGGAGTTGACGATCACGATACTCGCGGACGACATTTACCAGCTCATCTTGAGTGACATAGCGCTCTTTCGACTGGACATAACCGAAAGCCCATTTGGGCAGCATCGGTGAATGGCCGGTCAGGGCGCGGATTTCGTGGATGATCTGATCAAATTCAGGGCCGTAGACAAAATAATAGTCCAGCTCATCGTCCACGTCACTCCACAGGTAGGAACCAAAGGCATCGTCGTGAAAAGTCATCAACGAGTAGCTGTCCATGACGATGCCATAACCCCGCGTGGAAACCAGCGCCGGCACGACCACCTTCATATTCTGCTGATAAAGGTACTGGTGTTGCCCGCGCAGATTGAACATGCCCTCTTCGTGGGAGCCAAGGCCATACAGCGCCTCGTCTTCTGCCCATTCAAATTCCAGTTTTGTGTGGTACGCCTTGCGGTCGACCACCTGGGAAAAGGTCCGGGCGTCACTGCGTATGCCGTCGGCGTTCTCACGGCTCTCGACCGGAGCAGACTCATCGAAGACTGATACCCACACATCCACCGGATCGAGCGTTTTTCCGCCCCGGTCCGGTTCTCTGGTGAGCAAGTGACCCTGGCTATCGTAGTAGGCAAAGGCCAGCGTCTGGCGACAGATCGTGATCGTCACCTCAGTGGTGGAGAAGATCAACCCCTCGGTCGATTCATTCACGGTAAAGGTGACAAGAGGATCTGGTCTGGCTGTCACCATCAGGCTGCTTGGGCCAGCCTTAGCGGCTGAGGGATTCTGGGCCAGGGTTGGATGCAAGCTGTAACGCACACGAATGGCGCGGGGAGAATAAGGGGTCAACACAAGGGATCCCCGATCGCTTTCGATAGAGAGCCCTTCAGGATTGGATGAGTAAGAGAGTATGGTCATAGTTTTTTCGAGTGACTGAGCCAGCTTTCCATCTGGCGTAGATCGAGAAGATTGGCAGTAACACGAGGTGAATTCGAGCGCCGGAGCGATATCCTGACCTTATCCATGACGCTTCTACAAGCAGACACTGTCTGGGCCAGGCTCATCCAACAGCGGTGGTAACTCATCATATTTCGCACCATTAAGCACCAAGACCCTGCCCACGGTTCGGCAACACCGGGAGAGATCGAGCCGGACTGGATTGCCACCTTGCGGTGAGCCATGGCCGGACGCTCTTTTTCTGGTGGCTTTTCGTTCTTTTTTCATGCAACCTCGCGCAGCTGTTCGAACTCCAACCTGCCTGCATATCCAGGCAGGATTGAAACGTTTCTTCCCAGTTCTCCTCCAAATGGGCTGAACGCATGGCGCTTCTCTTTGGGTCAGGCTTTCACCGCGCCGGCAACCAGTCCCGATAAGATAAAGCGTTGCGCGAACAGGTAAATGAAGATGACCGGCAGGATGGTGAGGACAATATCTGCTGAAACCAGACTCCAGTCCTGCTGAAACTGGCCAAAGAAATTGTAGACGGCCAGGGTCATGGGCCAGTAGGTGCTGCGGTTGAGATAATACAGCGGAATGAGGAATTCATTCCAGATGCCCAGGATATTGAGCACCGCAGAGGTGACCAGCACGGGGGTCAAGAGCGGGTAGACGATGGAGAAAAACAGCCGCAGCGGACCGCAGCCATCCATAATCGCAGCTTCGTCCAGTTCGCGAGGCAGGGTCTCGATAAAGGCGTAGATCAAGAACACGCTAAAGGGGATCATGGATGCCGCATAGAGCAAGATGACGCCCAATTGGGTGTTGTTGAGCTGTGTCCACTGCATCACCTTGGTGAGGGTCACAAAATTGGTCGGCATCGCGATGCCCATCACCAGGAAAAAGTAAATGAAGCGGTTAAAGCGGGTGCGGTTCCTCGAAAGGATGTACGCAGCCAGGGCAGACACGGTTATCCCAATGGCAGTGGCGGCAAAAGCGTAAAGCATGCTGTTGGCGAATGCGCCCACCAGTTTTCCCTTCTCAATCACTGTCGCGAAGTTGCTCCACTGGATAACTGCCGGCAATTCGGGACCCATCGAGCTGGCCTCGGTTCTTGTCTTGACGGAGTTAACAAAGACCAGGTATACGGGAATGAACATGATCAGGCTAAAAATGATCGCCAGGCCGTTGTAAAAGGCTTTGCGCAGCAGCTTCATCGTCAATGCCCTGCGCGCCGCCGAGTGACTTACCGCTGACTTGCCAACCGTCGGATTTGTTACCATGGCATCACTCGATTTCTTCCCGGTGCATCAGCCGGATGACAAAATAACCAAGGACGATCATCACCAAAAACAACAGCGTTGAAAGCGCCGTGGCGATGCCGAAACGGCCTTTGGAAAAATCCTGGAAGATGGCCGTGTAAACCGTGTCGGTTGCCCGGCCGGGCCCGCCTTTCGTGAGCACAAAGATGATGTCAAACACTTTCAAACCGTAAAGCAGGTTTAAAACTGTTGTGACGGAAAGAACAGGCATCATCAATGGTAAGGTCACGTTGGTGAAGGTTTTCCAGCCGGTGGCGCCGTCGATCGAGGCGGCCTCGTAGTAATCTCTTGGAATAGCCTGTAGTCCGGCTATTAGAATGACCATGATGTACCCAACGCCCTTCCAGGTGTCCACGCCGATGACGGATGGCAGCGCCAGGTGAATGTCGGTCAACCATTTCTGGGCCAAAAAGCCCAAGCCAATTGCTTGCAACGTGGTGTTCAAAAAACCGGTGGCCGGGTGGAGGATCGATCGAAAAATCAGGCTTACGACCAGCATGGGCAACACGGCCGGCAGGTACATGATCACCCGGTGAAAATAAGATAAACGCTTGATACCCTGGGTCAACAGCACCGCCAATCCCATCGCGATGACCGTTTTAAGAATGATTGTGGCAATGGTGAAAACGACGGTGTTTTTGATGAAACTGATATAACCCTGACCGGTGGAGGAAAAGATGGTGACGAAGTTATCCAGGCCGACCCAATTGACCTCGGTTGTGTAGCTGTTCCAGTCTGTAAAGGCATAGAAGAAACCCATCAGGCTGGGCACAACGAAAAAGAGGACGTATAAGAACAAGGCCCCACTGGCAAAGTAAAACGGATAGGCTTTATTTTTCATCCTTCTTCTCTCGTTGAACAGGCTTCCAGCGGATACAGGTATGGGGAGGGGACGAAGCCCTCCCCATACCAAAAGGATTCAGAACTCACCAGTATGGTCTTATGATCTGGATCGAGCCTCAACCAGATTCTACCGGATTATTTAACCCAGGCCGGGTCTTTCGCAGCCGTGGCCATATCCGTGCGGCGCTGATCAATGCTCTTGAGCACGTCGGCTGGGGTCATGGCACCGGTGAACATCGCGACAATATCCTTGCCCATATCCATCCATTGGGGATTAACATAGGTGACCGCGGTCTGGTACACAACCCCCCGTTTGGTGTGAGAATCGAGGAAAGCTTGCTGTGAAGGGAGCAGTTTGCTCTTGATTCCAGGGAATGGAAGGGTCGGGCTGTTTGGATCGTTATCGATCCGGTATTGCAGATTCTCCGGCTGCGCCAGGAAATTCAAGAACTGCTTCGCCTCATCAATATGCTTGGATCCGTTCCAGATGAACTTGGTAGGTCCGGCAGGGTTGACGTTCAAGACCTGATTATCGCCCAACGGGATCACGAAGACATCCAGGTTATCGATGTTGAAATCGGGATAATCGTTTTTCACCTGTTGAGCAAAGGTCAGGTTCGCTACGGTCATGGCGGCCTGTCCCGAAGAGATTACTTTGCTCTGATCGGCCACCGCATCCGATAATGCGTTATCTCCGAAGCAACCGGAGTCATACAGATCCTTGTACTGTTCCAGCAGCAGTAAGGCGGTCGGGTTTTCGGCAAAAGTGGTCTGATTGGTGTTCAACTTCTCAGCCGTTCCCGGCGCGAGATTCTCGATCTGAACGCCCAATTCTGCGAACCATAGAACCTGGTGCCATCCATCGGCCATTGGCTCGTAGATGGGAGTCACCCCCGAATCTTTGATGGTTTGGCATGCGGCTTTGAAATCGGCGAAGGTGGTCGGCACTTCCAGATTTAAATTGGCGAAGATCTCCTTGTTGTAATTGACCACCCAGGTTGTGCCGAGCGTATTCCAAACAGTCTGTCCATACACTTTGCCGTTGACCGTGGATTGGTCGAGCACCTGGGGATCCTCTGTCTTGACCCATGGCTCAGAGGACAAATCCACGGCGTTCTTTTCGACATCATAATTCACGACCAGGTCGGTCTTTCCACTTTGCCCGCCAAAGAGATCTGGACCTTCGCCTGAGTTGAGCTTCGTTTTCAGCAGACTGAAGTATTGATCGGAGGGAACAACCTGGTAATCGATTTTGATACCGGTTTGTTCTTCAAACTGTTTGGCCAGTTCCAGTTCGGCATCGGGAGCCCAGCCCTGGCTTACCAGGTAGGAAAGGGTAATGGGTTCATTGGCAGGGGCGGAGTCAACCGCTGCGGTCGTCGCAGTTGGCTGAGCCGCCTGGGGAGCGGTTGTTGGAGCCGCGGTGGGTGCTGCGCAGCCAACGGCGAGAACGGCAACAACCAAAAATACGCAGATGGTAGAAAGGGTCTTCTTCATTTCTTTAGGTCCTTATTTTGCAATTGTCACAATCCGTGCGAAACAAAGCGACATGCCAGAACGACTTTACAATGGATCGATAGACACCTCCTGACAAAGTCACACCGACCTGGCAATTCCCAATGAAGCGATTGACGATTAATGGTATTTCGATGAAAACATTTACGGTAATGTTTACGGAAACATTTTCATCATCTTATAACTTTTTTAGATGCATGTCAATAACCATTTTCACTGATCACCACCAGCCTTTGCCAATAGGCGTAGGCATCAAGGTTCCGCCGATTGCCGGTTGGCTTCCTCGCCAGGCGAACCGGGGCTCTGCTCAGAAAATCGATTGTGTGATTTGTTTTCTGTAAAACGCGGGGCAACGCCCACCAATAACAGCAAAATTGTAACTACTCAGCCAGAGGTGCAAGGGGGACCTCTCCTCTACCCGCTGAGCAATTACGATAAATTCAAACCGATCAGAAAGTCGCTCTTGACTCGGATGGGTGTAGCGTGCTATTATGGTATCGATACCATATGGTACGGGTACCATTTGGGAAGAGCCAATGCCAACGATCCATGATGTTGCCAAACGAGCGGGCGTGGGGTCGATCACCGTTTCAAGGGTGATCAACAATTCGGGCTACACCAGCCCCGAGACCCGCGAGCGCGTTCAGAAGGCCATTGCCGAACTTGGATATGTCCCCAATACCCTGGCGCGCAGCTTGCGCTCGCGGAGGACGAATACGGTCGCCTTGATGGTCACCGATATCACCAACCCATTTTTCACCACCATGGCGCGCGGGGTCGAGGATGCGGCAAATGATGCGGGATATACCGTAATCTTTTGCAACACCGATGAATCGGCAGAAAAAGAGGGCAAATACCTGACTGTGCTGCTCCAAAAACAGGTGGATGGCCTTCTGTTGGTTCCGACCCAGCGAAGCGTGGAAACCATCCGGCAAACCTTGAAACACGGCACGCCCGTGGTTGTGTTGGACCGCCGCATCCCTGCCGTGGATGTCGACACCGTGCGCTGCGATTCTCTGGAAGGCGCCTACCAACTCACAAAATACCTGCTCTCCCTGGGACATACCCGGATTGCGGTGATGAGCGGTTCCCCTGGCATTTCGACCGCGGATGATCGGGTGGCTGGTTACCGAAAGGCCCTGGAAGAGGACGGGATCAAGATTGCCGACCCGTACGTGTTGCGCGGGTCTTTCACGCCAGAAAGCGGTTATACCATGACTAGGCAAGCTGTCAATCTGCCGCAACGCCCGACCGCGCTGATTGCCGCCAACAACTTCATCACGATCGGGGCGATGAAAGCGCTCCAGGAGATGGGGAAGGCAGTCCCGGAGGATGTGACTCTGGTTGGCTTTGATGATCTTCCGCCGGCAATGGTCACCTTCCCGTTTTTCACCGTGGTTTCGCAGCCGGCGTATCAGATGGGGACGCAGGCAATGCAATTGCTGCTGAAGCGTCTGAATGGGAGTGAAATGGACGGAGCTCAAGATGTGATCTTACCCACTCAATTGATCGTTCGCCGCTCCAGCGGACCACCGGTCGGATGAAGGTCGGCATTTCTTTTTTCACTCGATGTGGTATCGATACCACGAATATTCTACCAACCTGCGAGGAACCTATGGCTATAGCAAGCGATGTTTTGAAACAAGATGACCTGATCGTAATCACGGGCGCCGGGGGGTTTATTGCCGGGGCGCTGACCCGCTATTTTCACGAGAAAGGTTTCCGTCGAATCCGTGCTATCGACCGCAAGCCGATCCCTGAGTGGTACCAGCGCGTCCCGGGTGTGGAATGCATCAGCATGGACCTCAGCGAAAAAGAGAACGCGATCAAGGCGGTTGAGGGCGCCGTGGAGGTGTATAACCTGGCCGCCGACATGGGTGGGATGGGCTTCATCGAGCATTTCCGGGTGGAGTGCCTGCGCTCGATCTTGATCAACACCCACTTGATCGAAGCCGCCTACCGGGCCGGCGTCAGCCGCTACTTCTTCTCCTCCTCAGCCTGCGCCTATAACACCACGCTGCAACAGGATCCGAACGTGCGCGCGCTGAAGGAAAGCGATGCCTACCCGGCAATGGCCGAGCGCGGCTACGGCTGGGAAAAGCTGATGAGCGAGATGTTCTGCGAAGAATACTGGGCCGAGCGCGGGCTGGAGACCCACATCGCCCGCTTCCACAACGTGTATGGCCCGAATGGCACCTGGTTTGGCGGGCGCGAGAAGGCTCCTGCCGCTTTGTGTCGCAAGGCGATCGAGGCCAAGGACACCGGCAAGTACGAAATCGATATCTGGGGTGATGGCACGCAGACGCGCAGTTTCATGTATATCGATGACTGCGTCTTTGGCATCGACCAGATCATGCACTGTGACCGGCTGATCGCCACGCCGATCAACCTGGGCACCAGCGAGCTGGTCTCCATCAACCAACTGGTCGACTACATCGAGGAAATCGCCGGGATACAGTTGAAGCGAACCTATGATTTGTATGCCCCACGCGGCGTCGCCGGTCGCAACAGCGATAACACCCTGATCAAGGAAATTCTGGGTTGGGAACCCAACCTGCCGCTCAAAGAAGGGTTGAAGCCCACCTATCGCTGGATCGAGCAGCAGTATGCCGACCGCAAGCAGGGCAAGCGGGTCGTTCAGGATTGAGCCATTCCCTCCTTGCCTGAACCCTGAGGGGCATGGGCAAGCGGATTTCAATTTCTTGTGACCGCTCGCGCTTTCGATATATCATCGCTTTGTTTCGCTTTCACGCTAAATGAGGATTCCATCAAGGAGAACTGCTATGGGAGACACGTCGGGCAAATTTCAGATTGAGCAGGGTCCGTTTGAACCCACCTGGGAGTCGCTGCGCACCTTCCAGTGCCCGCAGTGGTTCCAGGATGCCAAGTTTGGCATCTGGGCGCATTGGGGACCGCAGTCGGTTCCGATGTATGGCGACTGGTATGCCCGCCACATGTACGTGGAAGGCTCAGACCAGTACCGTTATCACGTGCGAAAGTACGGCCATCCCTCACGCGTGGGCTGGAAAGACATGGTCCAGTTGTGGAAAGCCGAAAACTTCGACCCGGATGGCCTGATGGAGCTGTTCGCGGCAGCCGGCGCCAGGTATTTTGTGGGTCAGGCGGCCCATCACGACAACTTCCACAACTGGAACTCGACCCATCACCGCTGGAACGCCGTCAACATGGGGCCACGCAAGGATATCGTGGGAGCCTGGAAACAGGCCGCCACGAAGTTCGGGCTGCCATTCGGCCTCTCGGAGCACATAGGAGCCACGTTCAGTTGGTACAAAGCCAATAAAGGCGCCGATCAGACCGGACCGTATGCCGGCGTGCCATATGATGGCAATGACCCGGCTTACGAGGACCTGTACCTGCCCAATCAGTCTGCATCCAACTGGGATGTCGAGTGGTACACCAGCAATCCCTGGTGGCACGCGAAGTGGTATTCGTTCGTAAAAGACATCGTTGACCAGTACCAACCCGACCTGCTGTACTCGGATGGGGGCGTGCCGTTTGGCGAGTATGGGCTGAACCTGATCAGCCATTTGTACAACACCAGCGCCCGGTTGCACGGTGGCGCGAACCAGGCGGTCTATACCCAAAAAGATCGTAAGGCGGAGGTCTATACCGTGGGCGTGCTGGATATCGAACGCAGCCAGCTACCCGGAATATCGCCGCACATCTGGCAGACTGACACGAGTGTGGGCGACTGGTTCTACAACGTGCGCGATGTGTATAAGACGCCGCGCCATGTGGCCGATATGCTGATCGATATCGTCAGCAAGAATGGCAACCTGCTGCTCAATGTCCCTCAAAAACCGGATGGCACGCTGGATGACGAATGCACTTACCTGCTTCGATCGCTGGGAACCTGGCTGCGCATCAACGGGGAAGGCATCTACGGCACGCGCCCATGGACGGTATTTGGCGAGGGACCGTCGCAGGTGGTCATCAAGCATTTCCAGGAAGATGCCGTGCCCTGGACCATTGAAGACTTCCGCTTCACCCAGAAAGACGGGCAGGTGTATGCCTTCCAGATGAAGTGGCCGGAAGGTGGTAAGACGGTTATTCGCAGCCTGGGGCGAGGACAGGCTCCCGAAGTGAAATCTGTGACGGTGTTGGGTCACCAGGGGCCGGTGCGCTTTGAGCAAACCGGGCGCGGGTTGGCGATTGATCTGCCCGAACAGAAACCGTGTGAATATGACCAGTGCTACCGCATCACCTTTGCCTAGGGCGCAATGCATGAAAGGAACCGCTGGCGACCTCACTGCATTGATAGGGAACATTCCCTACCGCCTGGCGTTGGCGGGCGGCTGGATTGACCAGCCGTTCGTTTCCCAGTTCAACCCCAGCCCACCTGGTTCGATGGTGGTGGTCGGTTTAGAGCCCACCATGCGCTTTATGGACCGCTGCGGGATGGGCACTTCGACCAGGCGGGTGGCTGCCGAGCTTTGGGGGAACCGGCTGCCCGACCGTAGTCCAACGGAGCTGATTCACGAGCTGTACCAAACCGAAAACCAGGGCAAGAGCGAGCCAAGCGGCTCGCAGGATATGATTGGGATCATTTACCCGGGTATCAACCGCCTGGATTATGACGCTGCGGTGGAAGGCGGGACGTTCCCCGCGCATATTGAGAGCTGCCGCGACCCTGACGTCGCGCGCTGGCTCGAGCAAGTGCTCTATCTGGTGCCGGTGCTGCAGCGCCCGGCCGGTTACAACCCGTTGGAAACGAAGAACCTGGATCCGGATTGGATCCGGCGGCTGGGACAAAGCGGCAAAGATTGTTTCGCTGCGATTGTGACGAAAGACCTGGCCGGGTTAGGGGTAGCCATGAACGAGTGTATGGACTGCTGGGAAGCGATCTTGCCGGGGACCGTGCGCCACCCCACCATCTCGCTCGATCTGGTCGCCCTGTTACGGGTCTACCAGGCGCGCTACCCCGGCGCAATGTACAGCGGGTGCGGCGGCGGGTATCTCTACGTCATATCCGAAGAGCCGGTACCCGGCGGGTTCCAAATAACGGTGAGAATATGATCGGATGCTGGGGATTACCAGACCAACCCGGCAATCTCCAGCATCCTCAGGATGCAGGGCAATGATGCGAACGGTGTTTGTGTCTGGCGGCTTTGACGATCTGCGCTCGCGGGAGGTGCGTTTCTTGGAGGAATCCTCCCGCTTGGGAAACGTCCATGTGTTGCTGTGGTCCGATGAAGTGGTAGCAGGCATGACCGGACGCCGGCCAAAATATTCACAGGCCGAACGGCGGTATTTTTTGGAGGCGATCCGTTATGTGGAACAGATCAGCCTGGTTGACCAAATCACATCCGGCAGCGGGCTGCCGCTCGAAGGGCTTCCCAACGACAGCATCTGGGCGGTGACCGAAGATGTGCATCACCCTGCACAGCAAATATTGGTCGAGTCGCAAGGACTGCAGTACCGGGTCATCCCTGAGAAAGACCTTCATGTCTTCCCCATGCGGAGTTCAAGCACCCTGGCAACAGCGAATGGCAGTAAAAAGGTGGTGGTGACCGGCTGCTACGACTGGCTGCACACCGGGCATGTGCGCTTTTTTGAGGAGACTTCGCAGTTCGGGGATCTATATGTGGTGATTGGCAATGATGCAAACGTCAGGTTGCTAAAGGGCGAAGGGCACCCTTTGTTCCCCGAAACAGAACGGTTGTACATGGTGCAGGCGATTCGTTACGTCAAAGAGGCTCTGATAGCCACAGGGTCGGGCTGGATGGACGCAGAGCCAGAAATCGCCAAAATCCGCCCCGATTTTTACGCGGTGAATGAAGACGGTGACAAACCCGAAAAACGGGCTTTTTGCCAGGAACACGAGCTGGTGTACCTGGTTCTGAAGCGCACCCCAAAAGATGGTTTGCCTGCCAGGACCAGCACGCATGCGCGCGGTTTTTGAGCAATATCTGAAGAATTGGCTCATAGGATCGTGAGGTCATCTATGTATTGGGCGGTTATTTTGGCAGGAGGATCGGGAACCAGGTTGTGGCCAATGAGCCGCGAAAAGATGCCAAAACAGGCCCTGACCCTGGTGGGTGAGCGAAGCATGTTCCAACATTCGGTCGATCGGCTTCAGCCGCTCTTCCCCATCGAGTGTATCCTGGTCGTTACGCGGGCGGAATACAGGCAGCTTTTACACGAGCAGATGCCCGGCCTGCTCGAGCAGAATTTTATCCTCGAACCGGTCGGTCGCGGTACTGCCCCGGCGATCGGTCTGGCAGCAATTCATTTGAAGAAGCGTGATCCAAATGCCGTGATGGCCGTCTTAACCGCCGACCACTTCATCAAAGATCCAGACGGTTTTCGGAAGCTCTTAAGCGCCGCCGAAACGGCGGCCAACGCCGGTTATCTGGTTACGCTCGGGATTCAACCAACCTTCCCCTCAACCGGCTTTGGGTATATTGAACAGGGAGAACCAATCGAGCAGGTTGGGATCGCGGGAATGTACCATGTGCGCCGGTTCATCGAAAAGCCCGATCAAGACACCGCCTTGCAACTGGTAGCCAATGGGCGCTGCACCTGGAACAGCGGGATGTTTGTGTGGCGGGTGGACCGCATCTTGGAAGAATTGGCGCTGCACATGCCCGCTTTGTTTGCAGGGTTATCGTCAATCTCCGCTCATATAGACCAGCCTGATTATCTGGATATACTGTCCCATGTCTGGAGACAGGTGCGCAAAGAAACCATCGATTATGGCGTCATGGAAAAGGCAGATCGCATCGCCGTGTTGCCAGCCAGCATCGGGTGGGTAGACGTGGGTAGCTGGTCGAGCATGGCGCTGCTCCATCCGAAAGATGAGGATGGCAATATTTGGACTTCACCCCATATCGGAATGGACACCCGCAATATCATCTGCATAGCGCCTCGCCGGAAACTGGTGGCGACCATCGGTGTAGCGGACCTGATCATCGTCGATACACCAGATGCCCTGCTGGTGTGCAATAAAGATCAAGAGCAGGAGGTGAGGGCAGTGGTTCAGCACCTCGAATCGAAAGAGCGATCGACGGAAGAATGATGTTGCAAAAAAAGAGGCCAAAATGCTCATTCAGATAAACATTGACCAGGAGGCTCAGCCCGTTTCACCCTATTGGCGGGTATGCGTCGGTGGTGGGCGCGTTGCTGAAGCTCTGCGAGCCGATTTTCAAAAACACCTGGAAATGGTCCAGCGCGAGATGCCTTTTCAATACATCCGCATGCACGGCCTGTTCCACGAGGACATGATGGTATACCACGAGGAAAACGGCCAACCCATCCTCAACTGGCAGTATGTCGACCTGGTTTACGACCACTGGCTCTCCATCGGAATCCGGCCATTTGTGGAGCTGAGTTTCATGCCCTACGACCTCGCCAGCGGCGATCAAACCGTCTTCTGGTGGAAAGGAAATGTCACCCCACCCAAAGATTGGGAACGCTGGGAATGGCTGATCGACCAATTCATCCACCACGTCGTGGAGCGTTACGGGCTGGATGAGGTCCGCCGCTGGTATTTCGAGGTGTGGAACGAGCCAAGCCTGGATGTTTTTTGGAAAGATGCCGACTTTGCCGCCTACATGGAGCTCTATGAGCGTACCGCTCGCGCGATCAAACGAATAGACCCTCAACTTCGCATCGGTGGCCCGGCCAGCCACGGCTTTGGCGATGCGGTCGGTGTTCCGCCGTGGGGTAAGGAATTCCTGGCGGCCTGCGCCGAGCGCAAGCTTCCGCTCGATTTTTTCTCCACTCACCCCTACCCCACGTTCTATCCGGTTGACCTGGAAGGGCGCGGTTACATGACCTGGGATGGACCTGACCGGCTGCTGGTCGATGCGCGCGGTTGCGACCGGCTTTTGCGCGAGTCCGGGTTCCCCCAGCTTGAGCGCCACTACACCGAGTGGAGCTCAAGCCCCAGCCCGCGGGATGCCGTGCACGACACCGCCTTCATGGCGTCCTTCATTGTCGATAACAACTGGCGCGCCCGCGGCCTGATGGATTCCCTGTCCTTCTGGGTGGTCAGCGATATTTTTGAGGAAAGCCGCCAGGGAGATACGCCTTTCCACGGCGGTTTTGGCCTGGTGAACATCCAGGGGTTGAAAAAAGCGTCTTATCACGGCTACTGGTTCCTTTCGCGCCTGGGCGATCAAGTGCTGGCCGAAGGCGATGGGTATGCGGTCACCCGGCGCAACGACGGCACGCTGGTCGTCCTGCTGTGGAACTACTGTCACTACCGTGACGATGCCAACGACAGCCGCTTGCTGGCTGCCGCCAGACCGAATGACATCTACGACCTGTTCGCCGTTCAGCGACCACACGAATTTAAACTCAGTGTGTCAGGCATTGGACCGGAGGTTCGCCTGCAAAGCACCCGTTTCGATCGCCAACATGGCAGCGTCTACGATGCCTGGGCAGATATGGGTGCGCCGCAGCATATCCTCCCTGCCGACCTGGAAGTACTGCGACGCAAGATGGAGCTGGATATTTCAGTTGAGCGTATCGCCACCCAAGAAGGTAACCTGGAATGGGTTACCGCCGTTCAACCATTCGGCGTGACCCTCCTGGAGATCCAGCCGGTTGGATGAGAGGGTAAGCTGATTATGCCAGGGCATCAGGTCTATTGTTGAATTGATCGATCGGAGTCTCTATGCCTGTTTCAAAGAATGCCCCCAAAGATCTTCGCACACTTCAGCAGGAGTGGTCAAAAGAAAGAGCCCGCGCCTATCTTCAGGAACAGGCTGGGCAGCATTTTGATCCTCGAATCGTCGATATTTTTCTCTCGATGCTAGATAAAGATGGAGAGGCTGCCCCGATTCCTGCAACAGAATAATGGCTTTAATGGAAACACTTTTGACCAGTCCCGCACCAAACTGGTCGAAAAAAAGTGGTAATCGTCCTGTCACCTGGCGCCCATCGACGACAAGTTCATGTAAACGCTGATACGTATCCGCGCATCTGCACCGCTCCTGCTGCTCGTGCAGGTGCAAGTGCGGCTACCCGCCGGCGACTCGGTATGGGCGATGCTCTTCGCCCGCAGCATCGCCCATACCGAGTCGCTGCCCATCCTCAATGGATATCCACCCGGTAGACCCCACTCGAGGAGGTGGCGTAGTAGACAAAATGGAAGTTGTTGGGATCGACGGTGATCGACTCGATCCCCAGCCATTCCAAACCGGCCGGTCCGGCCAGCCAGCTATTCCCGCCATCCGGCGAATAGAACGCGCCGGCGGTCGTCCCGGCGAAGATCCAGCCCGGGCGGCTGGACGGCGAATTGAGCGCGGTGACCGTATAGCCGCTCAATCCACGCAGCAACCACGCGCCGTCGCCCGTGCGGCTGTACACCCCGCTGCTCGTCCCGGCAAAAAGCGTGGCAGGGTCGTTGGACAGGTACGCCAGCGCATAAGGGGTCACGGCGGGCAGGGTCGTGTTCCCCCAGGTGGCTCCCCCATCCAGGCTTTCTTTCACCAATCCTGCGGCGCTCGTTGCGGCGTAGACCCGGTTGGGATTTGCCGGGCTGACCGCCAGGCTCCACACGGTTGCGCCGGACAACCCGGCGGGTGTCCAGGTGGCGCCGCCGTCTGCGCTGCGATAGACCCCGCTGCCACCCGAACCGAGGTAAGCCACGTTGCTGTTGGAAGGCGCGAAGGCCATGTCCAGCAGCGCGCCTCCCGGCAGAGCGGCGGGGGCGATATTCAACCCGGTTTCGCCGGGCAGCAATTCTTCCAGCGCGTTGCCCTGGTCCAGCGGGTGCGGGGCGACCTCCGCCGCGGGCGGCGCTTCGGTCAGCTTCGTCCAGCCCGTCGAGGTGGAGAGGTCGATGCGGTACAGCCCTTTGCTGTTGGTCAGAGCGTAGAGCAGCCGCGGGTTGGCGGGGTGCTGGAGCAGCTCGTTGACCGTGTCGGTGGGCAGGCCGCTGCCGACGGTCGACCAGGAAGCGCCCAGGTTGGTGGTGCGCAGCACACTGGTCGTGCCGGCGTACAGGCTGGCGGGGTCGCCGGGGATGGCGACCAGCGAGGATACCGGCACGACAGAGATGCCGTAATAGCTTGGCGACCAGTTGTCGCCGCCGTTGGTGCTGCGGTACAGCCCGTTGTTGACCAGCCCGGCATAGACGATGCTGCTGCTGCCGGAGTTGACCGCCACGCTGTAGACCCAGTCGGGGGCGAAGCCAACCGAGGTCCAGCTCGCGCCGCTGTTGGTCGAGCGCAGCACGCCGTTGCCGAAGGTGGCGGCGAACAGCCGGTTGGGGCTGAGCCGGTCCACCACCAGCCCCATGCTGTAGATTTTGCTGTCGATGATCCCGTCGGTGATCAATTCCCAGTTGTCGCCGTCGCTGGTCGTTTTGAACAGCCCGGAGCGATGCCAGACCCCCAGGTAGGCGGTGCTGGGGTTGCGGTAGCGTGGGTCGAAGGCCACGGCGCGCCCGGAGCCGTCGGTGACGCCGTTGTTGGCGGCGGCCCAGCTTTCGCCGTAGTCCCAACTGCGGTACACGCCGTATTCGTGGGCAGCCGCCAGCACCAGGTTGGGGTCGCGCGGCAGGACCGCGATCGAGTACACCCAGTCCTGCTGGTCGACCCCGGCGATGTTCTGCAGCACGGCTTTCCAGCTCGCGCCGCCGTCGCTGCTCTTGTAGACGATGCCACTCCAGGGAGGGCCTTCTTTGCCCAGGGCGCGCGTGCCGGCGTAAAGGCGGTTGGGGTTCTCCGGGTCGACGGCGATGGTGTAGACCACCGCGCCGGCCTGCATGCCGTTGCTGGCGCGCACCCAGCTCAGCCCCCCATCGGTGGACTTAAACACGCCGTCGCCGTAGGTGCCGGCGTAGACGACCAGCCCATTTTGCGGGTTGACCGCCATCGCATTGATGCGCAGGTTCCACAGCCCCCCGCGCGCCGGGTACCAGGTGACCCCGGCATCTTCGCTCCGGTACACCCCCGCCCCCCACGTTCCGGCATAGATCACCGCGGGGTTGGTCGGGGAGGGCGCGACCACCACCACGTGCCCGCCGTAGGGACCAATCCAGACCGGCGGCTCGGTGCGGGCGACGATCGGGAAATAGGTGAGGTAAGGGCCGGGAGCCTGGGCGCGCGAGACGGCGATCGACCCGGGGAGCAGCGCGAAAGACAGGAGCAGGGTGAGCAGGGGCAGGGTTTTTCGCATGGGGTTGGATCTCACTCGATAGTAAAATAAGATAGAAAACGAACAATGCAAATACTGTACCAGTTTGACCGAGCCAGCCCAGAAAAGGAACCCGGCATGGAAATTGAGCTGCAAGCAGTTGGATACGATGATAAGCCTGTTTTGCGCAATTTGTTCGAACTGTACCAGTACGATTTCAGCGAATACGAAAATTCAGACGTCGACGAGCATGGCCTGTACGGTTACCGCTATTTGGACCACTATTGGACCGAACCGGGGCGGCATGCGTTCTTCATCCGCGTGGATGGCAAGCTGGCCGGCTTCGCGCTGGTTCGCGAGCTGCACGAGGGTTACTCCAGCCCGACGCACTCGATTGCCGAGTTCTTCGTGCTGCGCAAATATCGTCGCAGGGGGGTTGGTCGCGAGGCGGCGACCCGTTTGTTCGACCAGTTCCCCGGGCGCTGGCGGGTGGCGGAAGAAGAGAGCAACCTCCCGGCCCAGGCCTTCTGGCACAAGGTGATCGAGACCTACACGCGCGGCAACTACGAGGAAATGCGCATGAACAACGACGAGTGGCGCGGGTTGCTGCAGGTGTTTCGCACCGAAGGGGGCAAGGGGGCCTTCGAGTGAAAACGACGGATCCGGTTTTCATTGTAGAATGATGGGAAATCGCCTCTGGATCGGAAACGTAGCGATTCGTCAACCGGAATTTAACATCCGCTATTGTGTCCTGCTGAGCGAAGCGAAGCATCTCGTTGGAATTTCACGATTTACTGTCTCTAACGAGGCTCTCACTTGCTCCGGGCGCAAGTGCCAGGGAGCGCCAGCCCCGATCGCTGTACTCCCCCAGTTTGACATTGAACTTTAAATCAATCGATCATTCCTTTGTACTTTATCCAATGAATATTGATGGGTTATTTGGGGGCGAAGTCCCCCAAATAACCCATCAAAATCAGTCTGACTGGTCACTTAGGAGGTTGAGGATGGCAGCATTTGAAACGAGCAACCGGTGGGTGGGCAGCCTGCCGAAAATTGGAATTCGCCCGGCGATCGACGGTCGCTTGAACGGCGTGCGCGAATCGCTCGAAGAGCAGACGATGAACATGGCGAAAGCCGTGGCGCGCCTGCTGAGCGGCAGCCTGCGTTACCCGAACGGTCAGCAGGTGGAATGCGTGATCGCCGACGGCACGATTGGCGGGGTGGTCGAGGCGGCGCGCTGTGCCGAGAAGTTTTCCCGCGAAGGGGTGGGGGTCTCGCTGACCGTCTCGCCCTGCTGGTGCTACGGCTCCGAGACGATGGACATGGACCCGCTGACGCCCAAGGCGGTGTGGGGCTTCAACGGCACCGAGCGCCCCGGCGCGGTGTACCTGGCCGCCGTGCTGGCAGCGCACAACCAGAAAGGGCTGCCGGCTTTCAGCATCTACGGGCGCGACGTGCAGGATTCGGGCGACGCGACCATCCCGGAGGACGTGCAGGAAAAACTGTTGCGCTTTGCGCGGGCGGGGCTGGCGGCGGCCATGCTGCGCGGCAAGAGCTACCTTTCGATGGGTGGGGTATCGATGGGTATTGCCGGGTCGATCGTCGACCAGGACTTCTTCGAGGAATACCTGGGCATGCGCGTCGAGGTGATCGACATGAGCGAGTTCACCCGCCGCATCGAGGAGGGCATCTTCGACCCGCTGGAGTACGAGAAGGCGCTGGCCTGGACGAAAGCCAGGTGCAAGGAGGGGCGCGACCACAACCCGGAGGGCAAGCAGCGCTCTCGCGAGCAAAAAGACCGCGACTGGGAGACGGTGGTCAAGATGGCGCTGATCGGGCGCGATTTACTGGTGGGCAACCCTCGCCTGGCCGAGCTGGGCTTTGGCGAGGAGGCGCTGGGTCACAACGCCATTGCCGGAGGGTTCCAGGGTCAGCGCCAATGGACCGACCACTTCCCCAACGGCGATTTCATGGAGGCGATCCTCAATTCGTCCTTCGACTGGAACGGCATCCGCCAGCCGTACGTCTTCGCCACCGAAAACGACAGCCTGAACGGCGTCTCGATGCTTTTCGGTCACCTGCTGACCAACACCGCGGCGATCTTCGCCGACGTGCGCACCTACTGGAGCCCGGCGGCGGTCAAGCGGGTCACCGGTTACCAGCTCGGCGGGTTGGCCGAGGGCGGCATCATCCACCTGATCAACTCGGGGGCGGCCACCCTGGATGCGACCGGGGCGCTCAAGCGCAACGGGCAGGCGGTGATGAAGCCCTTCTGGGAGATCACCCCGGCCGAGGTGGACGCGGCGCTGGCGGCGACCACCTGGTACCCGGCCAACACGGGCTATTTCCGCGGCGGCGGCTATTCCTCGGGCTTCTTGACCCGCGGGAGCATGCCGGTGACGATGTCGCGCCTCAACCTGGTCAAGGGGCTCGGCCCGGTGCTGCAACTGGCCGAGGGTTGGACGGTGGACCTGCCCGACCGCGTCTACGAGGTGCTCAACGACCGCACCGATCCCACCTGGCCGACGCACTGGTTCGCGCCGCGCCTGGGCGGCAGCGGAGCCTTCCGCGACGTGTATTCGGTGATGGCCAACTGGGGCGCCAACCACGGCGCGGTCAGCTATGGGCATATCGGCGCCGATCTGCTGGCGCTGGCCTCGATCCTGCGCATCCCGGTCAGCATGCACAACGTGCCGGCAGAGCAGATCTTCCGCCCGAGCGCGTGGAGCGCCTTTGGCACGGCCGAACTGGAGGCCGCCGACTACCGCGCCTGCGCCAATTTCGGCCCGATCTACAAGTAGGCGGCGGTCGAATCGCCTGGCCGGTCATCCGCCGGCCGGTGGATGCTGGAATAAAATGATGCGCCCAAACAGAGCCTGGAGGTGGAATGGCTATCGTTCGCTATCTTGCCTTTGATCTCGGCGCGGAGAGCGGGCGCGCCATGGGGGCCGGTTTCTCCGGCGGGAAGCTTGCCCTGGAGGAATTGCATCGTTTCCCCACCGGGCCGGTGCGCGTGCTCGACAGCCTGCATTGGGACGTGCTGCGCTTCTGGAGCGAGATGCAGGGCGCGCTGGCCAGGTCGGTGGCCTGGGGCGGCGGGGAGCTGGCCAGCCTGGGCGTGGACACCTGGGGGGTGGATTTTGGCTTGCTGGCGGCGGACGATACGCTGCTGGGCAACCCCTACCACTACCGTGATCAGCGCACCAACGGCATGGTTGAGGAGGCCTTTCAGCTCGTTCCGCGCGCTGAGATCTACGCCCAGACCGGCATCCAGTTTTTACAGCTCAACACGCTTTTCCAGCTTCTTGCGATGGTGAAGGCCGGGTCGCCGGCGCTGCGCGCGGCGAAAGCGCTGCTGACCATGCCGGACCTGTTCAATTTCTGGTTGAGCGGGGTGAAGACCAACGAATTCACCAACGCGACCACCACGCAGTGCTTCGACACGCGCAAGGAGGCCTGGGCGACTGCCTTGCTGGAGCGCCTGGGCATCCCGGCCGGCCTGTTCCAGCCGGTCACGCGCCCCTGCACGGTGTTGGGCGACCTGCGCAGACCGGTCGCCGAGGAGGCCGGGTGCAGGCCGCTGCCGGTGGTGGCGGTGGGCAGCCACGACACCGCCTCGGCGGTGGCGGCTGTCCCGGCGGAGGGCAGGGATTTCATCTACATCAGCTCGGGCACCTGGTCCTTGATGGGCGTCGAGAACCCATCGGCGCTGGTCAACGAGCAGACCCTGGCGGAGGATTTCACCAACGAAGGCGGATTGAACCACACCTTCCGCTTTTTAAAGAACATCATGGGCATGTTCCCCCTGCAGGAGTGCCGCCGCGAGTGGGCGCGCGCCGGCGCAAATTTCTCCTATGATGAATTGACCGAGCTGGCGCGAGGTGCGCCGCCGCTGCGTTCGTTGATCGTGCCTTCCGACCCGCGTTTTTTCCCGCCGGGAGCCATGGCCGAGCGCATCCGCGGATTTTGCGCCGAACAGGGCCAGCCCGTTCCGCAGACCTACGGCGAGGTGGCGCGCTGCGTGCTGGAAAGCCTGGCGCTGGAATATCGCTGGGTGGCGGAGAAGCTGGAGCTGCTCAACGGGCGAAGATACCCGGTGATTCACATCATTGGGGGCGGCTCGCGCAACCGGCTGCTCAACCAGTTCACCGCGGACGCCACCGGCTGCCGGGTGCTGGCCGGGCCGGTGGAAGCCACCGCCATCGGCAACACGCTGGCCCAGATGATCGCGTTGGGGCACCTCGGCTCGCTGGCCGAAGGTCGCGCCCTGGTGCGCGCCTCGTTCGAGGTGAGCGAGTTCTCGCCGGGCGAGCGCGCGGCGTGGGACGAGGCCTATGAGCGCTACCGGCGCCTTAAGGCTCAAGCGGCTTAAACATGGAAGGGCGAGGCGGTTCTGCCTCGCCCTTCCTCGTTAACCGTGGCGGTACTCGGCCCAGTCAACGTAGGCGGGGGCGGCGCCGGCTCGCCCGTTGCGGCTCGCGTATAGGCCCAGGTGCACGCCCGTCCACACCGAGACGTTATCGGCCACCTCGGGGGCCAGCAGGCGCGCCAGCCCGCTGCCGGCCGCTTGCTCCGCCTGGCCTTCGGTGGCGATGGAAAAGGCGTAGCGGTTGCCGTCGCACACCACGCTCAGGCGCAGGTTGCCTGGGGCCAGCGGCAGCGCCTGTCCCTCCGCGACAAGGTCGCCAGCGCGCCGGCGCAGGAGCGCCACGCGCCGCCCGCCGCGGCGGGTGACCGCAAGCTGGTAATGATGGTGGTTGTTGGTGTAGACCGCCAGCCCGGCCTCTTCGTGGTCGTCACCGGGCTAGAAATCGAGGCGGCAGGCGAAGGTCATCTCGAAATCTTCCTGTCGCCTCCCGATAAAGGTTGGCGCGCCGGTTCCGTCCAGGTTGTCGGGGCTGCCTGCCAGGCGCAGCCAGCCAGGGCGATCGTTGAGCGAGTAAAGCTGTTCGATGGGGTTGTGGATGTGTTTCCAGGCCAGGTCGAGTGCCCCCTGGTCGAAGTCGTCCCGCCAGGTGGCGCGGGCTGCCTGGGCGGGCAGCCGGCTGGTCTCGAAATGCTCCGGGACGGTGCCGTCCTGGTTGACCACCGGCCAGCCGTCGGCGCTCCATTCCAAAGGCGCCAAAAAGGTCTCGCGGCCGAGGATGCTGGCGCTGTTGTAATGGCGGTGGCGGGTGCCCAGGCAGAAGACCCACCAGTTGCCCGCGGCGTCTTCCACCAGCTCGGCGTGGCCCGTGTCGCGGACGGCGGTGTGCCCGAGGTGGCGCATGCTCAGGACGGGGTTGTGCGGGCAGGGCTCGAAAGGTCCCCAGGGACTCTCCGAGCGACCGATCACCTCGCAGTGACCGAAGCGCGAGCCACCCTCGGCAGCCATCAGGTAATACCAGCCACGGATTTTGTAGAGGTGCGGGCCTTCGATGTCGTTGCAGATGAATTTCTCGACGATCCTGCGCGGCTCCCCCATCAGCCTGCCCGCCGCCAGGTCCAGCTCGGCCTGGACGACGCCTCGCTCGCCTCGCCGGGTGTAGTAGACCTTGCCGTCGTCGTCGAAGAACAGCGACGGGTCGAAGACGTGCGGGTCGAGCCACACCGGGTCGGACCACGGCCCGGCCGGGTCGCTGGCGGTGACGTAGAAATTGCCGCGACCGCCCACGTGGGTGGTGATCATGTAAAACAGGCCGTTGTGGTGGCGGATCACCGGCGCGTAAATGCCGAAAGCGCTGGGCACGTTCATGCGCTCGTACCACTCCAACATCTCGGCGCGGCGGGCGTCGAAGTCGAGTTGGGAGCGGCGGGTGAGGGCGTGACCGACCTGGCGCCAGTTGACCAGGTCGGTGCTGTGGTAGACCGGCACGCCGGGAAAGTATTCGAAGGTGCTGGTGACGAGATAATAATCGCCGCCCACGCGGCAGACGCTCGGGTCGGGGTTGGTGCCGCGGATGATCGGGTTTTCAATGCGCATTGGAACCTCACAGCGAATTCATCAGGCTGCGGCAGGGCTGCGCCCGGCCGTTTTCACCTATAATTGTGACACAAATCCTTGATCGGGGATGCCAGATCCTGGCGGGCCAATCCGGGGGCGCACCCCTGCGCGCCGGCGGGGTTAACCAATCAACAGCACGCGGATTGTCATGCAGATGGTCAGGTGAGGAGGTTCTCATGCAGCGCCCCTTGAAATGGTACGACTACATCACCATCAACATCAATTATTTCGCCCTGACCGCGCGCTCCCAGACACTCGGGCCGCTGGTGGTGCCGTTGCTGATCCAGCAGTTCATGGGCGAGGATGTCAAGGGCGCCACCTACGGCACCATCCGGCTGTGGGCTTTGATGGCCGGGCTGCTGGCGCAGGCCTTTTTTGGCATCATCTCCGACCGCACCCGCACGCGCTGGGGGCGCAGGCGCATCTACGTGGTGATCGGCACGCTGTCGGAGGTGGTGGTCATCCTCGCCATGGGGCTGCTGGCCGGGCTGGAAGGGGCGACCGGCTTCTGGCTGCTCCTGCTGCTCTACATCCTCTCGATGATCACCTCGAACATCTCCAACGCCGCCACGCTCGGCTTCATCCCCGACCTGGTGCCGGAGAGCAAGCGCGGGCTGGCTTCGGGGATCAAGGCGCTGCTCGAGCTGCCGCTGCCGCTCGTCTTTGTCTCGCTGGTGATCGGGGAGATGATCTCGAAGGGCCAGATGATGCCCTCGCTGGTGGTGCTGGTGGTGATCATGGTGATCTGCATGGGCATCACCCTGCTGGTCAAGGAAGAAGCCTTCGCCGGGGAAGACAAGCCGATTTCCTGGAAGCCGCTGGTGCGCCTGACCGTGATGACCGGGCTTTTTGCCGCGGTGATCCTGGGCACCGGCGCGGCGGTGAAGGCGGTGCTGCCGCTGGCAGCCAGCCTGGCCGCGCCCGGTAAATATCTATTGGCGGGCGCCGCCGGCCTGGCCGGGATGGCGGTGGCGGTGGTGGTTGGCGTGCCGCTCGGCATGCGGGCCGGCATGGGACCGGAAGCCGGTTCGAACTGGTCCTATACCTGGTGGGTGGTCAACCGCCTGGCCTCGCTGGTGGCCTCGACCAACCTGGCCGGTTTCATGCTGTACTTTTTGCAGGAGAAATTCCCCGCCCTGAAGGGCGAAAAATCCGCCGGGCCGGCGGCCAACATCATCCTGGTCGTGGGGGTGTTCAACCTGTTCGCGGCGGTGCCCAGCGGCTGGCTGGCGGATAAGGTGGGCAAGAAATTGCTCATCGCGGTCAGCGGGCTGCTCGGCGCATTGGGCACACTGGTGGTGGTGCTGGCGGGGGATATGACCTTGATTTACGTGGGCGGGTGCGTGATTGGCGCGGGCGTGGGGCTGTTCTATTCGGCGAGCTGGGCGCTGGGCACCGAGCTGGTGCCGCGCGAGCGGGCCGGGGCGTTTCTGGGCCTCTCGAACCTGGCCGGAGCCGGCGCGGGAGCGGTTGGCGCATATATCGGCGGCCCCATCGCCGACCAGCTCAGCTATGTGCTGCTGATGTCGATTTACGGCTTGTTGTTCTTGCTCTCCAACATACCCCTGCTTTGGGTCAAAGAGCCTCGCCCGGCGAAAACTCAGGCAGGTGTGTGATCCCTGAGTTGTTTGTTAAATGAAATTTGACAGGTAACCCGCCAAAATTTATCTGACTGACCATTGACCCACAATGAAGGGAAACCGACATTAAGGTGTTTGCGGATGTGAAGCGCCCGCAAACACCTATACTTCAAGGGCATCCCCCGTTACCCGGGTTTCTGGATTCTGGTATCAGACAGCCGCTTTTCGATATCCTCACGCAGCTCTGGGCTGGACAGGCCGAGCAGTCGGTCGCCCGGTTGCAGGACGACGGTGCCGTTGGGAATGATGAATTCATCGCCCCGCGCGATCATCACGATCAGGTATTCGTAGGGCAAACCCAGCTCATAGATGGCTTTACCGATCGCCCAAGAATTTCCTGGCACCTGGATTTCCTTCAGCTCGCCTTTCCAGCCGGACTGTGGAACGGACTCAAGCGGGTAAGGGGTCGGCGTCGTGCGGTCGGACTGCAATTTCAGCCAGTTGGCCATCATCGGGATGCTCGTACCCTGGATCAACACCGAGGTGAGCACGACGAAGAAAATGATGTTGAAGATCAGCTCCGATTGCGGCAGCCCTGCCAGCTTGGGGTAGGTGGCCAGGATGATCGGCACCGCACCGCGCAGCCCGACCCAGGAGATGAGGGTTTTCTCACGCCAGGACAGGCGGGTCAAGGCTGTGGTCAGGAACACGCTGATCGGCCGGGCGAAAAGAATGAGCACGGCAGCCAGCGCCAGCCCCGGCAGGATCACCGGCCCCAGCCTGGACGGGAAGACCAGCAGGCCAAGGGTGAGGAACATGCCGATCTGCATCAGCCAGGCCAGGCTGTCGTAGAAACGCGACAGGCTGCGTTTGTGCAGAAATTCTTCCTTGCCCAGCACCAGCCCGACCCCGTACACGGCGAGGAAGCCGCTGCCGCCGATCAAGTTGGTGGCGCCGTAGGTTAACAAGATCATCCCGAAGACCATCACGGGATACAGACCCTCGTAACCGAAGCGGAAGCGGTTGATCAGGAACAGCAGCAGCCGTCCCCCCAGGTAACCGGCGATCGCGCCGATGATCATTTGCTGAAAGAAGAACGGCACCAGGCTCCAGGGCGATTGCGCCGGGTTGGCGATGAGCTGAATCAATCCCACGGTGAGGAAGACGGCCATCGGGTCGTTGCAGCCCGATTCGAGCTCGAGCAGCGGGGTGAGCTTTCCCTTGAGGGTCACTCCCTTCGAGCGCAAGATGGCAAACACCGCTGCGGCGTCCGTCGACGAGGTGATCGCGCCGAGCAGCATTCCTTCGACCAGGCGCACGCCCAGGATCAGGTGGGCGGCCACACCCAGGACGGCGGCGGTGAAAAGCACGCCCAGGGTGGCGAGCACCAGCCCCTCTTGAATCACCGGGCGGATTTTCGCCCATTGGGTGTCCAATCCGCCGGAGAAGAGGATGATGACCAGGGCCAGCACGCCGATGTTTTGCGCCAGGCGGGCATCGTCGAAATAGATCCCGCCCAACCCGTCGGAGCCGGCCAGCATGCCGATGGCCAGGAAGAACAGCAGCGCCGGAATGCCAAAGCGGTCCGAAATCTTGCTGGCGACCACGCTTAACATGAGCAGGACGGCGATGGCGATGAACATGAGCTCAATCGAGATGGGCATAAAGGTATTATATAATTTTTAGGTGTCGGAAAGCCAATCTGGAAAGCAACCGGTTGGGTGGTCTGTGATTGCTTTGGAGCAATCAACCGGCATCAGCCAAAAGGAGGGTTCCCCATGTATTACGGCGTCCAGTATTATCCCGAACAATGGCCGGAGGAGCGCTGGCCGGTCGACGCGGCGATGATGCAGCGCGCGGGAGTCAACACCGTGCGCATGGGCGAGTTCGCCTGGAGCGCCTATGAGCCGCGCGAGGGCGAGGTGGACTTCGGTTGGATGGAGCGGGCGATCCAGCTGCTCAACCGGCACGACATCCGCGTCATCCTGTGCACCTGCTCGCGCACCCCGCCGCCGTGGGTGTTCAAGCGCTACCCCGGGGTGATCAACACGCGCGCCGACGGCCGGCCAAACCTCTACGGGCAGCGCTACACGGTCGGGCTGGCGCACCCCGAGTTCGCTTCGCTGGCCCAACGCATCGACCGGGCCGTGGTGGAGCACTTCGCCGGGCACCCCGGCATCGTCGGCTGGCAGGTGGATAACGAGGTCGGCGGCTTCAACGATTGTTACTGTGAGCGCTGCCTGGGTTACTTTCAGGACTACCTGCGCGAGAAGTACGGCACGGTCGAGCGACTCAACCAGAGCTGGGGCGAGCATTTCTGGTCGTTTCACTTCAGCGATTTCGGCGAGGTGCCGCTGCCGGCCAACAACCCGCAACTGGCTCTGGAGTATCGCCGCTTCCTCTCGAAGCTGAACGTCGATTTCACCCGCTCGCGCGCCGAGTTGATCCACCATCTCGACCCCGGCAAGTTCGTGACGACCAACTTCCAGTCTTTTGCCATCAAGCACACCGATTACTTTCAGACGGCGAAGGTGATCGACCTGCCGGGGATGAACCATTACCCGCCGCGCTCGCCGGAATTGATCCTGGACTATTACCGCGGCGAGAAGGGCACGGTGCTCGTCCTGGAGCAACTGAGCCGGCTGGCGTTCGTCGATTCGGGCGAGGGCTGGATGCGCCTGTGGGCTTACCGTGCCCTGGCGCACGGCGCTTGCGGGACGATCTTCTTCCGCTGGCGCACGGCGCGTTACGGGCAGGAACAGCACGCCGACGGCATCCTGCCGCACGCCGGGCAGGAGAACCGCCGCTACCGCGAGCTGGCGCGCATGGGCGCTGAGATTCGGCAGATTGGGCAACGCATCGACGCCACGCGGGTGGAGGCGAGCAGCGCCGTGTTGATGGGCTACGAGGGTCGCTGGGCGATGGAGGCCGGGCTGGACCTGCCGCAAATGCAGGGACACCTGGATGCGATCCGCTTTCACGACGAATTCGTCCGGCGCAACATCCCCATCGACGCCCTCGATCCGCACGGCGACCTCTCGCGCTACCGGCTGGTCATCGCGCCGCGCCTGTGGCTGGTGGATGCGGGCATCGCCGCCAACTTGCGCGCCTTCGTCGAGCGCGGCGGCGTGCTCTGCCTGACGGCCGCCAGCGGGGTGGTGGACGAGTTCAACAAATCCTTCGCTGCCCCGCGCCCCGGCCCGCTGGCCGACCTGGCCGGGGTGGAGATCAGCGACCTCTCCCCGCTGGAGAAGCCGGTGTTGCTGGCGAGCGAGGCGATCCCCGGGCTGGACGGCTCCGAAGCGGTCGCCATGGCGGATGAGCTTCACCCCATCACCGCGGCGGTGCTGGCGCGCTACGCCGCCGGCTGGCGCAAGGGATTGCCCGCGCTGACCGAGAACCGCTGGGCGCGCGGGCGGGTGCTCTACCTGGGCACGGTGGTCGAGGGCGGCGGGCTGCGCGCGCTGGTCGATTACCTGTGCAGGCTGGCGGGAGAGCAGCCGCTGCTGGACACGCCGCCGGGGGTCAAAGCCCACCTGCGCTCCGGCGATCAAGAGCGCCTGCTGTTCCTGCTCAACGAGAATGAGGAAGCGCGGCAGATCTCGCTGGCGGATGGCTGGCGAGACGCCTTCACCGGCGAGCCGGTGTGGGAGGTGGAAATCGAAGGGGTCGGCGTGCGCGTGCTGGCGAGGAACGTGTAAAGGCGGGCGTCTCACCCGGCTTCGAGCAGGTCAACCACCTGGGCTAATAGCGTTTGGGTGGTGGCCAGCCCTTCGCGGGCGTAGATCGTCTCGTTGCCCTTCCAGTCGCCGAAGTAGCCGCCCGCCTCGCGCAGGATCACCGGGAAAGGCCCGCAGTCCCACACCTCCATGATCGGGTCGAGCATCACCTCGGCGCGGCCGGTGGCGACCAGCAGGTAACCGTAGGCGTCGCCCCAGCCGCCGCGGTGGTAGGTGGATTGTTTGAGCCGCTCCCAGGCGTCGCGTTTGCCGTACAGGTCGAAGCTGAGCGGGTCGGTGCTGGAAACCCAGGCGCTATCCAGCCTTTGCACCTGCGAGACGCGCGCCGGGCGTCCGTTCCACCGGCAACCCAGGCCGTCGGCGGCGGCCAGCATCTCGTCCATTGCCGGGTAATAGGCCGCTCCCGCCACGATGCGCCCTTCCACTTCCAGCCCAATCAACACCGCGTAGAGCGGAACGCCGCGCAGGAAGGACTTGGTGCCATCGATCGGGTCGATGAACCAGCGGTGGCTGGCAGACGGGTGGTCGCTGCTGCCGTATTCCTCACCCACGATGGCGTGCCCGGGGTAACGGGCTTCGATGCGCCTGCGGATCAGCTCCTCCGAGGCGCGGTCGGCCAGGGTCACGGGGGTGCGGTCGGCCTTGAAATCGGCCTGCACGCCGGTCTGGAAGTGGGCCAGCGTGACCCGTCCCGCCAGGTAAGCGGTCTCGGTGATGAAATCCAGGTATTCGTTGATCGGTTCGGCCATCTTTCCGACTCCTTCGGGGGTGGTGGTTGCTTTCCGATGATAACACAACCCGTCTGCCGCCGGGCGGGCTGACCGCTCGCTGGGGAGACGCCCCGCTTCTCACCGATATAAGCAGTTTCTCCCGCTTCGCGGCGAGTTTGCCGCGGGGGGAGCCGGGGGTAAGGATCAGACGGGAACCGGCTTCATGTCATTTCGACGCGATTTCTCCGATTGTGTTTCAATTTTTCAATAAAATGTGGGGCAAAGCCCTCATTTTATAGAAAATGAATTCCACAATCGTTTTCCCCAGGAAAGTCGATCAAGACCATGCCTTAAGTCTGGTTTCGGATTACAATACTGGCAGAGAAAATCCCGAAACGCCGCGGCTTGCACCCGGCGGGTGGTAGCATGACCCAACACAAGAGGATTGTGTGCCAATTATTTTGTAAAATGTGGGCTTTGCCCCACATTTTACAAAAAATAAATTAAGCAATCCACAGGAGGAATCATGAGCGTGGAAAATGGCGAGCGGATGCAGATGAGCGGTGGAAAGCTGGTCGTGCCGGACCACCCCATCGTGCCGTTCATCATGGGCGACGGCACCGGGCCCGATATCTGGCGGGCGTCGCAGGCGGTGTTCGATGCCGCCGTGGAAAAGGCATACCGTGGCAAGCGCCGCATCGCCTGGCTCGAAGTGCTGGCGGGAGAAAAGGCCTTTCACCAGGTGGGTGACTGGCTGCCGGCCGAGACGGTGCAGGCTTTTCGCACGTACCTGGTGGGGATCAAAGGTCCGCTGACCACGCCGATTGGGGGCGGATTTCGCTCGTTGAACGTCGCGCTGCGCAAGGAACTCGACCTGTACGTCTGCTTGCGCCCGGTGCGCTACTACCAGGGGGTGCCCTCGCCGGTCAAGCATCCCGAGTACGTGGATATGGTCATTTTCCGCGAGAACACCGAGGACATCTACACTGGCATCGAGTTCGAAAACGGCACCGAGAGCAACCTTGCCTTCCAGCGCCTGCTCCAGGAGCATTTCCCCAAGGAGTACGCCAAGATTCGCTTCCCGCAGAGCGCCGGTTATGGCGTGAAGCCGGTCTCGAAGGAGGGCACCTTCCGCCTGGTGCGCGCCGCCATCCAATGGGCGCTGGACAACCGGCGCAAAAACGTGACCCTGGTGCACAAGGGCAACATCATGAAGTACACCGAGGGCGCCTTCCGCAACTGGGGCTACGAGCTGGCGGAGAGCGAGTTTGCCGCCCAGACCTACACCTGGGCGCAGTGGGAGCGCACCAAGGCCGAAAAGGGTGAGGAGGCCGCCAACGCCGAGCAAGACGCCGCGCTCAAGGCCGGCAAGCTGCTGATCAAGGACGTGATCGCCGACATCGTCTTCCAGCAAACGATCACCCGCGCGCGGGATTTCGACGTGCTGGCCACGATGAACCTCAACGGCGATTACCTTTCAGACGCCCTGGCGGCGCAGGTGGGCGGCATCGGCATTGCCCCCGGCGGCAACATCAACTACGTCACCGGGCACGCCGTCTTCGAGGCGACTCACGGCACGGCGCCGAAGTACGCCGACAAAGACGTGGTCAATCCCGGCTCGGTGATCCTCTCGGGCGAGATGATGCTGCGCTACATGGGCTGGGGCGAGGCCGCCGATCTGATCGTCAAAGGCATGGAGGGCGCGATCTCCGCCGGGACGGTGACCTACGATTTCCACCGCCTGATGGAAAACGCCACCCTGCTGAAGTGCTCGCAGTTCGGACAGGCCGTCATCCGGCACATGGGGTGAGCCGGGTCATTCTCCCTGACCGAGGGAATAGCCTTTCTCGCCGTCGAAGGTGTAGAGGTTTTCAGTCTTGATCACCTCCAACCCGGCGGCGTGCAGCCGCTCGAGCAGGTCGAGGACGCGCCGGTAATCGGCCGGACCCTCACCCGAGGCGGCGTAGCGGCAGCGCCAGTGGTCGGTGCGGAAAGTCTCGGGCAGGCCCTCGGGGTAGACCTTGACCCCGCGGTTGGTGATCATGGTGAGTTTCAGGCCGTCGCCGTTGAGCGCCTCGAGCTTCTGCCCGAGGGCGTTCGGGTCGCGGCCTTTTTCGTCCCAATCCAGGAAGATATCCACCCCGGCCAGCTCTTTACGGCTGGAGCGCCGCGGCGCCAGGCTGACCTGGATGCCGCTGCTCTGGAAGCGCGCCGGGCGCAGGCGATCGGGTGTGCGACCCAGGCGGTTGATGATCGCGTCGGCGAAGGCGTCCGTGCCGACCCGCTTGCGGCTGAGCTCCTCGCGGAAAATGTCGCCGGTGTGGATGCCGTCCTCCAGGGTACACAGCCAGGCGTTGTTGATCAGCGCGGCGGTCTCGGCCAGCCCGACGTGGACGAGCATCTGCACCGCGGCTTGCAGCAGCCCGGAGGGGTTGGCGATGCCCTTTCCCGCGATATCCGGTGCGGAGCCGTGGATGGCCTCGAACATGGCCGCCTCGCGCCCGATGTTGGACGAGCCGGCCAGGCCCACCGAGCCGGTGAGCTGCGCGGCGACGTCGGAGAGGATGTCGCCGTACAGGTTGGGGGTGACGATCACGTCCAGGGTCTCGGGGACGGCGGCTACGCGCGCCGCGCCGATGTCGACGATCTGGTGCTCGGCCTGGATGTCGGGGAACTCGGCGGCGACCTCGTTGAAGATGCGGTGGAACAGGCCGTCGGTGATCTTCATGATGTTGTCTTTGGTCATGCAGGTCACCTTGCGCCGCCCGTAGGCGCGGGCGTACTCGAAGGCGTAGCGCACGATCGATTCGGTGCCGGGGTAGGAGATCAGCTTGAGCACCTGGGTGACCTCGCGCGTCTGCTGGTGCTCGATCCCGCCGTAAAGGTCCTCCTCGTTCTCGCGGATGATCACCAGGTCCATGCCGGGGTGCAGCGAGGCGATGAACGGCGGGTAGGCCATGCACGGGCGCACGTTGGCAAACAGGCCGAGGGATTTGCGCAGGGTGACGTTGATGCTCTTGTATCCGCCGCCCTGCGGGGTGGTGATGGGGGCTTTGAGCAGCACGCGATTGGCGCGAATGGTATCCCAGGCGTCCTGGGGGATGCCGGATAGGATGCCCCTGCGGAAAACCGCTTCGCCGATCTCGACCACGTCGTAATCGAGGGGGGCGTTGGCCGCCTGGAGGATGCGCAGCGTGGCGCGCATGATCTCAGGGCCGATTCCATCGCCGTGTGCCACGGTAATTCGCACGTTTGCCATGTTGATCACCCTTTCTTGAGCTTGTAAATGGCGGCTTTTTTGCCGGAAACGAGGATGTCGTATTTTTCCACCAGGATGAGCGCGGCGCGGTCACGGAGCGCCTGCTCGAACAGGTCTTTGCGACCCATCAGCACCACGGCCAGGCCGCCCGGTTTGAGCACGCGCTCGAATTCGGCGAGCATGCCGCGGTAGAGCTGCTCCAACTCGACCGCATTTTGCCCGGTATAGATGCCCCAGGGAGGGTCGGTGATGATCTTGTCGATCGCGCCATCCTGCACCCCGTCCAGGTCGAGCGCGTCTCCGTGCCGGATGGTGATCTTGCGCGGCAGGAGGGCGGCTTTCTGGCGCAATCTCGCTACTGTTTCGCGGTCGGCGTCGCCGGCGATCACCTGGCGGTGCGGGAAGTGCCCGGCGCGCTCGAGGGCGATTGCGCCGCTGCCCGCAAACGGGTCCAGGACGATATCCCCTTTGGCGGGCTCGGAGACGAGGCACAGCAGGTTGGTCAGCTCGGGTCGCAACTCGCCTTTCTGCAGATCTTTCTCGGTGGCTGCGCGCTGTGTCAGGCGAATGCCGGCGAAGCCGTAACCCTCGCTGCGCTCAAGGAACCAGACCTCGACATCCGGCCTGCTGCGATGCACGCGCAGACCCAGGCGCTGGGCAAAAAAGCTTTCCAGCCGCTCGAGCGCTTCGCGGTTGATCGCCACGGTCTGGTTCTCATGCGAGGCCATGATGCGGAAATAGCGCTTGCCCTTGAGCGCCCAGGCCGGCGCCTCAGCCCAGCCCGGGTTTTTCAGCATCGCATTCAGCATGTGCGGGAGCGAGTCGGGGCGCAGTCCTTCGAACAGGTTCAGCAGCAGGAAGGTGTTGTTGAAAAAGCGGATCTGCTTCACCTGCTGGAGAGGTGAACCGCTGCGGTAAACGACCAGGCCGTCGAGGATCAGGTCGACCTGCGCGTCGCGTAACTGGCGCGGCAGCGCGCCGGTCACCACGCCGGAGAGGCCGGAGGGAAAGGTTGAGTAGTAGGCGACCGTGCTCATGCAGGCGAAAGAGGGTTCGAGTTGTGTGCGGGTAAAGACCACCACAGCGGCACAGGTTGGAATTGTAACACGCCGGGCAGGGCAAAGCGAGTCGGGTGGATCATCCGGCGCGGTCGAAAGAAGCAGCTTTGAGGGGCTGTGCTTTCGCCGATTGGGGTTAAAATTCTCGTATCAGTCTTCGTCTCACACAGGAGCAGGTATGTTCGTCCAACCCCCCGAAACGGTCGGCTTTTCGTCGCAGCGCCTGGAACGGCTCAACCGGGTGATGCAGCGCTACATCGATCAAGAGCAAATGGCCGGGATCATCACCCTGGTGGCCCGCCACGGTCAGATCGTTCACCTGGAAAAACGCGGCTGGATGGACATCGAAGCCGGGAAAGCGATGGAATTCGACACCATTTTCCGCATCTATTCGATGACCAAGCCGATCACCAGCGCCGCGGTGATGATGCTCTACGAGGAAGGCCATTTTCGCCTGAACGAGCCGGTCTCCGCCTTCATCCCGGCGTTCAAAGAAATGAAGGTCTACCAGCCGCGCGGCAACGCGGATTTCGACCTGGTGCCGGCGCGGCGCGAGATCACCATCCGCGACCTGCTCACCCACACCGCCGGGCTCAGCTACGGCTTCGATGAAAATTCGGCCGTGGATGCGCTGTACCGCGAAAAATTGTGGAAGCAGCTCGAGAAGGTCAAAAAGATGGACCTGGGCAAGGCGATCGAGATCGTTGCCGGGCTGCCGCTGGCGAACCAGCCCGGCTGCGTCTGGCGCTACAGCTTCGCCATCGACGTGCTGGGTTACCTGGTGCAGGTGGTTTCGGGCAAGCCCTTCGACCAGTTCCTCAAGGAGCGCATCTTCGAGCCGCTCAGCATGGTGGACACCGATTTTTACGTGCCCGAGAAGAAACACGCTCGCCTGAGCGCGGTCTATGGGCCGAAGGAAGGCGGCGGGTTGAAGGTGGTCGAGCCGGTCTCCGCCTCGGAGTATCTTCGGCGAGCCAAGCTGCTTTCGGGCGGGGGCGGGCTGGTCTCGACCACCGCCGATTACCTGCGCTTCGCGCAGATGATGCTCAATAAAGGCGCGCTGGACGGCGTGCGCCTGCTGGCACCGAAAACGGTCGAGCTGATGATGATGAATCACCTGCCGGGCAACGCCACCATGCCCGACGACCCCTCCGCGGGATTCGGCCTGGGCGGCGCGGTGGTGGTGGACGTCGCCGCCAGCCAGGGGTACGGCTCGGTGGGCAATTGGGGCTGGGGCGGGGCGGCCAACACATGGTTCTGGATCGATCCGCGTGAGGATTTGGTGGGCATTTTGATGGTGCAATACATGCCCGCCTTCGTCGTGCCGATCGATCAGGATTTCAAGAACATGGTCTACCAGGCACTGGACCATTGACCGGTGCAAGCGGTGCTTGGGGGATCTATCCTTATCGGTTGAGAGGAGCGATATGAGCGAAGAAAATTCTGCCCGTGCAGGGCAAACAGGCGAAGGCGGCCAGCCGCCGGTCGCCGCGGTGCAAGATCGGATCGTCGAAACCCGCCACTCGATTGTGCTCAACGGGCGCGAGCTGCGCTACACGGTGAGCACCGGTACGCTGGTTCTAAAAGCCGAGAGCGAAAAGAAGAGCGAGCTGGGCACCACGGCGGAGGGCGAAAAGCCCAAGGCGGCGGTGTTCTTCACCGCCTACACGCTGGACGACGTCGCGGATAAGAGCCAGCGACCGGTCACTTTTTCTTTCAACGGCGGCCCCGGCTCATCGTCGGTGTGGATGCACCTCGGGTTGCTCGGTCCGCGGCGGGTGCTGCTGGATGACGACGGCAACATGCTCCCGCCGCCTTTCCGCCTGGTGGACAACCCCTATTCGATCCTGGATGTGACCGACCTGGTCTTCATCGACCCGGTCAGCACCGGTTACAGCCGCCCGGTGCCGGGAGAAATGGCCAAGGATTTCCATGGGGCCAGGAAGGACGTCGAATCGGTCGGAGAGTTCATTCGCCTCTACACCACCCGCAACCTGCGCTGGACCTCGCCGAAGTACCTGATCGGCGAGAGCTACGGCACCACCCGCGCCGCCGGGCTGGCGGGGTACCTGCAGGAGCGCTTCGGCATGTACCTCAACGGCATCATGCTGATCTCGATGGTGCTGGATATGATGACGCTGTCGTTTGACCCCGGGAACGATCTTCCGCACATTCTCTTCCTGCCAACTTACGCGGCGACCGCCTTTTATCACCGCAAGCTGGAGCCGGCTTTGCTCGAGGACCTCCCATCCACCCTGCGGGAAGTGAGCGATTTTGCCCTGGGCGACTACGCGCTGGCCTTGATGAAAGGCGCGGCGTTGACCGCCGCTGAGCGCGCCCAGATCGTGTCCAGGCTGGCCCGCTACACGGGTCTGCCGGCCGACTACATCGAGCGCACCGATCTACGCGTCCACGACCAGCGCTTCACCAAGGAGCTGCTGCGCGATAAGGGCCTGACGGTGGGGCGCATCGACAGCCGCTTCCGCGGCGAAGACCGCGACTCGGCGGGCGAGTTCTACGAATACGACCCGAGCATGGCCAATATCAACGGACCTTACACGGCGGCGCTGTACGATTACGTGCGCGGCGAGCTCAAGTTCGAGAGCGACCTGCCCTACGAGATCCTCAACCCCAACCTGTGGCCCGTCTGGCAGTTCGAGGAGAACCGCTACCTGAACGTGGCCGAGACGCTGCGCAAGGCGATGACCTTCAATCCCTATCTCCGCGTGTACATTGCCAACGGTTATTACGACCTGGCCACGCCCTTCCTGGCGACCGAGTACACGGTCAACCACCTGGGACTGCCGGCGGATCTGCGCAAGAATATCCGCATGGGCTATTTCGAAGCCGGGCACATGATGTACATTCACATCCCCTCGCTGGCGAAGCTGCGCGACGACCTGGCGCAGTTTGTCGGTGAGAAGTAATCTTTCAATCACCCATAGACCTGGAAGGAACACGCAATGATTAAAATCGCAGAGGTGTTGTCGCCCAAGCCGTCTCCCCTGTGGAACATGGTCAAGCAGGTGGGGATCAAATACGTGGTGGGCGGGATGGACTTCAGCCGCGGCTTGAACGTGCCGAAAGACGAATTGCCCTGGGCCTACATGCCGCTGATGCGGGTCAAAACGGCCTACGAGGATGCCGGCTTCAAGTTCGCCGTGCTCGAGAGCCGCCCGCCGACCACCAAAGCCAAGCTGGGGCTGCCGGGGCGCGATGAGGAGATCGAGTACACCATCACCCTCATCCGCAACCTGGGCAAGCTGGGCGTGCCGGTGTACTGCTACGAGTGGATGCCGGTGATGAACTGGCTACGCACGTCCACCACCGCCCCGGCGCGCGGCGGCGCGCTGGCCACCGCCTACGACCACCGCCTGATGAAAGAAGCCCCGCTCACCGAGTACGGCGAGGTGAGCGAAGAAAAACTGTGGGAGACGCTCGAATACTTCCTCAAAGCCGTGGTCCCCGAGGCTGAGAAAGCCGGCGTGCAGCTCGCCATGCACCCCGACGACCCCCCGCTTTCGCCGATTCGCGGCCTGGGGCGCATCATGCGCAGCGTGGAGAACTACCAGCGCCTGATCGACCTCTACCCCAGCCCGGTCAACGGCATCGCGCTCTGCCAGGGCAACTTCACCCTGATGACCGACGACCTGCCGGGGGTGATCCGCCATTTTGGCAAGCAGGGCAAGCTGTTCTTCGCCCACTTCCGCGACGTGCGCGGTACGGTGGAGAACTTCGTCGAGACCTTCCACGATGAAGGCAAGACCGACATGCTGGCCTGCATGCAGGCATACAAGGACGTCGGCTTCGAGGGCGTGCTGCGCCCGGACCACGTTCCCACCATGGAAGGCGACAGCAACGACAACCCTTCCTATTCGTCTATCGGTCGCCTGTTCGCCATCGGGTACATCAAGGGCCTGCGCGAAGCAGTCTACGGATCGCGCGAGGAGGATTGAAACGGCGAAAAGGCCGCTGGCGACCACTTCGTCCGACCCGACCACCCGCCTGGGGACGCTGTTCGGCGCGCCGCTGGTGGTCATCGGTCGATCGTGGCTGCCCTTTGCCGAGCTGGTCACCTGGGCGGTGATGGCCTGGACGGCGGGGCGCAGGCAGCCGGAGCGAAGCCTGGCGGCGCGCGCGGGGATCGGCGCGCTGACAACCGTCGCGGTGTTGGGTTCGGAATGGGGTCACAACCTGGCTCACCTGGCGGCGGCGCAGCGGCTTGGCAAGCCGGCTGACGCGGTGCGCATCGTCGGCGGGATGCCGCTGCTGGTCTATTACCAGCTCAACGACCGCTCCGTGACGCCCCGACAGCACATGTTTCGCTCGCTGGGCGGGCCGCTGTTCAACCTGCTCCTGGCGCCGCTGGCGTGGCTGTGGCTCAGGCTCGCCCCGCGGGGCAGCGTTGCCCAAGAGGTGGCGGGGGCGGCTTTCCAGACTAACCTTGTGCTGGGAGCGGTCTCGTTGCTGCCCATCCCGGGCATCGACGGCGGGCCGCTGTTGAAATGGGGGCTGGTTGAGCGCGGGCGCACCCCGCAGCAAGCCGACTCAGCGGTGCGCAAGGTCAACCTGGGCTTGAGCGGCGGGCTGGCGGTGGCGACCGGGGTGGCGCTCAAGAGGCGCAAGTGGCTGCCGGGTGCGTTGCTGGCACTGCTCGCCGCCAGCGCCTTGGCTGTGGGCATGCGCTGGATCGAAGAATAGTTGAAAAAAGTCTCGCATGGAGAAGCGCACGCGCTTCTCCATGCGAGTTTAAGCGATCACTTCACCACCACCCGCACGCTGAAGGTTTGCAGTGGCTCCACGTCCGGCTCGAACGAGCGGTGGTAGACGAGTTTCAGCTCGGTTTCGCCGGTCGCCAGCACGTCGTAGCGCAGGATCTGCGTCCCGCCGGCCCCCACCAGCGGCTCGCCCTCGGTTTTGGCCTGCTGGAATTCCACCTCGCCTTTTTGCGCCAGGATCTTGCCATCCAGGTCGACGGCCTCCCAGGCGTAACCGGTGCTGGGGTTGGCGTCCAGCTTGACGATCAGCACATCCCCGACCTTGGCTTCAATCTGCCCGCCGTTGTCTTGCGCGGCGACCTCCACCTCGCCCTGCGGGGTGCAGGTGGTGGTCACCAGCAGCAGCGCCGCCAGCGCGACAATCGCTAATGTGAATGCGGTTTTCCCTCCCATAGTTGACTCCTTTCGTCAACGCTAAGTGGTCAGTCAGATTACATTTGACACAACACTAAGACGTCCAGGGCAGGCGGAAGGTTCCGCACGGACCGTTTCGGCGCTGGAATCACGCGCAGCAGCGGCGCTCCGGCTCATTTGGCGCCGGCCTGGGCGCGGGAGGGGCCAAACTGCATGGTATAGAAGTGCGCATAGGTTCCGTTCAACGCCATCAGCGAGTCATGGGTGCCCTCTTCGCCGATCCCGTGCTCGGTGAGCACCACGATGCGCTGCGCGGTGCGGATGGTGGACAGGCGGTGAGCGATGATGAAGGTGGTGCGGTTTTTCGCCAGCTTTGCAAGCGAATCCTGGATCACCTGCTCGCTTTCGTTGTCGAGCGCGCTGGTGGCTTCGTCGAAGATGAGCACGGGGGGATTTTTCAGGAAAACGCGCGCGATGCTCAGGCGCTGTTTCTGCCCACCGGAGAGCTTCACGCCGCGCTGTCCGATGTCGGTGTTGTAGCCGTCCGGCAGGTCGAGGATGAACCGGTGCGCGTTGGCCTTTTTGGCCGCCGCAACGATTTCTTCAAAGGTGGCTTCCGGCTTGCCATAGCGGATGTTTTCGAGGACGGTCCCGGCAAAGAGGTACACGTCTTGCTGCACGACGCCGATGTTGCGCCGCAGCGAATCCAGGCGGATATCCTTCACGTTGACCCCGTCCAGCCGCACCTCCCCCTCGCCCACCTCGTAGAACCGGGGGATCAGCGAGCACAGGGTGGTTTTGCCGACGCCGGAGGAGCCGACCAGCGCGATGGTGTCGCCGGCTTTCACATCCAGGTGGATGTCCCTCAGGACGTAAGCGTGGTCTTCGTAGTATTTGAAGCCGACGCCTTTGAAGACCACGTCGCCGCGGGCGTTCGCCAGGTGGATGGCATGCGGGGCATCCTGGATGTCCGGCTCGATCTCGATGATCTCCAGGAAGCGCTCAAAGCCGGTGATGCCCTCCTGGAACTGTTGGGTCATATGGGGCAGCTTCTGCACCGGCTCGATGAAGTTGCCGATGTAGAGCAGGAAGGTGATCAAATCGGCCACATCCAGCCGCGCGTTCAAGATGCTCGCGCCGCCCACCACGATCACGGCGATGGTGATCAACTGCGTGATCACCCCCACGCCTTGCGACAGGTAGGCTTCGGTCTTGTAGACCTCTTTGCGGCTCGCCAGGAAGCGGTCGTTTGCCTGGGCGAATTTTTCCTTTTCGATCGCCTCGTTGGCGAAGGATTTCACCACGCGGATCCCGGCCAGGTTGTCTTCGACCTGGGCGTTGACATCTCCGATGCGCTCTCTGCTCCTCTTGAAAGCCGCGTGAACTTTTTTATTCAGGTAGAGTGAGAAGATCGCCAGGACGGGCAAGAAGATGAAGACGGCCAGGGTGAGCTCGATGTTGATGGTGAGCAAGATGACGAATGCGCCGACGAACTTGATCAGGTAGATCACGTAATCTTCCGGCCCGTGGTGGTACAGCTCGGCCAGGGAGAGCAGGTCGTGGGTGAGCCGCGACATTAACTGGCCGGTCTTCTGTTCGTCGTAAAAGCGGAAGGACAATTTTTGGTAGTGATCGAACAATTCCTTGCGCATGTCGCTTTCCATCATGGCGCCCATGGCGTGACCGCGGTAGTCGACGTAGAAATTGCAGGCGGTGTGGACCAGCACCAGCCCGAGCATCAGCGCGCCCACGCGGAGGATCTGCGGGAGCGCGTCTGGCAAACTGGCTTCCAGGATGTTGCGGGTGATGTAGCGCACGCAGAGCGGCAAGACCAGGGTGATAGCGGCGACGAGCATCGCGCAAATCATCGTCGTCAGGAATGTTCCGAGATAAGGCCGGTAATACGACAGGAATTTCTTGGTTCGCGGGTTCATCAAACGGCGTTCTCCAGGCATCCAACAGGACGGTTTGGTTAATTTTGTGCCCGCAGGGTGCGCTACCGCCTCGCGCCGGGGGTGTGGTGAAGGCCTGACCGCAGTTGAAAACAGGCTTCACAGGGGCACGGCGCAGCCGTGCCCCTGTGATCTATTAACAACCACCCTTTGCCGCGCCAGGTCAATCGAGCTGGTGGTAGTTCACCTGCAATTGGTCCAGCCGCTTGAGGTGCTCGCCCAGCCGGGCTTTGAAGCCGGCAAAGTCCTTGCGCCCCGCCGGCTGCCAGGCGACCTCGGCCAGCGCGCTCAGGCGCGGGAAGGCCATGTACTCGCAATGCTCCGGGGTGGGGATGTATTCGGTCCACAACTGGCCCTGCGTGCCGAGCACGTGATGGGCTTTGTCGGGGGCGATCGCCGCGGGGATCGGCTCGTAGGCGTAGACCTTCTCCAGCGGCAGGTGACCGCCGATCGACAGCGGCTCTTTCGAGCGGTCCGCCGTCTGGTAGTAATCCAGGTAAGTGGAATGGTACGGGGCCATGACCACGTCGTGACCGGCGTTGGCCGCGGCGATGCCGCCCTCCTCGCCGCGCCACGACATGACCGCGGCGTTTTCCGCCAGCCCGCCCTCGAGGATCTCGTCCCACCCGATCAGGCGGCGGCCTTTCGCGGTCAGGTAGCGGTCGATGCGGCGGATGAACCAGCTTTGCAGCTCATCCTCGTCCTTCAGGCCAAGCTCGCGCATGCGCGCCTGGGCAGCCGGGCTTTCGCGCCATTCCTTCTTGGGGCACTCGTCCCCCCCGACGTGGATGAACGGGCTGGGGAAGAGCTCCAGCACCTCGTCCAGCACGCCGGTCAGGAAGGTGAAGGTGCCTTCTTCGACGTTGAAAACGTGCTCGTGGACGCCCCAGATCGTGCTGACCTCGAGCGGTCGATCCAGGTTGCCCAGCTCAGGGTAGGCGGCCACGGCGGCCTGGCTGTGCCCGGGCATCTCGATCTCCGGCACCACGTTGATGAAGCGCTCGGTGGCGTAGGCCACCACCTCGCGCACGTCGTCCTGCGTGTAGAAGCCGCCGTGCGGGGTGCCGTCATAGGTCGGGTTTTCAACATTCCGCTCGAAGTGGCCCACCAGCGTCTCCTTGCGCCACGCGCCGACCTCGGTCAGGCGGGGATAGCGCTGGATCTCGATGCGCCAACCCTGGTCATCGGTGAGGTGCCAGTGGAAGGAGTTGAGCTTGTGCAGCGCGAGCAGGTCGATGAACTTGAGCACGAAGGCTTTGGGCATGAAGTAGCGGCACGAGTCGAGCATCGCCCCGCGCCAGGCGAAGCGGGGCTGGTCTTCGATCTCCAGGCAGGGCACCGACCAGTCCACGCCGGAGACGGCAGTTGGGCTGAAGATCGCCGCCGGCAGCAACTGGCGCAGGCTCTGCAGGGCGTAGAACAACCCGTTGAGCTGCGGCGCGCGCGCCAGGATGCGGCCCGGGTTGATCTCCAGGCGGTAGCCTTCCTTGCCCAGCTTGGAGAGGCTCGCGTCCAGGCGGAACTCTACCGCGGCGGCGCTCCCGGCGGTTTGCAGGTGGATGCCGGCGGCGCGCGCCAGGTCGGCGCGCAGACAAGCGGCCACCGCGGCGGCAGGCGCGTCGAACAAGAGCGCGGTCTGCGGGGTGAAGGTGAAGCGACCCTCATGGAGGGCGAGGTGAACGGGTTGGGGGATGATGCTAACGGTTGGCGGCATGGTTTTCCTCTTTCTTGCAGCGGTCGATGATGGCCTCCATCAGGCCCATTTGTTCTTCCATCTCGGCGATCATTTTGATTTGCGTGCGGGCGCGGTCGAGGTTGTGGTTGGGGCGGTGGATTTTGTAATACACGTCCCCATTGACGTAATCACCCAGAAAGCGCAGCGCCTGCTCGTAGGTGATCAGCTTCCCGCCGAAAGCGAGCAGCTCGAACTCCGCCGGGGTGAGAAAATCGCGCGCGGCGTGCACGTAGCCGCGCGCCAGTTGGGTGAACAGGCTCAGGTCGAAGCCGCTTTTGGCGGGGTCCGGCTCGTCCTCCGCCCCGCGCGCGGCGCCGGCGCGCACCATGTCGCCGAAATCGTACAGCGTCGAGCCGGGCATGACCGTGTCCAGGTCGATGACACACAGGCCGCGCCCGGTCAGGTCGTCGATCAGCACGTTGTTGATCTTGGTGTCGTTGTGGGTGACGCGCTCGGGCAGGCGGCCCTGGGCAAGCAAGTCCACCACCACCGAGGCGTCGGCTTCGCGTTTGAGCAGGAACTCGATGTCGCGCTTGACCCCCGCGGCGCGGTTGGCCGGGTCGGCCTCGACGGCGCGCACGAAGGCTTCGAAGCGCAGGCGGGTGTGGTGGAAGTTGGGGATGGTCTCGTGCAGCCGCTCGCCCGGCAGGCTGGCCAATTGCTTTTGAAAATTGCCAAAAGCGTAGGCGGCTTCGTAGACGGTGCGCAGGTTGGGGGCCGTGTCGTAGGTGCGCGCGCCCTCGATGTTGTGGTAAGTGCGCCAGGTGTAGCCCTCCGCGTCGCGGTAGGCGTAAGCTCCCGCTGCGGTGGGGATGAGGGTCAGCGTTTCGCGGGTGGGGTCGCCGTGGCTCGCCCGCACCTGCTCGCGGATGTGCGCCGTGACGCGCAGGATGTTCTCCATCACCCGTTCGGGTTGCTTGAACACGTGGTGGTTGATGCGCTGGTGCACGTAATGCGCTTCGCCGGCGGGGGTGCGGTAGGTGGAGAGGTAGGTGTCGTTGATGTGACCGTTGCCGTACGGGCGGGCTTCGACGAACCGGCCTTCGATGGCGAAGCGCCGGCCGATCTCGGCCAGGTCGGGTGTGGGAGGGGTGGTCATCGGCTCCTTTTCATGCCCATAAGTTTCGCGGGTACTCACCCGCGTCGATCAGCGATTGAATGCCGCGGCGCACCAGCGGCAGGTCGGCCGGGTAGGTCACCCCGAACCAGCGCGCCGCCGTGGGGAGGACGCGCACGCGCAGGCAGCCCTCTGCAATCAATTCGCCAGCCGCTTCCGGGAGGTAAAACTCGGCTTTCTCGGCGGCGGCGTTTCGCTGGAGAAAGGCGGCGAAGCGCCCGGCCAGCCCGTCGAATATGCCCGGGGTGAACCCCCACAGGTTCATCGAGACCGGCGTGTCTTCGCGCAGAGGGTGCCATTCCTGCCCGTCGGGGCTGGTCTGCACCACCCCGGCGATGCGCTGGATGCGCAGATGCTCGCGCACCCCGCTCAGGTAGCCGTCTTGGCTGACCTGGCACACCCCGCGCGCCACGCTGCCGTGCTCGGAGAGCGTGTTGCCGAGCACGAAACCGGCCATGCAGCCTTCCAGGCGTCCGCCCGTTTCCTCCAGCCCGGCCAGGTGGGCTCCGACCACAGCGAACGTCTCGCGCCCGTAAAAGTCGTCGGCGTTGATCGCGGCGAACGGCTGGCGCACGTGCTCGCGGCAGCTCAGCACGGCGTGGGCAGTGCCCCAAGGTTTCACCCGGCCAGGCGGCGGGCTGAAGCCCGGCGGGAGGTCATCGAGGCGCTGGAAGGCGTAGTCCGTCTCGACTTGCCCTTCCACCCGCCGGCCGACCTTTTCGCGGAACAGGTCGAACATTTCCTCGCGGATGAGGAAGATCACCTTGCCAAAACCGGCGCGCAGCGCGTCGAAGATGGAATACTCGATGACCAGCTCCCCTCCCGGCCCGACCGGCTCGACCTGCTTGAGCCCGCCGAAGCGGCTGCCGATCCCCGCCGCCATGATGATCAGCGCCGGCGCGTGGTTCACAAATCCACCACGCGATGCTCCAGGCGCGCGCGCTCCGCGGCAAACACCATGCGGTGCGTCTCCAGCGACTCGTCCGCGCCGGAGAGGATCAGCCCGCGGTCGCCAGACGCCAGCGCGGAGACGAAGGAGTCCATCAGCCCGTAGTCGCCGCCGCCGTGGCCGCCGAGGATGCCCCCATCGGCGGTGTTGGTGTCATAGACGGTGGTCTGGTCGGTGAGGAAATCGAGCAGCTCGATGCGCTCGCCGTCGCCGTAGATCTCGCCGCGGGTACCGAAGATGCGCGTCTTGCGGTGGGCCGACTGGTTGAAGGCGGTCATGGTGAAGACGGCCGTTTTGCCCCCCTCAAAGAGCATGTTGACCACCTGGTGATCGACCACGTCGTTGTCGCACTCGTACACGCAGCGCCCGTACGGCCCGCTGCGCAGCGCCTCGGTCAGGCGGGCTTCGTCCGGGTCGGGCACGACCACGTCCACCGGCCAACCGGTGTAGCCCTGCGCCAGCCGCCCGAGGTAGATTTTCCTGGCCGAGTAAGGGCACTGCGGCTCGTAAGCGCAGTCCAGGCAGCGCGTCGCCGCGCCGGCTTCGGGCGGTTTGTGCGCTTTGGTGAAGTGCGCCAGCGAGCCGAAGGAGGAGACCGACTGGCAGGGGACGCCCATCACGTGGCGAATCCAATCCAGGTCGTGGCAGGATTTGGCCAGCAGCATGGGCGACGATTCTTGCGAGTTGCGCCAGTTCCCGCGCACGAACGAGTGCGCCTGGTGCCAGTACCCCACCGGCTCAAGGTGCTGGAGGCTGATGATCTCGCCCACCGCGCCGGCATCCAACAGCTTTTTCAAGGCGCGGGTGTAGCTGGTGTAGCGCATCACGTGGCACACCGCGAAGAGGATGCCGTTGCGTTTGGCCGCCGCGACGATGCGCGCGCAGTCCGCTTCGCTGGGGGCCATCGGTTTTTCCAGCAGCATGGCGTATCCACGGTCGGCGAAGGCTTCGGCCGGCTCGACGTGCATGCGGTCCTGGGTGGCGATGATCACCGCGTCGGCCAGCTTTGGGCGGGCGGCCAGCTCGCGCCAGTCGCTGAACACGTTCTCCGGCGGGATGCCGTGCAGGTCGACCATCTTGTCGCGGTTCCAGGCGCGCGGCTCGGCCACGCCGACGATGCGCAGGCGCTCGGGGTGCTCTTTGGCGAACAGGCTGTAGGTGATGCCTCGCCCGCCCGCCCCGGCCACGACGGCGGTCACCGGTTGGTTGGTAGGGGTCATGGGATGCTCCGTATCGATGTTGGTGTAGGCCTATTATATATCGTGAAATGAAAGCCTCGCTGTAAAAAACCAGCCCCGATTGGCGCGTGCAACCGGCGGCTTGCTGCAGCGTATATCATAGTGCGACGGCCGCAACAAGGATGCGCCGCGCCGTAACCATTCAAAGATTGAGGTTCGCATGAAACGTTTGTGGATTTTGGCCGTCATCGCCCTGCTCGCTGCAGGCTTTCTGTTGGTCAGTTTCCGCCTGATTTCCAGCCAGACGGTGGCAAATTCGGGCGTTTCGTCATCGCGCAGCGTCGACCAGGCC
>JARKOV010000158.1 GCA_029975965.1 Anaerolinea sp. | reverse complement strand
GCCAAAGTCGTCATCGCGGCGCTGCGCGAAGACAAAACGCTCAATCAATTGAGCACGGAGTTCGGGGTGCACCCGGTCGTGATCAGCGACTGGAAGAAGCAGGCGTTATTGGCCCTGCCGGGCGTCTTTGGCCAACGGCAGGAACGCAACGCCCAGGCGGTGGAGGCCCGGGAGCGGGAGCTCTTCGAGCAGATCGGGCGGCTGGAGGTGGAGAACCGCTGGCTTAAAAAAAAGCTTGGCCCTCTCGCTTGAGGCCCGCCGCGCCATGATTGATGGCCAGGAGGAACTGTCGGTGCGGCGCCAATGCGAGTTGGTGGGATTGGACCGGAGCGGTCTCTACTACGAGCCGGTTGGCCCCGAGCCGGAGGAGATCGGGTTGTGTCATCGTCTGGACGAGCTCTGCACGGCGCACCCGTTCTATGGCGTGCGGCGGATGACGGAGGCATTGCGGCGTGAAGGGCACACGATCAATCCCAAGCGGGTGCGGCGGCTGTTGCGGCAGATGGGCTTGCTGGCGGTGTATCCCAAGCCGCGCTTGAGCCTGCCGGGCGCTGGGGCGCAAGTGTTTCCGTATCGGCTGCGCGGGCTGAAGATTGAGCGGCCGCACCAGGTGTGGGCGATTGACATCACGTATGTGCGCTTGCGGGGCGGGTTTGCGTATCTGGTGGCGCTGCTGGAATGGTTCAGCCGTTACGTGCTGGCGTGGGAATTGAGTCCGAGTCTGGAAACGTTGCCGTGTCTGCGAGTGCTGGAGGCGGGTCTGGAGGCGGCAGGGTGTCCGGCCGAGATCGTCAACAGCGATCAGGGCAGCCAGTTCACGAGCGCGGAGTGGATTGCGGCGGTGCAGGCGGCGGGGATGGCCGTCAGTCATGACGGGCGCGGGCGGGCCTTGGACAATGTGATGGTGGAGCGCCTGTGGCGCAGTGTGAAGTACGAAGACATTTACCTCCGGGATTACGGTGACCTGCCCGAGGCGCGGGCGGGTCTGGGCGGCTACTTCCGGTTTTACAACCGGGAGCGGCCGCATCAGGGGCTTGACTATCGGACGCCTTGGGAGGTATTAACGAGCACCCCTGCAACGAGCCGGGAGGGGACTGGCCATGGCCACGGTGCCCCCAGCCCCTTTTGGTTCAAAACGGGGAAAGAGAATACGGTCAAAACCTTAGTCTAAAAACCGCTTCCATTGGTCGGACAAATGGGGAGCACCTCAGCACGGTCTGATTTAGGATGTCATCGAGCGGCAATACCTCAACCTCGACCAACCGGGTCTTCCGTTCGTCCCCGCCAATGGCAACGCGATTCATCGTGCCCAAATCCGAGGTAAAGAGAAGCCGTGCCCTGGCGGCGCCGGCGGCTACATTTCTGGCTGAGGCCAGTTCGCCAAGGTGGTTAAGCGCGAGATTCTCTCGAAGGAG
>JARKOV010000157.1 GCA_029975965.1 Anaerolinea sp. | reverse complement strand
GCAGCCAGGCGAAGGGGGTGCGTGGCAGCAAGGCCACGACAAGGCTGTTGAGGATGGCCATCACGTGTTGAGCCCGTGGCAGGGCGAGCCGACAGGCATCCTCGCGCAAGGTGACATCTCGGACGTAGTGGAGTTGGTTTTCAATGGCCCAGTGGCGGCGGACGAAGGCTAGCAGGTCGGCGGGGGAGGCGGTATCCGGAGCGAGGCTGGTGATGCCAAAGACGACCTGGGTGGTGAGCGGGGAATGCTTGGATTGACGCGCGCGTTCGAGGCGGAAGACCTGCTGGAGGCCAGGCCAGTCGCAATAGCCGGACAGCATCTGGCTGGTGGTCAGAGTGCGACGTTCGACCCGACCATGCCCCTTGTTGACCTGAGTGACGGTCTGGAAATCGGTGGCCGGACAGCCATGGCCTGGGCGCGGCTGCTCGGGGCGGAAGAGGCGTTCCAACATCTGGCACAGGTGCGGCTGGTTGTCCTTGACCAGCCAGAGATAATCGCCGCCGGCGTCGAGAATGCGCTGGGACAGCGGCGCATGGGTGAACATAGCATCCCCGGTCACCAACCGGTCCTGGAGAGAGACCTGGTTCAAAGCCTGCGGTGCCGCCCCCAGTTCATTGGTCTTGGCATCCACCCGGACCTGGGCCACCACCTGCCGCTGGTCGGGGTCATACACCGCCAACAGATGCGTCCCCTGGGTCTGCCCTTGAGGGATCGTTCCACGCAGGGTCTTGCCATCCATGCTCAACTGCGGGGTCTCCGGCGCTTCCGACGGCAGCCCGGCCAGCACCGCCGCTTGCACCGCCTCCACATCGACCCGGCTCAGCACCCGGCTGTAGCTCGTCCAATGCGGCATTGTCTCTCGCTTCAGCTCGAAGGCCGCACACAGGCTCGCCGCGCGGTACTGCGCCCATTGGGCAATCCCACGCAGTTCGGTCTGTCCACACAGCTTGGCCAGCGTGATTACTGTCAAGAACACGGCCAAGGGATAGCCAACCCCGCGCCTGTCCCGCGGATCCTCGACCTGACTGAAGGCTTGATACAGGCTCAGCGTATTCTGGGGCAGTTTTTCGGACGATTCTGTAGTAGAGTTCATGGTAGGTCTTTCTCGGTGTGTGTTTGGTTGGCGCTAAACACCTTACCGCAGAAAGACCTTTTTCACGACTTTGCAACAGCCCTG
>JARKOV010000128.1 GCA_029975965.1 Anaerolinea sp. | reverse complement strand
CCCAAGGGCGATAAAGAAATTTTTGTTGTTAGGCTTGCGCTCTTCGGGTGGTTCACTGGGTTGAGAGCTTTCGCCGAAATCCAGTTCCTCGAGATCGTTGTCGTTTGAATTAGCCATTTGCGCTTCTCCTCAAGCTAGGTTTGCGATCTATTCGATAACTTCCAGGTTCGCCAGTGGCACGATGACCTGTGTTTCCTGTTCCAGGCGCACATCGGCTGCCGGGGCGCGTAAACCATTGGGTAAAACGGTCAGGCCCGGGTGGACCTGGACGATGGTGCCGATTCTGCTCCGGTACGGCTCGCCCTGAATGCGCACCGTCTGGTTGGCGGCAAAATAAGCCGTTTCGGGTGATGGCTGCCCCACGGATGGCAGCGGGATGAACAATTCGGGCCGCTCTCCTGCCGATGGAAAGTACGATGCGTTGAGACTGGCATCGCGTTTGTCACTGGTGGAAAGCAGCCGGAAAGCCGACTCGTTCATCGGGACGCGTCCAAAACCCTCGAGTGTTACGATGGGAATTTCCAGCCCTTGCGCAACGGGGATGAGATCGGACGACATGCTCGCCAGCAGCAGGCCGCGAACCGGCAGTTGAGCGGCGAAACGCAGCGCCTCGGCGTCTTTGCAATGCCCGGCAACGACGATCGCGCCGCGCAGGCTGACCTCCAGGTCGGTGGCATGCAGCTCGTCTTCGGGGCTTTTGAGTAAAATGACCATCATCCCTTCGCCGACCCAGGGACCGTTGCCCCACGCGCCCTGGACCAACCCGCCGCTGCTTTCAATCGCCGCTCCCCGTTCGGGATAAATTTCGGAGACCACGCCGCTGATCCCGGCAAAGACCTGCAAAGGGCGGCTTTCCACCTGCATCAGCACCCGCCCGGCGGATATGGTGACGATCAGTCCATCTGCGGGGGCGCGGACGATGCGCGAGAACACTCCTCCGGTCTCGGCGATCACGTCGCCGGCCTGCACCCGATCGCCTTCCTGGCGGACGATTACGCGCTCGGCTTCACCGACGCGGGTAAAACCCAACCAGCGGCGCACATCCAGCAGCTCGTGCCGGGTGGCGGTTTCTGCTTCTGCGACGATATCGGTGGCGTGCACGGTCTGACCGGGCGAAACCCATACACGACCGCTCACCGGGAGCATGCGCACACGCCGGATGCTGGTCAAGCCGAGGATGTGGGTCACCTGTGCCAACATATAAGCATCTCCGTTGCAAGCCTTATGCCGGGCGGCGGGTTTCCACCGCCTGGCTCCAGCGCAGGATGGTTTCGCGGCGGCGGGTTGCGTCTTCGGGCAGGTGGATCGGCCTGCCGCGAGCATCGATGATTGCCCCACAAACCCCGCCCACAATCTTAAACCCACCGGTCGACCGGCGTCGTGGGTCGATCTCCGTTCCCCGCAGACCTTCCAGGTAAATCCGGGCGGTCTGGCCGTGGCGGACCGGCAGCGGCACAATGTTGCCCTGCTTGACCTCCAGTCGGGTCTCGTTGCCATCTTCAAAGACCAGGCGGACGCGCAGGATGGTCGCTCCATGGCGTGCGCTGCTAACGGGTGAAATGACCGATCCCAGGTTCTGGAATGCGCCGGACTCGAGAATTTGCACCGGCAAGATGCTATTCGCTGGGGCAACCGCTCCCAGGGCGGCCATCAGGCCGTAGGGGTCGACGAATAGCGTGGTGATGCCGACCGGTTGTATTCCATCCAACAAGGCCAGCAAAGCCTGGCCTGGGGTAGCGGCCTGGGCGAGGACAGCCCCGCCTGCGAAGATGGGCTCGAACGACATGTTCAATGCCGGGTAACGCTCGAGCATCTGGGCTGTGGCAAGGCGCAAAACTTCGCGCGCTGCGGCCATCTCGATCGCCAGGGTGGTGCCGGTCATGGGCAACGAAGTGGGGAAGAGTGTCTTTTGCCACAGGTAGTCCATCATCTCGGCGGCGGTCATGTCGACCGGCAGCCAGCGCTGGATCTCTTCGGGTCGCAGTTGCTTGAGCGCACCGGCCAGGCCTGCGCCCATGCCGAGAGGGTGCGCCACGTTCAGGCTGAGCTTACCGCCCACTGCGGCAGCCAGCGTGGTAGAGCTGGCTCCGAGGTCGACGCCCAGCACGCCTTTCGAGGCGTCGTACAATTCGCTGAGGAAGCGAATCAGGCGACCCATCGCGTACGATGTGAGGGTAACCGGCGCAGCGCTCAACTGCCCCAGCGCTTCCAACCCCCCCATCTGTTGTCCGCGCAGGCTGGTGATCATCCGGGTGAGCGTGTCGGTTGCGGGCTCCAGATCTTCCACGTCGATGCCGGGACGAATGTTGGAGGCGACCTGCACCTCGGTGTACCTTCCCAGAACTTCCTGGATCTTCTTCGCCAGCAACGAATTGCCGCAGTAGAGCACACGGGGGCGCTTTTCGGCGGACAGGGTGCGCGTGGAGAGCAGGAGCAGCTCGACGAGTTTCGAGACGGAGCGTGTCGCGCCACGCTCGGTGCCGCCAGCCAGGATGGCAAGCTCGGCGCCCGACTGCAGCACCGCATCCAGTTGAGTGTCCTGGCGGCGGGTGTCGTTCAAGCCAACCGCTTCGTTGATTTTGGCGTACGTTGTCGCCGCCAGACGGCGGGCGCTCTCTAACGACACCTCGGAAAGGAGGCCCATGACGAGGATCTCGACGTCTTTTCCGGCGGAGAGTGTCACGACCAGTCGGTCAACCCCCGTGCCGTCGGGTTGGGTGGGGATTTGCAGGCGGTTTTCACTGCCTAAGAGCGGCCTGGAGGTGATCTCTTGCAGGCGACTCACCGCCAGGTGAACCCCTTCGCCGATGTCGAAGAACGGGGCTCCCCAGGAGCTGGGGGCTGAGCCGGCTGCCAGGAAGTGATACTGCCCGTCCACGGCGTCGAAGAGCAGGGCGCGGGTGTTGACCGAACCGATATCGATGGCGAGCAGGGATTCAGCATCTACGACGGATGTCATGGTGGCGGCCTATCCGGATACAAGTTGAGCGATCACGGTGAGGATGAACTGGATGCGGTCCATCAACGCCGTCAATGAAGCGGCAAACACCCCGGCGAAAATGGCGCCTAGGGTGATGCCGATGAATACCTGCCCGACGAGTGAGAGGCTCTCGACCAGTTGCGACCGCGCGGCGGGCTGCGCGGCGCGGGTTGAAGCGCTAAACTGGAAGTAAAGCAGCGTGCCCACCGAGCCCACCAGGATGAGCAGCCCTTCGAGCAACCCGCCTGCACCGCGCCCGCTCGCTTCCAGGTTAAAGGGCTGGGCCGCGCCGCTGATCTGGCCGGTCAGCGTACCGAAAACGGCTCCGCCGATTGCGACCGCTGCGCCGACGCCGACCAAAAAGGCCATCGGAAGCTTTCCTAAGGGCGCCAACTGGGTGGAGATCTTGGTCAACAGCAAGCCGGCCATTACCAGAGGCACCAGCACAAGCAGGCGCTCGGTGAGGCTGCCCTGGATGAGCGGCTGGATCAGGCGCGGCAAGAGCACCTGGTAGAACACCACCACTCCCACATAGCCGGCCGAGACGCCGACAAACAGGTACGAAGCGATGCGGAAGAGGAAGTTATCTCCAAAAATGTAGGAGAAAACCAGAATGGTCAATATGAAACCAACCAGCGTCCAGATCAGGTCTTGCATAGGGTTTATGCCTTACCTTTCTGGGCGGGCTTGCGCCCGGGTGATCCCAACACGGCGGAGATGATCCCGCCGATCACCAGGAGCAGGAACCCGGCGAGTGAGCCGCTCTGGAACGTGCCCCAGAAACGGTTGGCGAGGTTCACCCGGCCTGATTTTTGCTCGTAAAGTACGCCGCCCTGCAAGCCAGAGGTCATCCCTTGGACCTGGCCCGAGTCGTAGTAGGGCAGCAGGAGCGGGCCGGCCTGTGCGCTGGTGACCATCGAAAGGGGTACTCCGCTTAACACCGGCTGGACCTGTTCGATCCAGGCGCGGCCTGTCTCTGGGCTGTCGGTGAGCACGATCACCATGGCGAAATCGGCGAGGCCACTCAAACCCTGGGCAGCCAGATGGTCCCAGGCCGGCAGACCGGTCAATGGGGTGTCAAGCGCGGCGGGCGCAGCGCCCTGCGGGTTGTGAGCAAATTCGAGCAGGGAGGTCGTCCCCCCGGGCAGGTAGCCGAGGTTGACCGTGCGATCTGCGAGCGAATATCCTGGGCGGCGCAACTGCACCTCGGTTAATAACTGCTCAGCCAGCACCGGGCCGGTCGGCACCGTGGAAACCACCAGCAGGCGGGCATTCTTGACCATCAGATGCTCGATGACCGCATTCGCGGCGTAACGCATTTCGGTGGACAGGCCGGGCTCGTAATCCACCGCCAACAACACAGCCGACTCGGCCGGCAACCCCTCGATACCGTCGTACAAGGCGCTGACATTGGACGGGTAAACGGCGGGTGGATCAACCAGGCGGAAATCGGGCAGCAACATGGTCAACAGCGAAAGGATGAGCAGCAAGGCAATCACCACCCGCAAGATCATTGCCGGGGCGCGCGAAGGCTCTGCGGGCACGGCTTTGGGGGCCGTTTCCATTGCCAGCAGGTTTTCAAGGATGGCTGCCTGGGAACGCTGCCGCTCAGACACGCGCAGGCGCGCCGAGTAGACCGGCGGTTTGCGATACCCGGTCGACAGGTCTTCGCTTTGCAGCACCCCGCGCAGGCCAGCCAGCGGCCCGGCTTTTTCGATGACGCTCTCGCTGCTGTCTTTGCGCACGTCCCCTGGGATCACCGCTTCGAGAGGGCGCAGGTCTTCGACCCAGGTGGGCAACTCAGCTTTTTCGAGCTCCTCGGCGGCTTCTTCGGCGGGCAACTCCGCCGCTGGAGTGGATAAATCGGCCGGCGGCTGCTGGTCGAGCCACTCGGGCAGCTCCACCTGGAACGGCACCTTGAGCTCTTCGGGCGAGGTCGTTTCGGGTTCTTCGATCAAGGCTGGAACCGAGGGCTCGGCGGCTTCAGTTTCGGGCGGCTGGATGTTGCTCAGCCAGTCGGGCGCTTCATCGTCGACGAACGGCTCGGGCGCCTCCGGCAAAGGGGCAGATAAATCGAGGCTCGCAGGTTCGGCGGCCTGGCTGAAATTCTTCAACCAGTCGGGGACCTCTGCCTCGGCGGGCGTGGGCGCTTCTCCGGCTTCTTCTGCGCCTGTGTGGAGCCATTCAGGAGTTTCCTCCGCTGGTTCGGCTTCTTCCCCCTCACCAGCGGCGGCCAATCCGGTCAGACCCAGCAACGCAGCGAGCTCACCGGCTGGAGCCATCTCCTCACCTGGCTCGCGCTCTGTGTCCCCCGGTGTGGACGGGGGCTCGAACGCCAGTTCTTCGCTCCCAAATGGTGAAATCCCCTCACCCTCAAGCGGTTCTCCGGGCTCTTCCAATGGTGAACCAAGCTCTTCCAGCGCGGAGAAATCAGGGATGGCGCTGGTTTCAGCAGCGGATGCCAGCGGCTCGTCTCCGCCCGTTTTAAGCCAATCGGGTAGCTCGGCGCTGGCTTCCGCGCTGGATGGCGCGGCTTCCGGCTCTTCGGTCGCAGCGCCGGCCAACCAATCCGGGAGCTCAGCGCCGGTTGTCTCGGCGGCTTGCGGCGCCTCGTCCTGCGAAGGCTGGCTGGCTGTGAAATCCGCCAGCCATGCGGGGACCTCGGCTGGTTGCTCCGGCTCTGCGGATT
>JARKOV010000119.1 GCA_029975965.1 Anaerolinea sp. | reverse complement strand
AAACCGGCGCAGCCACAGTTGGTCCTTACCGCACCTGTGTGCGCACCATCCGAGTGCGCTCATTCGGCATCGGCGGCGACAGCCTGATCCGCTTCGACCGCAAACGCAGCCTGGCGGTCGGTCCCGAGCGAGCGCTGCCGCTTTCCCGTCTTTGCCATGAATATCCCGCTGTAAAGACCGACCTGCTCGCCTGGCTGGAAGCCAGCGAGGAGATCCCCTCATCGGATAAACTTGAATACTGGGTACTGCGCCGCGAGCCAGCCCACCCCTTCCGCGACCGCCGCACTCAAAAAGCGCTGGAACTGCTGCGCCAGGGTCCACAGCGTCTTTCAGCTCTGCTAAAATTTGCTGGCGCGGTTTCGCCGGTGCAGGTGGACAGCCACGAATTATTCAACCAGGAAATCATCGAACGCGCCGGGCTGACCCCCACCGACCTGCTGCATATCAGCGGCGAGTTTACCCCTTGGGACGCCGGTACAGTGCAGCGCGTGGTCGCCAGGGTCGCCCGTTTGTGGGACGAAAGCCCGTCCGCCTTTTGTGAACGGGTAAAGCGCCTGATTCGCGACCGGATTACTGCCGAGATCGTCGAGTTTTTAAGCGGCAGGACGCTTTCCGAACCTTCTTTCCTGACCAGCGGCAGTGCTGGCAACCTCGACCGTTGGCTGTTCGAGGAAAGTTTAGCGCCTGCCAACCCCTACCTGGGCAGCGCCATCCGGTTGAAAACTCCGCTGGTAGCGATCGGCGCCCCGGCTCAGGTGTTCCTGCCGCCAGTAGCGAAAGCGCTGGACACGCAGATCATCCTGCCAGAACATTTTGCCGTCGCCAACGCGGTTGGCACAGTGGTGGGCAAGGTGATCGTCCGGCACGAAGCCGAGATTTTTCCCTGGGTCGAAGGATCAGCAGCCAAAGGATTCTACGCCCGCGCTGCCAACCAGCAGCAGCGCTTCGCCCAGATCGAGGACGCCATTGCCTTCGCCCGCCAGGCGCTCATCATCCAGGCACAAGAGGAATCCCGCGCTGCCGGTGCCGAAGGTGCCCCGGTCGAGATAGAGGAACGCGAAACCCTGCCAGGCATGATTCGCCTGACCGCCTGGGCAGTTGCTAATCCTGGGGAGCGATCAACAGGATTGTGTCCGAACCCGGGCTGAAGCGGAGGCCGATCAATGCGCCCCGTTTTACTTTACACGATAAGACATAATCAATCCATCCCTCAAGGGTATAATCAGAAGAAGCTATACATATCCATTCGATAGGCAGATCAACAATCGGCATAACTTCTGACCGACGGTTTGGGTGTTACTAGAGTATCGCCGTGGCGATCTTAAAAAATATCTTCACCAATTTTGTTTACCGGCATTTCGCAGCATTTGCCAGCGTGGTCGTTACCACCCTGGTCCTGCATTACTTCAGAATCTACCTGGAAATCCAGCTCGTAGCCCTGCTCTACTTGCTGCCCGTCATG
>JARKOV010000117.1 GCA_029975965.1 Anaerolinea sp. | reverse complement strand
GATGACGTTCACCCGCGAGTACGATGTGCAAAAAGCCGGGCTGGACGCCCTCGAAAAGAGCGGTGACCCGCTCGCGGCTGCCCAGGCAGGTACCCTGCGCCAGATGCTGCCGCTGGTAACCTCTTTTTCACCGATGATCGGAAATCCTGACTACCAGAAGCCGGACGGTTCCTACGACCTTGAGAAACGCCTGGCGGAACTGAACGCCGATTTCAAAGACGTGGTCGGCTTGAAGCCCGAAGACTCGTTCAACCAGGCAAATGCCTACTTCTCCGAACAGCGCTTGCTCACCGTGATCGCGATTGTGCTGACCGCGGCGCTCTTCTGGGCAAGCCTGGCGCAGATCGGCGCCGGAAGGATGCGGGTGGTCATGTACGTTGTCGGGATGCTCACCTTTGCCGCCGGCGCGGCTGCCTTTGCGGTCATCGAGTTGATCGCCTGGATTGGGAGGATGGCATGAAGCGCCTTTCGGATCCCGAATTTACCAAGAAGATCACCATGGTGTTGATCTTGATTGTTACCCTGCTGACCGCTGCGGTCGGCGGGCTGAGCGCCGATGCCGCCATCCGGGCGAGCAACGCCAACCGCGAGTCGCAGGTGCTGGCGCAGCAGATGATCCAATCGATGCAGCGGCGCAACTCGACCGATATGTACGAGATGAGCACGCTCTACCTGTACGTTCAGAACATGTAAACCTCGCTCTCGCTGCAGATGCTCGCCCTGGAACTGCTCAAGGATGAGCGCGCGCAGGATGCTGCCCGGGTGATGTTACAGGCAGCCCAGGCGGAAGGGCGGGCGGAGCGGCTGCAGGCGCTTTCGATATTCTTCCGCGACCCGCGCTACGCCCCCAAGAAGGAAGGCGAACTGCCCAACTTGAACGCCTATGCCGCCGATTTCGAGCAGGAATACGCTAAAAAAGTGAAGGAGCAGAACGCTGCCAGCGACCGTTACAGCCGCTGGGATGGTAAATCCTCGGTATATGTGTCGATTGTTACCGTGCTTTCGATCGTGCTGTTCCTGCTTGGGTTGGG
>JARKOV010000015.1 GCA_029975965.1 Anaerolinea sp. | reverse complement strand
TCTTGTGCAGCGCGCTGACCTCTAACTGACCGCGCTGCCAGCGAACCCGCTGTGAGTAGAGCGCCGAGAGCGAGGTGATCGGTTGGACGTACACCCGCACGTCGGGGAAGTTCGATACCCGCAAGTCGGGATTCCTTTCGTATAGCTGAAAGGTGAGGTCGGTGTCTTCGCTGACCGTTTCAGCGCTGTACATCAGCGTGGCTGCCAGCGCCTCGCGCCGAAAGGCCGTGAAGGCCCCGGAAAGGGTGTAGATTGCGCCGAACAGCGCCTGGTAAGAGCGCCCAACGCCAAACACGGTGAGGTATTCCAGGTATTCACAGTTGAGCAACTGGCGGAACCATCCCGTGGGAGTCTCCTCTTCATCCGGATGAATCTCGATGAACCCGGTGATCGCCCCCAGGCATGGGTCGTTTTCAAAGTGGGCGACCGATCGTTCGATAGTTCGCTCGTCCAGCACCACATCCGAATCGACGTTGAAGATGTATTGACCTTCTGCCAGGTGGATTCCGGCGTTGAGCGCCCACGATTTTCCGCTGATCCGAATGGCATGCCAGTACAGGTTGAGGCGGCTCTTTTGCTGGTAATCCATGAACACCTGCTGGGTGTTGTCGGTGCTGCCATTATTGACCACGATCACCTGCATCAAGCGGTGAGGGTACGTCTGGCGTTCGAGGGACAAGAGGCAGTCGCGCAGCGTGTCGGCAGAATTGCGCACGGGGATGATGATGGTAACCGGCGGGTAAAAACCGATGCGGTGATTTTTCTGCCGGTTGATCCAGCGGCTTGCCAATGCGCCGATTAAACCCAGGCCCATGCTGATGCCGTCCACCAGGATTGGCACAAGCAGCCAGACTCCCCAAAAAAAAGCCAGCCCGACCAGGTAGTCTTTCACGCTTTAACCCACCTTTGCCTGGCGATGTTGCGGTCGATATCTCCCAGCGATGGGTAAGTGATCAGAAACCAGTAAATCGCGAGGGTCATGATGAAGAACACCAGCTTGCCGACGAATGTGTGGGCCAGGACGAGCACCTCTTTGCCGAAGAAATGCAGCATAGCGGCAATGATGAGCATGCGCAGCAAATTGGCACCCCAGCTCAAGATCACCCCGACCAGGCTGCGCACCAGTCTCTGGCGCAAGCTCCACCCGGGGTAATACATCACCAGGCTGGTGAGAACGACCATTTCCAACAGGCCGGAGGATTCGATCCCGATCTGCAAGATGGTCCAACCGATCCGCTGTGTCAACACCAAAACCAGCAACACTCCCGGCGCGTTGGTCACGATGCGCGTCTCGATGTTGAGGGGAATCAAGAGAACGTGCACGGACCTTGCGACGGATTGGGACAGCCAGGTGCGCACATCGATCACCTGAGAGAGCAGCTGGGTGAGCAAGAAGGCGCAGCCGATCGTGCCTACCAGGTAAAACAAGATCCAGATGCGGTAGCGCCGGAGGAACCAGAGCACCGCCAGGTAAGGAATCACCCACAGTAAAACAAGCGCATCACCCATGATTGCCTGACCTGGATCGCCGAACGCCAAACCAAACCGACCCGGAGAGCAGCACGCCCCCCAATAATGCTAACCCCAGCGCATCAGCCGGGCTCCATTGAACTTCGACCGTACCATCGGACACCTTGCTACCCTGCATCGACTCGACGTACATGCGAATCGGTTGACCGACGGCAATGCCGAGGTCGGCGAAGGTGACGCCAAGCTCCACCTGCCTCCCCCCTTCGGAGGCGCTTTCGCCCCAATCCAGGCCATTGGCGATGTTGCTGAGGTACTGGCCTGTGCCGGTATATAGATCAACCTGGACGCTCGAACTGCCTCCCTGGGGGTTGTAGCGGACGTAGATTCGCCGGTCGCTGCTTTCGGTATACTCGCCGTTGTTGTTGGTGTCCACATACAGCCAGAGATCGAGAGGTTTATTCGAAGACACCCGTTGAACCATGAAGTAGGCCGCCGGATCGTTGGGATTGTTGGCAAAGCACAGGTTGAGCAGATCGGTCTGCGGGCCGTCGGCGTCGTTGGGAGGGTCGGGAATGCAGGTCTGGCCAATCCAATCGCCAAAATTGCCATCGATCACGATCGGCGCAGCCGCCAGAGCGACGGATGGGTTGGCGAGTGTGAACAGCAGCAAGGCGAGCCAGGCCAGGCAAACACGTAGGGCGATGCGGAGGCGTTCCTTGCTCACGGCTGTCGCTTCCTATGTTTATTGATCAACATCAGCCAGGCCAATCCTGCCGCGCTCAATCCGCTGAGGATGGCTCCCGCGAAAAAAATGGGTGGGGGTCGATAGGTGATCGTCACCCGGTGCGACCCGGCAGGGGCGTCGAACAGAACCAGATTTTCGAGCGAGCGTATCTCGATCGTCTTCCCGTCAATTTGCAGGAGGGTGCCGTCCAGCCGGGCGACGGGGACCAGCAAGGTTTGGGGGTCTTCCAAATGGTACGAGAAAGAATACCCCTGCGACCCGGCCCGATAATCCTGCAAACGGACACTCTCCACCCGGTTCGCGGTTCCTGGCGCCAGTTCGAGAAGCTCAGCCAAGAAGGTCACCGCCTCGCCGTCCTCCTCGGTGAGGGCGTGATAAACCAGGTTGGCGCCAATGAACCAGACCTTGCCCTTGCCGTAAGGGTTATACCCGGCGAGCACAGCGTCTTTACCGAGAAAATCGAAGGTGACCACTTCGTTCTGGAGGTTTTGCAGCACGTGGGTGTGCCACAATTCGGTCGCACTGCCAAAGGCAGCCAGCTTGACCGGGCGCGTCCAGCCGCTGGCCTGGATCGGCTCGGGAGGCAGGATGACGGTTTCTCCCCACACATCCAGGAACCGGGGGAGTTGCGAGACCGGATCGGATTGGGTCAGGGTGAGGTCAACAAAGACGACCACACCTTTTTCAGCGAGTTGCCGCACCAGCGACTCTGCCTTCTCGCGGTCGTGCCAGGCAAAACCAGATAAAATGACCTTTTGATACTGGCTCAACTCCTCGACGGTGTATTCGTCTATGTACGGGGAATCCCCGGTGATCACCTGTGGGAACAGGAAGGCATAGTTCAACGCACTGCGCCCAATTCCCAGGGTATTCCAGCCGGCGACCACTGCGCGGGGGTACCCGTCCCGATGAAAATAGGTCACACCATTGTCACTGGTCACCTGCTTAAAACCCTGAGCAACTGCTTCGGCGCGAAAAGATGTGTTGTTTATCAACGCGTCCAGCGCGACCACATCATCTACGCCATAAAGAGCCAGCCGGTCCAGAAGGTAACCGGTGCTGCCTGTGACCAGGGCGTCGTTCAGGCTGGCAACATTGTGAGCTGTCCGCGCTCCCTGGTATCCCCATCCAAAGACTTGCTCGCGTTGAGAGCGGTTTGAAAAAATCCAGGACGGAGCCGAGCCCAGCCGGCTTTCATCGAGAGTCGCCTCGCGCCAGCCAGGGCTTTCAGCCATCTCCTGTCCGATGGCAGCAAGGCTGGGATCCAACGGGCGCAAAAAGATTAACCGCAGCGAGACGCCGCTGTCGATTAGGACCAGACCTGCCAGTAAAACGGCCAGGATTGGGGTCTTAGCCCACCACTTCTGTAGAGAGGCTACGAAAGCAAACAGCAAGAACAGGCTGGCGATGCCATGGAAGCGGACCGGCCAGAGCAATGATGATAAGGGCAGGGCGGTGAACAGGTGATTAAGCTGGGGGGTGGCTAAGATGGACAAGATCAACCCACTCACCCCGGCAACAACCACCCACCGGTCGCGCACCCAGGGGAGGGCGATGCTTAAGAGAACCGTGACGATCAACGCCAGGCCAACATAAGGCGTTTCGATATTCTCCGTGCGCTGCAACGGATTGAGAAATTGTCCCCAGGGGAGGGGCTCCAGGCCGCGGTTGACTGCCCCGGACTCCAGCTCGGTGATACCACCCGTCAGGCTGGGAAGCAGCCAGGCCCCTGCCAGCAAGATACCCAGCGCGATAAGGATGAGCACTTCCAGCGAGGCGCCAACAGCGCCTCGGCGCGTCAACACGGCGATGACCAGCAGCAGGAACAAGGCTACCCCGAAGATGGCCGCCATCATCGCGTGAGTCAGGGTGACTGCCGCGAACAGGAGCGACAAGGCGAGCCGGTGCAGGCGATTTCCGTTCCCCTCGAGGAGGGTGATCGCCAGGTAAAAAATGGTCGGCGCGAGGGCGGCGGCCATCACGCGAGGAAGGTTTCCTTCTGAAAAAGCCACCCGCACCAGGTCTGGGAGAACTGTGTACGCCACTCCGCAGAATCCTGCGGCTGCCGGGCCAACCCACCGCCGAAAGAGCAGGCAAGAAAGCCCGCCCACAACCGTCCAGAGCAGGATATACCCATGGATCGCGGCGAAAGGGCTGCCGAGAAGCTGCTCAAGAGCGAAAATAATATAGTAAGGAAGCGGCGGGTAGTAGCGGAGCAGTTGCATCCCCATGTACCACTGGGGCATGATCTGCGGGTACCAGTTTCCCTCTTGGATGTTCGCCTTGACGAACTCGTATCGGTACAGGTGTCCCAGGGTGTCCGATCCCCACGGCACGAGCAGGCGGTTATCGAACGCCGACCAGACAGGCTGGTATGCCAGGATCACCGCCAGGAGAATAATCCCCCCGGCGAGCGCAACCGCCAACCACCGAGCCGTCTGAACCTGGCGTTGCATGGTCAGGACGGACTGAATTGCACCGACACTCCCTGGGTGGGCGATTCCATGATCGTCACTTCGACGATTTTCACCGGCAAATCACAGGATAACCGCTCGATCTGTTGAGCGATGACACCTACCAGGGCTTCGATGGTCGGTTGAATGGTTGAAAAAGGGGGAAGGTCGTTTAAAATCGTCCCTTCGTAAGCGTCGACTATTTTGCCGAGAATGTCGCGCAGGGTCTCGTATGGCACCAGGCTATTGTCAGCGGCAAGAGTCGAGGCCGTTGCCGTAACGCGCAGATGGAACGAATGCCGGTGCAAGCTGCCTTGAACGGCGCTAAAAGAAACGTGATGTGAGGCGTTGAAAAATGCGCTCATCATCAGCTTATAACTGGCATACTCGCGCGGCGGGTGCAGAACGAGTTGAGGATCGACCCTCCACAGGTCATCAGCCCTGGTAGTGAAAGTCTCAATTCGCTGGGCAGATCGTACGGCCAATTCGCTTCTCCTCAACCTGCCAGACGGATACCTGACAGTCTCAAAGATGACATGATTTATTCTGGAATCACCGTTAAGGTGTGAAACAATTCACACATATTGTATATAGACCATACACTTTGTTTAATTACAGCTTATTAACAGAATATCCACCTGAAGCTGTGTGCACGAGGGATGGCACAGCTCAATTCCCATCCCTGCCGCTTGACTATGCAAGGGACGTGCCAGCTAAGGCAGGCATTGTGACTCGTAGATGGGAGATTTACCGCGCTTCAGCGGGGGGCCTGACGGTCCTCCAGAAAATTACCAGGGCAACCGCTCGCCCAATGCCGGAGAGGATGAAAATTGCTGGAAACCCCCAGGCTTGAACGATGAAACCGCCCGCCGCCGCACCGACCGCGGCTGAGATCATCACGGTGAGCTGGAAGAGCGCGGAGTATCGTGCGCGCAGCTCCGGAGAACACAGGCTGAGCAACAGGTTGAAAGAAGCCAGGCTATACCCTGCCCACAAAAAACCGGCTAGCAGGTTGATCGGTAGAGGGTGCCAGGCGGAGCGGGTGAAAATCCACAGCACCGGGACCAATGGAATTAACAAGCCGGAAAGCAGCAGGGTCCGGTGAGCTCCCAAACGGTCATTCAAGCGACCGAAGAGGCGCAGGGCGGGTAAGCCCGCCAGGCTGCTGACGATGCTCAAAATACCCACAATCACCGGCGTGGCATTCAATTCCTCGACCTGGTATACGGCGAAGAATGGACCGGCAATGCTCAACGAGAAATTCCAGACCATCTGTGAGATGGTGAAATTCTTGAAATTGACATCGTCTCGCAGGGAAGATAATAAAGCAGAGGGCTTGAAGGCTGAGATCGAGCCGGCAAGGACCTGCGTTTCAGGCTCCTGAATGTTGGCGAAGCAGAACGTTGCGCCCACTCCAAAGAAGAAGGCCAACCCATACACCGCCTGATAGCCCGAAATGGGCGATGCCGCCTGGGTGATGATCTGACCGGCGATCAGGGTGACCAGCATGGTGGCGATGCTCATGACCATGTTGCGCGTGCCGAAGTAGCGACCGCGCCAGGCAATTGGGACGATGTCGGCGGTGAGAGAAGTCCAGGCCGGCAAGCCCAGGTTGGTGAAGCCGTCCATCACGATCTTGAACAGGATGGCGAGGGTGACCGCCGTTCGCCCTTCGGCGAAGAAGGGGAGCAGCGCCAGGGCAAGGATCGCCAGGCGAGTCACCCCGCCGCCGCTGGCGACGACCATCCATTTGCGGCGCCCAAAACGCTCGGCGAGGATCGCGCCTGGGATGAGCAGCAACACCGCGCTCAGGCTTGCCAACGAAGTCATCAGGCCGATCTGCGCTTTGGACGCGCCGAGTGCCAGCACAAACAGCGTGAGGTAGGTCAAATTGATCGCTTCCTGACTCGAAGCGAGCACGCCGTCCATAAAATACCAGCGCAGGTTGCGCTGAACCCGGTCGGGCAATTGAACCGACCAGCTTCCCCCGGCGGAGACGAGGGAAGATACGCGGATTACTTGTTGCCAGAGATAGCTGAAATTGGGTCTGGGAGGCATGGCGGCTTAGAAGTATTCGTAATGTTCGACCTCAAGCGTGAACACATGGGCAGCACCCACTTCCGCCTCAACCATGATCGGGGGCATCGCTTCTGGCAGGACAAAGGCGTTGCCAGCCGGGATGAAGCGCCGGCGAGTGTGGCAGATCGTCTCGATCAGGTTCAAAAGCTCTGCGTAGCGTTCGCGAAGCGTGCCGACAAACATGCAGGTAATGCCGGTCTGCAGAAACCCACCGCTCGCATTGACCAGTGTCATGCGGAATTTGCTTTTCAACAAGGCCGATGAGAGTTCGCCAGCTTGCTCAGAAGCCAGGAACACGATCACCAGCAGATCAACCCGTTCGTCCGCGCTTTTCGATTCCTCGGCCATGCGCCACCCCGTTTCAGGAAGTTATTCCGATTATACCCGTTTAAATGGGGCAGTCTTTTACCCACAAAAGGGTGAACACGAACAATCCTCCCTCGCGGCTGATGTACAATAATTAACAGGTTTCTGATCACTCATACGAAAATAGCGTGGAGTAAGAAGGAATGGCAAAACGATTGGTGCTGGTCGCAGGGAACATTGGGTCTGGCAAGACCTCGCTGACCGAGCGGATCGGCGAGCGCCTTGGCTGGAGGACGGCGCACGAGTCGGTAGGTGACAATCCTTACCTGGCCGATTTTTACGCCGACATGAAGAAATGGTCCTTTCATCTGCAGATCTTTTTTTTGGGTCACCGCGCGGAACAGCATCTCGAAATGTGGAACGATCCCCGTTCGGCGATCATCGATCGCAGCATCTACGAAGACGCCTACATTTTTGCGCGAGCGCTCAACCACCTGGGCAACCTGAGCGAGGTGGATTACCATGCCTATCGCAAGGTGTTTGATCTGGTAGTGCGTGGCTTGCCGGCGCCGTCCCTGCTCGTTTACTTGAAAGCGCCCGTGCCTGTCCTGATGGAGCGCATCCGGCGCCGGGCGCGCGATATGGAAACCGGCATCACCGAGGATTACCTCCAGTTGCTGGAGAGTTTTTACGATGAGTGGGTGGGGACGTTCGACCTGTGCCCGGTGCTGACTGTTCGATCGGACGACCTGGATTTTGTGCACCGCAGCCGGCACCTCAGTCTGGTGGTCAAGCGGATCGAGGAGAAGCTGGCCGGTAAAGAGGAAATGGTGCTCGATTGAGATACCGGGTGGCTTTTCTCGCCCTCCTGGGACTCGCCCTGGTGGTGGGGAGTTCGGCGGCGGACGGTGGCGGGGTGGTTTACCTGCCGGTGGTGATGGCGGCGAACGCTTCGCCCTCTCTGGCAGGCTGCCCGATGTTCCCGGGCGACAACATCTGGAATCGCAGGGTCGACAGCCTTCCGGTTCACAGCCGCTCGACCGCCTATATCAATAGCATCGGCGCGGCTACCCGACTGCACCCAGATTTCGGCGTCACCTACGGGATTCCGTTTACCAGCGTGCCTGCCGGGCAGCCGAAGGTGCCGGTGGTGTTCGATTACGACGACGAGAGCGACCCAGGTCCGTACCCTATTCCACCAGACGCTCCGGTGGAGGGTGGCTCGGACGCCCATGTGCTGGTGATCGATCGGGGCACTTGCTTGCTGTACGAGATGTGGGCCTCGGAAAAACAGCCCAACGGCAGTTGGACAGCCGGTTCTGGGGCCATCTTTGACCTGCGCTCCAATGCGTTGCGCCCGGCTGGCTGGACTTCTGCGGACGCGGCCGGTTTGCCGATCTTGCCGGGGTTGGTGCGTTACGATGAGGTGGCCTCTGGGGCAATCCGGCATGCCATTCGCTTTACCGCCAGCACGACTCAACGGGCTTACGTGTGGCCGGCACGGCACTATGCCTCGAATAACACCAACCTGAATGTGCCCCCGATGGGCCAGCGCTTCCGGCTCAAGGCCGGTGTGGATATCAGCGGATTGGATCCGGAGATACAGGTCATCTTCAGGGCGTTCAAAGAATACGGCATTATCCTGGCCGACAATGGGTCGAACTGGTACATCACCGGTGCCCCAGACCCACGCTGGGACGACGAGATGCTGGTGGACGCATTCCGCCTGTTGAAGGGCAGCGATTTCGAGGCGGTGGATGTGTCGGGGTTGATGATCGATGCGAATTCCGGGCAGTCGCGCTGATCAACTGCAAACAACACGACCGCTGGATTCCAGCGGTCGCGCTGTAGGTTAAGGAATGCGAATGTTAGCGCAGTTTGTAATGCACCGGCTCTACTTCGCGTAGGCGCTGGGCGGCGGTTTCGGCGGTCAGGTCACGCTGGGGCATTCCAAGCATTTCGAACCCGACCATAAATTTCCGCACCGTGGCAGAGCGCAGCAAAGGCGGGTAGTAATGGGCGTGAAGGTGCTGGCCTGGGTGGGGCAGGCTGTCGCTAGGCGCCTGGTGAAAACCCATCGAATAAGGAAAACTGACCTCAAACAGGTTGTCGAAGCGGGTGGTCACCTGGCGCAGGATATCTGCCAGGCCGCCGACCTGGGCGGGCGATAGATCAGGCAAAGACGCGACATGGGCGTTGGCCAGAAGGAGAACTTCGAAGGGCCAGATGGCCCAGAATGGCACGAGCGCGGTGAAATGGTCGTTGGCGGCGATGATGCGCTCAGCGGATTGCTTTTCAGCAGCCAGGTAATCGCACAACAGGCAGGTGCCGTGCTCAGCGAGGTAAGCCGCCTGGCGTTCCAGCTCGAGGGAAGGCTCGTTCGGAATGTGTCCGGTCGCCCACACCTGGCTGTGGGGATGCGGGTTCGATGCGCCCATCGCCGCACCTTTGTTCTCAAAGACCTGCACGTATTGGATGAACGCTTTCGACCCCAGGTCAACGGTCTGGTCGGCCCAGGTGCGCACGACGGCTTCCACATCTTGCTGGGTCATTTCGGGCAGCGAGAGGTCGTGGCGAGGCGAGAAACAGATGACCCGGCAAATTCCGCTTTCTTCCTCGGCGATAAACAAACCCTCCGTGCGCTCGTAACGAGTGTCATTCTCCGGCAGGAGCAGGGCGGCGAAATCGTTATCGAAGACAAAGGTGCCGCTGTAGGGTGGATTGGCAACACCCACCGAGCGCTTGTTACCGGGGCACAGGTAGCAGGTGGGATCGTAAGCAGGCAGGTCTTCGGGGGGGACTTTTTCAACCTGACCGAGCCAGGGTCGTTTGGCGCGGTGGGGTGAAACGAGCACCCATTGCCCGGTGAGCAGGTTCATGCGGCGGTGTGGACGGTCGAAATTCATTTCAAGTCACCTCGTCTGGAAGGATGGGTGTGGACGCAGTGGATTTCCACTACTGGCTGGCATTTTTCCCATATTTCTTGTTGACCCAGGCGTAGACGGCCGAAAAATCCGCGTCGGCCAGCCCGGATTGAGCCGCTTGCATATAGATTTCCTTGGCCAGGTTGACCAGCGGCAAGGCAATGCCGGCTTCGTAGGCGGTGAGCGCAGCCAGGTGCAGGTCTTTTTGCATCCATTGCAGCGGGAAATCGGCTTCGAAGTCGCCGCTGGTGATTTTTTCGACTTTGCCCGCCAGGAAGGGGGCCGCCATCGGGCCGCCGATGAAAATCTCGAGCAGTTTTTCGAGCGAGATGCCCAGCGATTGACCGAGAGCCAACGTTTCGGAAAAGGCCAGGACGTTTTGAGCCGCCAGCATGTTGTTGACCATCTTGAAAGATGCTCCCATGCCGACCCCACCCAGGTGGTATACCGCTCGCCCCATGACCGAAAGCAACGGCCGGGCTTCATCGAGGTCGGCCATTTCGCCTCCCACGTAAAAGACCAGTTGGCCTGCCGCCGCCTGGGGCTTGCTGCCGGAAACGGGAGCATCCAGAAAGCGCAGCTTGCGCGCAGCAGCTTCATCTGCCATGCGCCGCGAAAAGGAGGGGTTCACCGTGCTGCTGTCGATCCGCAACGAGCCCGGGCGCATCGCGTCCAGGAAGCCTTGCCCACCGAGCGCGGTGCTCTCCACCGCCTGTGGGGTGGAAAGTATGGAGATCACGACATCGGCTTCCTGAGCCGCAGCCGCCGGGGAGTTGGCTTCCTGCGCGCCTGCGGCGACCGCCATGGCTGCTTTTCCCGGCGTGCGATTCCAGACGACCACCTCGTGACCGGCAGCAGCCAGGTTGGTTGCCATGCGGCTGCCCATGATTCCCATGCCCAGAAATGCGATCCTCATGTTTTCTCCTTAGTGGTCAGTCAGATTGATTTTGATGGGTTATCTTGGGGGCGAAGCCCCCAAGATAACCCATCAAATTACATTTGACAGAGTACTTAAGGGGTGGCTGGCAGGTCGAACGCTTCGATGATCGAGCGCGCCAGGCTTTCCACAGATTTGGAAAAGGCGTCCAACGGCAGGGCGATCGCGTCGGTGATAGCTTTTTGAAGCTCCCCTGGGGCGATTTTTCCCTGGCGGGAGAGAATGATCGGGCCGATCACGCGCAGCTCGACCTGGGGAAGCCGGCCAGCCAGGATTGCCCAGGCCAACAATGCTCCCAGTGCCAGCACGACAACGCCAATCCCGACGAAGAACCAGATTCTGCGGTGCATGCGCCCTCCCTATCGATACGATGATTCTACATGATCTGGCCGGATCCGTTGCACAGGTTAACTGGCGATTTTGATCGCCTCGATGAGGTTCAGCGCGGGCAGCCGGACGGCCAGTTCACCCTCCGACCAGGTGAAGGAGCAATCTTGCCCGAGGCGGAGCGCCTGTACCGACCTGGGCTGGGATGGACATTGAACCAGAAACTCACCATCGCGCAGGGGGAGGGGGGCATAGAAACTGTTACCAAAGTGCCCGCTGGCGTTGACCAGGAACACGATCCGGCGGGACCGATCGGGGGAGGCATGGCAGGTCACCTCAACTGCGGGGGGGAGATTGCCGCCGACCGGATGCAACCCGCCGGCTTGTTGAAGCAAGTCGGCCAGAAATGCCGCGGTGTTGGTGTGACCGTGGCGGTAAAATTGTGTGCCCGGATACCAAGGGATATAAAATGCCTCACCTTTCCCAAATTTGTGGTTGACGAAGCCGGGATGGGCGGTTTCTTGCGTGTAGTAACAGCGTTCGGGTGGTCCAAAGGGGTGGGGTGGGATGAGGCGCATTTCAAGCCTGGCGCTGCTCGCATATTCGGCATACACGTAAGCTCCATCCAGGTACACCAGGTCGGTCTCTGCCAGCCGTGGAAACGCGGCCGGCTGGGTGAGCCGTAGATAACTGGAACGGGTATCTTCGCGGATGGCGGTCACCTCCTGGATGCCGAGGCAGGCAAGGGCTGGTCGCGGGTGCGGTTCACCGCTTTCGTTGCAGAAGGCGGTTTTCCCACTGGCGATCAGTCTTCCACCCGACGAGACGAAACGGTCCAGGCGTTGGGCGAGCGATTTCGCAACCCGCTCCATCCCAGGCAGGATCAGCGCCTTATAGGCGTCCAGAGGGCGTTGTCCGGCCGATTGCTCTGTGAGAACGTCAAACAGAAAGTGATTTTCGGCGAGGACGCGGAACCAGCCGCGATATTCTTCTTCGCTACCCGAGGCGGGTTTGAGCAGAGCGATCTCGGCCTGGGATGTCAGACCGGTAAATTCCGTTTCGTGGGCGGCGTGGAAATGAAACAGGTCTTTGACCGGGGCGAATCCTGAGCGGTCGGCGTGGTTATCGAGGCGCCCGATCAAGTAATAATCCAGCGCGCCGTTGTTCGCCAGGTTCTGCGCCAGGCGCAGCGCCTGTTGGTGCGGCGAGACGGCCACGTGCCGGTACGGAAAATCGATGAAATCCACGCTGGTGCTGCTGGAGACCATCTGGGGGTGGCTGCCCACAGCCCAACGGGTATTTTCCGAAGCGGAGTATTGCCAGACGGGCAGTGGCCGGTCGAGGGCTGTGTTGGCTTCCTGGCGGATGAAGCCGTGGTTTTCCTCCAGGTGATTGGCGATGCACACCTGAGGCCAGCGGGTGTGGATGAATCGGTAAACGCGCTGCTCATGGCCGTGGAGCACGTGGCGCTTAAATTGCTCATACGCGCGCCAGCCCGCATCGGCCGGGTTGGCTTTGAGGGGGAGGTCGAGATGAAAATGCTCACGGAATTTGCGGCGGCAGTTCTGGCACTGGCACGGCCCGTGATCGGTGCCGGAATAATCGTGAGTGTAAAACCCGCTGAAATTGAAGAATATGCCGTCGAAAGGGTGGCTGGAGAGCATCTCCTCGATGATCTCGAGCATATGCACCTGCTGGTAGGGCGAGTTGACGCACACATGCACGTCGCCGTTGTAATCGACCGGCTCGCTATCCACCCCGATATAAGCCCAATCGGGGTGCTGTTCGTAGATGGGCCGGCGGATTTTAGAAAAGTCGCAGCGAGCTAAGACGCGGATGCCGACCTGATGGCAAGCCGCAAGGATATCTTGCAAGCTGTCGCCCGTCAGGTAGGGGCTTTGATAATGGAACGGCAGACGGGTAGGATAACTGGCAATGATCCCTGCAGCGTTGATCATCAGCACGTTGGCCTGGAAAGACTGCAAGTCGGCCACCACCTGGGCAGCACGGATGTCTCGCATGTCGATCTCACGCAAATTGGTCTGGATCAGGCGCCATTGCCGGGTGTGCCACCAGGGGGTCATAGCATTCTCCTTGAGCAGCGGGTTAGATTCGATGGGTAAATTATGGTGCAATTATACCGATTGAAATGAAAAGCCCCTCTCCGTTGACGTGGAGAGGGGCGTCAGTGGATTTTCCACCCTGTTATGCAGCGCTTGAGGTGGGTTTCTCTGAAGCAGGTTCCTGCGGAGGCTCTGCTGGCATGACCGGCTCGACGGCGGGTGACGGGGCAACGGGCTGCTCAACGACAACCGGCGTTTCTGGAGCGCTGACCGCTGCCGAGGAAAGAGGAGCGGCGACCGGTGTGGGAGCTGCGGGCGCGACCGGCGCAACCGGGGCGGGCGAGAAGTTCCCCAGCATGACCCGCGCGAATTTTCCTGAAAGCCAGGCCAACCCGTTCAAAATGTGCATGGATCCCAAGGTGACGAAGATGCCGACCAGGCTGAGCAGCAACGCCTCCGGCATGGTGTCGATGATCCAGATGTTTGTCCAGGGGGTGCCGGTGAGGGTCAGATCAACGGAGGGCGGCCAGAAGTAGTAGTAGAACGGCGCCCCGACCAACGCAGCCGACAGGCTGACCAGTGCGACCAGGAAAACGAAGGAGATGATCCCGAGGGGGAACTTGGCCAGCAGGTACACCAGGCCTTTCCAGGTGACCGGATTGCCCAACGTGGCGGTGAACTTCTGCCAGAGGGTTTTCCCCGTCAGGTCCTGGCGCGAAATGGGCGGGATATCCTCGCGCAACAGGGTGATCGCCATCTGGCGCTCGAACACCACGAAGGCGTACCACAAGGCAAAGACGACCAGCAAGATCAGCAAGCCGACCCACATGATGACCAGTGGAACCCCGACCGAGATGCCCACTACGAGGAAGGTGAAGTAGAATAACCCCAGGGGGAACGACAGGAGCAGGTAGAGCATATTAAGGTATGTCTGCCCGCGCAGGAAGACGCCAAAGAACTTTCCAAGTGCATTCCAGAACGATTTCATGTTTGTATCCTTCACTTCTGTCTCATGCCGTCTCTCCGGCATGGCAACCTATACTCTATACGTGGAGTATGGGAATATGTTGCACAACGGTTATTCTCGCCTCTGGAAGAAGTGGTGTAGAATCTGGCAAACGGATTGGGATGGTGAACATGGATGGTGTGAGTCTCTCCACGGAGCCGGTTAAACCACCCGGCTATCGCCAGATTCTGGTCAGCGCTGAGGCCAGCTCGATCGAAAAATGGCGCAAACAGGTGATCGCGGGGCAACCCGAAACGGGACGAGCATACGCCTTCATCAGCGACGAAGGCAGTTACATGCCAGGCGGGGAGTGCACGGCCCCCACGCCGCTGACCTATTTCGTCGCCGGGATGGCGCTTTGACTGATCTCCCACGTGTCGCAGGTTGCGGCAAAGATGAAAATCGAGCTTCGTAACGAGCGGGTGGTCGTGAAAGGCCATTTTCACGAACAGGGCTCCGTGCTGGCGGGAACTGCGGAAGGTTTTTGTGACGGTTTCGAGGTGGAGGTGCTGCTCGAGTCAGGCGCCCCGGAAACCACCCTTCAACAGTTGGTCAGAATGGCGCGCCGGATGTGCTTTACCGAAAAAGCCCTGCAAGGGGAAACACACCTGGTGGTCAGCGCCCGTTTGAACGGTCATCCATTATCGCTGCCTGATTGACAGACTGGAGGGGTCGTCGGAATCCAAGCTATGGACCTGCCAAAACGCGGCGAGATTCTACCTGGGATGCGGGTGATGGTGGTGGAAAAACACAACCAGTCCAGCGGCAAGCTGACCGAAGGGATCGTCCTGCGCATCTTGACCAGCAGCCCGGCCCATCCGCATGGGATCAAGGTGCAACTGGTGGATGGAAAAGTGGGCAGGGTGCAGGCGATCGTGCGCTGAGAAGGGGTTATCCGCCCGCTTTTTTAGGGGCGTAGCCGCGTTTTCGGAGCTCTTCCACCAGCACGTCGCGGTGGTCACCCTGGATCTCGAGGACACCGTCCTTGAGCGAGCCGCCTGAGCCGCAACGCCGCTTCAACTCACTGAGCAGTTCGCGCAGGGGCTCGTCTGCCAGAGGCAATCCGCTGATGAGGGTGACGGTCTTGCCTTTGCGTCCCTTCGATTCGCGCGACACCCGCACAACGCCGTCGCCCAGGGGTCGCCGGCTTTGCTTGCAGGCACAACTGCCGACCGGGCGCCCACAGTTAGGGCAGATGCGCCCGGACTCGGTGGAATAGACGGTGGGTGTGTCCGATTTCATGCAAGCAGAATGGTACCATGAAGAACGTAGAATCATCAGGGAGGATGGGTAGATGATCGCTGAAAAAGAGATGCTGGCCAGGTTCGTGCGTTGGGGCGAGGAGCGTGAGGATGTCCGCGCGATGGTGCTGACCAGCACGCGCACTACGCCGGGTGGTTACGTCGACGAGTTCTCCGATTACGATATCATCATCTACACCCGCGATATCCTGCCGTACTTCCAATCGCGAGACTGGCTGGAGTATTTTGGGCATGTGCTGGTGCTGTACCGCGACCCGATCTCGGAGGAATTTGGCTTCAAAAGCTTTGCCTACATCACCCAGTTCGAAGATGGTTTAAAAATCGATTTTACCCTTGCGGAGGCCGGTCAATTGCCGGCGGTTGCCGCCGACGCGCAGCGCAACGGCTTGAGCCCCGATCTCGACCTGGGTTACAAGGTGCTCCTCGACAAAGACCATCTTTCCGCAGGATTGCCGGAGCCGACTCACCGCGCGTTCATCCCTGGCAGACCGACGCAGGTGGAATTCGAGACCGAGGTGGAAGTCTTCTTTCACGAGGCGACCTACGTGGCGAAGCACCTGCGGCGAGACGACCTGATGCCGGCGAAGTTCAACCTGGATCACATGATGAAAGGGGAGAACCTGCGCCAGATGCTGGAATGGCACATGCAGTTAACCCGCAACTGGTCGCAAAAAGCCGGGGCGTATGGAAAGCGGTTGAAGCGCTACACCAGACCCGATTTGTGGGCCGAGCTGGAGCGCACTTATGTCGGGCCGGGCGCTGACGAAAACTGGGATGCGATGTTTGCCACCATCGACCTGTTTCGCAAGGTCGCCTTGGAGGTGGGGCAGGCTTTGGGGTTGGCCTACCCGATGGAGATGGACCGGCGGGCCACAGCCTACCTGCGCCGGATGTGGGAGGGGAGGAAAATTTGACCTTCCCGGATTTTCCTGGTTAGCGAGGCTGGGGCAACCCAGCCTTTTCGTTCATTTCTGGAGCAGCCAGGCCTCGGCGGAGGACCGGTCAGGATAGATGCGGAAGGCGTTGCCGCGGTTCGTCTCGAAGGCGAACTCGCCGAAGCGCCCCTGGCTGGTCTTGGCTGGGTCCACAATGACGGCCGCACGGATGCGGTAATTGCTGAACTTCAGCAACACCGCGCCGGCCAGGCCGGTGCGCAGATCGAAGAATTCTTCGGGCAAGTTGGCAGCATGAATCAATAGGTTGTGGGTGCCGTTCTCGCCACAGGCGGCAACCAGGTCGAGCGCGTCGCTTTCGCTGGCAATCAGTCCACCCTGCGGGTCGCACTCGAGGAAACTCTGATCGGTCAAGTTGTGCAATATTGTGTTCATCTCACCTCATTTTTGGGGTCGGCTCTTTCTCAATCAGGGCGCCGGCGTAGACTCGGCAGGCGGCCAGGGAACCTCGACGAAGGCGGTGTATCCGTGCTTCTCAGCGGCGGTGAGCCTGGCGCGCGAGGGCTGCTCGCAGCCGGCTTCATCGACGATCTCGACGGCATTGCGGTAGGTGCCGGCAGGGACGAAAACGAACGCGCCTGCCTGGCAGACCCAGGCTTCGACGATGTAGGGGGTCTGCTCCGAGTCGTCGCCGGCGCGCAGGGTAATGCCATACCACGTCACGGTCACCACGTCGCCGTTGCGCTGCGCGGAAACGCCGGTGGGTGGACCGTAATAAGGGGAGCGTGGCAAAACAACCTGGTCCGCCGGGACGGGCTGGAGGTCGAGCCAGTCGCCCTGGATCTCCATGTAATCGACCCGCACCCAGCAGGGGTTGTTGCCGCCGATGGCTTGCACTTCAATGTAGTTGCCCAACTCGACGCGGCGCAGGATTTCAAGGTTGCTGCCCTGGTACACTCCGTACTTGTAGAGGTAAGGCGCTCCGGGTCCGTAGTGGCAGACGGCCTGCTCGATGGTCACTTTTCCACGCAGGGTGACATAGGTGGGAATAGGAGTGGGGGTGACCGTGACGGTAGGGCTCGGCGAGGGTGTTGCGGTGGGGGTGGGGGACGGCGTGGCGGTGTCAGTGGGCCGGGAGGTGGCGGTGAGACTGGGTCGAGGCGTAGAGGTCGGCTCACTGGTCGCGGGGAGACTCGGCGTGGCCACGGCGCAGGCAGATAGAACCAGGGCGAGCGACAGGCCAAGGAGCAAACGAATGGGCATGCCGGTTAGTATATCGCAGATGGGCGACAGACATGAAAGATCAGGGAAGAAATGAAACCACAGATGAACTCGGATGAACTCAGATAGGAAGGAACCTGAGGTCAACACGGATGAAGGAAACCACAGATGAACTCGGATGAACTCAGATAGGGAAGAACCGGAGGTCAACACGGATGAAGGAGACCACAGATAGACACAGATGAACACGAATGGATGAAACCACAGATAGACGAAAATGAACACAGATGTCCAGGCAAACAATTGTTGAGGTCGTATTAACAACGGATCGATTGTGTAATAGCAAATTGGCTATAATGGTTGTATGATCGAGAAGATTTCAATCACATTCGAAGCCGATTCCCCTTATCGCCGGCTGGCAAAGAGCCTGGACGCACTGCCCAACCGTTTCCCGCCCGCAGCGGATGGCTCGGACTTGCGCCTGCTCGCCAGGCTGTTCTCGCCGGACGAAGCGGCGCTGGCAGCCGAGCTTCAACCGGATGCCGAGACCCCGGCGAGCATTGCCCGGCGGTTAGAGGCGGATGCGCGCGAGATCACATCCCGTTTGAAGGAGATGGCCAAAAAGGGACTGGTCGGCTTTGGAAAGACGGCCGAAGGCAAGCCGGGATTCTGGCTGATGCCCTTTGTGGTCGGTATCTACGAGGCACAGGGCGAATGGATCGACGCTGAGCTGGCGCGACTCTTCGAGGATTATTTCATGCAGGGGTTTGGCCGGCTGCTCGACCAGCAGCCGCAACTTCACCGCGTGGTCCCGGTGGGCGAGAGCATTGCCAACCCGATGGAGGTGCGCCCGTTCGAAAGCGCCTCTGGGTTGATCGAGCAAATGCAGTCCTGGGGGGTGATCGATTGCATCTGTCGCAAGCAGAAAGCGTTGGTTGGGGAAGCGTGTGGGCATCCGGTTGATGTGTGCATGGTGTTGAGCAACACGCCCGATGCCTTTGCCGGCGGCAGTTATGTACGATCGCTCACGCGTGAGGAAGCCCACCAGACGCTGCGCCGCGCGGCTGAAGCAGGCCTGGTGCATTGTGTCAGCAACAACCAGCGCGAGGTGTGGTACATCTGCAACTGCTGCACCTGCTCCTGCGGTATCCTGCGCGGCATGGTCGATCTGGGGATCGCCAACGTGGTGGCACGATCGGCGTTCGTGAACGTTGTCGATGCAGACCTGTGCATCGCTTGTGGCGAGTGCCTGGAGACCTGCCAGTTTGGCGCGTTGAGCCTGGAAGCCTCGGCGCAGGTGAGTGGGCTGCGCTGTGTCGGCTGTGGGGTGTGCGTGCCGGTTTGCCCGCAAGGAGCGCTGAGCCTGGTGCGGCGGGACGATGACGCCTTGCCACCGCTGGACGAATCGGAATGGCGCGCGGCGCGCCTCCCAGGGACGGGTTAACCTACGCATCCTTTGTAGGGTGAGAAGAAAAGATGTGATTTTCACCGTAATCCAATATTTTCGCTATAATATTTGTTGAACCGTCCGGTTCACATCTGTTTGCAGGAGGAGAATCTCATGGGTGACAAGAGTCCGAAGAACAAAGAGAAAAGAAAGAAGAAGCAGCAAACCAACAAGCAAAAAGGTGCACCTCCCGCGACCCCGAAATGACCTCGGGACGCTTTGAGACGCCATGTTGGTTGCTTCCCCTTTTTCAGGGGAGATTGGGATGGTCCGGATTATGTAGGGTGGTTCGAAGCGGCCTGACGTTTCTGGCAGGCGGCTGAGAGCCACCGCTACTATTTAATTTTGATTTTTCGACAGAAAAAGCCCATCAGGGGATCGACTGCAGGGCCGCCGAGACATCCAGTTCATACAGCGTAATACCGAAACCGAATACATCATTCGAAAGGACCCAGAGGGAACTGCCTCCCCAGGCGATCCCCACGATATCGGGCACCGGGGAATCAAACCTGGCGAGGAGGTTGCCGGAGCGGTCTACCACCCGGAATTCAGCTTCCTCCGCAAAACCACCGGATGACAGCCAAAGGTGCCGGCCGTCCCAATCGACACCGGTGATGTTCTTGGGGAAGGCCAGCGTTTGCAGCACCTCTCCCGTGGTGGAGAGCTCGAACAGGTTGAACTGGTTGGCATACCAGAGCGAGGTGCCATCCCAGGCCAGGTCTTGGGTGATACCGCCGCCGAAAATATCGCCGGGGGAGCGGAAAGAGGAAATTTCCACCAGTTTCTGGTCGAGGTAGCTGAGCTGGTAGATATCGCCGTAATTACCGGTGAACAACCAGAGGGTCGCACCATCCCAGGCCAGCCCGCCAGGCGAAGCCTCGGGACTCATCGGAGCAGCGAGGACTTTGCCGGATGTGTCGAGGAGAAACACGCGCGCGGAATTGTCTGAAACCCACAAGGATTGCCCATCCCAGGTGATGCCCGTAGCAGAGTCGCCGGGGGCTTCGAATTGCTGGCGGATGGAAATTCCATCCACAGCGGGCGGTAAGGTGGGCGAGAACATCGGGGATGTGGGGGCGATGGAGAAGGGCGTGGCAGCAGGCGCCGTGGCGGTTGGGGTGGGGATCTCATCCGCGTTGGCTGAACGGGGGGTGGCGGTCGCCGAGAGGTCGCTGGGTGACTCTGGCGGTTGGGTTGTCCCGACGGGCGTGGGCGTGTCGGTTGGGTAGAGCACAATAACCGATTGCGGACGTGAGGGGATCAAAGTCAACAGGTAGGTAATGATAACGGCCATCAAGCCAAAAATTCCGGTGACGATCGCGGCGCGCATCGTAGCGCCGGGGTTTTGCAGCCAACCGAGCAATCCACGGGGCGGCTTATCGGGTTTTCCTGGAGGTGGATTTTGGGAGCCCATGGGATGTATGCTTGAGGAACAGGACCTGTTATGAGTATATGAAAACCAGGGCTAAGAATCAATGGAGATGGGTGTGCCAGGATACCCCTTGTCAGCTAGCAAAGGAAGGGGGTGGCAGATGCGCTTTCTCTTGCTGACTCTTTCGGGTACTCAGAGAGACGTTGACGAGAAAATACAGGCAGAAGAGCACATTGAAGATTGCCAGCGGTAATGCGACGTCGACGCCAAAGGCGGCGCGGTGGAAATGGATTTCACCGTCCACCCCGTAAAAGGCGAACAGGTTGATATTGTTCATCAGCAGGATGACCAGGGCAGTGGCCCACCACGTCGGGTCCAGCCAGAAGAGCACCACCGCCAGGATCGAGACCAGGAAGAGATGGTTTTCGTGCACGCCGGTGTTGAAGGTGAAATAGGCCAGAAATCCGGCGGAGGCGAAGAGAACCAGGTTGCGAAAGGTCTTCTCCCGGCGGGCAAAGGCGAGCACAGCGAACAGGTAGATGGCCGCAAACAGCAGGCGTGGCCCAAACGTGACCTGAGATGGCGCGTCGACGATGTACTCGGCCAACCCGCGCTGCAGCGGGCCGTACTGCTGCGGGTCGATGAGGTGCAGGGCGTGGGTGATGATCCAGTTCAGGTTGAGTGCGTTCCCACTCAGGTATGGGTGGCTGATCGAGGCCCGAAAAGCATTTAACATAGCATCCAGCCCGAAAAGGGTGGTGGAGCCCACGCTCAGCGCAAGCGCGGGTAGCACAGCTTGCGGAAAGACTTTGCGCCAGAAAATTCGCCAGGGTCGGGAGTCTTCGCTCTGCAGCAGGTAAAGCGCGATGAAAGGCGCGATGAGGAGCGGCTGCCACTTGGTCAGGCAGGCTGTCGCGTAGAACAGGCTGAACCAGGCATAGCGGCGCTTGTGCAGCATCCACAGCGCCGCGACCAGGCTGGGGGCAAAGAAGATGTCGAGGTAACCCAGCGCCATGCTGTTGAGCAGCAGCGCGAAGTACAGCAGAAGGGTGAGCTTGCCGTCCCGGGTCCACAACCAGAAGGCCAAGGCGGTGAGGAGCAGGAAGACCAGGATGGTGACCTTGATCGCCCGAAAGATGCTCAGATCGAAGACCTGGAAGAACTGGTTGCCGGCCCACAAAAACACGGTGGAGAGGGGCGGGTAATCGGCCTGGTTGAGCGCAAAACCGCTTACCGGCCCACGCAGGGAGGCGTTCTTCACCCAGTTGGTCCAGATATCCACGTCGGTGGTGCCGGGCGATTGGACGAAAACCAGCGCGGCGAGCAGGGCGAGGGCGAGGAGGAAAACAGTCTGCGAGGTGCGCTTCATGGGATGAGCGCATTATAGCGCGCTTTGTGTGGATGAAGCGCCGGGGACAGAGGTGGATTTAACCACCGATGAACACGGATGAACACACATAAAAATAGGGGGCGCACCCAACCGGGTGCGCCCCCTATAAACCGCTGATTTGCTCAGCACTCGCTGTAGCCGCAACTGTAGCACTTGCGGCAGCCTTCTTCGTTGACCACGCTGGCCTCGCCGCACTCGGGGCACAGGTCGCCGAAGCGTGAGAGCAGCGGAGGCTGCGGGGCTGCCGCAGTGTACGACATGCCAACCCCTCCATTGCTGCCGTTGCCGCTGGCCGAGGGCGGGTGCGCGGCGCTGGCCGAGCGGCGCTCGTCCCACATGGCGAGGTATTTTTCCAGCACCTGGGCGATGCCGTCGGGCAGGGAGCGCACGCGGTTGGGGCCGAAGCCCAGCGAGCGGCCGCCGCCGATGCCGCTGAGCTGGCGCACGATCTCGCGCATGCGATCGGCCGGCTCGATGGGGGAGGCCAGGCGCAGGATGTAGCTGGCCAGGCGACCAATCGCCTCGGTCACCGCGGCGGTGTCGGAGCCGGCCTTGGCCGAGTTGAGGAAAATCTCGAATGGCTGCCCGCCGCCGTTCTCGTTGATGGTGACGAAAGTTTTCCCGAGCGGGGTGTCAGCGTGCAGGGTGTAACCGGGGAGGATCTGCGGGCGCGGTTTTTTCGACTCGTGCCACATCGGCAACTGTTCCACCATCCCGTCTCCGTCACTCTCGGTTTCAGGGGTCTCTTTGCCCTGTTTCTTGCCGGCGGTGGCGTGAGTCTCGAGCACCACTTTATCGCGCGAGCCGGTGACGTAGACGGTGATGCCCTTGCAGCCCAATTCCCAGGCCAGCATATAGGCGGTTGCGACGTCCTGCTCGCTGGCCTCGGCGGGGAAGTTGACCGTCTTCGACATGCTGTTGTCCACGAAAGCTTGCAAGGCGGCCTGCATGCGCACGTGCTCTTCTGCGGTGATGTCGCTCGATACGGCGAACACATCGCGCATCTCTGCCGGCAGAGCCTCGACATTCTGGCAGGTGCCTTCCGCCATGATCTGCTCGAGGATTTCCTCGCGCGTCTCGGGATCGATGCCGGCTTTCCGCAGGGCTTCCTCGAAGGCGGGCGAGGCGTAGAGCAACTGCAGGTCGCGCCCGTTGTCGTTGACGTGGCGAATGTAAGCCAGGGCAAAGACCGGCTCGCAGCCGTAGCCCTCGCAGCCGGCCACGGTGGCGATGGTGCCGGTGGGGGCGATGGTGGTCTGCGCGGCGTTGCGAATGCCGTGCGCGCGGATGCCTTCGACGATGGCGTCCCAATCCACCGGTGGGCGGCCATACGAGCGGGTGTATGGGACGATGGTTTGCGGCGGTGTCCAGGTCATCTGGGCGGGGTCATAAATCGAGCCCTGGATAGCGGGGAACGCGCCCCGCTGGGCGGCAAGCTCCACCGAGGTCTGCATGGCGTGGTAGCGCACGAATTCCATCACCTGTGCGCCGAACTGCTGCCCTTCGGGCGATCCGTAGCGGATGCCGCAGTGATACATCAGGTCGGCCAGCCCCATGACGCCCAATCCAATGCGCCGGGCGCGGTGTGCGGCCTCTTTAAGCTGTGGAACGGCCGGCACGTATGCGTTGGCCTCGACGACGTCATCCAGGAAGATGGTAGAAAGCACCACACTGCGGCGCAGCTCCTCCCAGTTGACCGTGCCGTTCGGGCCGAGGTGCTGAGCCAGGTTGACCGAGCCCAGGCAGCAGTTCTCGTAGGGGCCAAGCCACTGCTCGCCGCAGGGGTTGGTGGCTTCGAGCGGGTAGAGATGCGGCACCGGGTTGGAGCGGTTAGCCGCGTCCAGGAACAACACCCCGGGCTCGCCGTTGTGGTGCGCCTGGCGGACGATCTTATTGAACAGGTCGCGAGCGCGCACCTTGCGATAGGTGCGCAAGGGCAGCCCGGCTGCCTCGGCCTGCTCCAACGTGCCGCGGAAACCGCGGTAGCGCGGGTCGGAGACTTCCGGGAAGCGCAGCTCCCAGTCGGCATCTTCTTTAACTGCCTGCATGAAGGCGTCGGTGATGCCAACCGAGATATTGAAATTGGTGATCGCGTTCTCATCCGTCTTGCAGGTGATAAACTCTTCGATATCCGGGTGATCGACGCGCAGCACGCCCATGTTGGCCCCGCGCCGGGTGCCGCCCTGGGCGATCTCGCCAAAGGCATGATCGTAGACGCGCAAAAAGCCAACCGGACCGGTGGCCTGGCCGGAGGACGTCTTGACCACCGCGCCTTGCGGGCGCAAGCGAGAGAACGAAAAACCGTTACCGCCGCCGGTCTGCTGGATGAGCGCAGCGTCGCGCAAGGTTTGGAAAATCCCGGCGGAATCGCGGCCCATATCGTCGACGATCGGCAGCACAAAACAGGCGGCCAGTTGTCCAAGCGGCGTTCCAGCCCCGGTGAAAGTGGGTGAGTTGGGGAAGAATTTCTTGGTGGTTAAAAGGGAATAGAACTCGCGGGCCCGTGTGGATACATCATCCGAACCCCAGGTCGTCTCGACGCGGGCGATGTTATAGGCCACCCGCCAGAACATCTCCTCGACCGATTCGGCCGGTGTGCCATCGTCGTTGCGTCTCACGTACCGGCGCACGAGCACCTGGCGAGCATTTTCGGTCAACTCCACCGCCGGCAGATCTTCCGGCAAGGCCGGAATTGGCAGCAGTCCACTACGGCTGGTAACACTATGCTCGTTTGGAACCATTAGACATCTCCTCGTCATCTTTTAGTAACCGGTCAATCTCATTGCGGATTGCCCGGAGATCATCCAATTGTAAATAGACGATGCCGTAGCGGATATAAGCGATGTGGTCGAGCTCTTTGAGCCCCTGCACAACCATATCGCCGATCACGCGCGAGCTGACCTCGGACCGTCCGAGGCGCTGCAGGGAGGATTCGATTTCACCCACCAACCGCTCGATGGCCGAAGCAGGAACCGGGCGCTTGGCACAAGAGATGCGAATGCCGCGCAGCAACTTCTCGCGGTCGAACTCCTCGCGGGACCCGTCTTTCTTGATGATCAACGGCGTGGCAAGCAGCGGGCGCTCCACGGTGGTAAAACGCTGGTGGCAGGAGGCGCACTCGCGGCGGCGGCGGACAACGCCCCGGCTGTCATGGGAGGTGTCCAGGACCTTGGAGTCTTCGCTCTGACAATAGGGGCACCGCATAATTTCCTCCTGTGATGTGCGGAGTCCATTGCGAGGAAAAAAACCACCACCCAATATGTGGTGGTAGCTATCTGGTTAGGCCGTATATATACGGTACAAAATGATTCTAGCACAAATGGTCGAGTGGTTCAAGCGAATTTGGGCAATTCTAATCTTAAATTTTTTTTATCCATTTGCAATGAAATCGCCGACAACGGGGTTGAGAAAAAAGTCGCAATGGCGGCGCAACCAGCAGGGCATATACAGGCAAGATTGCTTTAAAACCAACCTGTTGGCCCAGATATGGCTGGTGAGAGGAGGAGGGGAAATGGATTGTTAACAAGTTCTTAAGAAAAGGGCGGGATGTTAAAAACCGTGATGGATCCCATGTTAGCGTTCACGGGTTGAAAAGTCTCCAATCTTAAAGAATCCGACCTTGCGAAGAAACTCGAACTTCGCAAGGTCGGTTTGTGGGGCGAAATTTCGCCGAAATTCCCGTTAAATGGGAAGTAGCGGGTAAGGCACTTTACCCGCTGATACCCATAAAGTCAAGAAGGACGCCACGGTATGAACCTGACTCTCGCGGCCCCCTACCGCCTAACGAACCGCGCTACCGTTTCCGGTTGCGCAGGAAGGCAGGAATGTCGAAGTCATCCGTGTTGACCACCCGTTGGAATTCAGGCTCAGCCTGGCTTACCGGTTGGGTGACCAGCGGACGCTCGGGTTGCGGCGCAGCCGCGCTCAGGCGCGTGCGTTGAGGGGTCTGGACGTCTTCGAGCTTGATCGGCCGGTCGGCAGGCCGGACCCCACTGCTATCAAAACCCGTAGCGATCACCGTGATGCGTATCTCGTCGCCGATCTTCGGGTCGATGACCGCGCCGAAGATGAGGTTGACATCTGGGTGGGCGGTTTCTTTGATGATGGCCGCGGCCTGGTTGACCTCGAAGAGGGTCAGGTCGGAACCGCCAGTGACGTTGAAGAGGATGCCGCGGGCGCCGTCGATGGTGATATCCAACAGGTGGCTGGAAATAGCCATCTCAGCGGCGATGCGAGCGCGATCCTCGCCGGAGGCGTGACCGACCGCCATCAACGCGGCGCCGCCCTCGGACATGATGGCGCGCACGTCGGCGAAGTCCAGGTTGATCAGCCCGGGGACGGTGATCAACTCGGAGATGCCCTGGATGCCCTGGCGCAGCACATCGTCGGCCAGACGGAATGCATCCTGGAGGCTGGCGCGCTTGTCCACCATCTGGAGCAGCCGGTCGTTCGGGATGACAATCAGCGTATCGGCGTGCTCTTTGAGGCGCATGATGCCCTCTTCGCTGGCTTTGGCGCGGCGGGCGCCTTCAAAGGTGAAGGGGCGGGTGACGACGCCGATGGTGAGGGCGCCGACTTCTTTGGCAATTTGCGCGACGATCGGGGCTGCACCGGTGCCGGTGCCGCCGCCCATGCCTGCGGTGACGAAAACCATGTCGCTGCCCTTGAGCACTTCGTACAGCTCGTCGGCGGATTCCTCACCGGCTTTGCGGCCCATCTCGGGGTTGCCGCCTGCGCCCAGGCCGCGCGTGACCTTGTCGCCAATGCGCACGCGCGTGTCCGCTTTGGAGAGCAGCAATGCCTGGCCGTCGGTGTTGACGGTGATGAACTCGATGCCCTGCAAGCCTTCTTCGATCATGCGGTTGACGGCGTTGCAGCCACCCCCGCCGACGCCGATGACTTTGATTCGGGCGAACGACTCAGATAACGGTTGGTTCATGTCCATGTGGTGTGCCTCCTCGGTAATTTTACAATGAAAACCGATTTCCTCTCAAATGGTCTGGTGCATTTTTCACGGTAAAAGACGTTTCAAAAACGTTGCAATTCTCTCGCCCCAATCAGAACCTCCTTTCTTTCGTGGCCGGTGACCCACAGCGGGGGCGGCCTCGCTCATCATCATGGCCCAGTTGAGCAAGCCCACACTGGTCGAATAGGCCGGCGAGTGGAGCTGGTCGGTCAGGCCGACCATGTTCTCGGGGCGGGCAACCCGTACGGGCAGCCCTAGCACCTCGCTGGCAAGGGTGCGCATTCCGGAGAGCTGGCTGCTCCCGCCGGTCAATACCATCCCGGCCGGCAGCAGTCCGTCGTAACCGGAACGCTTGATCTCTTGCAAGATCAGGTCGAAAATTTCTTCGACCCGCGCTTCGATGATCATGGACAGGTCGCGGCGGCTGACTTCCACCGGCCGCTCCTCGCCAAAAATCCGTGTGGAGAACGTCTCGTGCTCGTCGATCTCGCTTTGAATGGCATGCCCGTACTGTTTCTTGACTTCCTCTGCCTGCGAGATCGACAGTCGCAAGCCGTGGGCGATGTCGGAGGTGATGTGGTTGCCGCCGATTCCGAGCACCATGGTATGCCAGATGTCGCCGTCAATGTAGATGGCCATGTCGGTAGTGCCACCGCCGATATCGCAGACGACCACGCCCATCTGGCGCTCGGTTTCAGAGAGCACGACCTCTGCGGAAGCCAGCGGGTTCAGCACGAATTGGATCACCTGCACGCCGGAAGCCTGCACGCACTGGCGCAGGTTCTCGATGGTCGAGGTGGCGGCGGTGATGATGTGCGCTTCGACTTCCAGGCGGTAGCCGTGCATGCCGACCGGCATATGGATGCCATCCTGTCCGTCGACGACAAAGTTGCGCTGGATAACATGGATGATCTCGCGGTTGTGCGGGATGGCGACCGCCTGGGCGGCGTCTAAGGCGCGGAAGACGTCTTCCTGGTCGATCACGCGACCGGAGATCCCGACCACGCCGCGGCTGTTGACCGAGGAGACGTGGGAGCCGGCCAGGCTGACCAGGGCAGAGGTGATCTCCATGCCGGCGGTGCGCTCGGCTTTCTCGATCGACCGCGCAATGGCCTGGGAGGCTGCCTGGATGTCCACGATGGTGCCTTTGCGAATCCCTTGCGATGGCTCGATGCCGACTCCCAGGATGCGCAGGTTGTTGCCACCCTCGATCCGCGCCACCAGCGTGCAAACTTTGGTCGTTCCGATATCAATTCCTACAACGATCATTTCATCGGCCATGGGCTTTACTGCTCCACTCGATAATAGGGTGCGTCCAGATTGCGGGCATTGATCAGCTCAGCCGAGATGCCCTGCTGGCTGAGTTTTTCTTCGATGACCTGCACGGCGGCAATTTTCACATCCAGGCGGCTGAGGTCGCTCCCCACGAAAATATCACAACCGGAAGGGGCTTCCCAACCCAGGCCCTCGCTCTCCAGAAAGACCAGCGGCGTTCCGGCCGGGAGATGGGTTGCCAATTTCATTGCGGTCTCGAACAGGGTGGGGTCCAGCCTGGCCGGGCCCAGATCGACCGGTTTGGCCAGCCGAGCGCCGCCTTCCTCGGCTGCCGTAGCTTCCTCAGTTGCCCTATCGACGGGCGTCTGTGCAAGCACCACCGGGGGTTTCTCGGGCGAGCTGATGCTGACCAGGCCTTCCACCTCACCGTTGGGCGGGAAGAGAACGCCGTTTTGGTCGATCCATTGGACGTCGTCGCCCTGTTTCCAGACCATGACCGGGGCCCTCTCTTTGACATTCAAGGTCACGCTGGTGGGCAGACTGACCTGCACCTCAACCGATTCGAGGCCGGGGAAGCGCGCGATGAGCTGCTCTTTGATTTCTACCGGGTTGGCCTCGACAATGGAAAGATTTTCGATATCGACCACCGCCTCGATCTCCGACAGCGTGAGCCGCTCCAGCCCGTTGATGTTGAGCGCTCCGATGTGGAAGAAGGGCGAAAACACCAGGGAGAATAGACCGATTCCGGCCAGCAAGGCGATGGTCGCGGACAATAAGCGCCACCCAGGCCGGATGGTGGGAATCGCGGGCAGGCGCATCTCGGTGCCAGGTGAGCTTAGTGCGACATAATAGGTGCGGCGCGGGTTGGTGGTCGCAACCTGGCGGTGAATGGGCATGCCAAAAGTGGCGTTGCGCACCACCACCGGGCGTGATGGGGTGGGGGTGGCTGCGCGCCGCGAGTCGGCGGTGCGCGTCGGGGTCCTGCCGCCTGCGCGTGGCGTTGCACCGCTGATCCTCTGGGTCGCTCCGCGAATCTGCTGCTGGCTGGCCTGTGATCTTCGCTGGCGCAGACCCTCTGCGCGACTGGTTTCGTTCTTCTCGTTCCGTCTCATGATCCCCTCCTAAACTGGCGTTCGGTACGGTCGCGGTCGGCCTTGCGCTCTATCGCCAGCTCGATCAAACGATCTACTAAATTTCGATAAGGTAATCCACTGGCTTCCCAAAGTTTGGGGTACATGGAGATCTTGGTGAAGCCGGGGATGGTGTTAATCTCACTGATGAACACCTCGCCGCTCTGGCCGTCGAGAAGAAAATCGCAACGGGCAAGGCCGGCGCAATCGATGGCGCGATAGGCGCGGACGGCAAGCTGGCGCAGGCGTTCGACCATGTCTGGCGGCAGCTCGGCAGGCACGATCAGCTCAGAGTTGTCCATGATGTACTTGGCTTCATAACTGTAAAATTCGTCACCGGGCCGGACTTCGCCGGGGATCGAGGCGACCGGTTCGTCGTTTCCGAGCACCGACACCTCGATTTCGCGCGCGTTTGGCACACCTCGCTCGATCAGCACGCGGCGGTCAAAGCGGGCGGCCTCTTGCAATCCTTCGAGCAAGTCGGAGCGACCGTGGCATTTGGTGATCCCGACCGAGGATCCCAGGTTGGCCGGCTTGGTAAACAGCGGATAGCCGAGTGTCTCAGCCCTGGCAATCACACCTTCCAGGTCGGTTTCGACCTCGCGCCGGGTGACCAGCACCGATTCGACCACGGGCAAGCCGTTGGCGCGCATCACATCTTTGAAGAGCGCCTTATCCATTCCTACGGATGATCCGAGCACGCCGGCGCCCACATAAGCCACGTCGGCCATCTCGAGCAGCCCCTGCAGCGTGCCGTCTTCGCCGTAAGTGCCATGCAAGACCGGGAAGATCACATCCAGCTCGCTGACCGGCTCCAGGTGATCACCGCGCTTTGCGTACAGCACCGCCGCGCCGGGCTGGGCGAGGAACACCGCGGTGGGCAGCTCCGCCGGGTCGCCGGAGTCGAGCGCCGCCCAGACATTCTCGCCGGTGACCCAGGCTCCCTGGCGGGTGATGCCGATCTGGATCACTTCATATTTTTGGGGATCGAGCACCGATAAAACCGAACGAGACGACATGAGCGACACGTCATGTTCGCCTGAGCGGCCTCCGAAAATGATCCCTAAACGCAATTTGCGCTGCATCGACTGCTCCATTAAGAGTTTCCCCGGCTTAACTCAGCCGGCCAATTTCCAATCAATTCAATCTCCAACTCAAGGCGGACGCCGAATTTCTCTTGAACGGTTTGCTGAGCCAGGGCAATCAGCTTACCGATGTCCGTTGCGGTAGCGCGCCCGCGGTTGATGAAGAAGTTGGCGTGGTGAGGGCTGATTTGCGCATCGCCCATGTGCTTGCCCTTGAGCCCCGCCGCTTCGATCAGCCGCCCGGCGAAATCGCCAGGGGGGTTCTTGAACATGGAGCCCATGCTCGCCCCAGGGGGCTGGGTGTTTCGGCGGCGGGCGGAAAATTCGTCGATGCGCGCCTGGACTTCGGCTGGGGTGCTGCGGCTCAGTTTCATGCGGGCCGAGAGGATGATGGCTGTCCCGGAACTGCGCTTGAGTGCGCTGCTGCGGTAGGCATATTCCAGGCGCTCAACAGACCACTCTTCTTTCCCCTTGGGGTGCAAGATTTCTGCCAGCAATAAGCTGCCTGCCATGTCGCCGCCATGTGCCCCAGCGTTGCCATACACCGCGCCGCCGACCGTTCCGGGGATGGTGGCAGCCCATTCCATCCCGCTCAAGCCCCGCAAAGCTGCCTGGCGCGCTACGCTGCCGATGTTGGCACCGGATTCGGCCCACACGGCAGGCTGCTCGTGGTGCAGGTCGATTTTGATATTGCGGGCGCGGTTGACCACCACGACGCCGGCGTAGCCGTCATCGCTGACCAGCACGTTGGAACCGCTGCCAAGGACAAAGAAAGGCGTGCCGATTTCCCACAGCGCGCAGGCAGCCCGCTCCAGCTCCACGGCGGTGTGCACCGGGAGGAGGGCGGCAGCCGGGCCGCCGACGTGCGCGGTGGTGTAATTGGCGAGAACGGCGTTCTCCTGGAGCGCTTCGCCAAATACTTCGCGCAAGCGGGCGATGGGAAGGGTTTTACCTTTCATCCGGTTTTCCGATCAGATCCTCTTGATCTTCGAGATCAACTTATCCACCACCTCGCGCTCCAGGTCTGGCTGCGCGGGTAGGGTCACCGGGGCAGACTGCGTGCCACCCTTGCTGCGCGAGCCAGGTTGGAGCGGGTCGGGGGGCACAAGCTGGATGGGCAGCGTTTGCAGCTCGAGCTGGTAGGTGTGTTTCAGATTCTTCGAGGGTGCCATCTTAGTGACCTCCGTGTTCATGCGTTTTCGCTTGAAGCCCGGCCAGGACGCCCGCACTGATTCGGTCGGCGTCTCCGGCAGATAAGACCAGGATGACATCGCCAGGTTGAAGCTGCCGGAGCAGCGTCTGGGTGACCTCATCCAGGTCTGGGATGAACTGCGCAGCCGTGTGTGACATGCCTTCCACCACCCGTGCGGCAGAAAATGGCTCGGTGCTCTCACGCGCGGCGTAAATCTCGGTAACGATGACCCGGTCTGCATCGGCAAAGGCGTTCTGGAAGCGGTCCATGAGCGTCAGGGTACGGGTGTACGTGTGCGGCTGCCACACCGCCCATATCCGCCGTTGAGGATAGCGTGCGCGAGCGGCTGCCAGCGTGGCGGCGATCTCGGTCGGGTGATGCGCATAGTCATCAATGACGGTGACCCCGTTGGCCTCACCCAGGACCTCGAAGCGGCGTCCGCTGCCGCTGTAACGGTTGAGCGCATCGGCGGCTTGATCCAGGTCGAGACCGAGGTTGTGGGCAACCGCCAGCGCGGCCAACGCATTGGACAGGTTGTGCTCGCCAGGGACCTGCAAGTCCAGGCGGGCAAGCACGCGTCCCTGGTGCAGGGCTGTTCCGCTGAACCCGCCCTGCGCATTGGGCGATGCGTCGCCGATGCGGTAATGAGCTGCGGCGTGCAGGGCATAGGTGGAGGCCAGAACACCCTGGGGGGCGGCGAAGGCCAGCTCGAATGTCTCGGGTTGGTCTCCGTTGACGAATAAGGCGCCCCCCGGCTGAACCTGGCTGACGAACTGCTCGAAAGCCAACCGGTAGGAATCCAGCGTGGGGAAACAGTCCGGGTGATCGTGCTCCAGGTAAGTGACCACAGCCAGCTTTGGATTCAACCCGAGGAACATGAAGTCGTATTCGTCGGCCTCAATTACAAATGCGCTGCCCTTTCCTGCGTGCGCGTTGCTGCCCAGGTCGCGCACGACGCCGCCCACGATATAGGATGGGTCCTTGCCGAGGCTGGAAAGCATCCAGGCGACCATGGCGGTCGTGGTCGTTTTGCCGTGGGTGCCGGCGACCGCAATCACTTCTTTGCCGGCCAGCAAACGATCGAGGAATTCCGCGCGCTTGAGCACCGGGATGCCGGCTTGATGCGCAGCGACCACCTCGGGATTGTCGTCGGGCACAGCGGAGGAGCGCACCACGAGGCCGGCTCCGGCGACATTCCCGGCAGCATGACCAATGGCAACGGGTATCCCGGCTGCGACCAGATCCCTGGCCAGCGGGGAGAGCGCGCGGTCGGAGCCAGACACCGGCACGCCTTGCTCCGCAAGCACGCGGGCAATGGCGCTAAGGCCTGTTCCACCGATCCCGATCAGATGCACCCGTTGCATTCCTTACCTCAAATCCCTTCTACAAGAAAACGACGATCACAAAAGCAAAGGCGAGCGCCACAGCGAAAAACACCGTTGGCGGTTTCAGCCAGACGGGTGGCAGGCGCTTGATCAAATCCAGGGCGGCCACTCCTTGAGGCGTGTTGGGGTCTGGCGGCGAGATAAAGGTCCAGGGGTACCCGGCGTCGTTGAGGAACCACCACAAGGTACCAATGAAGATGTAAGCGTTCAACATGCCCATGATGAAGCCCAACAAGTAATCCTGCAGCTTTTCACGGGCAAAGCGGTTGGTTGCAGCCAGGCGCTGCAGGTTGGGTGACTGGTAACCGAAGAAAACCAGACCGAAGAGCAACACGACGCGGAGCCAGAAGAGCGTGGCCGGGTTCTGGCGCAGGTTCTGGCTGACGAATGGCACATACGTTTCGAGCACGCTGAGAATGAATAAAGCCAGCACACCGCTGAAGGTCACCAAAAGCTCCTTGGCCCAGCCGCGCATCGCGCCGATGATGCCGAAGAGGATCACAAACATCCAGAAGATGGTACTCAGGCCAATCATGCGGCACCTCCGGTGGGCTGTGAGCCAGCAGCCAGCTCGCTAACCAGGCGAGCAATTTTTTCGGCTGCCTGTGGCTGCGCCAGCGAGGCCATTTGAGATCTCATATTTAGCAGCCGCTCGTCGTCGAGAAGCAGGTCGTGAACCAACGGCAGGAGGCGCAAGGCCAGCGCATCATTTTCGATCGAAACGGCTGCGCCGTGGTTGACCAGGTAATCGGCGTTGACTTTCTGGTAGCGCCAGGCGTAAGGATAGGGGACCAGGACAGCGGGCAGCCCAAAGAGCGGGTACTCCCCCAGCGTTGAAGCGCCGGCGCGAGAGACCACCAGATCGGCGGCGGCGAGCGCGGCGCCCATCTCGTGCAGATAAGGCAGGGGATGATAACGACCGGCGATGTGACCAGGCAGTTGGGCCGCCGCTGCTTCAACTTCGCTCCAATTGCCCTGTCCTGATATGTGCACCACCTCAGCCAGCTCGAGCAGCCGGGGCAAGATGCCGAGCAGGGCGCGGTTGATCGACTGCGCGCCCTTGCTGCCGCCTGTGACCAGCACCACTTTGCTCTCGGGTGCCAGGCCGAGCAGCGAACGCCCTCGCTCGCGCGTCCAGCCTGAGAGCTCGGGGCGAGTTGGGTAACCGGTGACTTCCACGCGGGCGCGGGAACGGGTGAAATAACCCCGCGATGGCTCAGCGGTCAGGGAAATGGTGGAGGAGTAACGCGCCAATGTCTTCAGCGCCAGGCCCGGCTCGATATCGGGCACATAGAGCAGGCTGGGCACCCGCCTCCCGGCGGCGACCGCCATGGGAACCGCAACGTACCCGCCGGTGAAGAGCAGCACCTGCGGATGGAACTGGTTCAGGATGCGGCGAGAGGCCAGCATGCCACGCGCCAGGCGAGCCAGGTTGCCTGGCAAGGCGCGAACGCCCACCCCATGGACGCCGGCAGCCGGAATAGCCGCATAGGTCAGCCCGGCCCGTTTCACCAGGTCTGCTTCCATGCCGCCTTCACCGCCAACCCACAGCACGGATTCCAACTCCTTCTCAAGCGCGTGCAGCACGGACAGGGCGGGATACACGCCGCCGCCCGTCCCGCCAGCGCAAATTAACAATCGAAGCAAAGACGCTTCCTCCTTGTTGTTTGCTCTTTTCTGACATGCGACCGATATTCAATAAAATACCCACCCCGGTGAGGGTAATCACCAGGTTCGAGCCACCATAACTGATGAAAGGCAGCGCGTTACCGGCGTGCGGCAACAGGTTGACCATCACCGCCATATTGATCAACGCCTCCAGGACGATCCAGATGCTGATTCCGGCTGCCAGCAACCTGCCCAACTGGTCAGGCGCGTTTTTCGCGATGGTCAGGCCACGCCAAAGGATGGTCAGGTAGGCCAGGATCAACGCGGCTGTGCCCAACAAGCCGACTTCCTCGGCGATGATGGCAAAAATCGAGTCGGTGTGCGCGACAGGCAGGCCGGTAAATTTTGTGCTGGAGTGACCGATGCCGACCCCAAAGAGGCCGCCGTTGATCACGGCTTCCAGCGAGCGGCGCACGTGGTAGGAGGCGCTCAAGGGGTTCTGGAGCCCGGTGATGTAGTCTGTGACACGGGTGCGCCCGGTGGGGTAGACATTGACGGCGATCCACCCGACCAGCACGGCGATGGCGATGACAATGCCGATTTGGCGCCAGGCCCCACCGGCCAGGAAGAACAACAGCCCGCCCATCAGCAAGACGGTCATTGCCGCGGAAAGGTCAGGTTGGAGGAAGATCAAGATGGCGGTGAATCCAAGGATGAATCCGAGCGGGATCAACCCGAGGGAGATGTCGTTGAGCACATCGCGTTTGGCGTTCAACCAGACTGATACGTATATGATGGTGACCAGTTTGGCCAGCTCGGAGGGGCGGATCGAACCGCCGAGGATCGAGCGCACCGAGCCCAGGGTCGCTTCGCCGAGGATCATCACAGCGAACAGGGCAATGATCGTTGCAACCATCATCACCACGGTGAGCTTTTGAAAAATGTGGTAGTTGATGAAGGTCATGATGACCACGGTGGCGAGTCCTACGAACGCCCAAACCAACTGGCGGACGAGGAAGTAATCGGACGGTTTTGCCAGGTAGCTGGCGAATTTAGGCCCAGCAGAGTACACCATCAGCAATCCAAAGAGGGTCAGCGCGACGCTGACGCTGACCAGGACGAAATCTACACCCTGGCGGACGGTGCGCAACTGGCGGGAAGCCCCGCGCCATACCGATTGGTCTACGAAAGTGCTTTCACCCATTTTATAAAACGCTCCCCACGCTCTTCGAAATCTTTGAATTCATCGAAACTGGTTCCGCCGGGCGAAAATAAAACGACGCTTCCCGGCTCGGCAACGCTGGCGGCGGCGCTGACAGCCGCCTCGACCCCAGGGCAAACCTGTAAGGTGTAGGGCCGCCTGCCCTGCTCGATTGGACCGATTGCGCGGCAAATTTTGTCGGCCGCTTCGCCGAACACAACGAGATGGTCGACCCGCTCGTGCACCATTTGAGCGAGGTCTTGCCAGGGAAGGTCTTTATCGCGCCCTCCGAGCATCAACACCAGCGGCTCATCAAACGAGCGCATCGCCGCCATGCTGCGTTCGGGTGCAGTGGCAATCGAGTCGTTGTACCAGCGCACGCCTTTCCATTCGCCGACCAGTTCCAGGCGGTGGTCAACCCCCTGAAAGCCAGCCACACCGGCGCGCATCGCCTCGATGGAGAATCCGGTCGCGATCCCAATGGCGCAGGCTGCCAGCACGTTCAGCCGGTTATGGTCGCCGCGCAGCTCGTTGACCTGCTCTGGGAACAACGCCTCTTCTTCCAGGCCATCGGTAAAATAAAAGGCGCCATCTTTGGTGAACGTGCCGGGCCAGCCGCCGGGAGGCTGGGCAAGGCCGAAAGCCACCAGCCTGCCCCGAACGCGCTGCGTAAGGCTCCAAGAACCGGGGTCCTCGTGGCAGAGGATGGCAACGTCGTTCGCTGCCTGGAAGTCCAGGATGCGCGCTTTCGCGGCGGTATACGCCTGCATCGTCCCGTGGCGGTCGAGGTGGTTAGGGGTGATGTTCAGCACCGCGGCGACTTGAGGCGAGCGGGTCATCAGCTCGAGCTGGAAGCTGGATAGCTCAAGGATCACGAGATCTTCCGCGTGGATCTCAGCCACCTTGTCGATGAGCGGGGTGCCGATGTTGCCGCCCACCCAGGTGCGCCGCGGGGGCTGGATGGCTGCCTGAGCCATGCGTCCCACGAGGGTCGTCGTGGTGGTCTTCCCGGCTGAACCGGTGATGCCAACCACCGGGCAGGGCACCTCATCCATGAAGATCTGCGAATCGTTGGTGAGGGGGATGCCGCGCCGGCGAGCTTCGACCAGGATCGGCAAGGTGAGGGGCACGCCGCCCGAGATGCAGACCAGGTCCACCCGGTCGAGCAATTCCATCGGGTGACCGCCCAACACCCATTCGACCGGATAACCGGCGAGGGCCTGGCGCGCATGCTCAAGTTTCTCGGCAGTGTTCTGATCGTTGAGGGTGACGTGGGCGTCACAGGCGCTGAGATAGCGCGCCAGAGAAAGCCCCTGGCGGGCTGCGCCGACGACCAACACGCGTTTACCCTCCCAAAGAGTTGTCATCATCTTACACCAACGCGACCGCCATACCCAGCAGCGCAAAGAGCAGCCCGACCAGCCAAAACCGTTGCACCACCTGGGTCTCGCTCCAGCCGAGCAGCTCGAAATGGTGGTGGAGCGGAGCCATTTTGAAAAACCGCTTGCCTTTCGTCAGGCGGAAATACACGATCTGGATCACCACGCTGGCTGCCTCGCTGACCGGGATGATTGCGATCAGGGGCAGGAGCAGCCACTGCCCGGTCATCAGCGCGACGACCGCCAGGCTGGCGCCCAGGGGAAGCGAGCCGGCATCGCCCATGATCAATTGGGCGGGGTGAACGTTGAACCATAAAAAGCCGAATAAGGCGCCGACTACGGTGAAGCAAAAACGCGCCAGGAAGACCTGCCCCTGGGTGAGCGCGATCGCGCCATAGGCGGCAAATGCGGTGGCTGAGATCAACCCGGCGAGTCCGTCCAGGCCGTCGGTGAAATTGACCGCGTTGGATAGGCCGACGATGATGAACACGGCGAGAGGGATGTAAAGCGGCCCGAGGTCGATGTCGCCTTCCACCGGCGGCCAGTACAACTCGGGCACGTCCAGGATGTACTTGAGCGCAAAGGCCACTCCAACTGCAAGCAACACCTGGATGATGAACTTGGTCCGGGCGCGCATCCCCAATCCACGGCGCGGCCCACGGATGCCTTCCCAATCGTCGATTGTGCCGAGCAGGGCATAAGCCAGCATGACCAGCAGCGGGACAAGCACCGATCGACCGAGCACGTTCAGGCCGATCAGAGAAGCGGCGTTCAACAGGCCGGTCAACATGAGGATCGGGATGATGAACATGATCCCGCCCATCGTCGGGGTGCCCATCTTGGTGATGTGGCGTTCCGGCCCTTCGAGGCGAACAATTTTGCCGATGCGAAAGTGGCGCAGCACGCGCACCAGCGGTCCGCCCCAGATGACCGAAAGCATGAAGCTGAGCATGGAGAGCGCGATGGCAAGGGTCGAGTCGTTCATTCAACCACCTCCAGCGCGGAGACCAGCCGGTCCATGCGCAGCCCGTGAGAGCCCTTGATGAGCACGACGTCGCCGGCTTTGAGCATCGGCTCAAGAATCTCAGCGGCCTGCATGGTTTCAGGCACCCAGTGAATGTGAGCGGGACCCAGGCCGGCGTGTTGCGCAGCCTGAAGGATGATCTTGCTCAGTTCACCCACGCAGATCAACTCGTCGGCCACTTCGGCGGCCAGGACGCCAACTTTTTCGTGGCCTTCCTGCTCGTACGGGCCAAGCTCGAGCATATCGCCCAACACCGCGATGTGGCGTCCCGGGATATCTTTGAGCAGGCTGAGCGACGAAAGGGTCGACTCTGGCGAGGCATTGTAAGTGTCGTCGAGGATCAGCGCGCCGCTTTCGGTGCGAACTGCCACCAGGCGAAGTTGAGTCTGACCCATCGAAAGACCCTGGACTATTTCGCCCCAGGAGAGTCCTTCGACCAGCCCGACAGCCGCAGCGCGCAGCACAGTCTGCACCGAATGGTACCCGATCAGCGGAACGCGAACGTGGACCGATTCGGAATGGTGGTGAAGGCGGAAGCGGATGCCCTCCAGGCCGAGGCTTTCCACATCGTCGGCCCACAGGTCGGCTTCCGGCTGCATGCCGTAATATACCACGCGGGCTTTGGTCTGTTGGGCCATGTCGCGCACCCAGGGGTCGTCGTAATTCAAGATAGCGACGCCTTCAGGAGCAGGGGGTAGGGCCTGGACCAGCTCTGCCTTGCCGCGGGCGATGACCTCTTGCGACCCAGCACGTTCGGCGTGCACGGTGCCAACCAGGGTCACCACACCCACCTGCGGGCGGGCGATCTCACACAACTGGGCGATTTCACCGGGAACATAAAAACCCATCTCCAGCACAGCACGCTGGTAACCCGGCCCCAGGCGCAACAGGGTGAGTGGCAGTCCGATTTCGTTGTTGAGGTTGCCGACGTTCTTCAAGGTGCGGTAACGCCGGCTGAGCACCTCGGCGACCAGCTCTTTGGTGGTCGATTTTCCCACGCTGCCGGTGACGCCAATGACACGAATGTCGTGCCTGGCGCGCCAGAAGCGGGCGATTTGCTGCAGGGCGACGAGGGTGTCGTTCACTCGCAGGCACACCGGTTGGTGTGTGCGCAGGCCGACCGGCAGGGTGGTGTCGACGGCAATCGGACCGGCGCGCAGATCAAGGGTGACCATCTCGGCGGGCATGTCGCGCTGCACCAGGGCCAGGGCGGCGCCGTTCTTAAAGGCGGCATCCACGTAGAGGTGACCGTCGGTTTTTTCACCCGGTAGGGCGACAAACAACGCTCCGGGGATGACCTGGCGTGAATCGATGACCGCCTCACTGATGGTGAGGTCGGCCAGCTCGCTTCGCTTGCCGGTGAGGGCTTCCAGGATGTCCGCCAGAGTCAGCAACTTTTCTCCTTACTGGTTGGCCAGTCCCTGCCGGATGTTGTCGGGAGGCAGGTCCATCAAGACGACAAGATTTTGGACGATCTCGCTGAACAGCGGGGAGGCGACGATCGAACCCCATTGTGACGAGCGCGGTTCCTCGAGCCAGACGTACACCACGAAGCGCGGGTCATCCACCGGCCCCCAACCGACGAACGACGCGTTCGTGGCGGTGTCCAGGTAACCGCCAGGACCGGGAATTTCTGCCGTGCCGGTTTTTCCGGCCACGCGGTACCCTTCGACCAGGGCGTCGGAGGCTTCTTTTTCGAGGGATGTTGCCAGCATCTCGCTCAGCGTGTGCGCCGTCTCAGCCGAGATGGGCTTTCCAATCACCTGCGGCGGGTTGGTGTATTGCTCGCCGTTCTCGATCACCGCTTTGAGAACGTGGGGCGCCATCATTTTCCCATTGTTGGCGACGGCCGAGATGGCGGTGATCATTTGGATGGGGGTGGCAGCGATGCCCTGTCCGAACGAATTGGTGCCGAGGTTGATCTCGTACCACCCACCGTCGCCCGGGACGCGGAACGGCTGGGAGACTTCGCCACCCAGGTCGATGCCGGTCATGTTTCCGATGCCGAAGTTGTTGAGATAGTTATAAAATTGCGTGGGTCCGAGCTGGGTGGCGATCCAAGCCAGGCAGACGTTCAGCGAATGCTGCATGCAGCCGGTCATGTCCTGCGGGCCCCAGGCGCCACGGTCCCAGTTGCGGATGGCCACACCGCCAACCATGATCACACCTGTGTCGAGAAAGGGCGTGGAGGGTTGGACAACGCCGGCATCCAAAGCGGCGGCCATGGTGAGAACCTTGAACACTGAGCCTGGCTCGTATGTCGTGCCAATGGCGCGATTGAATGCCGTGATCCCTGGAAATTTCTCACCGTATTTCCAGTATTCGTTGGGGTCGAGGCGAGGGGTTACGGCCATGGCAAGGATCTCGCCATTTTCAGGATCCATGATGACGACCGTGCCTGATTTCGAGCCGCTGGAGGCGATGTGATTGTCGAGCACGCGCTCCGCCATGGCCTGGATGTCACGGTCGATGGTCAAGACCAGGCTGGCTCCCGGCGGTACGTTGGGGATTTCGTTGATTTTGTAAGGATCCAGGGCAACCAGCACTTCGGTTGGGGTGCCGGCCAGAAGCTGGTTATACTTCTCTTCGACGCCGAAGTAACCGCTGGCTGTCTCGCGCTCGCGGTAGGCGTAAAACCCGATGATGTTCGACCCAAGGGTGTGCTCCGGATAGCTGCGCTTGAGCATGGGCGTCCAGAGCACGCCGTCGAGGTTGGGCATGACCGAGTCTCTGCGCTGGCGGCGCGATGCACGGTCGCGCTGGTCATTGAGCTGTTTCTCGATGACTTCGAGCTCCTCGATTTTCTCCGGGTCGACGAAGTCGACCAGTTTGACGTACCGTGGGCTGTCGGACTCCCAGACCTCACTGACCTTGGTGTAGAGCGTATTGTAATCGGCCCCAACGATGCTCGAGAGCGTGGCGGCGATGGTCTGAGGATCGCTGACGTAGCGCAGGTCAACACCGATCTCGTACGTTTCCACGTTACCCGCCAGCAGATGCCCCCAGCGGTCATAAATGTTTCCCCGCTCAGGATAGATGGTCTTGGGGTACTTTTCAAAGGATGAGCCGATTTCGCGGAAGGTTTCGGCCTCCGGGCTGAGCATGATGCGGATCATCCATAAAAAAATGAACAGGCCCGCCACAATCAGCGTGCCTCCTACGAACCAGAAACGGGAGAAAGACCCCTTGTTCATTGTAAAAACCCTCCCGACTGCTCGTTGATCTTCAGGATTCCTTGATACAGCCACTCCGAGAGTGACTGCGTATAACTGGGTTTGATAATCACCGGTTTGATGTTGGCCGTGGGCGGTGGAGCGGATATGACCGGCTGGCGACCGGTGTAGCCCGGTATGGTCATATAGGTGATCTCGTCTGGGGTGGCCTGGCGGAAGCCCAACTCCGCGGCTCGTTGGGCCATCTTGTCGGATGAGGTCTGTATGGCGATGTCGGTGCGCAGGCTGGCGATCTGGCGCTGGAGATTTTCTTTCTCAGCCTCGAAAGACTGGATTTCCAACCCTGCAGATGCCGCCTGGACGGTCACGGTGAGCATAATCCACAGGATGGATGCGCCAAGTAACGCCAGGATCAAGAAGAGTAGACCAATCCGGGTGGCTTTCCGCCATGGGGCTTGCCGGTATGCCTGGTTGAGGCGGTTCTTGATCGTCACAGTGGATCCTCCAATTAACCTTGTGTGCCTAATCCTGTGCAACACTCATGCCAGTTCCCGTTTTTCAGCCACCCGCAATTTCGCGCTGCGCGCTCGCGGGTTTTCGTTGATCTCATCCTCGCCCGCCTCGATCGGCCGGCGGGTGATCTCCCGGATACTCGCCTTATGACCGCAAGTGCAGACTGGCTGTTCGGGCGAGCAGATGCAGTCGCGGCTTTCGCGGCGGAAGTATTGCTTGACCAGGCGGTCTTCGAGAGAATGAAAACTGATCACCGCCAGCCTCCCGCCGCCGGTAAGGGCCTGCACTGCCTGGGGGAGAACCCTTTCAACCGCCTGTAGCTCTTCGTTGACCGCGATGCGCAATGCCTGGAAGGTGCGCGTGGCGGGATGGATGCGGCTTTTTTTTCCCCCATATGCCCGGACAACCGTATCAGCCAACTGGCGGGTGGTGCGCAACGGGCGCGCCCGGACGATTGCCTGGGCGATGCGCCGGGAGAAATGGTCTTCTCCGTAGCGCCAGATCAGGTCCGCCAATTGCGTCTCGGGCAACTCGTTGACCAGGTACTCTGCGGTGGTCACCCCTTGCGGGTCGAAACGCATATCGAGCGGACCATCTGCCTGGAAAGAAAAGCCACGTTCGGGTCGATCGAGTTGCATCGAAGAAACCCCCAGGTCGATCACGATGCCGTCAACATGCTCCCATCCGATTCGCTCGAGTTCGGCGCCCAGGCGGGTGAAGGAGGCCTGGACGAGAACCGCGCGATCCGCAAAGCCAGATAACCTCCTGGCGGCCAGCTCAAGTGCGACTGGATCCAGGTCGAAACCGAGGAGCTTTCCGTCCGGGCTCGACGCGGTCAGGATTCCGGCGGCGTGACCTCCCGCCCCTAGGGTTGCATCCACATAACGCCCTGGGCTGAACGGTCGTAAAGCGAGTATAATTTGGTGGTAAAGTACGGATCGATGGGGCGGCTCGTGACCGCTATCGAACTTTTCCATCCGAATCACTTGGCGGGCAGGTTGAAGGCTGCAAAACGATGTTCATTGGCTTCCGCGTTTTGGAGTACATCGTTCTGGCGTCTCCATTCCTCAGGTGACCAGATTTCAAAGTAGTTGCCGTTGCCGACCAAGACGGTCTGACCGGTCAGGCGGGCAAATTCGCGCTGGTACTGCGGGATGAGAATGCGTCCCACCTTATCGACCTCCACTTGTTCGGCGCTGGAAAAGATCATCCTTTTCAACGCGCGAGCGGTGGGGTCGGTCATGCTGATCTCGTTGATGTAGTTGTTGACGTGTTCGAAGGCAGAGGCCGTCAAGACCATCAAGTTGCGATCGAACCCCTGAGTGACGAACGCACCGGCAACCAGGTCATCGCGATAGCGGACCGGTATGGTCAGCCGGCCTTTATCATCGATGGTGTGTTCGTAACGCCCCAGGAACATCCGTTCTACCCTCGCGATATATGCGGAACGCCGGGATCACCCGGCGCTCCTACCACAATCTCCCACTTTCTACCACTTGTACCCACAGTATATACGAAAAGTGGACAAGATGCAAGCACTTTTCCCACTTCTAACGAATTTGCAAGGAACTTAGATGCCAACAACCACACATAACTACAGCCATCTATTCACAGGCGCCCAGGCACTTGTCCCGCTGCTGGACGGCAGCCAGCGGGTGTACACCAACCTGGACCACGCCGCATCGACGCCATCCTTGAAAGCGGTCGAGACGGCCGTCAATCGATTCTTGCAGTATTACGCAAGCGTTCACCGCGGGACGGGATTTAAGAGCCAGCTATCGACCCACGCATTCGAGGAGGCACGTCTCAAGGTCACCAGATTCGTCGGGGGCGATCCGAAGACGCACACCTGCATTTTTGGGAAAAATACCACCGAGATGATCAACCGCCTGGCGCTGCGTTTTCCGTTCACGGCCCAACGCGATGTGGTCATCGTCAGCCTGATGGAGCACCACTCGAACGACCTGCCCTGGCGGGGAGTTGCGAAGGTGGTTCACTGTGGGGTGAAGCCGGACGGTCAATTTGACGAAGAGAACTTCGACGCCCTGCTGGCCAAATACCGCGACCGCGTGGCGCTGGTGGCGCTGACCGGGGCGAGCAATGTGACCGGTTTCATCAACCCGGTCCATCGCCTGGCGGAGAAGGCGCACGCCGCGGGGGCGCAGATGATGGTCGATTGTGCGCAGCTCGCTCCGCACCGCAAGGTGGAGATGCGGCCGTTGGACGATCCTCAACACCTGGATTACGTGGTGATCTCTGCTCACAAGATGTACGCGCCCTTTGGCACCGGCGCACTGGTTGGCCGGCGCGACACCTTCGAGCGCGGTGATCCGGACCATCGCGGCGGAGGCCAGGTCGAGTTTGTCACCGAAGATGAGGTGGCCTGGACCGGCTCCCCCGAACGAGACGAGGCGGGCAGCCCCAACACCGTGGGCGCCGTGGCGCTGGCGGCAGCGATCGCCGAGCTGGAGTTGATCGGGATGGACGAGGTCGCGGCGCACGAAGCCGAGTTGACCGCCTACGCCCTGGAGCAACTGCGTGGCGTGCCCGGATTGTATCTCTACGGCGACACCGACCCGGCGCGCGCGATTTACCGGGTGGGGGTGCTGCCGATGCTGCTCGAGGGCATTTCTCATTTCAAAGTGGCGGCAATCCTCGGCTATGAGTTCGGGATTGGAGTTCGCAGTGGATGTTTCTGCGCCCACCCATACCTGCTGCGGTTGTTAAATGTGGACGGCGATTCGGCGCGCCAGGTTCGCGCCGACATCCTCGCGGGAAAGCGGGAACATATGCCTGGCCTGGTGCGGGCTTCGTTTGGGCTGGGCAACACGTTTGCCGACGTGGATTGGTTCGTCGAGGCGCTGCAACGCATCCGGCGCGGTGAATATGCGGGGCGGTATGTGCAGAACCCGGCGACGGGGGAATACCTGCCGGAGGGATGGCAAGGCAACTTTGAAGAGTATTTCCGTTTTTAATGGGACAGGATTTAAAGTAAGCAGGACTGCTCGGATGTGAAGAGTAAGCTTCAAAATGTCAGATGTTGGAGGGATGAAACCCCACCAACACCTGACATTTGATGTAATTTCCCATGGATCTGAGCGGTTTCTATTAATACACAAACTCGCGGATGTCGTAGCGGCTGATATGCGGGGTTCCACGAACAGCATCGAAGCGCAAGGCGCGCTCGATCACCTCGCCCTGGGCGCTGCGCTGCCCCGCGCTGAGCGGCTGCAACTCTGCGGTAAAGGCGTCGCGGGTGTACTGCAGCCCTTCTGTTTCCACCAGCTCGGAGAAGTAGATCAGATCGTCGGCGTCGAGCTGCATGCGATTGAGCGCATGGATGGTAGCAGCCGTATGCGCGTCAGCGAATTGCTGTCCCCCTGCACCGAGCAAAATGATGACCCCCACCGCGACCCCGGCGGATTTCATGGCGTGCACCGCCCGGACGGCATCTTCTGACTGCCCCGGTTTATTGAGAAAACGCAACAATGGGTCGTGACCTGATTCCAGACCGATATAAACTCGCTGCAAACCGAGTCCGGCCAGCGCTGAATAATCGGTGGCTGATTTCTTCTCGCCTGAAAAACCGTCCAGGAATGCGTAAAATCCGCCCAGGCGCTCGACGTCGAAGACCCGGTGGGCTACTTCGAGCAGGGACAACAGGCGCGGCGTGGGGATGACCAGCGCGTTGGCGTCGCCCAGGAAGATGGTGCGGCGCAGCGATAACCCTTCGCCCAGGTAATCGCGCACCGCTTCGGCATGCGCGCGAAACTCGTCAGGAGATTTGATGCGAAAGCGGCGATCTTTATAGAATGTGCAGAAGGTGCAGGTATTAAAGGAACAGCCTTCCGCGGCTTGCAGGACGACCGACATGTACTGGTCAGGCGGGAGAATGCCCACCGGCTGGTATACCCGCCGGTAGTCTGCGATGTCGGCCTGATAACGGGTGGCATCGAAAGCGGCAGCATTGGCGAGCACCCTTTCCTCGCCAGGGTCGAGGGTGGGCTTGAGTGCCAGCAGACCGCCGGTCAGATCGGCGAGTAAGTCGGCTGCGGTGGAGCGCGCATGTTCCAGCAAGGCAGCCGACTCGACCGGGGAAAGCCAGCGCCGTTCGCGCGAGTCTCTCCCGGTCTGCCACTTGGCGACAATTTTCCCGTCCAGGCCGCGGCGATATGAGATACCGCCGTGCATGGCTGTCCACAAGCGCCCGGCGTTGTCGAAGGAGTAGACGCTGGAGACTTGCCCGGATTGCAGCGACAGGGTCAGGCAGTTGGGCTTGGTGGAGAGGGTGAGGACCTGGCCACGCCAGGAAGTCTGTATGACCATGGCTGGTTAAGAGGTAGAGAATCGCTCGCCAGTTTTACGGTTTAAGCGTTACTGCCCGTACTCGTGGGTATAGCGGTAGTGCAGCTTCTCAACCATTTCGGGCGGTATCTCGTCGGGCTGTCCAAGCTGGCGGGCAATCCAGGCGGTTCGGGCGACATCCTCGACCATCACGGCAGCTTTGACGGCGGCTTTTCCGCTTGGTCCGATGGTGAAGACGCCATGGTTTTTGAGCAGGCAGGCGACCGACTTACCGATATTTTCGACGACCAATCTACCGATATCTTCTCCGCCAATCAGGCCGAAGCCGGCGCATGGAACAGGCCCTCCGAATTCATCGGCCTGGGCGGTGAGGTAAACCGGGATAGGCAGACCGTTGGCGGCGAAGGCGGTGGCATAAGGTGAGTGAGTGTGCACCACGCCGAACACATCTGGGCGGTGGCGATAGATGTACAGGTGGCTGGCGGTATCGGAAGAGGGCTTGAGGTTGCCCTCGATAACCTTGCCATTGACATCGAGGACGACAAAATGCTCGGGTCGCAGGTCTTCGTACATGATGCCGGAAGGTTTGATGACGACCAGGCCGGTTTCCTTATCGCGAATGCTCACGTTGCCACTCGTCCAGGTGACGAGATTGGCTGCGGGGAGGATCAGGTGGAGCTTGACGAGGTCGTTGCGGATGGATTCGAATCGCATGGGTGCTCCTTGTCTTGGGCTTACTCCCTTATCCACATCATCGGTAAGGGGAGCTCGATCTTTCCGGCATGGATCCGGCGCGCCGGATCCATGCCGGGTCGTTGAAAATCGGAAGGGCGGTCTTGGCTACCTTCCTGCCAACACCTCTGCCTTGAGGGCTTTGAGACGCTTCATCACGTCGTTGACGCCGCGCCCGAAGGTATCGTGAAGCTGGACATATTCCTGGAAGAGGCGCGCGTAAATGAGCTGGTTCTCCGGAATCGGCCGGTAAACTTCGTCACGCAGGTGGGCCATTTTCTGGCTTGCTTCGAGGATGGAGTCATACCCCCCGGCGGCTTTCCCAGCCGCTACTGCGCCAAACATAGCCGAACCGAGGGCGGGCGTCTGCCTGGCAGCCGAGACGCGAATCTCCTTGCCGGTGACGTCGGCGTAAATTTGCATGAGAAGGCGGTTTCGATCGGGCAGACCGCCGGTGGCGATCAATTCGTCAACCGTCACGCCGTTGGCGTTGAAGGCCTCGATGATCACGCGCGTGCCGTAGGCGGTGGCCTCGATCAAGGCGCGGTACATCTCTTCGGGTTTGGTCAGCAAGGTCATGCCGAGCATCATGCCGGTCAGGTCTACATCGACGAGCACCGAACGGTTGCCATTCCACCAGTCCAGGGCGAGTAAGCCGCTCTCGCCGGGGGTCAGCCGGGCGGCTTTCTCCTCGAGCAGCGCGTGAATGTCGATGCCGCGGACGCGTGCTTCTTGTTGGTATGCCTCCGGGACGCAATTTTCGACAAACCAGGCGAAGTGATCCCCCACGCAGGATTGACCTGCTTCGTACCCGATGAAACCGGGGATGATGCCGTCTTCGGTGAAGCCGCAGATGCCTGGGACAATCCTTGCCTCGCGACCGAGCACCATGTGACAGATCGAGGTGCCCATGATCATCACCATTTTCCCGGTGTCGACCACTGTCGATGCGGGCACCGAGACGTGCGCGTCCACATTGGCGACCGCGACCGCCGTGCCGGGATTGAGACCGGTCCAGCCGGCAGCCTGGGCGGTGAGCCCACCGGCGCGCTCGCCCAGCGGCACGATGGTGCGGGTCATCTTTTCGTCGACGATGTTCTCCAGGCGCGGATCGAGCGCTTTGAAGAATTGCTTGGGCGGGAAGCCCTCGCTCTTCGACCAGATTGCCTTGTAACCGGCGGTGCAGGAATTGCGCTTTTCCTCGCCGGTCAGTTGCCAGACCACCCAATCGGCGGCTTCGATGAATCTCTCGGCGGCGTGATATATTTCCGGGTCCTCATTCAAAATTTGCCAGACCTTGGGAAAGAACCACTCAGAGCTGATCTTGCCGCCGTACCGGTCGAGGAAGGTGAAACCTTTTTCACGGGCGATCTCGTTCAATGCGTTGGCTTCGGGCTGCGCAGCGTGGTGTTTCCATAGCTTGGTCCAGGCGTGCGGACGATTGCGGAATTGGGGCAAGAAGCACAACGGCGTGCCGTCTTTGAGCGTGGGCAACATGGTGCAGGCGGTGAAATCGATGCCGATGCCAATCACATCGGCAGGAGTGACGCCGCTCTGCCTTATCACCGCAGGAATGGTCTCTTTGAGAGCGTCGATATAATCTTTGGGATCTTGCAGAGCCCAGTCCGGCTCCAGGCGGATATCACTGCCGGGAAGCTTCGCATCGATGACGCCGTTGGCGTACTTGTACACAGCGGTGGCGACTTCGGACCCATTGGAGACGTCCACCAGCACCGCTCGTCCGGATTCGGTGCCGAAATCTACCCCAATGGCATAGGTTTTTGCGGACACGAAAGCCGCCTGACGGTTAAATTTCCAATATCCTGGGGCGGTGAAGCTGGAATCCGCCAGCACTCAACTCGAACGATGGCCACCCCGGCATTTCGGTCAGCACTTCGAAACCTTGCTCGGTCACCAACACGGTGTCTTCACTTTTTGCGCCGGTGATAGAGGGATTCCATGCGTAAGCCTGCCCGGCAAAGACCTTGTCTGGGCTGCCCGGAACCGCCACGCTCTCGCGAGGTTCGTAGGCGGCTGGACCGCCCTGGTGGTGCAATTTCCATTCATCCGGGTAGCCGACTGCCGCGTAAGCCGCAGTTGTATCCTCAAAAACCTGTCCGAGGGTGCGGCCAGGGCGGGTAGCTGCGATCATCGCGGCATCTACCCTGGCGACGGCTTCGGATTTTTGGGTGAGCTCGACCGGCAGTTGGCCGAAATGGATCAGGCGGGTGAGGGATACCACCAGCCCCTGGCTGCGCCCGCAGAGAACCAGCATGGCGTAGCGGGCCAATTTTTTTCCGGTGAAGGTGGGGTGGCGATAATTGAAAATTCGCTCGTCGGTGGCGATCAGGTTGACGATCGGCTCGATACCGCGCTCCAAACAGGCTTCTGCCAGAAGGGAGGCAATCTCATATTCGGTCTGACCCGGGCGCACTGCGAAGACGGCCTGTGCCATCGCAGAGGCGCACTGGCGCGCCACGCCGCGGATGCGTTCCTGCTCGACCGGAAGCAACCTGGAGCGCAAGCGCGACAGATCGCCGGACACGTCGAGCATGCCGGGAACTGGACCGTCTGAACCGAGCCTTAACCCTTTCGCCAGGGTGTCGACCGCAGAGGGCGGCTCGAACCAGGCGTTGACAAAGAACTCGAAGCCTTTGCTGCACAGGTCTTGCTCGCCCTCCAGGCGGGGAGCTTCGATGTTGCTGGTGAGGACGTACGCTTTATCGGCAGTGACCAGCAAAGATGCCTCTCCATGGGTCGCGGCGATGTTGATCGCGGCGCTGCTGCCCGCGGTGAGCCAGGAGAAGTTGCTATTGCGCTGTAACAGCACGCCTTGCAGGCCTCGCTCGTGAAGGTACGACCGCAACGCGAGTAGTTTGGTTTGAGTTTCGGTCATGGTTTTCACCTGTGGTGATACACGCTCCAACCGAGGTATTTGCTGAACGCTTCATGTACAGCGTCGGCTGTCTGAGAAGGATTGATGGCAACATGGTGCTCAAAACCGTTCTCGCAAATATACGCCAGCAATTTTTGCAGGTTGGGCACATGCACCACACCATATCCGCCGAAAGTCTTCAACGTATCGTCGGTCAGGTTGCCTTCGCCCAGGTAGGCCAGGATGCGCCCGTTGAGATCGTCGGTCGAGACGCGGCAATAAGTGAAAGGCACCGCTTTGAGCCGTCCGACAATGGTGCCGAAGGTGTTCTCTTTCCCAACCGTCCCGGCGATGATCGCCTGGTAATCCATCTTCGGCGCGTCTTCGACCGAAATGCTCGATTCGAGGAACAGGTCTTTGGGCAGGTTCGAGCAGTGGAAGATGACGCCCTTGTCCGGGTCGTCGCCGTAATTGTTGTTCCAATCGACGATGGCGGAGGGCTTCTCCGAAGCCAGCGCCAGCGCCACCATGCCGACCACACCGGCGATATCGGTCTCACAGGCTGAAGGCACGAGTTTGTTGCTCATCATCGACATCATCGTGCACGGCACCACACCGTAAAACTCCTCCATCGCGGTCCAGCACTGCAGAGCCGAGGCGGTCAGGCGGTTTTCAGCCATCCAGTCGTCGATGACAACGCCCAATTTCGCCATGCGGGTGAGGGCTTCACTTGGGGTTCCGCCGGCGGGCACGTAGGCTTTCATCTCTTCGAGCTTGGCTTTCAGCCTGGGGTCATCGACTTTCAAGCGCGCAGCCCGACCAAAGACCTCGGAGAGATCCAGCGTATCGACACTGATGCCAGAGCGCTCGAGTAATTTCTCGCTGTAGCGCACGGTATTGAAAGCTGCCGGGCGGGCGCCGATGGCGCCGAAACGCGCTCCGCGCAGGCCGCGCACCACGCGGCATACCGCGCCAAACTTTCGCAGGTCGGCTTTAAAGCTTTCACTTTGCGGATCGACCGTGTGAAGCGTGGTCAGGCTGAACTTAATCCCGTACTGGGTGAGGTTGTTGCAGGCCGACATCTTCCCGCAGAATGAATCGCGGCGATCGGCAATGGTCATCTTGGTCACATCGTCCGGGAAGGCGTGAATCAACACCGGCACATCCAGGCCAGACCAGCGGAGCGCATTGGCAATGGCGCGCTCCTCGCCGAAGTTGGGCAGGGTGACCAGCACCCCGTCGATCTCCTCGCGGTGCTGCTTGAACAGGTCTGCGCACATCTGCGCCTCTGCCACGGTGACGATCGACCCGGCAGCTTTGTTGATCGTGTCGTCCAGGATGACCACCTGGAAGCCCTCGGCTTTTAACACATCCAGGATGACCTTACGGCCTGTCACACACAGGTGATCCGGGAAAAAGCCGCGATTTCCGAGTATGACGCCAAGTGTCACGGGTTTCATTTTTTTACTCCTTTTATAGTCTGGAATGTCACTCGCCGGCCAGCGAGCTGGTGAACCAAATGCGAGCAATGGTCAATTGGTCGAGCTTTCGCGAACGATTAACTCGGGTTGCAGCCAGATTTGCTCCGGTTGGATGGGGCTATCTTTGACCTGTAACATGCGGTGCAGCAGGCGCACTGCCTGACCACCCAGCTCGATCAACGGCTGCCGCAACGTGGTTAGTGGGGGATGGTAAAAACGAGCTTCCGGGACGTCATCGAATCCAACGATGGCCAGGTCGCCGGGCACTTTCCGGCCCAACCTGCGCGCAGCGTTCAACGCGCCCAAAGCCATGGGGTCGTTGAACGCGAACACCGCATCGAGGGTAGGGTCCTGTGAAAGAAGCTGCTCGAGACCGCGGTCCCCACTTTCCGGATACCAGTCGCCGCAGGCTTTGAGACGGTCCAGTTCCACCGGAGAGAACCGGCCGGATTCCAGCATGGCGCTGCGCCATCCCGCCTCACGCTGGCGCGCTTCCCACCACATGGGAGGCCCGGTGATCACGCCTACCTTGCGATATCCCCGCGATAATAAATGAAGGGTGGCCTGTTTCCCTGCGTTGAAGTTGTCGATCGCGACCACGCTCACATCGGGTTGAGGGTTCATATTAATGAATACAACCGGGATCGTGACGCGCTGGAGCACCTCCAACAGGGCAGTCCGGTACCCGCCGATTTCGGGCACCGCCCAGATGATCCCGTCGACTTTTCGCATCAACAGGTTCACCAGGATATCTTCTCCGCTCATGTTTTCCGGTTCACGCAACAGGCTGAGCACCATCGAATAGCCCAGCTCATTGACCTGGCGCTCAACGCCGGTCAAGGCGCGCGATGGTCCGTAATAGCCCAGGCCATATCCAACCACGCCGATCGTATTGCTGCGACCCTGGATCAAACTGCGCGCGATGATATTGGGCGCGTAATCCAATTCGACAATCACGTCACGGATGCGTTGGCGAGTCTTCTCAGAGACGTCCGGGCGATCGTTGAGCACCCGAGAGACCGTTTGCGCTGATACGCCGGCGGCTTGGGCAACTTCCTTGATGGTGACGCTCTTCTTTGCGTTCATCCGACCGTCCCTATGCTATGAGTCTATCCGTTATCGTTCACGGGAATAAATTGAGAATAGCACAATTCCAGGGAGGCGTCAACGAAAATTTGGAACTTTTTCGCCACTTCCACGTATATGATAATGGAGGTAAGACAATGACCGAATCGAAAAAGGTTCCGTGGTTTTTATGGCCGTTCTGGTTGATCTGGCGGCTGGTGATAGGCATCATCGAAATCACAGGTCGAATTGTGGGGGCCGTCATCGGCCTGGTATTGATGATCGCAGGGGTGTTAGTCAGCCTGACCGTCGTCGGATTGATCGTCGGGGTACCACTGATCATTTTCGGGTTCTTACTGGTAATCCGTAGCTTGTTCTAAGATACCTCCAGATCCGCCCGGTTGAGGCGGGTCCAGAAAAAAGGGGCTGCCCAGATAGAACGCCTGGACGGCCCCTTTCTCATTGGTTCTTTTCGTACGGTGAACCTCACTTTGACGATTCAATTGTTCAAGATGATCCAATTCCAATAACGCTCATGTCGGTTAAACCGGCAGGTGAAATTGGATGGCGCGTTGGTGCACCTCACCCAAATCCGGATATGCCAGCCCCACCGTCAGCAGAAAAGCCCCGCTAGTTTCGGGCGTGCGCAGGTGCATGGTGAAGACCATGTGGAAATCGATCGTTTCCACGATGGTCGTGCTGGCGACTTCTTGCCCCGAATCATCCTGGATCAGCGCAGTGACATTGGGCCGCTCAAGAAAAGGGGTGACGGTCACAAAAACTTTGAGGCGCCTGCCATCCGGCCAGGGTTCGACGCGGAGCTCGGTGACGCGCACCTCGCCGGGTGGAAGCCCATCTTCAGGGGGTTCAAGTGGGTTAAAGCGGAACATGGCTAGATAGTAATCCGTCTGGCTTCCAGGTAAAAGCGCTTCTCGCGGGCTTCGCCCATCGAGAACGTTTTGCGTGGTAGCGCGCCATCCAGGATGACCGTTTTGAAGAGCTCACTCTTCGCCATGGCAGGCAGGAAAAAGCCGAGGTTGCCGGGCTGCCCGCCCAGCCTGCTCACGACATCGTCACCGTGCACATAATCGATGCGCCCTGCGCCGCCTTTCGCCAGCCAATCGTCCAGGAAAATCTGCAAACTGCCCACCGGCAGGTTGCTGACAGCCGGGATCAACAGCACGCCAAAACCGTCCGGCGAGACCAGCCCGACGGCCTGGCCTGGTCCTGCGTGTTCGATGACAGCGGCCATCATCGCGTTCATGCTTGCAACAGGCCCAAGCTGCACCGGGCTGCCATAAAATTGCCGCATGGCAGCCAGCAGGTCCTGGTTGACGTTGAAAAGCACGCGATGAATGGGCTCGAACTCCAGCCCAGCATCATGCACATTTTCGATCTCCACCAGCGCATATCGAGCGGGGTGGTCCATGCCCACCTGGGGTTTCAAGTTCTCCCATATTGCCTTGGCGGTCGCGAGGGAGTGATTCCCATCACCCATGGCAAAGAGCAGCACCTGGCTTTCTGGCCCCACGCCGTACCGTGCGCGAAAAGTGAGCGGGTCGGCGAGACGGCGAAGGGCATTGACGACACGCTGCTCATCCTGGCTGGAGGAAACTGCATATCCACGCAGGTGACCGCTGCCGAGCATCAAATCGGTATCGTACAGGCACTCCAGGCGGTCTTTTTCCCCAACCAACGGTGCGATCACAGATTGGTCGGGGTCGTCGATCAGAACCAGGATATGGGGTAACTCGAGGGGGGCGCCTTGGCGAATGCGAATGCGCGGCGGCAGACGCTCGAGAATGGTGCCCTCGGTCGCCCGGATCAGGGTTTGAGAACCTCTATGGAAATCATATTGTTCGAGATCGAGAGAGAGCATCAATCCGTGGCGGGTGCGCCCGTTCACGCTGCGCTCAACCAGAATCAACCCGCTGTGGGAGACGAATATCCCGTTCGACAGGTAATCGTGCATGGCAGCCTGGGTAGTCGCCACCCTGGCGCTCTCGTCCGGGGCGCCGAGGTAAACTTCGGGCAAGATCAGGTTGAAAGTTGAGGGCGCGTCGCCCACCAATTCTGCGACCTGTTGCCAGTACTCTGGCTCGGAGGTGAACTGGTCGCAGGCAATCACCGCCCATTTTTGCAGGTCGATTTTTGGGCTGGGGAGAAGGATCTCACCGATCTGGATGGCAATTTCTGGATAGGTGCGCATGGAACTCCTGAAAGGATCAATGCGAGGTGGTTGCAAATCCCGGCGGCAAGTGCCCTGGGTCAGCATGGCTAATTAAAACATTATCGGGCTGGAATTGCCAGCCCGAAATGTGTTTTAGCTGTTATATGGCCAGTTCCGGTGTGTTGATCCAATCCGAATAGAGCGGTCCCTGGCAGAGTGCTACATGCCGATGGTGAAAACCATGCCAAGACAACCCGGACCGGTGTGGGTGCCGATCGCCGGGCTGACAGGGCAGATCATCGTTTCGCGGATGTCGTTGACGTTGAATAAGGCGCGAGCGCGCTCCATCAGGCGATTGGCTTCCGTTTCGGCATGGGCGTGTAAGATGCCGATGCGAATTGGTTTCCGACCGGCTACCTGGGCCTCGAAGATTTCGAGGATGCGATCGAGGGCCTTGTTGTACGTGCGGACTCGCTCAAGTGCTTCGATGCGCCCGTCTCGCAGCTCGAGGATCGGTTTCAGGTTCAGAGCCGTCCCTAAAAATGCCTGCGCGCCGCCTATGCGACCGCCCCGGCGGAGAAATTCGAGGGTGTTCACTAGGAAAAATACGCGGCTGTTGGCCAGGGATTGCTCGACCATGGTCTTGCAATCCGCCAGAGTGGCCCCCTGTTGAGCTGCGCGAGCGGCTTCGAGGATTGCGAAACCCATTCCCAATGAAGTGGAAAGTGAATCGATAATTTCGATCGGTGCGTTTGGAAAAGTCTGGCGAGCCTGCAATGCCGAATCGACCGTGCCGGATAATTTGGATGAGATGTGCACGCTGAGGATCTCGTTGCCCTGCTCGAGCAAATTTTCGTAGACGGCATGAAAGGCGGCCGGGGAAGGTTGGGAGGTGGTTGGCATCACCTTGGCGTCTGGCAGGCGGATGTAGAATTCCTCGGGGGTGATGTCGATGCCGTCCCGGTAGGTTTCTTCGCCCCAAATGAGCTGAAGCGGGACGGCATGGATGGACAGGCGTTGCATAAGGTCAGGGGGTAAATAAGCGGAGCTGTCAGTTACGATGGCGACCTTGGCCATAATTGCCTCCTGTTTGGTTGTCGGTGTGTCAGTCGGATCCCGTAAATCTTCTTCCAATGATAACCCATGTTAAGGCGAAAAGTTCCTTTCGAACCCCTATTTTTCGCGCTCGACGCTGTGCAGGCGACCAAACGGAGCGCTTACAGTTACATATCAGTCAGAAGAAACGGATTGACTGGCGTGAGGAGGGTGTTAAGATTATGGTGGGTTGCTCAACCGGGTTGGTGCCTGGAAAAGCCACGGATTAAGATCAAAGTTACCTCAAGAAGGATTACAATTTGCTTGACGCGTGTGATTGCAGGCACTATAATCCGGCTCTTGTGACCGATGTTGGTGTGAGTTGGACCAATGAATATCGACGACCATAATGGCACGACCGTTTTACGCCGGACAGATCAGGCAGAGCCTCCCCGTACTCTCTGGACCATCTTAATTGGCAGACCGCTTGCCACCGCAGACGCTCCGCACCAGACGATCAACAAGGTGATCGGGCTGGCGGTTTTTGCTTCGGATGCATTGTCCTCCACCGCCTACGCCACGCAAGAGATCCTGGCGATCCTGATCGTCGCAGGAGCGGCGGCCTACGGTCTGGTGTTCCCCATTTCGCTGGTCATCGTTGGCTTGCTGGCAATCGTCACCCTGTCGTACGAGCAGACCATCCATGCCTATCCCAATGGCGGCGGGTCATACATCGTCTCGCGCGAGAACCTGGGGTTGCTCCCGGCCAAGATCGCAGCCGCCGCCATCCTGACCGATTACATCCTGACCGTGGCCGTCTCGATCTCATCCGGTGTGGCGCAGATCGTGTCTGCCTACCCGAACCTGTACAATTACCGGGTAGGAATCGCGGTGGGTATGGTCGGATTGATCATGTTGATCAACCTGCGCGGCGTGCGCGAGTCGGGCGTCATTTTTGCCATTCCAACTTACTTTTTTGTGGTGATGATGGCGATCACTATCGTCGTCGGGTTTGTCCGCTATATCAATGGCAGCCTGGGCATGGTCGTCGATCCACCCGAGCTCGAGCTGCTCCATGCGCCACAAGCAGTGACGATATTTTTGCTTTTGCGCGCATTTTCCAACGGCACCACGGCATTGACGGGCGTGGAGGCAATCGCAGATGGCATCCCCGCCTTCAAGGAGCCGCGTAGCCGCAACGCAGGGATCACCCTGATCTGGATGTCGGCTATTCTGGGGACGATGATGCTGTCGGTATCCTTCTTCGCCGGCCATATCCAGGCGGTGCCTTCTGAAATTGAGACGGTCATCTCGCAAATTGCGCGCACCGTTTATGAGGGGCGTGGGACGTTGTACCTGCTGGCGATCTCCGCCACAACGATCATCCTGATCATGGCCGCCAACACTTCTTTCGCCGATTTTCCTCGCTTGAGCGCCATCACCGCTGCAGACGGCCTGCTTCCCCGCCAATTGACTTACCGCGGAAGCCGGTTGGTGTTCTCGCGCGGGATTGTCGTCCTGGCGATGCTGGCTTCACTGCTCATCATCGTCTTTCAGGCCAGCGTCACGCGGCTGATTCCTCTCTATGCGATTGGCGTGTTCATTTCTTTTACCCTCTCGCAATCGGGCATGGCGCGCCGCTGGTGGAAGATTGGCCACTTAAAGGAGGGGGAAGAAGTCAAAGAGCGCGGTTCGGTCTTGCGCTTCCAGCCGGGCTGGCAATTTAAGATGGTCGTCAATGGGTTTGGCGCCTTGCTCACATTTTTCGTGATGATGATTTTTGCGGTCACGAAATTCGCCGACGGCGCCTACGTGGTCGTATTTATCATCCCGATTTTGGTGATCGTTTTCAGCATCATCCATCGCCATTACCAGGTGGTGGCGCAGAAACTTTCTCTGGATCAATATGGCAGCCCGGCGCCCCGCATCCCCCGCAACCGGGTGATCTTACCGATTGGCGGCGTTCACCGGGGCACCCTGGCCGCGCTGCGTTATGCGCATACCCTGACGGACGATATTACGGCAGTGCACATCTCCATTAATCCCGACGAAACGGTGAAAATTCGCCAGAAGTGGGAGCAATGGGGCGATGGCACCCGATTGGTGATCGTGGAATCCTCCTACCGCCGATTTATGGAACCTTTGCTGGATTACATCGATGAAATCTATGCAAAGCGCCAACCGAACGAGGTGATCACGATTATTGTGCCCCAGTTTGTTTCACATAAACGCTGGACGAATGTATTGCACACCAACACGGCAGCAGCGTTGCGGCAAGAGTTGATGTTCTATCAGAATATCGTGGTGACCAACGTGCCCCACCTGGTCGATTGATGAGGCACCGAAAGGATATATGAAAGCAATTATCGTGGGTTGTGGCCGCTTTGGCGCAGAGCTTGCCTATCGCCTGTTCCAGGCTGGACACGAGGTGTCGATCGTGGACCTGGAAGAACAAGCCTTTTCGAAGCTGCCATCGGATTTCCATGGCAAGTTCAACGAGGGGGATGCGCTCAACCGAGATGTATTGCACCGCGCTGGGATCGAGAAAGCCGATTCGCTGGCAGCGGTGACCGATTCGGATGCCCTGAACGCCGCGGTTGGGCACCTGGCTGCCACGGTTTTCCACGTTCCGAATGTGGTGGTGCGAAATTACGATCCGCGATATCGCCCCATCCATGAGGCTTTTTCTTTGCAGGTGGTGAGCGCCTCGAGCTGGGGCGCGCAGCGAGTCGAGGAGATGATGTACCATGCCGATGTGCGGACGGTCTTCTCGGCAGGCAACGGCGAGGTCGAAGTGTATGAGGTGGCCATACCGGAGAGCTGCGCCGGTATCAAGCTGAGCTCGCTGATAAATCCGTTGACTTGCGTTCCGGTAGCCGTGACTCGCGCCGGAAAAGCCGTGCTACCCGATTCGGCGACCATTCTGGAAACAGGCGACGTGCTGCACGTTAGCGCCACCCTGGAAGGGGCCGAAGCCTTGCGCACCCAGATCCGTTCACGGAGTTGAGGAGTATCGTATGTTCGTAATGATTTTAAGCGGCGGGCGAACGGGTGCACAACTTGCGTCGATGTTGATTGCGATGGACCATGATGTGCGGGTGATCGAAGATCGCCCCGATGTTCTCGCGCGCATTCATCGTGAGCTTCCGACCGAGGTGATCGTTGAAGGCGATGTGATGGACCTCAAAGTGCTTGAGCAGGCCGGGATTCGCGAAGCAGACGTGCTGGCGGCGACCACCACATCGGACGAAGAAAACCTGACACTCTGCTACATTGCGCGTAAAAATTTTGGCGTGCGCCGGACAATCGCCCGGGTGAACAACCCGCGCAACGCCTGGCTATTTGACAGCAAATTTCACGTGGATGTGGCGGTCAACCAGGCGGAAATCCTTGCCAGCCTGATTCAAGAAGAGATGTCCCTGGGCGATATGATCACGCTGGTCAAGCTGCGCAGGGGGAATTACTCGCTGGTCGAGGAAAAAATCCCGCCTGATGCCCGCGCAGTCGGACTGGCGATAAAAGACCTGCCTCTTCCGGAACACTGTGTCATCGCCGCCATCATCCGCCATGGTGAGGTGATGATCCCGCGAGGGATCACCATCATCGAAGAGGGGGATGAAATTCTGGCAGTGGCAGACACAGAGGGCGCAAAAGGGTTATCGGAGTTGTTCGGCTCGCCTGAGTCGCTCAACCATACGAACGGGCACAATGGCGACAAGGGCATCGGCCGTTGGATTCGCCGTTAATAAGCCGAAACATGGTATAATAACCCGTCGCTGGCTTGGGTGCCAGCCTTCTATGTGAACATCTCTGGCCTGAGCGAAACGAAGGGTCTCGGTTGATCGACGACGCTTCGCTTCGCCCGGCGCGGAGTGAAGCGACTTTTTACCGCGAAAGGAACGTGCATGTCGACCAAACGAACCTACCAACCCAAGATTCGCCGCCGCTTGCGAGTTCACGGTTTCCGCCAGCGCATGGAAACGCGTGATGGGCGAGCGGTTCTGAAGCGCCGCCGCCTGAAAGGGCGCCTGCGCCTGGCTGTCACCAAAAACAACCACACCAAACACGTCCGCTGGAGCTGAAGCTGGGGTTGTGCGGTTTATCGCATAGAGTTTCCAGGAACACAGGATCAAGGTAAATGGGTGAAACGCAGGTTTCGCCTGACACGGTCAACGGATATCGAACGGGTGCGGCGTGTAGGCAGATCATATCCGCACCCGCTCGTTGTGTTGGTCGCCTTGCCCAACCAGATGGACCAGGTGCGCGTTGCCATTATCGCCGGTCGGTCGGTCGGAAAAGCGATCGTCCGCAACCGGGCCAAGCGGGTATTGCGCGCCTGCCTGGATGGGTTTATGCCCGCCCTCGCGCCGGGATGGGATCTGGTCGTGTTAGCCCGCAAGCCGCTTTCCACTACAGGCTATTGGGAAACCCGCCAGGCGATGAAATCCTTGCTACAACGAGCGAACGTATTAACCCGGTCTGAAATCAAGAATGAACCAGGATTATTTGAGTGAACCACGCTTGAGGGATCTTCCAATCACATTTTGGAATATCCCCCGGCTAGTAGTTTTGGGATTGATTCGGGCGTATCAATCGGTCGTATCACCCTCCTTACCGGCCAATACCTGCCGTTTTTATCCTTCTTGTTCCCATTATGGTTACCAGGCGGTTTACCGGCATGGTGCGATTAAGGGGATGTGGCTGGCAATTGGGCGGATTTTGCGTTGTAACCCGTTCAATCCAGGCGGATATGATCCGGTTCCATAAGAGCTTTTTTTCTTCATAACGGAGAACATCGTTTGCACACATTAAGATCCAAAAAACCTGTCTGGCGGGCCACCATTTTGCTGGCGCTGGCAGCCATATTGCTGGCGGGCTGTGCTGGTGTCGGGTTAAACAACTGGCCGGGCCTCACCGTCGCAGATGGTGCAGTGTACTATTCACAACTTCAATTGACCAAGATCGATGCCGCCACCGGCGCACATATCTGGCGTTATCCCGATAAAGTCGATCCCAAGAACACCTTCTTCGCAGCGCCGGCTGTGGTCAATGACCGGGTCATTGCCGGAAATTTCAACAACCAGGTTGTCGCTCTCGACACACAGAGCCGGAATGTCATTTGGACGTTCAAAGACTACGAGGGCAAAGGCCGCTTTGTCGCCGGTCCGGTCTTAGCCGGTGATCTGGTGCTGATCCCTTCGACAGATCGCTATTTGTATGGGCTGGATGTCAATAGCGGTATCATGCGCTGGCGATTCAAGGCCCGCGATGCTCTGTGGGGCGCTGTGGCAACCGATGGAACGCTGGCTTACCTGCCCGGGATGGATCATTACCTGTACGCGGTAGATATCTCTTCGGGTCAGTTGGCCTGGGAGATCGACCTGGGTGGCGCGATGTTGCATTCGCCAGTGCTGGGTCCAGACGGATTGCTTTACGTCAGCACCGTCACTCAGGAGGTCATCGCCGTTGACACTTCCTCAAAGAATGTGAAGTGGCGTGAGGTGGTCGACGGCAAATTATGGAACCCGCCCTTGTTATTGAACGACGTGATCTATTTCGGCACGGATAAAAATAAGGCTTACGCGCTGAATGCACAGAATGGCGAAAAGGTATGGACACTGGACTCGAGCAGCGCGATCATCGGAACGCCGGTCGTGCTGGCTGACCAGATCGCATTTGCTACCGAAGGTGGTGAGGTGTTCACGACCACACCGCAAGGGGCGCGAGTCTGGCCGCGGACCATTACTGGCAAACTGTACTCAACTTTATCTATCTCACCAGACCTGATGGCGGTCGGAGGGCTCGAGCTCGAGTACCTGCTGGTCACCTTCACCCCGTCGGGCAATCAGGGTTGGACTTACAATCCTCCCTCGAATTAGTGGAGTGTGATCTATGTGGGATACCATCATCATCACCCCCTTCACCAACGTGCTGCTCTTCATCTACACCCTTGTCGGGCAGAATTTTGGTGTGGCGATCATCCTGTTTACCTTACTCGTGCGGCTGGTCACCCACCCATTGATGGTCTCGCAGATCAAAGGCGGGCAGGCCATGCAGGAGCTGCAGAGCAACCCGCGCTACAAGGAGATCCAGGAAAAATACAAGGGCGATCGCGAGAAAATGGCGGCGGAGCAGGCGGCGCTGCTGAAAGAGCTGGGCGTCAATCCATTCGGATCGTGCCTGCCGCTGTTGATCCAATTCCCAATTATCATCGGCCTGTACCAGAGCCTGTACAAGGTGATGGCTAATACGCCTTATGATATGCTGGTTCTGACCCGTCACCTGTATCCATTCCTGGATATTTCGCGCATCTTGCCGATTAACAACCAGTTCCTGTGGATGGATCTGAGCCAGCCGGAACGACTGTTCCTGCCGTTCCTATCATTTAGCATCCCGGTCATGGCGATCGTCGTGATGGCGACCACGTATATCCAATCCAAGCTGCTCACGCCGGCGACCTCGAACCCGAAAGATCAAACGGCGATGATGTCGAACATGATGAACCTGTATATGCCCTTTTTGATGGGTTACATGGGACTCACGCTGGCATCTGGCCTGTCTTTGTACTTTATCGTCTCCAACCTGTTCAGCATCGGGCAATACGCTTTGCTAGGCAAAGCCAATTGGAAGAACCTGTTGCCCAAGCCAAAGCCGGTCGTGCCAGAACCCGAAGATAAGAAAGTCACCAAGGTCAGTCGAGGCAAGAAATGAGCCCAGAAAAAACCACGTTGGAAGTCATTGCGCCGAGTGTCGAAGAGGCGATTCAAAAAGGACTGGATGAAATTAACCTGCCTCGAGAGGCGGTGGATGTCGAGGTGCTGGACCCCGGCACACGCGGCTTATTCGGGCTTGGAAGCCGCCAGGCGCGCATTCGCCTGACCATTCTGAATGAATCGACGGCAGCCGTAGAAACGCCTGGAAAACCAGCCAAAGAAGCAAAACCCCCCAGGGCGAAGCGGACCGTAAAGGCGGAAAAACCGGCACCTGCTGCGGTAGTCAGCCATGAAGACCTGGAGCTGGCCGAATTGTCGGACGAGGAGATTCCAGAAGATGACATCCTCTTCGCGGCGCGGCAGACAGTGACCGATTTGTTGGAGAAGATGCGGATTAAGGCCACGGTAAGCGCTTCGATCAAACCCGCCGAGGATGACGAAGATGAAAACACCGTGCTGGTCAATATCGAAGGGGATGACCTGAGTATATTGATCGGGCGACGGTCCGAGACTTTGAACGCATTGCAATACATCTCCAGCCTGATCGTAGGCAAGCGTTTGAACCGTTGGATTCCCTTGATGATCGATGTGCAGGGCTACCGCGCGCGGCGCGAGCGCCAGTTGCGCGTCCTGGCGCGCCGGATGGCTGAGCAGGCCATTCATACCGGGCGACGGCAGGTGTTGGAACCCATGCCCGCCAACGAGCGCCGCGTGATCCACCTGGAGCTGCGCGATCATCCACAGGTGACTACCGAGAGCATTGGAGATGATCCCAACCGCAAGGTAACCATCTTCACCAAGAAGTGAGCGATTTTGCACCTGCTCGGGCTCATGGAGAAAGGGCTTGTTTCCTTCTCACGGCGGAGCAGTTACGAAATCTTTTCATTGCGACGAGAACGCCGGAAGATCAGGTTCCAGCGTTCTTTGATTTAAATGGATCGGGTGCTCATTGGGTATAATGAAATTGTCAGACCGGACAATCATTTCTATGGAAGCGACGAGGTAGGACATGCGCGCGGTTGACATCATCATCAAGAAAAGGGACAGGCTGGCTCTCTCTCGCGAGGAGATCAATTTTTTCGTCAACGGCTTCACCAGGGGTGAAATTCCCGATTACCAGGTGGCCGCCTGGGCGATGGCGGTGTTGCTCAATGGGATGAGCGAACAGGAGACCACCGATCTGACGCTGGCGATGGCGCACTCCGGCGACCTGCTCGACTTAAGCGGGGTGGTGGATTTTGTGGTCGATAAACATTCCACCGGAGGGGTGGGCGATAAGACCACCCTGGTGGTGGAGCCGGTGGTGGCGGCGTGTGGCTTGCCGGTGGGTAAGATGTCGGGGCGTGGGCTTGGATTCAGCGGCGGGACGTTGGATAAGATGGAATCGATCCCCGGATATCGCACCAACCTGAGCACTGAAGAGTTCATGGACCAGCTCAAACGGATTGGCCTGGTGCTGACCGGTCAAAGCGCCGACCTCGCGCCCGCCGATGGCAAATTGTACGCCTTGCGAGATGTGACCGGCACGGTGCCTTCGATGCCGTTGATCGCGTCTTCCGTGATGAGCAAGAAAATTGCCGGGGGCGCACATGCCATCATCCTGGACGTCAAAGTCGGTGTCGGCGCGTTCATGGAAACGGTCGAGGATGCGCGCACACTGGCGACCCTGATGGTGGCGATCGGCCGCTTGAGCGGGCGAAAAGTGATCGGGCTTCTCTCCGACATGAACCAGCCGCTCGGTATAGCGGTGGGGAACGCCCTCGAAGTGCGTGAGGCGATCGATACGCTGCACGGCGGCGGTCCGATCGATTTCCGCGAGCATTGCCTGGTGGTTGCGAGTCACATGTTGCTGGCAGGGGGTAAAGCCGACGGCCTCGATGCATCGCGCAGCATGGCAGAAGAAGCCCTGCGCACTGGATCGGCCTGGGAGAAGTTCCGCGCCCTGGTTGCCGCTCAAGGGGGGGATGTCGCCTATATCGACGAGCCGCAGCGCCTGCCAAAAGCGAGCTTTATCGGAACGGTGACTTCGGAGCGGAGCGGATGGCTGGGGCAGGTGAATGCGCGAATCGTCGGCGAGACTTCGGTCGAACTTGGCGCCGGGCGCGCGCGAAAAGAAGATGCCATCGACCACGGGGTGGGAATCCTGGTGCACAAGAAGGTCGGTGACCGGGTGGAGCATGGAGAAATCCTGTTCACCCTCCATGCGCGGAATGGCGAGGATGCCAGGAAAGCGCAGGCGCGCCTGCAGAACGCGCTGGCCTGGAGTGACAAACCGGTCGACCCACTGCCGCTATTTTATGGGGTTGTGGAGTGAGGCGAGTCAAGTTCTTCGCGGACGGCTTGCGCTTCGAATGGGTCCTGGTGGCGCTGGTCGTGCTGCTGCACGCGCAGATCCCGTTCAGCCACCCGGATGTGCTGTTGAACTGGTACTCCACGGACGACGCCTTCTATTATTTTAAGGTGGCTCAGAATATCAGCGAAGGGCGGGGGATCACCTTCGACGGCATCAACCTGACCAATGGGTTTCATCCGTTGTGGATGTTGATCTGTGTTCCAGTTTTCGCCCTGGCGCGTTTCGACCTGATCTTGCCGTTGCGAGTCCTGGTGGTCGTCCTGGTCGCCTTCAACCTGGGGACAGGCCTGTTGATATTCCGCTGGGTTAAGAAATGGGTCGATCCATGGCTGGCTGGATTGGCGGCCATTTTTTGGATGCTTCTGCCTCGAATCCATTCGATTACAACCCAGAAAGGGATCGAAGCCGGGATCAACGCTTTTTTCGTCGTCCTTCTCCTTGTTCGCGTGGTCGAATTCTCGGAGCATGGAGAAAGCAAACCCCATTGGCGCGACCTGTTGAAACTCGGATTACTGGCGAGCCTGGCGCTCTTCAGCCGGCTGGACAATATCTTCGTGGTCATCTGCGCGGGTATCTGGCTGGTCTTCCGGCGAAATAACCTGGGCCATTACCTGCTGGCCTTTCTGGTGGCAGGGGTTATCTCGGTGTTGTCAAGCTTTTTCCTGCGGGTGGGCTTTGGGGCGAATTACCTGCCCTTTTTACCGGCGGCTTATTGGATGCTCGCCGTGGGGGTCATAGGAAAACTGATTGCGTTTTACACCGCGGGGTTGTTCCAGCCGCCACGGCGCTACACGCTGGCCCAGGAGGGATGGCGGTTGGCGGCAGCGGTGGGAATCTCCTCGGCAGCGGTGGGGCTGGCCATGTCTGCGTTGAGTTGGCTGGGACTTGTCACGATGTTTGCTCGATCGGTGTTGCTCTATGACGCGGCGATTACCCTGGGGCTGGCTATCGCTATCCGCCTGGTGGCGCGCCTGTTGGATCGCTCCGTTGCGGAGCACATCTCACCATGGGGGATGATAAGAGCGCAATTCGCCGGCTGGCTGCGGGTAGGGCTCGGTTACTTCCTGCCGGTCGGCCTGCTGTTGGGCGGTTACCTGATGTTCAACGAACTGGTGTTTGACACTCCGATGCCCGTCAGTGGGCAAGTGAAACACTGGTGGGGAACCATTCCGGACACGGTGTATGGCAAACCGGTGGATTCGATCCCCAGCCTGCTCGGGTGGGGTAGCGACGCCTGGTGGCTGGTCTTTGCCCCGGCGAATGGGTTGACAGGCGCATTCACGGCCGAGAATCAAACGGCGCCGACCTGGTTGAGCGCCCTGGCGACCCTGGGGCTGGCGGCGGGCATGGCGATTCTGATTGCATCGCGGCGCGAGCGCTTCTTTCGCCATCTGAGTCAATCGGCGTGGTGGCCGCTGTTCGTCGGCAGCATGATCCAGATCCTGTACTACGGAGGGACGTTGTACGCCAACACGCGGGTCTGGTATTGGGTCAACCCAACCCTGGCGGGGCTGGTGTGGTGGGCCTTCTTATTGGATAACCTGCTTGAGCGCATCAACCGCCGGGTGGCCTGGCGGGCGCTGGCTCGGGGAGGCCTGGCCCTCGCCGGGCTTGCGCTGGGCTTGAGCTTCTACCTGCGGGTGAGCCTCAGCTACTATGGAACGCCGGCTGCCGGCGAAGGCTCGATTTATCGTCCGGAGGCCGAGCAGGTGATGGCCTTGACCGAGCCGGGCTCGCGGATCGGCATGACCGGAGGTGGGGCGGTGGCTTATTTTGTGCGTGACCGGACGGTGGTCAACCTGGACGGGCTGATCAACAGCTACGCCTACTTTAAGAGCCTGGAGTCGAACACGGCGCGAGAATTCACCGACCAGCTTGGGCTGGATTATGTGTATGGCAACGAGTACATCGTCACCTCCAGCAATCCCTATTACAACAGCCTGAAGGACCGGTTGGTGTTGTTGGCGCGCGTGACGGATATGAGCCTGTTCCGTTACACGGCGCCGAACTGAGGGGAAGCACGGCGGAGTTCTTCCGTGTACTGCTCGATCCTAGGACACCCACTTGTTACAACAAGTCGCCAGGATTTGAAATGTAACCACAATGATATTCCCTTGACTTTTTTACTCCAGATATCTATATTGTTATTGGAAATTTTTTTCCAGAATTTGTGGATGCTGTGACCCGGGGGATGTTGGTCGCCATATCTGCATAGTCAGGTATCTTCCCGGCGAGCGAGAGGCGAAACCGGCCACAAAATGCGGCCGGTTTTTTATTTGGGTAGAGTGGTGATTGGGGATTAATTCTTCTACCAAACTCTAACGGTAAGGAAATTTATCCATAGAAAATCTCCGGCAAATCGCCATTTGCCGGAGGGGCACCTGGGCACGGGTCAGCGCCTGTGGTGCATTGGTATTCTAGCATGGCTGCCTCTCCATCGCAATGAATGGTGGAAAGTTGTTAGCGCGCATGGGGCAGCCCTTGTGGCTGAGAAGACTGGGCACGGGTTATTTTCTCTATCGAAAGGAGGGAACAGGCAATCAGTGGTGTGAATGTTTTTAGCGGGTGCAAGCTCGCGCAAACCAGACAGACCTTTTTTCTTGAGGGGATAAAACATGAAAAAGAACGTCTTTTTATACGTCCTCATCCTGGTCGCGGTAGTCGCGATCACCGCCACGGCAACCTGGGCGTGGTTCACCGGGACCGATACGGGATCGGCGACGATCACCACGGCGACCATCGGTGTGGATGAAGTGGACGTGGCTCCGATTAACCTGTCGGGTCTCCTGCCGGGCGGCGATTGGAAATATGCCGGGCAGTTCAAGCTGGTCAACACCGGCACGGCCAAGGCCGACCTGTACATGCAGATGGTTCCAGAAAATGATGGGGAAGTCAATTTTTGCTTCCATCCCTACCCGACGGTTCGCCGGTTGATGAGCATCAAGATTGACCGCTGGAACGGCAGCGCCTGGGAGACCATCTTGAACGACTCGATCTGCAAGCTGTACCCGGTCGATCCACTCGCCTACATCCCGAAACTGGCGGATGACGTCAACCCGGGCAGCGAGACGCATTTCAAAGTCTACCTGTACCTTGACCACCGGGCCGGCAATGAGTATGCAGGCCAAACCAAGACCGACCCGGCGATGTTCATTGCCGTGCAACACGACGCGCCTGCACCGGTTTCGTTGCAAGGCTCGATGCAGACCTGGCCCGAAGGCGATGCGAATTACGACCCGGATTTGATCGCCTGGCCGTAGATCGAAATCCTGAATGGAGACAATCACCGGCCGGGTTGCCTGGCCCGGCCGGGTTGGATTGGGGGACGATGGGATGAAGGTGCTGAAGATCTTTTTTTGGTGTGGTGTCGCCGCGCTGTGCGCCATCCTCGCCTCAATGGTGATATTGAATTTAACCGGCAACCTGCTGGTGGTGATCAGCAACAGCATGGCGCCGACCTTTCGAGCGGGAGATGTCTTGATCCTGCAGTCCGCCAGTGACTCATTGGAGCCGGGGATGATCGTCAGCTACCGCAAAGGGGGCAACCTGATCACCCACCGGGTGGTCCGGGTGGACGGCGCTACGCTGGTCACGCGCGGAGACAATAACCTGGGCGACGATCCCTGGACCGTGCCCGTATCTTCAGTGGTTGGGACACCCTTCGCCCGTGTCCCTTATCTGGGTTACGTCATTTTCTTCCTTAAAAAGCCACTCGGATTCTTGATGATCGTCCTGATTCCCTCGATATGGATCATGATCGATGTTTTCAAACGGTTGAACAAGGAGCTTAACAGAACCGCTAAACCGGAGCAAGCCGGTAAGACGCCATCCAGGTGAATGGAAAGCGATGGAAAGCCGTCAGGTGACCCAATTGCGTTTGCGCCGTAACCCCAACCGGGGCCAAGTCCCGGTGGGTTTACGCCATGCCGGCAAGGGGGGCGCTCCCCTGCGCTTGACCAGGCTGGACCGGCGTCGAAGCCAGTTTCGGTTCAAGGATTGGGTTCGCTGGTTGCGAGCGGCGATCGCGGCAATGGCCGCCGGCTCTGTGGCATACGCCTGGATGGTCATTCTGGCGCTTTTTGCAGGCAGTGTCGGGATAACCTACGGATACTTCAGTGGAGTCGATCTGGCTCCTGTGACCTTCAATATGGGATGGCTACCAGACGAATCGGGGGCAATTTTGTCTGGGGAATTCCAGAACTTGCACCTGGTTGTTGACCCGCCTGTTAAAAACGAATGGCCCTTATCCGGTGAGGTTTGCGTCTCCAACTCCGGCGATGAGGCTACCGAACATATGCGGATCGCTGTGTTCTTAACCGAAGGGAAAGAACCAGCAACCGGCGAGATCCAGCAAATTAATATAGAGGTTCACCCACAACTGGTCCCCAATGAAAGGTTCTGCTACCCATTCGAAATTGTGATTGAAATGAAGCAACATTCGAAGAACCTTGTCACAGCCCAGGTGACGGTGGAAAATCACCAGGGATGGAAACCTGGTTCTGAACATTGTCCGGGCGAAACGCCTTGCCTATACGGCCCAACCATCCAGGCGCCGATTCCGAAACCCGAATCCAACCGAGGGAAAGTGCCTGAGTCTTCGGATGGCACCACCACCATCGACGGCACATTGACCATTTTGCCAGAATCTACTCAAGATGAGATTGTTTTTTCGTTTTGTGTGATCAACCGGGGAAATTTCCCGACCCGGGGCTTGAAACTCAACGGCAGGTTGCTGAAACGGCTCGACAATGGCATCTTCGAATCTATCCCTGAAACTGCTTATTCAGAGCAACCGGATGGGGAAATTAATCCACAGGAAATGCGGTGTTTTGTTAAGGCAATAAAGCTTACACAGCAAAGAGCCAACCAGGTTTACCTGTTGGAGGCCAATGCGACAATCGAGAACTACTCTGGTCGGAGCGCAGGCTCGGAAGCCTGCCCTGAAAGCGAGTCTTGCCCATTTGGGTTTGGGTTAGATCAGGATGTGGTGCTGCCAACTTCCACTGCGACAACCACGGCAACTCCAACCGGCACGTTGACGCTGACGGTCACTATGACTGTAACGCCATCGCTAACGCCCACGCTCACGGTCACCTCCGCGTCCCCAACTTCATCCTACACGCCTACCCCAACGCTCACGTTGACACCCACGCCGGGTGCGCCTTCAGGCCAGTCTCCGACTCCTACTCCAACGGATACACAAGAGCCTACACCGACGCCCTCGCCAACGCCCACAGAAACCCGTACCGAAACGCCAACCGAAGAGGCTTCCCTAACCCCGACCGCAACCCCTGAGCCGACTCTAGAACCGTAAGCTGCGCAACCGGTTGGCGTGCCTGTTCACCGGCTTGCCGCCTGTGTTATAATCAATGCTACCAAAGGCGTTGATGGAAACGAGTACACCCATCCATTGCCGGCAGCGAACCCGGAAACAGTGCGAGCCGGGGCGGCGGTGCGGGTGGAAAATCCTTCCGGAGCTGCAACCTGAACGCAGGGCGACCTGCCAGTAGGTGCGCCGGTTTCGCTGACCGTTATCTGAAGCGCGGGTATCTCTGATCAAGATGTACCCGGAAGAGCGCCCGCTAAATTTGGCGGGAAACAGGGTGGTACCGCGAGTTGCATCTCGTCCCTGTCGGACGAGATTTTTATTTTAACGTGGAGGTCATTGTATGCCGTTTCAAGATGTGCCCAACCGGATGGATTTCCCCGCGCAGGAGCGTGAATTGCTGCAATTCTGGAAAGACACCCGCGCTTTTGAGAAGCTGCGCGCCCTTCACCGTGGCAAGCCGGCCTGGTCGTTCATCGATGGGCCAATCACGGCCAACAACCCGATGGGAGTGCATCACGGTTGGGGGCGCACCTACAAAGACGCGATGCAGCGCTTTAAAACCATGCAGGGTCACGAGCTGCGCTACCAGAACGGATTCGATTGCCAGGGCTTATGGGTTGAAGTGGAGGTTGAGAAGGACCAGAACTTCCGCTCCAAGAAGGAGATCGAGTCCTTCGGCCTGGAGGGATTCGTGCGCCTGTGCAAGACGCGCGTGCTCAACTATGCCGCGGTGCAAACCGAGCAGTCCATCCGCCTGGGTTACTGGATGGATTGGAACGACCCAGATCAGTTGCGCTGGCTGGCAGCGACGCTGCAGGCCGACCCGATGCAGGTGGTCACGGTTGAAGGCCCGCAAGGACCGGTGAACGGCACGGTCGAAGAGGTGGTGGGGCGGCTGGGCTTGCCCGAATTGGGCGGCAGTTACTTCACCTTCTCGACCGAGAACAATTACATGATCTGGACCTTCCTCAAACGCTGCTGGGAGCGCGGTTGGGTTTACCGCGGGGTGGACGTGATGCCGTGGTGCCCGCGCTGCGCAACCGGGATCAGCCAGCACGAGATCGTCACTGACGGCTATGCTGAGTTGACCCACCAGAGCGTTACGGTGCGCTTCCCGTTGCGCGACGCGCAAGGAAAACAGCGCCTGGATGCGGAAACAGGCCTGCCGGAGGCGCTGCTCGTCTGGACGACCACCCCCTGGACGCTGACCAGCAACGTGGCGGCGGCGGTCGGTCCTGACCTGACCTATGCAAAGGTGCGCAACGGCGAGGGCGTCTATTACCTGGCCAAGGGCACGCTGCACATGCTGCGCGGCGAAGTTCAGTTGTTGGGCGAATTGAAAGGGTCAGAACTGGAAGGCTGGACCTATTCGGGACCGTTCGACGATCTCCCGGCGGTGCAACAGCCCGGCGGGTTTACGCCGATCAAAGAGGTGGCCGAAAAGGTCACCCTCAGCGCAGAGCAGGCGCACCGCGTGATCCTGTGGGACGAGGTCGGCGAGACAGAAGGCACCGGCATTGTGCACATTGCGCCGGGCTGCGGCGCGGAGGACTTTCAGCTCGGGCGTGAGTACGGCTTGCCGATGGTCGCGCCGCTGGAGGAAGAAGGTCATTTCGTGGAGGGCTTTGCCTGGTTGAGCGGGATGCACGTGGCGGATGTGGCTGCGCCGATCTTCGAAGATTTGAAGGCAAAAGGTTTGCTTTATCACGTTGCACCGTATACCCACCGCTATCCCACCTGCTGGCGTTGCCACAGTGAGCTGGTTTTCAGGCTGGTGGACGAGTGGTTCATCAGCATGGGCGATGTATACGACAAGCCTCGCGCCGAGTTGACCGCTGAGGAGAAGGCGCGCAGCCTGCGTTACCAGATCATGGATGTGGTCGACCAGATCCGCTGGATCCCTGATTTCGGGTACGCCCGCGAAATGGATTGGCTGCGCAATATGCACGATTGGATGATCAGCAAAAAGCGCTATTGGGGGCTGGCTTTGCCGATCTGGCTCTGCGAGCACTGCGACCACTACGAGGTGATCGGAGACGAAAAGGAGCTGGAATCGCGCGCAGTTGAGGGCTGGGATGCCTTCGCGGGACACACACCCCATCGCCCGTATGTCGATTATGTGAAATTGGTCTGCCCGCAATGCGGTGAGAAAATGTCGCGCGTGCAGGACGTCGGAAACCCCTGGCTGGATGCCGGGATTGTGCCCTTCAGCACGTTGAGCTACCGCACCAACCGCGACCTGTGGCGCCAGTGGTATCCGGCCCATTGGATCACCGAATCCTTCCCGGGGCAGTTCCGCAACTGGTTCTACAGCCTGCTGGCGATGGCCACCGTGGTCGATCAAAGCCCGCCGTTCCTGCAGAACTTTGGCTTTGCCACGCTGGTGGCTGAAGATGGACGCCCGATGCACAAAAGCTGGGGCAACTCGATCGAATTTAACGAGGCCGCCGACAAGATGGGGGTGGACGTGATGCGCTGGCTGTATCTCACTCAGCGCCCCGAGAACGACCTGTTATTCGGCTACAATCGCGGCGACGAAGCGCGTCGGCAATTCTTGATCCCCTTGTGGAACGCCTACAGCTTCCTGGTGACGTACGCCAGGCTGGATGGTTGGAAACCGGAATTTCCCTTCGATCCAGACCACCCGGAAGGGGACACACCCCAGAGCGGTAATCTGCTCGACCGTTGGGTGTTGGCGCGGATTAACCAACTGGCAGGTAAAGTCACAGCGAGCCTGGAGGAGTCCGATTTCTACACGGCTTCTACCAGCATTGGCGCGTTCATCGACGACCTGACCAACTGGTTTGTGAGGCGTTCTCGGCGGCGGTTCTGGAAGAGCCAATCGGACGCGGATAAGAACCTGGCCTACGCCACCCTCTATCACGTGCTGGTCAAGTTGGTGCGATTGCTGGCTCCGCTGACCCCCTTCGTCACCGAGGCGATGTACCAGAACCTGGTGCGCAACGTGCGCGAAGGCGCGCGCGAGAGCGTGCACCATACCCTCTGGCCGGAAGTGGACGAAGCGGCGGTCGATGGCGAGCTGCTCGAGCAGATGTCGCTGGCGCGCATGGTCGCCAGCCTGGGCCTGGCAGCCCGCAGCGCGGCCAACCTCAAGGTGCGCCAACCGCTGTCAAAGGCAATGGCTTTCGCGGGCAGCAAGCGCTCGTTGCTGCCGGAGCTGGTCGAGATCGTCACCGACGAGTTGAATGTCAAGGCGCTTGAGTTCGTTGAAGAAGCCGGGAGGCTGGTCAATTTCCACATCCTGCCCGATAACAAGACGCTTGGGCCGAAATACGGCGCGACTTTCCCCAAGGTGCGAGCGGCCCTGACGGCGTTAAACCCGATGGAGGTGGCGCGCAGCGTGCAAGCCGGCAATGCGATCACGGTGGTGGTGGACGGGCAGGCGATCCCTCTCGCTCCCACGGAAGTCGTCGTGCAGACGTCCCCGGTCGAAGGTCTGGCGGTAGCCTCCGATAAAGGCTTTTCGGTGGCGATCGACACCCAGATCACTGCCGGGTTACGCGATGAGGGGCTGGCGCGCGAGTTCGTGCGCCGGGTGCAGGATTTGCGCAAGACGGCCGGGTTGGATATCTCGGACCGGATCGTGGTACGTTTTGCGGCCTCCGAGGTGCTGGCCGGCGCTGTCCAGTCATTCCGCGACTACATCATGGCCGAAACGCTCGCATTGAGCCTGGAGCCTGGGCTACCGGCGGGTGATATGAGCGTGGTGGAGGACGGGTTTGACGGTGAGACCGTGACGATCGGGTTGCGCAGAAGCATCCAATAGATCGGGTGGAGGATATCGAACCTTCAGGTTGCGCGGTGGGATTTCCACCGCGCTTTTTTATACAAAGGCTATACATCCAACATTTGAAATTCTGCGTATGAAATAGTATAAATTGGGGCAATAATCTCTCATACGTTTATCATCCGAGCAGGATATGATCAACACAGGAGACAGGTCAGGTGGATAAAGATCGATTGAATGCACTGAAGCGCGAATGGCGGTTGGCATTGGTCACCGGCGCGGTGATATGGGTGATCGCCGCCTTGCTTTTGCGCTCTGCCTGGCCTGGGCTCGAAATTGCCCGCTGGAGCGCTTTTGCGGGCATTTTGATCGCTTACCAGCTGGCTTACCTGTGGCGAAACCTGGCGCGGAATCACCCGCAGGATGCGCCGGATTCGCTATACCCGGCTCTGGGGCTGGGCAACTGGGTCACCGTGTTGCGCGCTATTTTTCTGGCGCTGCTGGCTGGTTTCCTCTTGCTCCCCTGGCCTGGCGGCGCAGCCTCCTGGGCTCCAGGCATCATTTACCTGAGTGCGGCAATCCTGGATTTCATCGACGGGTGGGCGGCGCGCGTCACCCGGCAGACCAGTGCATTGGGCGAGCTGCTCGATATGCACTGGGACGGCTTTGGTGTGCTGGTTGCCAGCATCTTATTGGTGCAATACGGCCAGGTCCCCGTCTGGTACCTGTTGGTCGGCCTGGCGCGTTACCTGTTCTTGATTGGGTTGTGGCTTCGCACCCGCCGGGGGCTGCCCAATCATCCATTGCAGACCTCCGGTGTGCGCCGCGCGCTGGCCGGCGTGCAGATGGGGTTCATCGCCGTCGTATTGCTGCCGGTCTTTACCCCACCTGCCACCCAGATCGCTGCGTCGCTCTTTATGGCGCCCCTGATAATCAGTTTCCTGCGCGATTGGTTGGTGGTGTGCGGAACGATCCGGGTGGAGTCGAAGAAAACTCCCGGCATGGCGCCTGGCTTTTGGGCGAAGGTGCGGCGGTGGGGGCCGCTGGGCATTCGCGCGGGTGTGTTTGTGTTGTTAGCGATCACGCTTGGCAAGGAATTGCTGACCCCTGCGCCGGAGACCTGGGTGGTAGTGGTCTCGGGGGCAGGCTTATTGTTGATCGGGTTTGGTGTGCTTGGCAGGGCGACCGCCCTGTTGATTGTGCTGATGAGCGGCTTTCTGTTGCGTGAAAGCCCGGTCAACTGGCTGAATTGGGCGATCTTATTCTCCAGCACACTTTTGATGCTGGCGGGAACGGGAAAATATTCGTTGTGGAAACCGGAAGAGTGGTTGATTACCCATCGCGCGGGCGAGAACGGCCCATACCGCTAAGGCGGTCAGGTCGTTTTCGCTGGGTGTGGTTGTTCTGGTTGGCGGTGCCCATCCTGGTGTTCCTGGCGTTTCAAGCGCTGCCCCTGGAGGGTGTCTGGCAATCGATTACGCGGCTGCGCGGCTGGCAGTTGATCCTGCTGGCAACGCTCAACCTGGCCGTATTAGGCTTCATCACCTTGCGCTGGTGGGTGATCTTGCGGGTTTTTGGCGTTCGGGTTCGCTTCGCCACCCTGCTCGGTTATCGCCTGGCAGGGTTTGGGGTGAACTACTTCACGCCCGGGCCGCAATTCGGTGGAGAACCGCTGCAGGTGCACCTGTTGCAGAAACGCCAATCCTTGAGCGCATCGACAGCGGTCGCCAGCGTGATGTTTGACAAGATGCTCGAGCTGTTCGCCAACCTGACCTTCCTGTTCGTGGGTTTGTTTGCCGCGTTGATGAGTGGGATGCTGGCGATCCAGGTGCCTGCTCTGGTTTGGGTGGTTCTGCCCTTGATCTTGTTGATCCCGGTGCTCCACCTGGCAACCCTGGCGCGTGGCAGGCAGCCATTATCGAGCGTGTTGTCCGGTGTTCACCGCTTGTGGCCGGCGCGATTCTTGAAAACCTGGGCGGAGCGAGTGCAAGAAGTCGAAGCGATGATCGGCGCATATTGTCGCGAGCGGCCGCGCGCGCTGGTAGGACTGGTGGTCATCTCCGGGCTGGTATGGGCGTTCTCCATCACCGAATTTATGCTGTTGATCAATTTCCTCGGCGCGCCAGCCGGGTTAGGTAAAACGATCGGGATTCTCACGGCTGCTCGATTGGCTTTTGTGATGCCCGTGCCAGGCGGATTGGGCACTCTGGAAGCCAGCCAATTCCTGGCGATGAGCGCGGCCGGTTTCGACCCTGCGATCGGGCTGGCAGCCAGCCTGATTATCCGCGCGAGAGATATGAGCCTCGGGCTGGTTGGCCTGGCGATCGGCGGCTTCAACTCGCGTTGACGGTTTGACCCATGGAGGTGCCAAAATGGAAATGACGCAAACGAGATTCGGCCTGGTGCACTTGTTAATGGTTGCCGCCGCTTTGGTGACGGCGGCCGTCCACCTTTTCCTTGGCTTGCGATTCGGGGACGTTTTATTTCTGCTCAACGCAGCCGGATTCGTGGGGCTGACCGCCCTGTACTTGCTGCCGTTGAAAATTATCCAACCCTACCGCGGGATCGTTCGCTGGGTGTTGATGGGTTATGCCGCGTTGACCATTGTGATGTGGGCGATCATGAACGGCAACCTGGACGCAACCAGCATTACCGCCAAGTCGGCCGAGGTGTTGCTGATCGTCCTCCTCCTGATAGATCGCAACAGAGGGTAACCTAGACCGATACTCCGCCATGTAGGAAAAAAGCCTGTGCAGGTGCTCGCACAGGCTTTCTCCGCGTGGTCTGCCGGCCACTTTACCAGCTTATTTCTTCTGCGCCTGTTTGGCGACGGCCTCGGCGGCGGCTTTGGCTTTTTCGGGATCGCCCAGGTAATAATGGGTGATCGGGCGGAGGTCTTCGTCCAATTCGTACACCAAGGGGATGCCGGTGGGGATGTTCAACTCGACGATTTCCTCGTTGGAAATATGGTCGAGGTGCTTCACCAGGGCGCGCAAGCTGTTGCCATGCGCTGTAATGAGCAACTTTTCACCGCGCTTGAGGCGGGGGACGATGCTGGCTTCCCAGTAGGGCAGCACGCGTTTGAGGGTCAGCTCGAGCGATTCGCAGGCTGGCAGTACGGCTGGATCTACCTTGGCGTAGCGTGGATCGAAGCGCGGGTGACGCTCATCGTTGATGTCCAGCGGCGGCGGGGGGATGTCGTAACTGCGGCGCCACTGGTGCACCTGCTCCTGGCCATATTTTTCGGCCATCTCGGCTTTGTTTAATCCCTGCAGCGCGCCGTAATGGCGCTCATTGAGCTCCCAGGCGTTCTCGACCGGGATGTACATCTGGTCAAGCTCGTCGAGCGCAATCCAAAGGGTGCGGATGGCGCGCTTAAGCACGGAAGTGAAAGCCATGTCGAACACGTAACCGCCCTCGCGCAATAACCGGCCGCCCTCGTGAGCTTCCATCACGCCCAGCTCGGTAAGATCCACATCGGTCCAGCCGGTGAAACGATTTTCAAGATTCCACGTGCTCTGCCCATGGCGCAACAAAACTAATTTGATCATGTGTTTCTCCTACCTTGAAGGGTCAGTGCTCATTTTCCGTATCTTGTGAATTCGGGCTTATTGTAGACGAAAGGGGAAGAACTGGCAAGGAAAAAGGATTAGATTTCGATAAAGTACTAGAAAATGTTTTCCATCGGGTGTATAATTACAAGTTGCGCGCCTCGCCCCGGCTACCATTTTGAGAGATAAGGAGAGTCCCTTTGTCTGTTTCAGCCCAAGTGTTGAGTTATGACCTGAAGAAAACCGTTTCTACGAACCGGTTGGCGGGCCTGTGGCGGATGATGAGCGGATTCCGCTGGCATTACCTGGGTGCCACTCTCGGCCTGGGTATCGCTGCCGGAGCAAAAACGCTGACCTATATGCTGCTCAGGTTCTTCGTGGACAACTATTTTGGAGAAGGCGTGCGGCCTTTTCCCCTGCCTCTGATTGCGCTGGGCTTCGTTGCCCTGGCCGCCGTGGAAGGAGGATTCAGCTTTTTCAGTGGACGGTTGGCTGCGCAAACGGCCGAGGGCGTGACCCGGCGGCTGCGCAATTATCTTTTCGACCATATCCAGCACCTGCCATTTTCTTATCACCGGAAAACACAGACGGGTGAATTAATTCAACGCTGCACCTCCGACGTGGATGCGGTGCGCCGCTTCTTTGCCGACCAGGCGATCGGGGTCGGCCGGATCGTGTTGCTGTTTACGATCAATTTCATCGCGATTCTGCAACTGAACACTCGGCTGGGTTTAATTTCTGTGGTGGTGATTCCCCTGGTGGTGCTCACCTCTGCGTTCTTCTTCAAGCGCGTCTCGAAAGCGTACGAGGCATTCCAGGAACAGGATGCGGTTCTGACCACCACCTTGCAGGAGAATCTGTCGGGTGTGCGGGTCGTCAAGGCGTTTGCCCGCCAGCAATATGAGATCAACAAGTTTGACCGCGATAACAAGGAGAAATATGAGCGCGGGAAGCGCCTGGTGCGCATGCATTCCCTGTTCTGGCCGGCTTCGGATATCCTGTGCGGCGCGCAAGTGCTGGTCGGCTACCTGGTCGGCGCGACGATGGCCATCCGCGGTGAGATCACCGTGGGGACCTTCCTGGCTTACATGGGCCTGATCGTGTGGATCATCTGGCCAATGCGCAACCTGGGTCGCTTGATCGTGCAGACCTCGACCGGGATGGTTTCCTTTGGTCGGGTGACCGATATCATCAAGCAGGAGCGTGAGCCGCTGGATGAGGGCGATTACATACCCGCCAGCGATATTCGCGGGGAGATGGTTTTCGACAAGGTGGGCTTTAAATACGAAGATGGCGACAACGTCCTGGAAGACATCTCCTTCACCTGCAGACCGGGCCAGGCGGTGGCTCTGCTTGGGTCGACCGGCTCCGGTAAGACGTCGCTGGTGAACCTGTTGCCGCGCTTTTTCGACTGCACCGAGGGGCGTATTTTACTGGATGGAGTGGACCTCAAACGCTACCCCCGCCGTTTCCTGCGGAAAGAAATCGGCATCGTCGAACAGGAGCCTTTCCTGTTCTCCCGCTCGATCAAAGAGAATATCACCTACGGGGTGGGGCGCGACGTTCCACAAGAGGAAATCGAAACGGCGGCGAAAGCGGCGGCTATCCATGACGTGATTCTCACCTTTCCGAACGGCTACGACACCCTGGTCGGTGAAAAAGGGGTCACTTTGTCCGGCGGTCAGAAACAACGCGTGGCAATCGCGCGTACCTTGTTGAAGAATCCGCGCATCCTCATCCTCGACGATTCGACCTCATCGGTAGACACCGAGACCGAGGCCGAAATCCGCGAAGCGCTGGAACGGCTGATGGAAAACCGCACCACCTTTATCATCGCGCATCGCATCCAAAGCATCATGGCGGCGGATTTGATCCTGGTGATGGATAAGGGTCGCATCGTGCAGCGGGGAACCCATGACGAGCTGGTCACGCAAGACGGAATTTACCGTCAGATTTACGACATTCAAACACGCATCGAAGCTGAGCTCGAAAAGGAAATAGCGAATGCCTCCTAATTACTTTGAAGAAGAGGAGTTCGAGACCAAGTTTACCGGGACGACCTTCAAGCGCATCCTGGGATTGTTGCGTCCTCACTGGAAGTACGTGGTGGTGTTCCTGACGATGATCACCATCACCGCCGGACTCGACGCTCTGTTCACCTACGTCACCAAGCACATCATCGACGACGGGATCATGGCGCAGAATTTCCCGGTGCTATACCGGCTGCTGGCGATTTACGGTGGGATGACCGTGGTGCAGGCGTTCTGGGTGTTCGGTTTCATCTATGCGGTCGGCGTGCTGGGCGAGCGCGTTCGTTACGACTTGCGCCAGATGATGTTCAACCACCTGCAAGACCTGTCGCTCTCTTATTACAGCCGCACACCGGTGGGCTGGATCATGTCACGCGTCACCTCTGACTCGGATCGGGTGTCTGACCTGATCACCTGGGGTCTGCTGGATGTGACCTGGGCCGCGACCAGCGTGCTCACCTCGCTGGGATTCATGCTGGCGATCAACTGGCGGCTGGCGTTGATCGTGCTGGTGATGGTGCCGGTGCTGGTGGTGGTGGCAATCGAGTTCCGCAAGCGCATTTTGAAGCAGTTCCGCAACGTGCGCAAGATGAATTCCAAGATCACCGGTCAGTACAACGAGAACATCACCGGGGTGAGGGTGGTTAAAGCCCTGGTGCGCGAAGAAGAAAACGCCCAGGAGTTCGCCGTCTTGACCCGCGACATGTACAAAGCGGCGTATCGCGCAGCCTGGTTGAGCGCTCTGTTCCTGCCATCCGTGCAGTTGATCTCGGCGGTCGCCATCGGAGCGATCGCGTGGTACGGCGGCTGGCAGGCCCAATTTGGGTTGCTGACGATTGGCGGCATCCAGGCGTTTATCTCTTACATCACCTTCATGATGTGGCCCATTCAAGACATGGCGCGCATCTTCGCGGAAATGCAGCACGCCATTGCCTCGGCTGAGCGCATTTTTTCGCTCACCGACGCGGTCCCCGACGTGGCCAATCGCGAAGGGGCGTTTGACCCTGGCTCAATCAAAGGCGACATCGAGTTTGACCATGTGACCTTCTATTACGAAGATAACGTGCCGGTTTTGACTGATTTCAACCTGAAAGTCAATCGCGGCGAGACAATCGCCCTGGTCGGACCGACTGGGGGCGGCAAATCGACGATTGTGAACCTGGTGTGCCGGTTCTATGAGCCGAAGCAGGGCGAAATTCGCATCGGAGGGGTAGATTACACCCGCTATTCCTTGCATGCCATCCAATCGCGCATCGGGGTGGTGCTCCAGACACCCCATCTGTTCTCCGGGACGGTGCGCGAGAACCTGCGTTACGGACGCCTGGACGCGAGCGATGCGGAAATCGAGGAGGCGGCTAAACTGGCCGGCGCTCACGATTTTATCTTGCACTTTCCCAAAGGCTACGATGAGCCGGTCGGCGAAGGCGGTAACAACCTGTCGGTCGGGCAAAAACAGTTGGTCAGCCTGACTCGCGCCATCCTGGCCAAGCCGGAGATCTTCGTCATGGATGAGGCGACCAGCTCGGTGGATACGTTGACCGAGGCGTTGATCCAGCGCGGTATGGAAAGCCTGATGAAGGAATCGACCAGTTTCGTCATCGCCCACCGCCTGTCAACCATCAAGCGCGCCGACCGCATCCTGGTCATCGAGGATGGCAAGGTCGAGGAGATGGGCACGCATGCCGAGCTGCTTCGCTTGCGCGGAAAATATTACACGCTGTACACGCGCCAATTCCGGCACCAGATGGAGGAGGCTTACGACCCGTTTGCCGAAAAAGCAGAAGCCGTGGCCGATTAAGCCAGATAAAAACGACGGTTACACCGGGACGGTCCGCAGCACATGCAGGCCGTCCCTTTTAGTCACCAGCATGGCAAAGGGAAAGCGGTCGAACTGCAGGGCGTAATCGAGATCGCTGGGTGGGAAGGATGGGCGGGTGCCGTCGTAATGCCGTCCCGACCTTGAATTGCGCACCCGGATGGCAACCTGCGGGTAATCGACCGGCTTTCCGGTGAGAAGGGCTTCGAGCACATCGGCGCAGGCGACATCTTCATCGCCCCAACCCTCTTCAGGAAACAAGCCGGTCTGGATCAACGAGACGGTTTCGGGTGCGGGGTCGAGCGAGCGGATATACCTCACGGTGGCGTTCGCATTGGTCATGGCGGCGGTTAAAATCGGGCTGGCGTGTACTGCGCGCACAACTCCCTGGGTGCCGGCAGTGGTGCGCTGGATGACCGTTCGTCCCCGTAACCCCTCGCGGGGCAGGCAGGTGGGGCTGTTGCCCATGTCAAACCCTTCGACCTGGATGCCATCCACTTCGCCGCAGATCCAGCTTCCGGGGATTGCGGAGCGCAAAGCGAAAGCCGCCTGCACCTCTCCGGTGAGGACGATCTCGCGAACGCCTGCTTCAAAGAGGTAACCGGCGGTGGTGAAGGCGCGCAAGACATCGATCACGACCGCCAGCCCGGTACAATCGGCGCAGGTGGCGAGGGCAGCCCGTTGGATGCGCATAAACGCATTATAGCGGATTCGCCGGCATTATCCGTATGGCTGCGAGTATGGCAGACCGGGCGAGCCTTTCCCGGTGGTGATGAACCCCTCGACCCGCCCCGGCTCCAGCGGCTCTGAGATGAAGAACCCTTGCATGAAGTTGCAGTGCATGCGTCTCAATTCACTGTGCTGTTCGCTGGTCTCCACGCCTTCGGCGACCACTTCGATGTTCAATTCGCGGGCAAGCTGGATGATCGCCTGCACCACCCCGGTGCTGCTTTTCGCCTGACCCAGGCTGCTGACGAAGGTGCGGTCGATCTTGATCGCATCGATTGGTAGGCTGTGGAGATAGCCCAGCGACGAGTACCCCGTGCCGAAATCGTCGATATACAGTTGCACCCCCAGGTTGCGCAACTCGTTCAACGCGCTCACCGCCGCCGGTGTGCGGTGAATCAGGGTGCTTTCGGTGATTTCGAGCCGCAAGGAGGTGGGGGGCAGTCCGGTCTCCTGCAGTATTCTAGCGACCTGCCGGGTGAAATCGAGCTGTTCGAGCTGCCGCGGACTGATATTGACGCTGATGGTGAGGGGCGGATCGATGGGGAAGCGGCGCTGCCAGATGCACATCTGGCGGCAGGCTTCGTGGAGCACCCATTGACCGAGGGGGACAATCAGGCCGGTTTCTTCTGAGAGGGCGATAAAATCGGAGGGCCAGATCAAGCCGCGAGTTGGGTGCATCCAGCGCACCAGCGCCTCGAACCCGATCAACCGCCCTGTGGCGAGCTCGCTGATCGGCTGGTAATGCAGGACGAGTTGATGATAATCGAGCGAGCCGCGCAGGTCGCTCTCCATCTCCATGCGTTGGATCAAGTGGTCGCGCATGGCCAGGTTGAACAGCAGATATTGGTTGCGACCCGATTGGTGAGCCTGCAACAGGGCGATCCCTGCTTCCTGCAACACCAGTTCAGGGGTGCGTTGGTGACCGTTGCGCATGGCGATGCCGATGCTGGCAGAGATGTTGACCCGCTGCCCTTCTATTTCAAAGGGCTCTTTGAGCTGCTCCAGGATGCGCATGGCGACCGTCTCTGCTATGCCGCTTTCGTGCAACCCCTCGATCAGAATCCCGAACTGGTTTTCGTCGATACGGGCGATCATGTCGGTGGTTCGCAGGTTCGAGCGCAGCACGTTCACGGCGGCCAGAACCAGGCCCTTTCCAGCCTCCAGTCCGAAGCGCTCATGGATGAGCTGGTAGTAATCGAAATCCACTAACAAAACGGCAAACAGTCGGTCATTGCGCTCGAAAGCAGTTTTCACCCGCTCGATGAACAGCGTGTTGTTGGGCAGGCCGGTATCGTCATCGTGCAGGTTCTGATAGACGAGTTGCGCGCGCTCACGCTTCAACATCGCCATATCGTATGAGACGAACAAGACTTTTACCACCAGTTGGGCGGCGATCTGGAGCAGGTCGCGCTGCGGCTCAGATAAATCTTGAACCAGGTGCGGGTCATCGATGCAAACGGTGGCAACCAGTCGTTTCCCGTCGAAAACCGGCAGCAATATCAATTTCTCGATCCCCCGGGCCAGCAGGGCGTCACGATCGGCAGCCACTTCATCGGGCAACGCGCTGACCGGCTGGATTTTGAGCACCGGATTGGCGCGCAAGGTATGCAGCCACCATTTCGAATCCAGGCGCGCAGGAACAGCGGCTGAAGGCTCACTGCTTGAGGGGCTATCCCCAGCCCAACTGTACAGATCCTTGGGATATTTGCTATTGTTGGTCAGGAAAAGCAGGTGGGCTCGTCTTGCCTGGGTGAAACGGGCCATGATGCGCAGGCAGTCATACACAAGGGCTTCGTATTCGTTGGTTGGTGTGTTGGTTTGGATGGCCAAGTTGCCCCCTTGAAGGCGACGGATACCGGTTGAGTCCACAGGATTCCCTGGGCGCCGGTTCGATACAGTGTGATGGCTTGCAAGGAGTATGCCAGATCGGAAATGAAACGGAGCTGTCCAGGCATGCTTATGGACAGCCCCGTTCCATGGGTCCTGATCGGGAGTCTATGCGACCCCGAAAATCAGTCTGACTGATCCCTAGTTCGGCTCGTTCGCATGGTTCAACAGGTCGCGTTTCCTGGCATGCAACGCCAACACCTGGCTCTGCACCGATTCGAGATATTTTCCGCGGAGCGGGAACCAGACCAGGATGAGCGCTCCGATCAGCATGGCGATGCCTGGAATCAACCCGCCGAGAGCCTTAAGGCCGAATATGGCGCCGGCGGGCTGGTCGAGAAAGGGGACACCGTTGTTTTGCTCGCGGGTGACGAAGTTAGAGGCTTCCAAAATGATTGGAAACAACGCCAGGGCAATCGACTGGGCTGGCTTGGTGATCAACGCGTTTACGCCGAAGAATGCTCCCTCGCGCCGCACACCGGAGCGCAGTTCATCTTCGTCGGCAACCTGGGCAAAGAGCACGTTGCTGAGGGTCTGCGGACCGCTCAATCCGAACCCGGCCAGCGCCATGCAGACCGGGATGAAAGCCGGAGGGACGATGGCTACCAGGACCAAGCCGGTGCCGGCGATGATCAAAAGCAGTTGCTGCGCTCCCACCACGCCCAACCAGCGCCGGATGTAACGGGTGATCGGGACGCCGATGATCAGGGGGATGAACAGGCAGGCAAGCAACACCATGGTGCTGATCTTGAGCACGTAATCGGCCAGGTAAAAGATCGCGCCCAGCAGGAGCGATTGCATCAAGATCGACATGAAATTGGCCGCCACCAGGACAAGGAAAGACCGGCTGGTGAAGGTTAATTTGAGCGCTTTACCCAATGGAATTGGCGCATCGATGCGGGTGAATTCAGGCCGCTCTTTCACTTTCAATGTCGTGGCGATGATCAGCAACATGGCGACGATGGCGACCACGACCATCGATACTTGAAGAGGAAAGAAAGACGGCGAAGTGCCGGCTTTGGGGCGGAACATCTCGGGGATGATGAAACCGAGCAGCGTGCCGAGTAGGCCGAACAAGGAAGATGAGATCTGCAGGTCGTTGCGCTCCGCATCGGATTCGGAGACCTCGGGCAATAAGGCCGAATACACCAGCCCAATGATCGTGTAGCAGGTGTCGTACAGCAGCATCGACACCAGCATCCAGATGAAAAGGGTGTTTTGATCGGCCTTGGGGGGTGCCAACCAGACAAGGACGAAAGTGAGAGCCAGGAAAGGCGCCGTATAGCGCATGTATGGGATGCGCCTGCCATGGCGGGAGCGAGTGGCGTCGGTTACATAACCGAAAAGCGGGTCGTTGATCGCATTCCAGATAGCGTAAATCAAGGAAGCGAGCGTGATCCAGCGAGCGGTCAGGCCAAGGTAATCCTGGTAGAAAATGGGCAGCAGCGCCCCGTAAATGCCGGAGATGATCGAGGTGCCCAGCGCCGCGACACCCCAAACAACCTTGTAACTGCGTGTAAGCTTGACTGCGGTGAACGCCATGGTCCCCTCCCCTTAGAGAATGTTCTGAATGGCCCGGTAACCGATCACCTGGACCCCAATCTGGCGAACGTATTCGCGGAGATCTTCCCGTAGAAAAGTCTGGTAATCGGCTACCCGCCCGCGCCAATCGGGTGTGATGGCCCGCAGCTCGGGGGTGTCCACCGACGGATGGATGATGAAGTGGGTGACGCCTGGCTTCAGGGTATCGAAGGCGTTTTTTGCGATCTCCAGGCGGTTGTCGGGCTGGTCGAGGGGTAACTGGACGATGGCGTCGGCCATCGGAAATCCGCTTTGCTCGAGCTGTTGGATCAGGCGCGCGCCCAGCTTGGCGGTGAGCTGGTTGAGACCCATTTTGAGCAGGTCGGATTCTTCCATGCGCAGGAGCATCGCCGGTAAGCGATTCTTTTGAGCGAGGCTGACATAGGCCTGGAGAAATTTCGGGTGGATCACCGTGCCCATGTGGGTGTCGATGTGGCTCAGCCGGATGCCAAATTGCCTGGCGCGCTGGAGCTGGGCTTCCATTTCACCGATCGCGGCCCGCTGGTTAGCTTTGGCCTGGAAATCCTCTGTGCGGCGTGGGAAGAAGCCTTCTTCGTCCATTAAGCCGCTGCGCGGGTCGCGCGTCGAAACCGGCCCCCAGCGATAAAGCGGCCATTCGCTGGTCAGGGTGAGGTGCAAGCCGAGGTCGGTTTGCGGATGGCTGCGGGCATAGTCGGCGGCCTGTGGGAACCATGGGCAGGGCACCATGACTGCCCCACAGGTGACCAGGCCGAATGCGTCCAGCTCCTCGAAAGCCTGGATGCTGGCCTGGCACATGCCGACATCATCGGCATGGATGATCGCGACGCGATCTTGTTCTGTGAAACCAAGGCGGCGTAGAAGAGGGTTTGGTTGCATGACGGCGTCCTGATGGAAGAGTGGTTGAGTGTCCGATATTTTTTTATAACCGGTGGCATGACTGTTGGAAACCCATTCCATTATAGTATAGGCACGATTTTCATTAATCACTACAATTACGGGATGAATCCATTCGTGTCTGGGCTACTTGCAGGTTACGGAATCGCCGTACCGGTCGGCGCTATCGCAGTGTTGATCATCGAGGCGGGGTTGCGGCGGGGCTTTCCAGCAGGATTTGCAGCCGGGGCGGGCGCGGCGACAGCCGACCTGATCTATGCATTGGCGGCGGCGCTGACCGGGCAGGCGCTGGCGTTGGCGTTGCAGCCTTTTGCCACACAGCTCCGCCTGGTCAGCGGGCTTGTGCTGGTTGGGTTAGGGAGTTGGGGCCTTTACCGCACGGTACGAGCGGGCAGGAACAATCCCCTTACCACTCAACCGCTTGGTCAACCAGAAGCCACGTCGCTGCTGCGTATTTACTTTCAGTTTGTGGGCCTGACCTTGCTCAACCCGCTCACGATCGCATATTTTAGTGCCCTGATCCTGGGCAGCAGCGCAGCGCTGCCTGGCTGGAGCGCGCGCGGTCTGTTTGTCGCCGGCGCCGGACTGGCTTCCTTATCCTGGCAAAGCCTGTTGGCGGGGGTGGGGGCGTTGGGGCACCGGCATTTTTCACCGGGGATGCGGCTGGCGACCAGCCTGGCCGGCAACCTGATCGTGATCGGGCTGGGTATTCGCATGTTGCTGTAAAGGTACGCGGCACATCGTTGTCAACGAGATGCGTATAGCCATTTATGGTGTTTGATCGCCGGATGGGTGCTTAAATTAAACGAGCACCTGCGCCGCAGGCGGCTGCCGCTCAAGCCGAGAGATCTTCTGGTGGGATCACGGCGCCATAGGGCATGGCAAAAAAGCCGTACAGTTTTTTGGTCGTATTGCCGATGCGCTGCTGGCAGCGCAAGCCGAATTCATCTCCCCCGACTGGCACCCGCTCCGCGTCGATCCAGACATCGTCGCGTAACGGGTAATTGGGGTCGTAGATGCGCATCTGGATGTGATTCTGCGCATCGCGCGTATAACCGAGCGCCAACACCTGGTGGTTTTGCCATACCTGGTTGGTATCCGTCCATTTGACGTACACCAGCCCGATCGGCGCGGGGGTGAACCGGTTCAGGCGCAGGCGAATTTTCTCAAATTCGGTCTGGGTGCGTTTCTGCGTGCCCTGTGGGGTACCATCGGGCAGCCCCATCCACTCGATGAAGCGCATGACGACTTCTCCCAAACGGCCAAAGGAATCGAGTTGGCGTTTATACAGGTATCGCTGGATGGGCGTGCCGTTTTTTGGCACCTGGTTGATTGCAGGGACGGCGCGGTTTGCCAGAAACAGATCGAGCGCAGCGGCGGACATTCCGCCACAAAGCCCGTACACAGACGAAGGATTGCCCAGGCCAGACAGGAAAGGCAGCGAAAAGGGAAGGAATAAGCCGCTAAAACTGTTGATGAACTGAAATCCATGTTGGGATGGAACAAAGGCTTTCTCTAACACCGGTGGTAAGCGATATTCAGCATTCGCCGGCTTCAGGTTGGCGGAGCCGCTGGTAGATTGTCCGTTGTGTGTATACAAAAAACGAAGGTAAGGATGGAAGTCGTCAGTAGGATCCAACTCATGGAAAGAACGCTCCACCGGTGTCCAATCGAAAGGTGGATTGGCCGGGACGGTGCGCGTGACGATCTGGCTATCTTGCGCGCGGGATGGATCGTACTCGACGCGGAAAAAACCCTGCGCATCGCTGAAGCCTTCGGTGATGGTCAGGTCGTCATCGCTACCGGGCGTATCCCGGTCAAACAAACGCACCCGGATACCCGGTGCGGCGATGCCATTGGCATAGGTCACGCGCCCTGTGTACTGTGCGGACATATTCCTCCAAAATTTATCCATATTATACAACGTGGTACAAGGCCTGGCTAAAGATACCTACCCCGTCTTCGGAGGAAAAGCTTCGTATCTCACGTGAAGGCATAAAAAGAGGGTTGGGATTTTGTCCCAACCCTCGGGTGGTTATGGAACCTCACTGGGTGGTTGACGAGCCGGGCTCGGTTGCCGGGTCGGTGGTGGCGGTTGGAGTCGGCGTCGACGTGGCGGTTGCCGTCGGCGTGGCCGTCGGTGGGACGTTCACAATCCGTGGCATGAGCCACTGCGCCCGGTCACCGCTGGATGAGCCGTTGGCAAGCACGGTGAGGATAAAGCGCACCGATTTCCCGGCCAGCGGATTCAAGTCGAGGTTGATGTTGGTAAAGCCGCCTTCGTACTTTTCGTCCCAGTATCCTAGCGTCTGGATCGAGCCGTTATCGATCTGGTAATCGAGTTGGAAGCGCACGTTGCAGTTTCGGGCGTCGTATTCGCATCCAACAATGGCGCGGAAGCGATCGCCGGTCTTCACGGTGTAGGCCGGGTATTTTCCCCGGATGACGCCGTCGTTGATCGCCTGAGGATAGGTCAACAACGCGGGTTCATCTTCCACATTTCCGTTCTCAAGGCGAGGGCGGTCCTGGTACAGCACGAAACCGCGGTTGTCGCCGTCGGTGCCAAGGCAGGAGAGTGCTCCCGCCCCGCTGCTCCACTCGGCCTGGCACACGTTGTAAACGAAGTTGTAGCTGCTCCCGTCGTTTCCGGCGGGCACACCGACGCGGATGTCGACGTAGAAGGGGAAATTCCCGGCCCCGGTGCCGAACACGACACCTTGCGGATTGCGCAGTTTCCAATTTCCGCGGTATGAGCCGGGCTGGCTGGGTGCGGTCAGGTCGAGTGAAATGTCAACGGTCTGGTTCGGGCTGACGACGCCGGTCAGGTAAACGACGGCGGACGCGCCCATCGCATTCCCATCCACAAAGGCGAGCGCGTAGTCGCGTGTCCAGGTGCAGGAACCGATGTTCTTCAGGCGCCAGGTCTTGGTGAAGCGCTGATTGGCGGAGACCAGCGTGCCGTCTGGGATGCTGATGTCGCTGACGAAGGCGGCTGCATCGCACGGAATGGGCACCTGGGTGTTGGTCGGCAGGACCACCTGCGTATTGGTCGGCGCGGGAGTCGAGCTGGGCTGAAGCACCTGCTGGGTAGCCGTGGCAAGCGAGCCGCCCGGCGTGGGAGTCGACGCTGAGACTTGGGTCATCATGGCCTGCAGAGTCTGGGCGGCCAGAGTCTCCACCAGGTTTGCCGGGTTAGGAGTGGGTGATACCGGCATATTGCAAGCCGATAGAATGAGAGAGAGGGCAATTACAAGTAAGATGGCTGTTTTCCGAAGCATTGTGCAATCCCGATCCTTTCTGGTCGGTGGCAAGCGGAACTTGCGTCCGATGCCACTTTGTAGATATGACGATTCAAGGATAAAAAAGTTCCTTGTGGGTGCCCCAGCCCCGGTAAAATTTGCAAATTGTTTGCAAGAATCCATTTTGGCAACGACCCGTATAATGGTAAAGATATGACTCGCCACATCTTGCTGGTCCCTTCGCTGGCCTGCCCGGCGACCTGTGCCTACTGTTTTGGCCCGCACCAGGGCGGGCTGCGCATGGACCAGCGCACCCTCCGGCAGGTGGCTGCCTGGATTTCCAGCCAGGCCAGCCCGGAACCGCTTGAGCTGACTTTTCATGGCGGCGAACCGTTGACCGCCGGCAAGAAATTTTTTCAGGCCGCTTTGCCCTTACTGAGCGCAGCCTGGAGTGGGCGCCCAGTGCGGTTCACTCTGCAGAGCAACCTGTGGGGCCTGGATGATGAATACCTGGATTTGTTCAGCGCTTATCCTGTGTCGATCGGGACCAGCCTGGACGGCCCGGAGGCAATCAACGATGCGCAGCGAGGGAAAGGCTATTTTCAGCGCACGATGAGCGCCATCGATCGGGCGCGGGCCAGGGGTATACCAGTGGGCTGCATCGCCACCTTCACCGCCCAATCCGCGCCGCGCTGGCGCGAAGTAGCCGAATTTTTTATTGCAGAGGGGCTAAGTTTTTCCACACACGCCGCGCTGCCCGTCTTGGGGCAGGCTGCCGCCCAACCCTGGGTGCTAACCAGCGAGGGATACGGGCATTTGATGTGTGCCTTGCTGGATTTTTACCTGGAGAACCTGAAACGGGTGCGCATTTCCAGCCTGGATGCAGTGATCCGTTCTGTATCGAGGGGCAAGGGTGGCATGTGCACCTTTGGCGATTGTTTGGGCGGGTACCTGGCGGTAGGGCCGGATGGAAGCGTGTATCCTTGCCAGCGGTTCGCGGGTAGCGAGCCGTTCCGGTTGGGCGGGGTGGTTGACGCGTATGCGACCTTGAGCCAGTCGGCGGCCTGGGGCGCTTTTGCCATGCGCCAACAACAGATTGACCGGGCTTGTGAAGGCTGCGAATTTCTGGATGTGTGCCGGGGTGGTTGCCCATATAATGTGCTGGCAAACCGCCAGGCGACGGTGTTTGGCGATGACCTGCGCGACCCTTACTGCAAGGCATACCAGGCGCTCATGCGGCGAATCACCGACCTTGCGACCACCGAGTTCTTCAGCGAAGCAAACCTGGCGCAGGTGATCGATGCCCCGGACGAGAGACGGAGCCTGTTGCAGAAGGGTCGGGTGCTGGAATTAATGAGCAATCGCCCGCATCCCTTCGAAATCGGGCAGAACGCGCGCCAGGCGGTGGCCGTGGTGGCGCTGGCGATTTCAGGAACAGCGGAGGATGCCGCGAACCGCCTGTCAACCCTTGGCCTGGCAGGTGACACGGAGCTCACCCGCCAGGCACTCCGCGGCCTGCACGAACGGTTGACGACTCGAAGGACGTTGCGGAACAACCTGTACCTGCACGTCACTTTGACCTGCCCATCTGGTTGTTCGCATTGTTATGCGGAGAGCGGTCGCAGTCGCAATGGGGCATTCCCGCCAGATCACCTGGAGCTCCTTGCCGGGGAAACAGCGCACCTGGGCTTCAGGCACCTGGTGATCACCGGCGGAGAGCCGCTGGCTCATCCCGATGCTCCCGGCATGTTGGCTGAGCTTGCCCGATTGCGGGATAGGTTCAGACCGCTGCGCACCGTGCTGCGCACCAGCCTGTACGGTCATCCCGATCCGGCATTGGACGGCGAGCTCCTTTCCTGGGTGGCCTCCGCCACGGACGAGGTGGTGGTGAGCCTGGATGGAGACCGGACCACGCACGACGCGCGGCGCGGCGCTGGAAGCTACGATCGAGTGGTAGAGCGACTGCAACGCTTGGTCGAGATCGGGGGAAGCGCCGAGATTTCCCTCGCCGCGGTCTTGCCCATCGCTCAGGCGCAAGGCGCGCCAGGGCAACAGGTCCGCCGCCTGGCAGACGAGCTCGGTATCCGCCGGGTGCGCATGCGCCCCATCCTTCCGTTGGGCAGGGCTGCCCGCACGCTGCCCGATCTGGAAGTCCAGGCAGTGTGGGCGCACCTTCGGCCGGAAGAACGCCTGGCTTATGGATTTCTGCCCGCCGCTTCATGCGGGATCGGGCAGAACCTGTATGTTGAGCCGGACGGATCGGCGTATCCATGCTATGCATGGCATGGGGCTGCCTGGAAGTTGGGCAATGTGTTGGATATGGGGGGGGTGATCCAGGTTGTGACCGGGAGCGCATTCAAGGGTTTAATGGATTCAACGGTAGATAGCAATCCGGTTTGCCATCAATGCGCGCTGCGCTACCTGTGTGGAGGCGCCTGCCGGGCCTGGAGCCGGTTACCGGGGGAAGCGCAATCCGATTTGAATGCACCTCCGTCGGACTGTGCGAAATTACGGGAGCGCGCGCTGGCGATGGTTTTGAGCGCCCGCGATTATTTAGAACTCGATCCAGATCGTTGGGTGAAAGCAGGATTTCCAATCGTATGAAGCGCTTATTTGCCAGGAAAAAACCACAAACCTCTGCAGATGAAATCCCGGTTGCGCGGCCCGTCTACCTGCCCGAAGATTGCGCGACGCCGGTGGCAAACCTGATCTGGGAAAGCAAATTCCCGGAGGCAAGTCACCTGGCAGAGAAAGTCAGCCTGGCTTTGCCGGCAGGGGAAAGGCGGGCATATTTTGATTGGGCAGCCGGCTACGCCGGCACGATCGCCTTCTGGTATCGCTCCTGGGATTATTCTGCCTCCTTGGATGCCTTTGAGCATGTTGTGGAACAGCTCGAGAAGGGGCCATCCTATGAATTGCTGCCGGCGATGATTTGCATTGCCAGGGGTGAGCTTGAGATGGTCAGGTCGGAACAGCAGTGGATGATTTACGATTTACCTGCCGCCTGCCGAACGTTGGAGCTGGCAAGCCGGGCTTACCGGTTGGGCGAGGAAAAGGGCCGGTTGGCGATGGAAACGGACAGAGGCGATGACGCCGAACGGTCGCGCTGGATCGATTTGGTTGTGAAATTGGGTCGGTCGGGATACCTCTACGCGGAGTGCCAGCGTGATTACCTGGCAGGTTTTCAGGCTGTTATTGAGCGCAAGAAGAATGCCGGCAGCCAGGCGAGAAAATTGCTGGGACGGATCGACGCCGGAATCGAAGACTTGCTCCAGTTGGGAGACCCGGCTGACGCCCAGGAAATCCTGGCTTTTCGCCGCTCGCTGCAAAAACGCCTTGAGCTCTCGGCAAACCCCGCGAATTTACTCGGCTATGAAAATGTCAGCGTCTCGTGGACCTTTCGAAGGCATTTTCCGGCAAGTTTTGCTCGTTCTCTGTATGCTTTGTGTACTGAGGAACCTGTGGAGAGGGATGTGCTGCTCAGCGAGCGGATCTTCCGCGTCGAGCAAATGATCGACCTGCCGGTGTTGCACATTACGCCGTCGGTTCTGAATGACATTTTTGCGTCGAGCCTGGGAGAAGAAAATTTTAACTACGTGGAGCTGGCTTTTCCAGTTTTCCAAATTGATTTGCCTGTCTTTCCAACATCCCTCCATGCTTCGCCAATGGCAAGGTTCTACACCTCAGGCGTGGTCGCGGTTTATTTCCAGATCGATAATATTCCCGGCAAGTTGGAGACCCACCAGGTTCAACTGCTGCGTTTTATCGGGCCCGAGCAAAGCCCTGGCATGCAAATTTCCGTGGAATGGCTGTCCCCCGACCCATTCGAGAACCTGCAAGATATTGCGCGCTCATTGCTGGACAGGTTATTGCCCTTCTTTAATAAAATACAACCCAATACCGGGGAGACTGGCAATCTCGTAGAAGACGCTCAAAATGGTGTGGCATGGCTGTACCACACGTATATCCAGGCGCTGCGCATGCACCTGCCCGGCGAGGCCGCCCGGTGGGTGAGTGGCTGCGAACTGGCCGCAATCTCTACTTCGCTTCAAGAGTCGTACGACTCGTTGGATCCGTGGATGGAGCTGTCATACGACGTTTCGTCCAACCTGGCGGTCGCCGACAGCCGCCTGGCCAACATCGATTTGTTTTTCATCAGCGGTGACCATACCTTTATCTATGCTCCCAGCACGGCCGGTTGGGTGCTGACCACCTACCTGGACCTGATCGAGTTTGGTTTGAACCTTTCTGCTTTGACATCTGGAGTTCTGTTTGACCTCGACAGTGAAATTAAAGGCCTTCAAAAAACCATGCAGGAATACGATTTCACCTCAAAAGACCAGCAAGGTTTGATCAAGGCTCTCAAGCAGGTGTTAAAAATGCAGGAAATTCACAGCCTGCGCCTGCACCAGTTGAAGGCGAGCGTGCTGAATATTCGCAATTTGAACCATCTGGCGCGGGTGACGCGTTTCGATGAATACCGCACGATCCTGCAAAAAACGGCTGAGGCAGTCAGCCTGCCGGGAGCTTTGGTCCAGGCCGAGAACCTGGTCGAGACCCTGATCGAAACACAAGACGGTTTCCGCCAGTTCAGCCAGCACCTCTATGAGGAGCTCAACCTGATCAAGGAACAGAATCGATCCCGCGCAGAGGGCCTGGTCGTGTTGATCATCCAAATTCTAGGTATCTCTCAGATCGTCTCGTCGATCGCCAGCCTGCTGGTCATCGAAGATCAGCAGGTCATCACCCTGCCCTGGATTTGGGGCGGCAGATGGATATTCGATGGCGCCACGCTAAAATTGGCCGGCCTGATCGGTTTCTTTTCAGGGGTTTTATTGATCTCCCTGGCCTGGTTTTTCACCTTTAACCGGAAAAAAGGAGAGAAAGGAGCGGCATGAGCGCGGAATACCAGCTCGTTTCACTGGGAGGCGCGCCTGCCGACCTGGTTGCCCAAGTCCAGCGGTTGTATGTCGCCTCGTTCCCCGATGAAGACCGGGTGCCTTTCGAAAGCATGCTTTCCAGCCTCCGTGGCGAAAAGGACGATTTCGAGCGGGTTTTCTGGGCGCTGACCTGTGACCAGCGGGTCTTGGGAATGGCTTATTTCCTCTATGATGTTCGCGAGAACCTGGCTTACCTGGAATATATCGCGATTGACCCCACTGCCCGCGGACAAGGGCTTGGACAATGGTTGATGCTCAAAATCCTGGATAAGCTGGATGAGCAAGGCCAGGCGAATGGGCATCCAGGGGTGGATTGGGTGGTCTGGGAGGTCCAGGCGCCGCGACACCTTGCGGATAAAGCACAACGACAGGTCGCCGAAAGAAGAATCGCGTTTTACAAGAAATTCGGCGCCAGGACATTTCCGGTTTCGTTTCGCTACCCGCCGATCGGGCCTGGAATGCCGGAGGTGGAATACCTGTTGATGGCGCGATCTTCACCCCCAGGAAAGCGAATGACCCGGCAACGAATCGTTCGTATCATGGATTTCTGCCTGTTAAAGATCAACCATTTCCCTTCGGACGGCGCTCATTACCAGGATGCGGTTGCGAGGTTGAGCCGCTGGTACGAAGCTCGCTGATGAACCGTTTTTCCTTATTCTGCAGGCTCCGGGTCGAAAAATGGGGTAGGTGATTTTCGCTCTTTGCGGTAAAATTAGGTCACCTGGGGCGGTGGCGGAACTGGCAGACGCAGTGGACTTAAAATCCACCGGCCGCGAGGTCTTGTGGGTTCGAGTCCCACCCGCCCTACAGGCTTTCAGGAAGCGGTTGTTCGGTACAATCGCTTCTTTTCTTTTGCCTGACCAGAATGAAAGTGGTTATAATATTGTCAGACAAATGGCGCACATCGCCGGATATATGCCGCGCCAGGATGCGCAGAACGATTGTGTTTCATCTTTCTAAAAATGTGGGTATTGCCCCACATTTTATAGAAAAATAAAATACACAGTCCTCAGAACAGTTATGGGGTTGAAAGGAATAGCCGCGCATGAATGCAGATCGAAATCCAATTTCACGGCGCCCGTTTCGCCGCCTTCCCTTGAATTGCGTTTCACCGGTTCCTGCAGATATCGATATTGCCCAGTCGGTCGAACTGAAGCCGATCCAGGAGGTGGCCGAAGAGCTTGGTCTGCTGGAGGATGAAATCGAGCTGTATGGACCGTATAAGGCCAAGGTGAAGTTATCGGTGCTTGAGCGGCTGAAAGACGTGCCGGACGGGCAATATATCGACGTCACCGCCATCACGCCCACACCGTTGGGAGAGGGCAAAACCACCACCACGGTGGGGTTGAGCCAGGCGCTGGGAGCCCACCTGGGATACCGGGTTTTCACCTGCATTCGCCAACCCAGCCAGGGTCCCACGTTCGGCATCAAAGGCGGCGCAGCCGGCGGCGGTTACAGCCAGGTGGTCCCGATGGAGGAATTCAACCTGCACCTGACCGGCGACATCCATGCGATCACCGCCGCCAATAACCTGATGGCCGCAGCGATCGACGCGCGCATTCTGCACGAAGCGGGCGCAACCGACGAACAGCTCTTCAACCGCTTGTGCCCTGCGGATAAAGAAGGGCGCCGGCGGTTCGGATTGGGCATGGTTGGACGCTTAAGGAAGCTGGGAATCTCCAAGACTGACCCGGATGAGCTAACCGCCGAAGAACGGTCGCGGCTGGTGCGGCTGGATATCGACCCCGACACGATCACCTGGCGGAGGGTGATCGACACTTCCGACCGGTTCCTGCGCCAGATCACGATTGGAAAAGGCAAACAAGAAGAAGGTTTCGAGCGGGAAACGGGTTTCGATATCACCGTGGCCTCGGAGTTGATGGCGATTTTGGCCTTGACCACCAGCCTGCGCGATATGCGCGAGCGGATGGGGAAAATAGTCATCGGTCTCAGCAGACACGAGAGAGAACCCATTACGGCCGAGGACCTTGGGATCGCGGGTGCCCTGGCCGTCCTGATGAAAGATACCATCAAGCCCAACCTGATGCAGACGGTCGAAGGCACCCCTGTCTTCGTGCATGCCGGCCCGTTTGCCAACATTGCGCACGGCAACAGCTCCATCATCGCGGATCGCATTGCCCTCAAGCTGGCCGATTTCGTGGTGACCGAGTCTGGGTTTGGCGCGGATATCGGGATGGAAAAATTCTTCGATATCAAATGCCGCTATTCCGGATTGTTGCCCAGCGTGGTGGTTCTGGTCGCCACCGTGCGGGCTTTGAAAATGCACGGCGGTGGTCCGAAGGTGGTGGCTGGGAAGCAACTGGACTCTGCATATACCGACGAAAACCTGGAATTGTTGCAGGCCGGCCTGGATAACCTGCTGCACCACATCCAAATTGCTCGCAAATTTGGCATTCCGGTGGTGGTGGCAATCAATCGTTTTGCCACCGACACCCCCGCCGAACTTGCCTTGATACGCAAGGTTTCGGTTGAACAAGGTGGCGCAGAAGATGCGGTGGTCGCGGAGCACTTCTCCCAGGGTGGGGCAGGTGCGGTGGAGCTGGCTCAGGCAGTGGTGAAAGCCGCTGAGAAGCCGCGCAATTTTCACTTCCTCTATCCGCTCGATGCAACCATCAAGCAAAAGATTGAGACGATTGCCACCGAAGTGTATGGGGCCGATGGCGTGGACTACTCACCGGATGCCGAGGAGCAAATTGCCGAGTATACCCGCCTGGGTTTTGACGGACTACCGATCTGCATGGCAAAAACCCACTTGAGCCTGAGCCATGACGCCAATCTGAAAGGCGTGCCCAGGGGTTTCCGACTGCCGGTTCGTGAAATTCGAGCGTCCGTAGGGGGAGGTTTCCTCTTCCCCCTGATCGGCACCATGACCACCATGCCCGGCCTTCCTACCCGGCCGGCGTTCTTTGATATCGACATCGATCTGGATACGGAGCGAATCCTGGGTTTATCCTGACAGCGGTGGTTGACCGGTGAAGAGAAGCAGGCACACCTGGCCTGCTTCTCTTTTATATGGGGGGCGAATCTCTGAACGTGGCTGCCCTGTTGATGGTAGAAAATGGCTCTTGCTTGATCGCCTTGCCCTGATTCCTCTGAGATATTGTTCGCAGCCAGGCGACAATTTTCTCGCAGGGTACTATAATAAAAAAACATCGGTGGAGGTGGGCATGGACCCTTTCGGTAAGGACGCGGAATCAATGGATGTCGGGCAGAGTCTGCGCCTGTTGCGCGAGGAACGCAAGGTGTCGATGCGCGCGCTGGCGCGAAGATCGGGACTTTCAGCCAATGCTTTGAGCATGATCGAGCGAGGGCTGACCTCACCCTCGGTGAGCACGCTGAACAAGCTGGCGATTGCCCTACAGGTGCCGATCACCGCTTTCTTCCGGCGCGAAAAAATCAAGGAAAATATCGTTTACCGGAAAGCGTCCGAGCGGTCGCGGATGCCGTTCTTGCGCGGGTTAATCGAGGGGCTGGGAGGCGAGAATTTTTCAGGTCGGGTGGAAGCATTCCTGATCACCCTCGAAAGTGGTGGCAGCAGTGGCCCTGGGCATCTACTGCATTCGGGCAGCGAGATGGTCTTTTGCCTGCGTGGCGCGCTTGAGTACGAGGTGGATGGCAAGCAATATCTGCTGGAAGCAGGCGACAGCCTGTTGTTCACCGCGCAACTGGCGCACCGCTGGCGCAATGCGGGCTCGGCGGTGGTCAACGCAGTCATCGTGATCAGCGCATTCAGCGAGAGCGAGAGTCCGAGCGAATACCACCTGGCGGGTTCGTTGCCCGAAAGCGGGGCGATGGATCCCTTAAGCAGCCAGTAAGCCGATTTTTCCGAGGCAGTTTAATGGCACATCCCAGTGATCTGTTTCCGATATCAACGGGTCGAGATGAGAATGGCTGGCTAACCATCTCAGGTCACCCGATACCGGGCCTGGCGGAAAAATTTGGCACGCCCTTGTACCTTTACGATGGCCCGACCATCCGGGGCCATATCGAGCGGCTAAAAAACCTGTTGGATGAGCATTACCCGGGCAGCAGCGAGGTTTCATACGCTGCGAAAGCCTACTTCTCATTGGGATTCGCCCGGAAACTGTCGCAGTTGGGTCTGGGGGTGGAGGTTGCCAGTTCGGGTGAGATGAAGATGGCCGCTCGCGCCGGTTTTCGACCCGGAAAAATCCACTTTCACGGCAATAACAAAAGCCCGGATGAGCTGGCCGAGGCCGTCGACGAAGCCATTCAGGCGATCGTCGTCGATAACCTGGCTGAGTTGACTTTCCTGGAGCAGCTCGCCTCGGAGAGGAGCAAGCGCGTGCAAATCTGGCTGCGCCTGGCTCCCGTGGTCGAGGTGGACACGCATCCTGCCTTGAAGATTTCGACGTCCCACAGCAAGTTCGGGCTTGGGGTAAAAAACGGAGAAGCGGTGCAGGCCATTCGCCAGGTGATGGAGAACCGCGCTCTGCACCTGAACGGACTGCATGTGCACCTTGGGTCGCAGATATTTGCTGTCGAGCCGTACCAGGCGGCATTGCGCATGTTGCTGGAGGTGGCGGAGCAAAATGGACTCGCCCCGCGTGAAATCTGCCCGGGCGGTGGGTGGGGCGTGCCCTACTCGGTCGAAGACGATAAAGTCGACCCGCAAGTGTGGATTCAAGGGATCGCGACAGTGGTGCGTGAGGAATATTCACGTAGGAACTGGCGGTTGCCAAAGCTGGTGATCGAGTCCGGGCGCTGGATTGCCGCCCGGGCCGGCCTGGCTGTGTACACGGCCGGCTGGTCGAAAAAGGCGGCGGATGGCAGCTCGATCGTCGCGGTTGACGGCGGGTTGGCGGACAACCCTCGCACGGCATTATACCAGGCCAGGTACACCTGCCTGATCGCAGAGAGACCTGCGGCTGCGATGACCGAGCGAGTGCGCGTGGTAGGCAAGTTCTGTGAGACGGGAGACGAGTTGATCGAAGAAGCCTGGCTTCCCGAAGTGGAGCCTGGCGAGCACCTTGTGGTGCCTGTCTCGGGCGCTTACCAGTTGAGCATGGCATCGAATTACAACCTCGCCCCGCGCCCGGCGGTTTTGTGGCTGGAAAAAGGAAAAGTTGAAGTGATCCAGCGGCGTGAGCACCCCGAAGAGGCTGGCTGGTGGATGGGGGATTAAAGATTTAACCAGCGCGCGGCGGTGTTGGGCAGGTCGTTGAGCGAGCCGATTTTCAGCTTGCAGGAAGGCAAAGCTTCAATAAAAGAGCGGCCGTACCGCTTGGTCAGCACGCGTTTATCGAGGATGACGACGATGCCCCGGTCCGATTGGGTGCGGATCAATCGTCCAAATCCCTGGCGAAAGCGTAAGATGGCCTCGGGCAGGTGGTATTCATTGAACGGATCTTCAAAAGTCTCTGCACGGGCGGCGATGATGGGATCAGAAGGCACGTCGAAGGGCAGTTTGACGATCACCAGCACCGACAGCGCCTCTCCGGGAATATCAACGCCCTCCCAAAAGGATCGTGTGCCCAACAGGACGGCTTTATCGGCCTCGCGAAATGTTTCGAGCAAGGTGTTGGCGGAGGCGCCTTCACCCTGCTCATAGACCGTGATGCCGGCTTCCGCGAGCGGGCCGGAGATATTCTGCGAGGTGCGCCGCAACTGTGCGTAGGAGGTGAAGAGCGCCAGCATGCGCCCGCCGGTGGCCTTCGCCAGGCGCACCAGGCTATTCTCAACCGAGCGCTGGAAGCCGTTGGCATCGTTAGGCTCGGGAATATCGTTGGCAACATACAGCATGGCTGCGTTTTCATAGTCGAAGGGCGACCCAAGTTGCAGCTCATCGGCTTCGTCGGCGTTCAAGCGGTTGCGAATGTAATCGAAGCCTTCATTGGCGGTGAGGGTAGCCGAGGTGAGAATAACCCCGGCTTTTTCGTGCCAGACGAATTGTTCCATCAATGGGCCGATATGCAGGGGGGCGATCTGTAGCGCCAACTGGTTGTTGTTTGGGCTGATCTCAGCCCAATATATGTAGCCTTGTTGCGGCTGCGCGACGAAGCTGTGCATGTTCGCGTCCGCTTCCATCAGGCGGCGGTACACGTTGGCGAGCGTTTCGAGGGTGTCGGCAAACTCCTCCCCGGCTTCCTCGCGCAGCTCTCCGCAGGTTTTGTACAGCTCTGCCAGCAGGTTCGACAGCAAGGCCGTCGCCTCGTGGGCGGCGTCCCAGGTGATCTCAACGTTCGTCCAGGGGGGCAGGGTGCGAGAGGACTCGAGGATGCGCTCTTGCTGTCCGTAGGCGCCTACCGGTTTACCTTCTCGCAGCTCACCCAAAAATTCTTCGATCGAGCGGAAGAAGGCGATATAAGCGTGTTCCAGGCGGAAGATCAGGTTGGCTGCCCGGTCAACGGCCTGGTTCATGGCGGCCAGGTCGGAAGGGCGCAAAAAAAGGCTCACTTGCTGCAACAAACGGCTGAGGATACCGGTGGAAGGGCCGCCCATCTCGCGCAGCAGGCGGGCGAGATCGAACTGGGTGATGCGGAAGCTGAGCGCGTTGGTGGTGGCCGCTTCGAGATGATGCGCCTCGTCGACGATCAGGTAGTTATACTCCGGCAGGACGCGGTTGCCGGTGGCAACATCCGAGAGGAGCAAGGCATGGTTGACGATGAGCAAGTGAGCGCTTTGGGCTGCCTGGCGGGCGCGATAGAACGGGCATGCGCCACCGGTGCGCTCCATGCAAACTTCTGCCCGGCAGCCCTCATCTTCTGCAGAAATCCGGCTCCAGACTTCGCGTTCGACGGGTCCGTTCAGGTTAATTTCGTTTCGGTCGCCGCTGTCGGAGAATTGCAGCCAGGTCATCACTTTCGCCAGCACGCGCATCTCATCTTCGTTCGACGGCCCGCGTTGCCGCAGGCTTTCCAGGCGACGTGGGCAAAGGTAATTGCTGCGACCTTTCAACACCGTGGCGCGCAGGTCGATGCCAAGCGCATCGCGCAGGTCGGGGATGTCTTTCTTGATCAGTTGGTCTTGCAGGTTGATCGTATTGGTTGAAATGACCACACGGGTGTTGTTCTGCATGGCGAACAGCGCTGCGGGCACCAGATACGCGTACGATTTTCCGGTGCCGGTGCCCGCTTCCACCATGAGATGCCGCCCATAGGAGAGCGAATTGGCCACCGAGCGCAGCATCTCGACCTGCTGCTGGCGGTATTCGTAGGTTGGGAAGTAGTCGGCAAACGGCCCGCCATATTCGAGCAGGGCGGCGACCTCGTCGGTGTCCAGGGGGATGGGGTTATCCACCGGCATCACCGGCGGTAAAGGCGCTTCTGGGTGCAAGTTGAACAACGCGCCCAGGTCGCCGTGGTCGCGGGCTTTCTTGGCCTGGACCGGCTTACGCGCTAAGGAGCGCAGCACTTCACGGAAAGTCGATGCGGCTCCCCAATCGAATGGCTCGCTCTTCCGCACAAATTCGGCGATCAATTCGATGGGAAGCTGGTGAGCCAGCTCGAACAACTGCAGGTAAACGGCGTGGGTGACTCGGGCATCATCGAGGGCGCGATGGGTTGCCGGCAGCAGGATGCCCAGGGCCTGGCCCAAAGCGCCGAGGTTATATCGGCTGGCCGTCGGCAGCAGGACAGCGGCCAATTCATAGGTGTCGATCGGCTCGTTGAAGCGCAAGATGTTCTGGCGGGTTAGAAAAGCCAGATCGAAAGAGACGTTGTGCCCTAAAACCGGCGTGTCTCCCACGAAATCGGCCAACTCGCTGACCACGGCTTTAACCGGCGGGGCGTTGCGCACCATATCGTTGGTGATGCCGGTCAGTTGGGTGATGAACTGCGAGATGGGGCGGCCGGGATTGATCAGCGTCGACCATTCTGCCTCGACCCGGTGACCGTTAAAACGCACCGCGCCGATCTCGATGATCGCATCGCTGGTGGGATCCAGGCCGGTGGTCTCTATATCGATGGCGACGATAGGGGGCATGCAGGCATTATACCAGTGGATGGACAAAATTTCTATAAACCAAAACGGCGGTCGAGCATCGACCGCCGTTTTGATTTGGTTGTAGATCTTACTTGTCGCCCAGTTTCTTGACGCTACCGGAGCCAGAGATCGACTGGTTGGTGTCAGGGCTGCCATAATAGCGCACCGAACCGCTGCCGCTAATGCGGATGTCCAGCTCTTCTTTCACCCAGGTGGTCACTTCGCCGGAGCCACTGATCTGCACGTTGGCATTCTGAGCTTCGAGATCGGGGCAGTTGAATTTACCTGACCCGTTGATATCGACCGAGATCTCATCCACCTTTCCGACCACGATAAACTCGCCGGAGCCGCTGGTGTTCGCAGTGAGGCTGCGTGCCTGAAGGTCATCGATCTCGAACTTTCCCGAGCCAGAGGTGCCAATTTCGAGGTCTGTGACTTCCAGTTTTTCAGCCATCACCTTGCCCGAGCCGGAAATCTGCACTTCGCTCAAGTCCTTGACGGTCAGATGGTAAATGATCTTATCGGAGAAGAACAGGTTGACGTTCGGCTTCAAGCGCAGCTCGAGGCGACCGTTGACTACTTCGGTGGAGATGTATTGCATCAGGTTATCGTCAGCCTCCACGGTGAGCGCCTCGGTATTTCCCTGTTCGATATTGAGCTCACCGGCGCCGCTGAGCAGAACTTTGTCAAACCCAGACACTTTGCGTTCTTCGGTGATCACGTTGCCGGAGCCGCGCACCCGGTTACCGCCAACATTGATGCTAAAATTGCATGCCGTGGTGGCGATGAGGGCAAAAACAACCAATCCAATCAACAGACGAGGTTTCATGATAAATTTCCTTTCCATTTTTTTCTTTACATCATCATATACGCGGTCAATACGGAAAAGTTGCCTTGGGTCTTGCCAATATTGCTCCCCGAGGTAAATTCTTTTGTGCATTAACGGTATGGATTCTGCATGTACAATATAGGCAGGAACGGAGGTGGCATGAGCGAGCAGATACCGGCCCAAGAATCACTCTTCGAAGGCATCGAGATGGGGGTGGGGGCGTGGGCGTGGGGTGACCGTCTGTTCTGGGGATATGGCCGAAATTACACGCTGGGAGATTTGCGTGCGGCTTTTGAGTACTCGCTATCGGCGGGTTTGCAGCTCATCGATACGGCTGAAACGTATGGTCAAGGGCAATCTGAGCAGATCGTTGGGCAATTCCTCAAAGCGACCGAACGACCGGTGAAAGTTGCGACCAAATTCATGCCGTTTCCATGGCGTTTATCTCGCAAGGCGTTGGTGGATGCGCTGCGCGGCTCGTTGCGCAGGCTGGGACTGACCTCAGTCGACCTGTACCAGATTCACTGGCCTATGCCGCCGGTTAATATCGAGACCTGGATGGATGCCATGGCAGAGGCCGTTCAAGCCGGCCTGACTCGTTCGGTGGGCGTATCCAACTACGAGGCAGACCAGATGCAGCGAGCGTATGCGCAACTCCTGCGAGAGGGGATTGGCCTGGCGTCAAACCAGATGGAATACAGCCTGCTCAACCGTAAAGTGGAAAAGAACGGGTTGCTTGCCCTGTGTGCCGAACTGAACGTCAGGCTGATCGCTTACAGCCCCTTGTTGATGGGCGTTTTGACCGGTAAATACACCCCGGATAACCCTCCACCCGGAATTCGCGGTGGGAGATACGGCAGGCGTTTTCTCGAGCGGATCCAGCCGCTGCTGACTTTGATGAAACACATCGGCACAGATCACGCTGCAAAGACCCCCGCCCAGGTAGCGCTCAATTGGGTGATGTGCAAAGGCGCGATTCCTATTCCGGGGGTGAAGACACTCGCCCAGGCGGAGCAAAATGCCGGCGCGCTCCACTGGCGGCTGACAGAAGATGAGGTGCAGAGGCTGGATGAAATGAGCGACCGGGTCTTGGAAGAACGCTAGAGGTTGGTTTATAATCGGTCGTCATGGACGATAACCAGATTCGCTACCTCCCATTCCATGCTATTAATGAGTTTATGAACGATGATTTCCGCCTGAGCGTGATCCAGGCGGTGCTGAAGGATATCGAGAAGCTGCCGGGCGAGCAACGGGGAAGGTTGAACTCCTTGATTCGCAAGCACGTCAGCGTGGCAGGATTCCGCAACAGCGCTCTCGCGCCGTTGGCGATCCGGGTCAAGGGCTCGATCACACCTTTCGAACGCCGTCCTGAGTTCGCCGCGCAGGTCTTGCAGGGCTGGTCCGAGCTGCACGCGGAGTTGCGCACGCGCATTTATGAGATGCTGAAAACTCGCCAATGGGAGCAAGTTCTTCCCGCTGAAGCCGACCGCAGCAAGCTGCCCGGCTTTATGACCCAATGGCCGAAGGCGGAAACCTACGAGGTCCTCGACCAGGCCTATGCGGAGATGTATCCAGGCATCCCTGAGGAGAGCGATCATATTCGCCTGATGGCGGTGTGGGTCGCTAACCGGCTGCCCTACGAGCTATTCGAAGACGAAGAAGAGTAAGTGGTTGTTTATATAATTTTCTGTAAAATGTGGGCTTGACCCCACATTTTACAGAAAAATTGAGACATAATCGAGTAAGTAGTAGTCAGTCAGACTGATTTTGATGGGTTATTTTGGGGGCTTTGCTCACAAAATAACCTATCAAATTACATGTGACAGAGTAGCAGTTCTGAATGACAGTAAACAGCGGGCCAGGTTAAATTGCCCGCTGTTTTTTTTTAATGCTAACGACTCGGCCGTGTCAGTAAAAAAGGCCTCTAATCTTGCGCGCTTATCAATTAGCCTGAGCAGGTACGATCAGTCGATGAATTCAATCTCGACCTCATTTTCGTCTTCCAGCAGCTCGTCGGTCGGCGATAATTCGATGTCGCCAAATAAAGCGGGTTGGGTTGCCACCACGATCCGCCGTTTAATTAATTCGAGCATCGCCAGGAACGTCACGATCAGCTCAACCCGGTCGCTCTCGCTGCGGATCAGGGCGCGGAAAGTGGTCTGACCGATGCGCCGGATCGATTGAAGGATGCTGGTGATCTTTTCGCGGATGGTGACACGCGGTCGCGAAACCACACGGCTCAACGCAGGTAAATCGGGCTGGCTGAGCAAGATCGATCGGGCGGCGAGGACCAGGTCGCGCACCGTCACGCCGGTCAGGTCGAGCCTGGCTTCCACCTTGATTTCAGGCGGGGCGACACGCAAATAGGTGCGCAGGCCACGCGCTTCTCGCTCAGCGATCACGCCGGCCAGCTCTTTGAATCGCTTGTAAATGATTAACTGGCGAGCCAGGGCTTCACCGGGATCTTCCTCATCCTGGGCAGGCGCATCGATGGAGGGGCGTGGCAACAGCGCGGCGGATTTGATCTGCAACAGGCGCGATGCGATCACCAGGAAAGCCGACACTTCAGCCGGATCTCGATCTTCAAGGTGCTTGAGGTAGGCAAGATACTGGTCGGTCACCTGGGCGAGTGCCAGGGTGGTGATGTCGAGCTCGGCGTGCTCGATCAATTCAAGCAGCAGATCCAGCGGCCCCTCGTAGATGGGCGTGCTGATGCGGTAATGCTCTGTCTGATGACCGGCGACCTGGAAACTCACGGGTGAAATTATAGCAGGTTCTCCCGGGAAATCCACGCAGAATGGGCGCATCACTTCGGCATCAGAACCGTGGAAAATCGGCTGGATCGGGTATAATTTAAGCTTGCGCTTATTCTGTCGGTTTTTTTAATCGTGCTTAGAAGGTTTCAACCGTTGAAATCGCAAAGATTGACCCACATCGATGAGACCGGGCAGGCCCACATGGTGGACGTGGGTGACAAGCCGGCGACCGAGCGCCTGGCAGTGGCACGCGGAGAAGTTCACCTGCAGCCTGCCACGCTCGGTTTGATCCGCGAGGGGCTGATGAAGAAAGGAGACGTCTTGAGCGTCGCGCAGATCGCGGGTATCATGGCGGCCAAGAAAACCTCCGAGCTGATCCCGCTCTGTCACCCCATCGCGCTCAACCACATCGACGTCGATCTTGTGCTGAGTGACGAACTGCCCGGGGTGTTGATTTCGGCGTCTGCGCGAAGCTCGGGAAAAACCGGCGTGGAAATGGAGGCATTAACGGCGGTCAGTGTGGCTGCATTGACGGTCTACGACATGGTCAAAGCGGTGGAAAAGACTGCGCGCATTCAGAACATCCGCCTGGTCGAAAAGCGCGGCGGTCAGAGCGGTGACGTGGTGAACGAATGATCGAGGTGACCGTCTTGTTTTTTGCTTCATTGAAGGAGCGCACCGGCAAAGCCAGGACGAGCTTCGAGCTTCCAGACGGCGCGCGGGTCGCCGACCTGAAGGCCAAAGTGGTGGAGGCTTTTCCGCGAGCCAGCGAATCGCTGGGTAATCTGGTGGTCGCGGTCAACCGTGAATTTGCCTTTGATAGTGATGTGCTTCCCGATGGAGCTGAGGTAGGCATTTTCCCGCCGGTCAGCGGCGGGAGCGGACCGACCATTTTGCGGGTCGTCGAAGCGCCGCTATCATTGGACGAGCTGGTGACGCAGATCACGCTGCCCACGACCGGCGCGGCTTGTATTTTTAGCGGCATGGTGCGGGCGGTAACCGAGCGAGGCTCAATTCACGAGACCGCGCTGCTCGAGTATGAAGCCTACGTGCCGATGGCGGAAGCGAAAATGGCTCAGGTCGCAGCCGAAATCCGCGACCGCTGGCCGAGTGTGGAAGGGATCGCGATCGTGCAGCGCATCGGCAGGCTGGAGGCAGGCACGCCGACCGTAGCGATTGCCTGCACCGCGGGGCACCGCGACACCGGCGTGTTCGAGGCGGCCCGCTACGGCATCGACCGCCTGAAGGAAATTGTACCCGTCTGGAAAAAAGAGATTGGACCCAATGGCGAAATCTGGATCGAGGGGCATTACCAGCCCCAAAAAGGTGATTGACCGTATCGCACACATTTTCATTAAAGGAACTGATGGGACGCAAGCCGCCGGGTCGGCCCCGGAAGACGTAAAAGCCGGCTTCCCGACGGGCGGTTCGCGCCCCCTGAGTTCCAGGGAGGTGATTGTGGAACAGGCAAATGGTCTGACCGAGACGCCTCAGGAGTTCGACCAACGGTTGGGGCTGAATTTCCACGATTTAATGCTCCTCAGCCGGGCGCTGACTCATCGCTCGTTCTTGAACGAGCACAGTGAAGCCCTGGAAGATAACGAACGCCTGGAGTTCCTCGGAGACGCAATCCTCGATTTTATCGTCGGAGCCTGGCTGTACAACCGTTATCCTGAAATGCCGGAAGGCGACCTGACCCGCATGCGTTCGGCGTTGGTCTATACCGAGCAACTGGCCCAATTTGGTCGCGACATTGGCCTCGGGCGAGCGCTGCGCCTTGGCAAAGGCGAAGGCCTGGCAGGAGGACGAGACCGGTCGGCGCTGATCTGTGACGCTTTCGAGGCGGTGATTGGCGCAATCTACCTGGATAAGGACATCGAGGCGGTGAAAGATTTTATCTCGCCGATGCTCGAGGAGGCTGCAGAAGAAATTCTGGCGAACCAGAGCATCGACGACCCAAAAAGCCTTTTCCAGGAGTGGGCGCAATCGCAAGGTTTCCAGGCGCCACATTACGTCACGCGCAACTCATCCGGGCCTGACCACTCCAAGGTGTTCGAAGTCGAGGTGGTGGTCAATGGCACGGTGTATGGCAGGGGCTCAGGTCATAGCAAGCAAGCTGCGGCTAAAGCGGCTGCCAGGAACGCGCTCGAATTGCTGGGCATGCTCTAAAACTGATCCTGAAATGATTTTGGTTTTTATTGTGCGGCTCCGCCGCACAGATGGACAACCAGAAGACGGTTATCCGGATCGGTACGTGGAGCAAGTCCAGTAACTGGATCGCGGGTGGGACAAACCACGACGAGGGATACTCGGTCAATTTTATGTCACTTTTAAAATCGTTGGAGCTTCACGGATACAAAACGTTTGCCAGCCGCACGGTGTTTGAATTTCCGGGCCTGGTGACGGCTATTGTCGGCCCAAATGGGTCGGGAAAATCGAACATCGCGGATGCGGTGCGCTGGGTTCTGGGGGAGCAATCGTACAGCCTTTTACGCGGCCGCAAGACGGAAGACATGATCTTTTCGGGATCGGAACAGCGCCCCCGCGCCGGAATGGCGTCGGCGTCGATCCTGTTTGACAACGAGAGCGGCTGGCTGCCGATCGATTACAGCGAGGTCTCGATCACCCGCCGCGCCTACCGCGACGGCACGAATGAATACTTGCTGAACGGGCAACGCGTCCGACTGAAAGAGATCACCGAGCTCCTGGCGCAGTCTGGCCTGGCTGAACGCACGTACACCATCATCGGGCAGGGGCTGGTCGATGCGGCGCTCTCATTGAAGCCCGAGGAGCGCCGGCGATTCTTCGAAGAGGCCGCCGGAATTGGGCTTTACCGCACCCGGCGCGAGGAAGCCATTAATCGCTTAGACACCACGCGGCGAAACCTGGAGCGCGTGCTGGATATCCTCAGCGAGCTGGAGCCGCGCCTGCATAGCCTGGAACGCCAGGCCAGGCGAGCCATGGAGTACGAGCAAATCCGAACCGATTTGCGCGTCTTGTTACGTGATTGGTACGGTTTCCACTGGAACCGGACACAGGTGGAGTTGATCCGGTTGCGTGAGGTGTTGCGAGCGCATGAAGAGCGCCTGACCCAGGCGCGGGAAAAACAGGCCCAGGTTGAGAGCCAGCTTGGGCGGGTGCGCGCTCACCTGGCAGCGTTACGCAACCAGTTGAGCGAATGGCATGGGCAGTCCGCTGCGCTGCATAACCGGCGCGAGCAAGTCAGCCGGGCGCTGGCTGTGATGGATGAGCGCCAACGGGCTCTCAGTGCCCAGAAGGCCAGCGCACAGAGCGACCTCGCCCGGTTGGAAGAAGAGCAGGCTGCGCGCGAGGCGCGCAGGGAGGAGCTCCAGGCTGAAACCGATCGCTTGAAGGTCGACCTCCAGGAGGCAGGCGAGCAGGTACGGCAGGCGCGCAATGCGCTGGAACGTCGCCAGGCTGAACGGTCCGCGCTGGAGAACCGTTTGAAAGAGGCACGCCGATCCTCGTTGGAGGCGGAGACGCGCCAGGTGCAGGTCAAAGCGCGCATGGATGAGCTGAAAAACCGGCTTGAAGCACTGCAAACCAGCCTGCACAACCTGAAGCACAACCAGAATAAAGATGCAGAGGAACTGGCAAAGGCGCAGGTTGACCTGGACCAGTGGGAGAAGAGCCGGTCTGCCGCTGGAGACCAGGTGAGCCGGATGGAAGAGGTGTTGACCTCTCGCCGCGCGTCGATCCGTGGCCTGGAAGAACAGCGCCGTGAGCTGCAAGAGGAGCGCGGCAGGGTTGACACGGAACGCAGCCGTAGCGTTGCCCAGATGGAGGTGCTGGAACAAGCCGAGCGTTCGATGAGCGGGCTGGCGAACGGCGCCCGTTTTATCTTGCAAGAAGCGCGGCAGGGGCGTTTGCAGGGTGGGTTCCAGCCTTTGAGCAATGGCCTTACGGTGCCTGCGGAATTGGAGGCGGCGGTCGCTGCGGCCCTGGGTGAATACCTGGACAGCGTGTTGCTCCAGAAAGGCGCCAGCCTAGAAGATGCGCTGGAAAAGCTCTCCAGCGGCGACAACGGCCGTGCAGTGCTATTGCCCCTGGAAGATGCCCGGCAAGGACAAAGTGTGAGCGCAGTGCAAGAAGAGGGCTGCCTTGGGGTCGCAGCAGACCTGGTGAGTTGTTCGCCGGAATGGCAGCCCGCTTTGCGCCTTTTGCTCGGCCAGGTGCTGATCGCTCGTGACCGGCGTTCCGCGCGCAAGCTGGCCCGTTCACTGCCAGAAAGCGCGCGCGTGGTGACCCTGCAAGGCGAAGTGTTTTTGGGGAATGGCGCGGTGATCGCCGGGCGCGAAAGCAAATCGAGCAGCCTGATCGGGAGAAGGCGGCGCATCGAGGAATTGGGCTCGGTTCTTTCCGGATTGCAGGAGCGCCTCAAGGTGATTGAGGAAGCCCTGGTCGCGAACGAGACCGCCCTTTCTGATGAACGCAACCTTGAAAAGGAACTGGACAACCAGTTGCGCCAGGCGCAATCCGTGTTGACCAGGGCCAACCAGAGCTATCAACAGGCTGCGTTGGCAAACGAACAGGCGCGCCAGCGCCATGAGTATCAAACCCGCCAGTTGAGCGCCCTCAGCGCTCAAATTGCTCAAGCCGAAGGCGAACTGCAACAGGCGGAAGAAACGCTGGCTGTCAGCATCGCGCAAGGCAACGAGTTCGCCCAGGTGGTGCGAGATTTGGTTCACCAGTTGAACGCGCTACCATTGGATGATTTGCAGGCTGACATGGCGCATTGGAATACGGCGCAAGCGGTTGCCAGCCGTGCGGTACAGGATGCGGAGCGCCGGCTTCAGGAGCAAACAGACAGCCTGGCAACCAGCCAGACCCAGTCCGGTATGCTCAAACAACGCCTGGACGCTGCGACGAGTGGCCTGGCGCAACTGGACGTGGAGCGAGTCCAGGCGTTGGCTGACGAAAGCGGGCTGAACGAGCAAATCGAGCAGCTCCAGGCCAGGATCGATCCCGCCGAGAAAGAATTGCGACTCGTAGAGGCTGAGGCAAGCCAGTTGCAAGATAACCTGATCGCAGTCCAGCAAGGTGTGGCCGTAGCGGAACGCTATTCGACCCAGGCCCAACTTGAGTTGGGTCGTTGCCGCGATTCCCTCGATTCGCTGCGGCGCAAGGTGGAGGAGGATTTCGGGCTGGTCGCCTTCGAATATACCGCAGACATCTCCGGTCCGACCCCTTTGCCGCTGGATGGGATGGTCGAGCAGTTGCCAACGGTGAACGAATTGCCTTCGGACCTGGAGGAAAACATCGCCCGCCAGCGAGCGCTCTTGCGACGCATGGGTCCGATCAACCCGGAAGTGCAGAGCGAGTTTCAATCGGTGAAAGAGCGCTTCGATTTCCTGACCCAACAGGTGGCCGACCTGCGCAAAGCGGACACCGATTTGCGTGAAGTGATCGCCGAGTTGGATGAGTTGATGCGGCGGGAATTTCGCAAAACCTTTGATGCCGTAGCAGCGGAGTTCCGGCAGTTGTTCACCCGTTTGTTTGGCGGTGGATCTGCCCGGCTGGTGCTCACCGATGCCGAGAGCACGGCTGATATGGGCATCGACATCGAGGCGCGCTTGCCGGGTCGCCGCGACCAGGGGCTGTCGCTGCTCTCCGGAGGGGAGCGCAGCCTGACTGCGGTGGCGTTGATCTTCTCTCTCCTCAAAGTTTCGCCGACTCCATTCTGCGTGATGGATGAGGTCGACGCGATGCTGGACGAAGCCAACGTGGGGCGCTTCCGCGATCTGCTGATGGAGCTGGCGGAGAAGACCCAGTTTATCCTGGTCACGCATAACCGTAACACGGTTCAGGCGGCCGATGTGATTTACGGGGTCACGATGGGCCGCGACTCGGCCAGCCAGGTGATCAGCCTGCGCCTGGATGAGTTGAGTGAAGAAATGGTCAAATAAGAGCAACAAAATACGGCGGTGTGTCCGCCGTATTTTTTTTGGTGACCTACTCAGCCAGAGTTAGATGAAGTGTTTGCCGGTTATCCGCCGGCGTACGGGGTGACTTCGGGAGTGGTGGGGGAGAGGGTCATCCAAAGGTCGTGGGTGACCACGTCCTCGGCTGCCTTGGCGGTGGTGAGCCACTCGGTCCAGGCGTTCTGCTTGGCGTTGGAAAGCTCGGCATCGGTCAGGGGCAAAACCTGGCGACCCAGTAGCTGGATGATGTGGTAACCGAAGGTGGTTTGCACCGGTTGGCTGGTCTGACCGATCGTCAGGGCGAAAGTAGCCGTTTCAAAAGCCGGATCCATCACGCCTTTGGTGAACCAACCCAGGTCGCCGCCGGCATCTTTGTTGCTCGTGTCCAGCGAGAGCTCCGAAGCCAGCCTGGCGAAGTCTTCGCCCTGGTTCAACCGCTCGAGCACCTGGTTGGCCTCTTCCTCGGTCGCGACCAGGATGTGCCGGGCCCAGACTTTCTCGGCCTGGGTCTCGACGTCCGCAGTCAGCGCTTCGAAAAGCTTCTGGCGCAGCAGGTTATTTCGAATGTACGCTCGCAGGTGAGCTTCGTCATACCCGATCGCGCTGAGCGTGTCGACGAAGGTCTTCAATTCCGCCTGGTAGCCTTCCAGCGTGTAGGGCGTGGCCGTTGGGAACGGTGTGGGCGTGCCTTCGGGCGTCGAGGTGACCTCCGGAGCAGATGGCGTGGCGCCTTCAGGGGTGGGCGTCGTGGTGGGTTGTTCCGGCGTGGCGGTCGGCGTGGCGGTTGCCGGCTCGGTGGTCGGTGTGGAGCTCGCGGTGGGGGTAGGGGGTAGCCAGCCCTCTTGGGTCGGGTTTAATGTGGCGGTGACAAAAGGCGTGCTGGTCGGCGCGGTCGTCGGGGTGCCCTGGGCGAAAAAGCCGAACGCCTCTTGCATGCCTTTCTCCAATTCCTCATCCGTCACGGTGATTCCACGGGCGGTGGCTTCACGGGCGACCACCAGGTCTTCGATCATTCCATCGAGCGCTTGTTTGCCAACCGTAGCCGGATCGGCGAGAGTCGTCTCGATTTCCTGGATGCGGTCGGTGTAGAACTGGGCAAATAAGGAGTTGCTGGTGTAGCTATCGTGCTCGCGGATGAGCATGTAGCGCGCAAAGCGGGTCTGGGTTTGGAATTCCTTCACGGTGATTTTTTGATCACCCACTTGAGCCACAACCCGGTTGGCCTGGAAGTAAGTCTGGTCCAGGATGCCATAGACGATGACGGCGATGACGATGAGAACGACCGCTGCGACGCCTAACAGTAAATATCGCCTCTGCATGCGCTCTTTATCGAGGCGCGCAAGGTGTTTCTTCGTTGTTACCTTAGGCGCAGGTTTCTTTGCCATGGACGACCTCTCAAAAAAAGAAAGGGGCAAGGGCTGGCGTTAGCCCATGCCCCTCCAGATAGCGGGGCGAACTTAATCGAGCTCGCCACCCACGTAGGGCAGAAAGGCCAGGTGGCGGGCGCGTTTAATGGCCATCGCAAGAGCGCGCTGGTGTTTGGCGCAGGTGCCGGTCTGGCGCCGCGGGCGAATCTTGCCCTCTTCAGTAACGAAACGGCGCAGCATATCCACCTGTTTGTAATCGATCGGGATGTTCTTATCTACACAGAACTGGCAGATTTTAGGCCTGGAGACATAGCGCCGCATTGTCGGCTGCTCGTTCTCCATGATGTTATCTTCACTCATACGTCTTTCTCCAACTAGAAGGGATACTCGTCATCGATTTCAACGTCCGAGTCGGCGGTCTCAGCGGCGTGGTTGGTCAGGGTGTCGCGTCGATCGCCGAGCATCATCATCTCGCTGGCGACGATCTCGACCGAGGTGTGTTTCACCCCTTCGCTGTCCTCCCAACGGCGAGTTTGCAGGCGACCTTCAATGTACACCTGCTGGCCTTTGGTGAGGTATTGCTTGCAGATTTCGGCCAGGTTGCCCCAGGCAACGACGTTAAACCATTCGGTTTCCGTGTGCCGCTCGCCGTCAGCGGAATTCCAGCTCCGGCTGGTGGCAACGGTGAAGGTCGTCACTGGCTTGCCAGAAGGGGTGTAGCGCATTTCAGGATCGCGCCCCAGGTGGCCGATGATCATGATTTTATTCAAACCCCGGCTCATGATGTCACCTCGCACATTCCAATCGACTCAAACGTTTTGATTACCCGCTGGCTACTTGGCGATGATCATGTAGCGCAGCACGGGCTCGGTCAGGCGTAAATTGTGATCGAGCTCGCTACTGAAGGCGGGGGGCATGCTGGTCTCAAGGTACATGTATTGACCTTCGCGCTGCTTGCGGATGGTATAAGCCATCCGGCGCTTGCCCCACAGGTCGGCTTTTTCAATCGACCCGCCCGCTTCCGTAATCCAACCCTTGACCTTTTCGATGACGCCATTCAAAGCGGTTTCGTCCAGATCGGGATGGACGATGAAGACAATCTCGTAGTTACGCATTAAGGGATCCTCCTTTCCTTGGGTTTGCTCCTGTTCACACCGTGGGCGCGTCAGGAGCGGAAAGTAACAACGCGGATTGCGAGGGGAGATTATAACACATATCACGGATTTGGGCGAAAGTGAGTATTTGGGTTGCTGGGCTGTCTGCCTGGCGGAGGACCGGTGGAACCGGTTAACATCGATGCTGTCAGGCTTTACTCCATCCCGGCAGACTATAGTACAATCCCTGATATGGACCTGACCGCTGAACGTCTCTTGCGCATCCAAAATGCCTTTCCCGACCTGGAGATTCACACCGTAGAAGAGAATTACGAAGGTCTGGTGAATGATGTGATCGTGATCAACGGTGAGCGGGTGTGCCGTTTTGCCAAGGGGGACTGGGCAATGCCTTCGATGTGGAAAGAAGGGCGCATCCTTCACCTGGCACGGCCCTACCTAGAGGTGGCGATCCCCTTCTGGGACCACATGGAGGCTGATTTCATCAGCTATCGGAAATTACCTGGCAAGCCGTTGCGACGCCAGATGATCTTGCGCGAGACGGAACGGGTGCAAGATGCGCTGGCCGAGCAACTGGCGAGCTTCTACCACAACTTGCGCCACATCTCGCTGGATGAAGTGCAGGCGGCTCAGATTGGCGCGTCAGACGCAGCTCGCACTCTCGACACGTATGCCGGGTATTACGACAAAGCGCGGGAGTTGATTTACCCGAGCCTCTATGACCACATGCGCGATACGCTGGATGAAATCTTCCTGCCTGTGCTCAGCGGTAATCTCTCCCTGGAACACGAGCCGCGTTTGATTCACGCTGACGGTGGCCCGCACCACATCTTATTTGATGAAGACAGCCGCAGGATCGGCGCGATCATCGATTTTGGCACCGGAGGGGTGGGCGACCCGGCGATGGATATCGGGGTGACGATGAGCTGCTTCGGCGAGACGTTCGTGCGGCGCATGGCGCGGTATGATGGCGAGATCCGCGACATGATCGAGCGGGCGCGCTTTTATGCGGCGGAAGTCGAGGTGTGGTGGGTGCTGATGGGGCTCGAAAAAGATGAGCCGAGTTGGATGTACGTGCACCTGATGACCGCACGGGATTGGCTTCCCCCCTTAAGCGGCTTCTAAAAACAGTTTGTAACGACTCGGTGGGTGGATGGGAAGACCCCCTTTCACTTCTGGCTGAGCACTTACAACGTTTTTTTTCAAGCGGGAGTTTTTTATGAGCGGAAGGCGATTGCTTCACCGTCATTTAATTCGTGAAAATTCACCTGGGCTGTGGATCGACCGGGCGAACTGGATGCCGTACCCAACAGCGTCGGACCGCGCCGCATGGGAATCCCTTCCGGGTTCGTTGCGGGCGGCCCACATGGAGAGGGGGCGCGAAGCAGCCCAGACCGACTGGCCGCATCTACCCGCTGACGTGTACCTGCAATTTGCTCGCGATGGCAACCGTAGCCATTTCGAGGCGCTCTATTTCAAGCGGCGCGACATCCTCTCGACTTTGGTGATCGCCGAATGCATGCTTGGGGATGGCACGTTCTTGCCCCAGATTGCCAACTGCGCGTGGTGGTTGTGCGAGGAGTCGAGCTGGTGCCTGCCGGCGCACCTCGGCGCGCAAAAGGCAGGCGTGGGTTTGCCGAACGTGGATGAGCCGGTGGTCGATTTGTTCGCGGCGGAAACGGCGGCGTTGCTGGCCTGGACGGTGTACCTCTTGCGGCCACAACTGGACGCATTCCATCCGGAGATCCACCGGAGGGTGTTGCGCGAGGTGCATAGGCGCGTTTTGGCTCCCGCCCTCACCCGCGACGATTTTTGGTGGATGGGTTTTCATGTGCGACCGGTGAACAACTGGAACCCCTGGATCTGCTCGAACTGGCTGGCGTGCGTGCTGCTGCTGGAGGAGGATACGCAACCAAAGGCGGCCGGGGTGACGAAGATCGCCCAATGCCTGGATCATTTTCTGGATGATTATCCCCAAGACGGCGGCTGTGATGAAGGTCCTAGCTATTGGGGAAGAGCCGGGGCATCGCTTTTCGACTGCCTCGAGTTACTCTACAGCGCCTCAGGCGGCCTGGTTGACCTGTTCAACGAGCCGCTCATTCAAGAGATTGGGCGCTATGTCTATCGGGCGCACATCGCCGGCGATTACTACCTCAATTTCGCCGACGCTCCCGCCGTGCTCATCCCGGATGCGATGCTGGTGGTGCGCTATGGGATGCGCATCGGCGACACGCAGATGGTGCGGTTTGGGGCCTGGCTGGCGGAACGAGCCGACCTGTTCGAGCAGGGCTACCGTTCCCAGCGGTCCAATCGATCAGCCAGCCTGCTGCGCGAGCTTCCCGCATTGTTCGGATGGCAGGATGTCGAAAGCATTTCCGGGGCTCCGCCGCTGTTGGGAGATGTCTGGCTCCCGGAAACCCAGGTGATGGCAGCCCGTGATAGGGCGGGGAGTGAGCAAGGCCTCTACATGGCAGTTAAGGGCGGGCATAACGCTGAAAGCCATAATCACAACGACGTGGGGCATTTCGTGGTTTATAAACATGGCAGGCCGATGATCGTCGATGTCGGGGTGGAAACCTATTCGCGAAAGACCTTCAGCCCGCAGCGCTACGAGATCTGGACGATGCAGTCCGCCTACCATTCGTTGCCCACCGTGGGCGGGTGGATGCAGGCACCGGGCAGGGAGTTCCACGCGGCAAATGCGCGATATCGCAGCGATGCGGGAGGGGCCGAGCTTGCACTGGAGATCGGCGGGGCATACCCGCCAGAAGCACACATTCTACGCTGGGAGCGCTCGGTCAGGCTCGATCGGGGTGCGCAGGTTTTGTTGCGCGATGCGTTCGAGCTGGCAGAAGCCCAGGAAATCTACCTGTCGTTGATGACCGCCTGCCGCCCTGAATTGAAAAGGGCAGGCGTCGTTCACCTGCATCCAGTCGAGTTGGTCGAAGGCCGCTTCTCGGCAGATGGGGAGATCCGCTACGATCCTGACCTGTTTTCAGTTGAGGTGGAGCAAATCTCTGTGACAGATGCCCGATTATCCCAATCCTGGGGTGGGCGGTTGTTCCGCCTCGTTTTCAGGCTGCGGGCAGCGCAACAAGCCGGAACCTGGGAGTTGGCGTTCGCTTGAGGGGTATCCCTGACCGTCTGGGGCTAATAATTTCGCCTCAGGTCCATCCCGTCATAAAGGTATGCCACCTGTTCAGCATATCCATTAAACTTTAACGTCTGGCGGCGCCCCGCTTCGCCGATGCGTCGCTCTGAGGCCTGCGACCAACGCGGGTGGGCGACCTCCGGGTTGACGTTGGCGTAGAAACCATATTCGTTGGGGGCGGCGTTCATCCACAGGCTTTGCGGCTCATCGGCGACCAGCTCGATTTTCACGATGGATTTGATCGATTTGAAGCCGTACTTCCACGGCACAACCAGCCGCACGGGGGCGCCGTTCTGCGGCAAGAGATCCTTGCCGTACAGGCCGGTGGCGAGGATGGCCAGGTCGTTCATGGCTTCATCCAACCGCAACCCTTCGACATAAGGCCAGGCATAAAACGGCGAGTTCTGCCCCGGCATTTGCCCCGGATCGTACAGGGTGGTGAACTTGACGTATTTTGCGTCGGAGGTGGGTTCCACCTCGTTGAGCAATTTGGCGAGGGGAAAACCATTCCAGGGAATGACCATCGACCAGCCTTCGACACAGCGCAACCGGTAGATTCGCTCTTCCTGGTCGAAGCTCTGGCGGATTTTGTCGATATCGTAGACGCCCGGCTTGTTGACCAGTCCCTCCACCGCCACCTGCCAGGGCGAGGTGATCAGCCCGGCTGCCAGGGTGGCCACCTCTGCCTTGTCCACCGTGAACTCGTAAAAGTTGTTGAAGTTGGTGATCTGCTCGAAGGTGTTGAGCTCGTCAGCCATTGGCGTTATCTCAGGGAGCGGTGGGACATTGGCTACAGCGCCTTCCAATGGACCGCATGCAGCCAGCGCCAGCGCGCCGCCTGCCAGGAAGAGGGCTTCGCGCATGAATTTGCGGCGCGAGAGGTAAATGTGCTCGGGGGTGATTTCGGAGGAAGGGATGTTGTTCATGGGTACCTTTAAGAAGAGATGTCAACGAGACGATGAGGGCCAGGTGATGCGTTATGAATGGATTATGGCGACGGATGAAAGTCTTTAAACGCCGTCATTCATCATTTAATCAGCTAATAAGGCACCCCCGCGATGTGGTGCAACAACGCGCGGGTGAGCAGCGTGTCGGCCGCAGCGCGATGGGCATTGGGCAAAGCGATCTCGCATTGCCGGCGGGCCGAATCGAGCGAGTGGTAGCGGTAGGAACGCCGCCGGGGATCCCAATCGCCGCGGAACTCAGCGTAAAGCTTGAGCAGGTCAAAGGTACTGAGGCGCTCTTTCCAGGCCAGGCGATAGCGGGCGTGGGACTGCATCATCATGCGCAGGTCGAAATCCTGGTTGTATATGACCACCAGGCGTCCGAACAGGATCGAGCGCACTTCCGGCCAGACCACCGGCCAGGTGCGGGCTGATCGAACATCTTCGTCGGCCAGGCCGTGGATGCGTGTCGCGTCCAGGGGAATGGATTTCACCGGCTTGACCAGCGAATCGAGCAAGATGCTCCCGTCGTCATCCACGATGGATATTTCGATGATCTCATCGTCGGAGTTCAACCCGGTGGTTTCCGTGTCGAGATAGACCGGTTTTTTCTCCAGGATCACGCGCGCCGTATCAATCGCGCGCTGGCGCAGGGTAGATGTCACTGGGGTGCTCATCGGTTCACTGATTCCACAGCTTGACGTGGTCCAGGTCAACGCGGAAGCCTGCCGTCTGGTTGGCGGCGACAAACGCGCCAAAATAACCCGAGCTGTAGGTGTCGTCTGTCGTCTCTTCGACCAGCACACCGTTGACATACAGGCTGATTTTGCTGCCCAGGGCCAGGATACCGAGGCGATTTACCTGGTTCGATCCCGTTTGGACCGCCGCATTGGACTTGAGACCGATCAGCTCGCTGTCGGTGTTATTGTTGAAATCTCGCTTGTAGAGGTTGTAACGCCCATCACAGGTTACGCCATAGAAATAGCCCGCATTCTCTTTGTTGGCGCGGAATACCACCCCGTAGAGATCGGAACCGGCGCAATCGCGGGTGCGGAAAGTGGCTTCGAGGTAAAAGTTGGCCGGGTTCTGGGCGTAGGTGAGCGACCAGCCCAGCCAGCCGTTGGCGTTCCGCCCGGTGAGAGAGAGCGCGCCGCTCTCTGCTTCCACCTTGGTGTTGTCATTTTCGAACAGGTAGAAATTCTTGGTCGAGTCCAGCGCATCTTGCCAGGAAGGCTCGCCCAGGGAAAGCCCCGGATCGCCCGGATTGGTTGTCACCGTGGGAAGAGGGACCGGTGTGTCGGAAGGGGCAGGCGTCTGGGTTGGCGGCTGAGTGGCCGTCGCCGGCTGGGTAGATGTCGGGGCAGCCAGGGTTAACGTGGCTTGCTCTGCCAACAACTCCTCGATCTGGGTGGCTACCAGATCTACCGTCGGGGTAGCCAGGCTGTCTTGAGCCGCCGGGAGATTACAACCGGCGACCACGATGGAGAGCAACAACAGGATCAGGGTAGTTTTTCGCATGGTTCAGGACTGTGCATCGACGAAATTCTAGATCGTACATGTCCTATTATATCTGATTAGATGAGGCATCGATTAAAATAGACACACCCGAAGACGACGCGAGGTGAAGCCTGGATAGCTTCCACTACATCCTTTTTTACAAGCCATTTGGGGTCGCTTCTTCTTTAACCGGAGAAGAAGGCCAGGTGACGCTCAATGAGTTTATCACGATCCCGGGCGTTTACCCGGCTGGTCGCCTGGACATGATTAGCGAGGGGCTCCTGCTCCTCAGCGACGACGGCGCGTTGATGCACAGGTTGACCCACCCCGATTACGACCACCCAAAAACCTACCTGGTACAGGTGGAGGGCCAGGTGACGGAGGAAGCGCTGGTAAAGCTGGCCGGAGGGGTTGAGGTGAAAGGGATGAAGACTCGCCGTAGCCAGGTTTTGATCGTTCCGGAGCCGGAGCTCGCCGAGCGGGCCAAACCCGTCACGCCACACGGCCCTACGACCTGGCTGCGGATCGTCCTGACGGAAGGCAAAAAGCGCCAGATTCGCCACATGACCGCCGCAGTGGGCTACCCGACGTTGCGTTTGGTGCGCGTAGCCATTGGCGGTTTGCACCTGGGCGACCTGAAACCGGGGGAGTGGCGGGAGCTTTCCCCTGCGGAAGTTGACTCCTTGCGAAAAACGCTGCGCCTTAGGGCTGGGCGAAAGTCTGCAGCGTCTGAAGGTAATGCTCCGGGATCCCGATATCGAAACGGCGACCGTCGATCACCAGCCCCTGGAAACCGTCCATCTGGCGCAGCCGGTCGAGGGCGGAAGTGAGCTGGAATTCGCCTCGCTCGCGCAGGTTGTTGCGAATGCTGTTTTCCAGGATGTCGAACACCTCTGGCTTGATGATGTATTGCCCAAAAACTGTCAGGTACTCGTCATCGGGCAGGCGGGGTGGGTGCAAGTTGGAGCGCGCGTAGTCGATGGTCGGTTTTTCCGCAAACTCGGTGATGTTCATCACCTTCTGCTCTTCGAGCCAGACTCCATTGACCACCCCAAAACTGCTGATATCGCTTTCGGGCGTGCGTTTCAATCCCACCACGCTCAGGCCGTGCTGGTTATAACAGTCGATCATCTGCTGGGCGCACGAGACAGGGCCGTTGGAGCGGTAGATATGGTCGCCCAGCATGAGCAAGAATGGCTCGTTGCCGATCTGCTCGCGGGTCGTGTACACGGCATGGCCGAAGCCTTCCTGGTTTTCCTGGATGATGAATGAAACCTGCTGTCCCATTTGCAGCAAGCGACGGGAATACTCTTGAAATTGGGAGGGCAGCTTGTTGAAATTTTCAATGGAGATTTGCGCGTTGAAGAAATTGCGGAAGTCGTTCAGGTCATCGCGCTGCACGATGATGAACACTTCTTCGATGCCGGCATCCAGCGCTTCTTCGACGATCAACAGGATGGCGGGTTTTGCGATGCCATCCCGGTCGATGATCGGGAACAGCTCCTTTTTGGTCGCCTTGGTAGCCGGGAATAACCGCGTGCCGAAGCCAGCGGCCGGGATGACCGCTTTGCGCACCTTGGGGCCGGCTTTGAGGGTCAACCGCATGGCGGGCAGACCGAGCTCCTGCTCCAGGATGTGCAGTACCGCCTCCTGGTCGGCTTCTGTGCGGCATAGGAACTGAGCGGTGCCGTCTCCTTGCGATCCGACGCCTTTGCTGCCATAGATGTGGGGCTTAAGCGGGGCGTAGTTGAGCACACGATGGAGCGCCGGGGCGGTCAGCTCTTCCGGGCAGACAGGGGTGGCATATCGGTCGAAGAGGGCTTGCGCTTCATCCATGAGCTTGCCCAACGAGGGCGCATCCGAGCGCTGGAGGGCATCGACCGCGCGGAATATGACGTCTTTATTGATCGGTCCAAGCAGCTTCTGGACGTTTTGCTCAACCTCATTCTCTGCGAAAGGGAAGCAGCGATTGAGCCGGTTGAGGATTTCCATCGTATCTTTCTGGGAAAGCAAGTCCACCAGGACGAAATGCATATCGTGCTCGACGCGAAGCTCGTGTGTATCTAGCCGGTCGCCGTCGAAGGTCATCAGCACGGGGCGATTACCGTACGCGCAACCCTGGTCCATCCGCCCACAGCGCGAAGGGGTGGTGATTTCACCCATGTACGCCAGCTCCATCTCGCCACGCACGGTCAGCTTGAGATCGTAGATACGGTTGAAAGCGCGAGCAGCCAGGACGCAGATCGCCGCGCTGGATGAGAGCCCCTTGCGGATGGGTAAGTCGGTCTTGTAATTGTTGATCACCAGCCCGCGCACGTGGTAATTGGTCAATACCTGGTAAGCGACACCGGCGATGTAACTCCAAAAGCCGCCGTTCTGCGCTTCCTGGAGGAGGGCCTGGGGTTCCATGGGTATCTCATAAGGGCCAAGCATCGTGCCATCGGGAGCGGTTGAGGTGAGCACGAGCTTGTTCGGGTGCGGCTCGACCTCGGCATAGATGCCCTGGTTGGTGCCACAGATGATCGCGTAGCCTTTTTCAATGTCCGCGTTGATGCGGCGATACCCGCCGGCCCAGTCGGAATGCTCTCCCAAGAGGCAGATTCTACCTGGCACGAAAATTTTCATAAGGGGCTCCTGGCTGCGAAGTTATTGGTAGCCTAATTGTATTGGCGAAATCGCATGGCGTCAATTAAGCGGGATGGAGCGAGTGTATAATTCATGCAGGTCACATGAAAACGCACATCATCCAACTGGAAAACCATGACGACTTGATCTCTGTGCGCGACAAGCTTTCGTGGAGCAAATCGCCGCGCATTTTGCTCGTCTGGCCACGTCGCGGGCGCGTCTTAGAGCGGCAGGTGGACCTGTTTCTGCTTCAGCGCCATGCCCAGTCGTTGGGCGCCCAGCTTGGGATTGTGACCGCCGACAACGAGGTGCGCTCGAACGCATACGAGCAGGGAATTCCAACTTTTTCGACCACGCTCCAGGCGCAGCGCGGGAGCTGGCGCCGCCCACGAGGGAAACGCCGGCTCAACTGGCGCAATTTCCGCCCCCGAGTCGATCGAGATAGCCTGAGAGCGCAACGGGCGACGGTTCACCCCGAAGTGCTTGAGAGTAGCTGGGCACGCATTTTTGCATTTGCGGCTGGGGTTTTGGCTGTGCTGGCATTGATGATGTTCTTCTTGCCTTCCGCCCAGGTGGTGCTCAGCCCTGAAAGGCAAGATCAAACCCTATCTCTGGAGGGTTGGGCCAGCCCGCAAATCCGGGAGGTAAACCCATCGGGTGGGATGCCCGCCTTCCCAATCAGTGTTGTGGTGGAGGGCAGCGAGCAAATTAACAGCAGCGGGACGATTGGCATTCCGGATCGGCAAGCTGAGGGCGAAGTGCTGTTCACCAACCTGGGTGAGCAAGAGATCACTATCCCTACCGGCAGCGTTGTGCAAACCGCCGGTGCGAATGTGGTCCGTTTCCGGACGACTCGCGAGGTGACGTTGGCGGCAGGGGCAGGTAAAACCGTCTCGGCGCCGGTTCGGGCAGAATTGCCTGGATCACAGGGAAATGTTGAAGCCAATACCATCCAGGCAATGGAGGGACCCATCGGGCTGGAAGTTCTGGTCTCCAATCCGCAGGCCCTGAGCGGTGGCGGCGAGCGGATCAGCCCGGCTCCGTCGCCGGAGGATTACCTGGTCATTGAGACCCGCTTGAAAGAGAATCTCCGCGCCAACGCGCTGGAAGATATCCAACGGCAGCTTGCCCCGGATCAGCGGTTGATACCGGGAAGCCTGGTGATCAGCGAGGTGCTCGCTCAAACGCGTGAGCCGTCCGACGGACAGCCGGCCGATTTTGCCCGGATCAGCCAGCGGGTGGAATACACAGCCTGGTATGTGGCAGAAGAGGACCTCCAGGCTGTCGCGCGTACCGCTCTCGAGGTGAACCGGGTGGAAGGTTTTCAACCCCTACCCGGATCGCTCAAGGTCGAAATGACCACAGAAGGCGAGCTGGATGACACAGGGGTCGTACGGTGGCAGATGCGTGTCTCCCGTCGCCTGGAATCGAGCTGGTCGAACGAACAGGCTGCCAGGGCGCTGGTGGGTCTCAGCCTGGAAGAAGCCGAGCGGAGATTGCGGGCGATGGTGCCGCTCTCGGCGCAACCGGAGGTTCATCTCAACCCTCCCTGGTGGGTTCGAATGCCTTTCCTATCGTTCCGCATCGAGGTCATCAGCCAGTGATGGAGCGAGGGCGCATCCTTGCGGTAGACCCCGGCGACAGGCGGATCGGCCTGGCTGTTTCAGACCCGACCGGAACGATCGCCAGCCCGCTGGCGGTGCTCGAGCACGTGGCGCGGGGGATCGATGCGGCTTCCATCGCTCAGATCGCGGCAGACCAGGGCGCGGTGAAAATTGTCGTGGGTCAGGCGCTCGACCTGGATGGCAAGCCATCTCCGCAGGGACGAAAAGCCGCCCGCCTGGCGGAGGCGATCCGCCAGCAAACCGTCCTGCCGGTCGAGCTTTGGGATGAGAGTGGCAGTACACGCGAAGCCCAGGCTTCACGGATGGCGATGGGTGCCAGGAAAAGCCAGCGGGGCGGGCACCTGGATCAAATTGCTGCGACCATTATCTTGCAAAGCTATCTTGAAGCTCATCGAGACGCATGAAACGTAAACAACGCTTTACTTGCCTGGAAGTCAGCATCCTGGTGATCCTTTCGGTAGGCTGCATGGCGGCCTTGCTTGGATTCGGGGGTTATTTCATCATCCCGCAAATGGTAGAAGACACCTTTGGTCCCCCCAGCGCTAATTTGAGCTCCGCTCAAAAGATCACATCGGCGGTTGAGTTGCTGCTCAACCGTGAAAGCCTGAAAAAAGCAGTCGATCCCGCCGGCTCGCCAGTGAAATTCACGGTTCGGTTGGGTGAGACGGCCAATTCGGTGTCGGCGCGCCTGGAAGAGAGTGGACTGGTAGTCAATGGGGGGCTCTTTCGCACTTACCTGGTGTATACCGGGCTGGACACCAGCATTCAAGCCGGAGAGTACACCCTCAGCCCGGCGATGACCCCCCAACAGATCGCGCTCGAGCTGCAGGACGCCACCCCTGAGACGGTCAAGTTCATCATATTACCCGGCTGGCGAGCGGAGGAGATTGCGGCGGCGTTGCCGACCTCCGGCCTGTCGATTCGAGCGGAGGTGTTCCTGCGCACGGTCAGTTCACCGCCCGACTATGTCCTTCCGCCAGGCTGGGAAGCTGGCATGGGGTTGGAAGGATATTTATACCCCGGCGCGTACGAATTCAACCGGAATGCGACAGCGGATGACCTTGTGGCTGTGTTCGCCCTGGCTTTTGACCAGGCTGTAAGCGACGAGCTTATCCAGGCGCTCGCTAACCAGGGCCTGAGTCTGGCCCAGGCGGTGACGCTGGCGTCCATCGTCCAGCGCGAAGCTGTGGTGAGCGAAGAGCAGCCGATGATCGCCTCCGTTTTCCTCAACC
>JARKOV010000101.1 GCA_029975965.1 Anaerolinea sp. | reverse complement strand
AGGCCGACGCCGGGCCGGAGGTGGAGCCCGAGGAGCTGGCCGCCGCCTTTCTCGAGCTGCAGGCGGTCGGCTGCCACAACATCAACCTCGTCTCGCCCACCCATGTGGTGCCCCAGATCCTGGCGGCGGTGCTGCTGGCGGCTCGAGCCGGCCTGCGCCTGCCGCTGGTGTACAACACCGGCGGCTACGATTCCCTCGAAACCCTGGCATTGCTGGACGGCGTGGTGGACATCTACATGCCGGACATGAAATACGCCGACGCCAAGACCGCCCATATGCTTTCAGGGGTGAAGAACTACCCCCACGCCAACCGCGCCGCGGTCAAAGAGATGCACCGCCAGGTAGGCGACCTGACCCTCGATGAGCACGGCCTGGCAGTGCGCGGGCTGCTCGTCCGCCACCTGGTTTTGCCCAACCGCCTGGGGGGCACCGCCGAGATCGCCCGCTTCCTGGCCAACGAAGTCTCACCCAACACGTACCTCAACGTGATGGCGCAGTACCACCCGGAGTACCGGGCGTCCGCTTTCCCGCAGCTCACCCGCCGCATCACCCCGCAGGAATACGCCGCCGCCATCCAGGCTTCCCGCGCAGCCGGTCTCACCCGCCTCGAAGGCGACCTCCGGTTAAGCTGAGAGTCTGCGCATGCCCTGGCAGCAGAGTTACGACCCGCTCCAGCAGCCTCTCCTCTCCACCCTGGCAGCCTTCGCGCCCGCCCTGGTGCTGCTCGTGTGCCTGGGGTTGCTGCGCGTCAAAGCCCACCGCGCCGCGCTGATCGGCCTGTCCGCGGCTCTCCTGGTCGCCGTGCTGATCTTCGACATGCCGCCCGGCGTAGCCGCCGCCAGTGCGCTGTACGGCATGGCTTATGGCTTTCTCCCCATCGGCTGGATCGTCCTCAACGTGCTCTTTCTCTACCGCCTCACCGAGCACAAGGGGTTATTCCGCATCTTGCGCGACAGCCTGGCCGCGCTGACGGCCGACCGGCGCCTGCAACTGGTGCTGGTGGCCTTCTGCTTTGGCGCATTCCTCGAAGGCGTCGCCGGTTTCGGCACCCCGGTCGCCGTGTCCGCCACGATCCTGCTCGGGCTGGGCTTTCCGGCGTTGCCCGCCGCCGCGTTGTCCTTGATCGCCAATACCGCTCCTGTGCCTTACGCCGGGCTGGGCACCCCGCTCATCGCCTTGCAGGGTGTCACCGGCCTCGACCTGCGCGCGCTGACCACCGCGGTTGCCTTGCAGCTCAGCCTGTTCGATGTGCTGATCCCGTTCTGGCTGGTGTGGGTGCTCGCCGGTTGGCGGGGCGTGCGCGGCGTGTGGCCGGCTCTGCTGGTCGCCGGCAGCTCTTTTGCCCTGGCCCAGCTCGCGGTGGCTGTGCTGCACGGACCCTGGCTGGTCAACATTGTGGCTGCACTCGTCTCGCTGGCGGCGCTGGCGTTGTTTCTGCGCGTCTGGCGGCCCAAACAGGTCTGGCGACTGCCCGGCGGAGATGCGGCCGAGCCTTCCGCTGCCGCATCCCACCCCCGCCGCGAGATTTTACGCGCCTGGGCGCCCTGGCTCCTGCTCAGCGGCTGGATGTTCGCCTGGGGGCTGCCCCAGGTCAAAGCCTTGCTCGACCGCCTGACCCTCGTGCGCATCCCCGTCCCCGGCTTGGACGGGCTGGTGCTGCGCATGCCGCCCATCGTCGCCCAGCCACGCGTCGAGCCGGCTGTCTTTGACCTGGCCTGGCTGTCCGCCTCGGGCAGCGCCATCTTGCTCACCGCCTTGGTCGCCGGGTTGTGGATGGGTTACCGCCCGCGCGAGCTGCTGAGCCATTACGCGGCCACCTTCCGCCAGGTGCGCCTCTCGTTGTGGACCATCTGCACCATGATGGCGGTGGGGTTCGTCATGCGCTACGCCGGCCTGGACGCCGCGATGGGCCTCGCTTTTGCCCGCACCGGCGCGCTGTACCCCATCTTCGGCACGCTGCTTGGCTGGCTGGGCGTGTTCATCACCGGCTCCGACACGTCGTCCAACGTGCTGTTCGGCAGCTTGCAGCGCATCACCGCCGAGCAGCTCGGGCTTTCACCCGTGGCGATGGCCGCGGCGAACAGCTCGGGCGGGGTGATGGGCAAAATGATCAACGCGCAGAGCGTGGTCGTCGCAGCGACGGCGGTCCACCGACCAGGCAAAGAAGGCGATCTCTTGCGTTCCGTTTTCTTCCACAGCCTTGCGCTGGCAGTTCTGGTTGGGCTGGTGGTTCTGGCAATGACCGGTTCAACCTGAAGAAGGGGGTCATGACTCGTTGCTGGGTGTCGATCCCAGGTCGTCAGGCATGATGACCCCCTTTACATAGCGGTATGGCTCGCCCGGGGTGACCAAGACGATGCCTGACAACCCCTTCTTGCACGCCTCGCTTGCCAATTCGGCAAGACCAGGCGCAACAACTCCGGAGCCTTCTGACAGGAAAACCTGGTAAAAGCCGCCGTCATGTTCATGGATCGGGCCAAAAGCGTTCAATTTGTCTCTCAGAGCGGGTGAGATCTGCTCCCCCATCAGAGTCCACACCGAGTAGATCGCTTTACGACGGATGACCTTTGTGTTCCATTGCGCTTTAAAATTAAACGGCCCGTTCGAAACCCAACCGTGGCTACCTCCAAAACTCAGCCACCTCGCCGAGCGCTGTTTTGCCCATTGCAGGGTGGACCAGACCAGATATGCGTTAATGCCCTGCTGGATCAACGCCGGATCGTTGTGCAGGACTCCTTGCTCGATCCCATGACACACTTTTCCAGTTTGGATAACCAGCGTCCCGCCAATCGGTTGGCCGTTTTTGGTCGCCATAATCAAACCGCCCGGCACGAACCACCACTTAAATTGGTCCTGCATCGTGGAGGTCAACGCCCTTGAGCCGTAACGAGCCGTCACAAAGGGAATGTACATTTCGCTGGTAAATTTCGCGAGGTCGTTCACATCTTTGGTGAAATAAAAAGAAAATCCATCCTTCTCCGCCTGCCGGATTCGCCGTCGCGGTCCGCGCATACGTCGACCCGAAAGGAGCTGTTCAAGGTCATCGGGGATTTCGATGATCTGCGCGACCCAACTGTTGACCTTGATCGAGAGCGAGGTGCCTGGGCGGAAAGGACGCCAGCGGCTCGTCTCAACAATCACCAGGTCATCCCCAGTTTGCAACCAACGCCTGGCAAGTGATGAACATTGGAGGAGCGGGATTCGCTCGCCCTCCTCGATGGTGAAGGGTTCAGAGTTGTAAAAGTCGTGCGCGAATTCGAGGCTGCTCTGCTGTGAGCCCAAGAAAACGATGGAAAAACCGGCGCCACGCAATCGATAGATATTTAATCGAGGGAGGTCCCGTAAAAGCCAGGCGAAATCGCCGATGCCGCGGATAATCCATTCCAGCGCCAGACGGACCGGCGAGTCGAACCGCGAGATATAAAACAAACGCTTATCGCACCAATCGATCACACGATCGAAGTAATAATTTCCCCTGGCTTTTAACCTTGCTCCGAATCGTTCTTTTGCTGGCATAAGCAGGGACCACCCTGTGATCAAGTTTCCTAAAATGACAGGTTTGCAGCCTGGCTAAAGCTTAAGAGAAGATTTCTTTAACCGATAGAATCATTATATATAGGAAATCAAATCGAATGCTGAAAAGTGGTGGGGCGACGATCTCGAACAACTCGACACCGGTGTTGAGAAACAGTCAATGCCAATGGAGGCGTCCATGGGCCGACGACAAGCGTGCGTGAAAATCTCGTTCTTTCTGCCCATGATATACTCTCCACAAGGCAGGTTTGAATGACCTCTCTTTCTTTTTCCCACCTCGTCGAGTTGCATCACCCCCTTCACCCCGCCATCCCGGTCTGGCCGGGCGACCCGCCGGTGCAATTCGATGAGCAGGCCACCATCGCCGAGCAGGGATTTGCCTTGCGGCGCATTATCCTGGGCGAGCACAGCGGCACGCACCTCAACGCGCCGGCCCACTTCCACCCCGGCGGCGCCACCGTCGAGCAAATTCCACCCCGGCGGCTGGTTCTGCCCGCCGCGTTGATCGACGCGCGCCCGGCGTGCAGCGCCAACGCCGATCACGCCCTGGACGTTGCAGAACTTGACGCCTGGGAGGCCGTCCACGGTCGCGTTCCTCCGGGCAGCCTGGTCATCCTCTTCACCGGCTGGCAGGAGCGCTGGCAAGATCCACGACGCTTTTTCAACCAGGACGCAGGCGGGCGATGCCACTTTCCGGGTTTTTCGCTGGAGGCCGTGCGCTTCCTGATCGAGGCGCGCGCCGCCGCCGGCCTGGGCAGTGACGCCCACGGCGTCGAACCCGGGCTGGACGAGGGGTACTCGGTCAACCGCTATGCCCTGGCGCGCGGCGCGCTGGTGCTCGAAAACCTGTGCAATTTGCACCTCCTCCCCCCGCTCGGCGCAACCGTGGCCATTGGCCTGCCCCGCCTGCAAGGCGGCTCAGGTGCGCCCGTTGCCGTGCTGGCCTTCGTCCCATAAGCACACATAGAGGGACAAAAACGGCTTCTCTCCGTTTTTGTCCCTCTATGGATTCCCGCGAGTGCGCTCTGCTTTAGGTCACTCCGTCAAATCTTTGCGCCGCAGCACCAGGTAGAGGCCGATCGCGATCAAGATCACCGGCCAGCCCTGCCCGAACACCTCGAGCATCTTGAGCCCCGTCTCGCCGCCGACCATCATCCCGCCGGTGAGCGCCAGCACGCTGCCGGGGATCAACGGCCACCAGGCCAGCCTGCCCCGTTGGGTGTAAAGCGAGAGCAGCGAGATCAGGAAGAACCCTGCCGCCAGGCAGAGGGTGAACACCCCGCCGTTGAAAGGCTCGACCGACTGCGCGTAGCGCCCTTCGACCAGGAATATTCCTGCCGCCAGGCTGGTGAGAATGCTGCCCGGAATGACCAGACCGGTCCGCCGCATCGCCAGTCCCCAGGCCAGGAAGGCCGCGCCGGGGACGAGCATGAAGAGAAAACCGGGCATCTCGATGAAGTTGACCGCCAGCGCCAGCAGGCCAAAGACGATCAATAACGAACCGCCGATGTAGGCGTTGACTTTGGATTTGGGTTGGTTGACCAGGTTGGTTGACATGACATTTCTCCTTTGATCCGGCAAGGCCGGTTGATTGCTACGTCCATAGGATAGCCGGAAAAGAAGGGCGCGGCATGTACCAGACGTCACGCAGCGGGGTCATGCGCCTGGCGTGACCGTCACGAAGGTTGGGTGACAGCCGTGGCCCGCATCGGACGAGCGCCGGGAAGCCTGATCCTTCTCTGGCGCCAGTCTAAAAGAAGAACTTTGAGCCATGCCGAGATTGGCTTACCAAATTGTTAAGCAATCGTTAATTGACCTTTTGTTCGAATTGTGCATAATAGAAGTAACTATGCGGCCTTGTCCATACAAGTACTTACTACCCAGCCAGTTATTGTTGATCCTCGAGGAGCCGGTCGGCGTCGGAATATCCGCGCCGACCGGCGCCTTTATCGGCGGTCATCCACAGCCCCAGAAGGAGGTTTATGCTGACCTTGCGCTTTGACGGCCTGTATCGCGCCTTATCGGAAGACGGCGAGACCCATTCACACGGCGGCGTGATGTGCTACGGATGGGTCATTCAGCGCAACGGGAAGGCGGTCGCCCGCGGACACGGCGGATATGTCCGCCGCGAAGACGCCACGTCGAACATCGCCGAATACCTGGCGCTGATCGAAGGGTTGAGCGCCCTGTGCGATATGGCTTGCGAAAACGACACCATCGAGGTGATCGGCGACGCGCGCTCGGTGATCGAGCAGATGCAAGGGCGCGCCGCGGTCAATTCTGCGTCCACGCGCCCGCTCTACCGGCGCGCAGCCCGCCTGGCGGGTCGTTTCCGGCGCCTGATCTGGACCTGGACCCCGCGCCGCAAGAATCACGAAGCCGACCTGCTCACCCGCCACGCCATGCGCCAGATCGTAGCCAACCCGGCGCAATACCGCGCCGCCTTGCACGCCGTGGAAGATCCATCGCTTCCAAAGCGAAAGCACAAACACCTGCTCTCTTTGCTCGACCTGCGCATCTACCAACCGGTCGGCTTGAGCGTCTGAGTCAAGACGGGCCATTCTTTTTGGCGAAACAAGTTTACGGGGTGAAATATGCCAAAAATGGGTGGTCAATTAACGTTGATTTTCCCCCTGCTTTAGGCTAAACTACTTAAGATACGTTCGCCCGAAGGGGATTGAGCGCTTTCAAGTTGGTTGCTCTCAAAGCAAGATTTTCCTAAACCCGACCTGCGCACGGGATGGGTAGACAGGGGTTGGTCTTGAGCCCGGTACACAACGTACTCTCGGCACTCGTTTCCCTTTCGGTAAACCCTCTGATGGTTTATTTTGATCCATTCGCCCGGCTGGCGGCCCTGGCGCTGCCGGCAGCATTGTCACTTGGCGGGATGCTCTTCGCCGCCATGTTCTCTGGCGGAGGACCGTCCATTTCATCCGGCATGTTTGGCCGGGAAGACAGCCTGATCAATCGCCTGACGCAAGCCGTGCTGGTGGTCGACTCCTCTGGGCGCATCATCGACATCAACGAAACCGCCGCGCTATGGGTGGGCATGGCCCGCCAGGGGTTGATCGGGCGACCCGTGTTCGATTTCAACCGCCAGATCGGGCGCATCCTGCTCGAATCACGCCGCGGCGTCACCCTTGACCGCGACCTGCACCTCGAAGAGCTGACCCCGCCGCGCTTTTGCCATCTCCACCTGAGCGAAGAGCCCTGGAAAGGCGACCAGTTCATTCGCCTGATCACCCTGGAGGATCAAAGCCGCTTCTTGAAGGAGTCCAGCGACCTGCGGCGCGATCGCGGTCTGCTCGAGGCGGCGCTGGAAAGCCACCACAGCGGCTTGATGGTCACCGATCCGAACGGTCGGGTCATCTTGCGCACCACCAACCTCTTGTACACCTTCAACCTGCCCGAGCGCGCCTTTGATACCGGCCTGCTCGGCTGGCGCAACCAGATGGCCCAGGTGATGAAAGATCCCGCCCGCTTCCACCGCTTCCTCGACCAGACGATTCAGCAGTCCAACGGTGAAACCCTTGAAATGCTCGAAATGGCCAGCGGGCGCTGGCTGGAATGCCGCTCGCACACGGTTACGCTGCCCGGCGCGAGCATGCTCTACCGCATCTGGTCCTTCACCGATTACACCGACCAGGCGCGCCGCGAGCAGGAATTGCTCCATCTCAGCACCCACGATGCGCTCACCGGCGCCAATAACCGCGCTTTCTTCGAAAACGAGCTGCGCCGCCTGCGCCTGGCGCGCCGTTACCCTGTCAGCCTGATCATCACCGACGTCGACGGCCTAAAAGCGATCAACGACCAGCACGGTCACCCCGCCGGCGACGATATCCTGCGCCAGGCGGTGGATATTTTGCGCCGCGCCTGCCGTTCGGATGACGTCGTCGCGCGCATCGGCGGGGACGAATTTTGCGTCCTGCTCAAGCACGCCGACGCCCAGGCCGCCGAGCACGTCATCGACCGCATCATCTCCCTCGAAAACCTTTTCAACATCCGCCAGCCTGGCCCCGACCTTTCTCTGTCGATCGGCTTCGCCGTGGCGACCAACCCGGCCGAGATGGACACGCTCTTCCAGCGCGCCGACAGCGTGATGTACGCTGCCCGCTTCCGCAAGCGCAGCGGCGGAAGCTGGTCGGGCCTCTAAATCCACGCATGCGTTGAGCCTTGCCCGGCGCGGCAGTATCCGGCGTTGTCTTCGACCATCCCGCGCAAATAAGGCGGCCTGAACGGGAATCAAAATTGGCCACGACCAGGATCGCGGCCAATTTTGATTCAACACGTTTCGCCAGGACTATCCCGCGCTCAGCTCCGAAGTGCAATTCGGGCAGCGAGTTGCCTTGATCGCGATCGTCGAGTAGCAATACGGACATTCCTTGGTGGTCGGCGCGGCCGGGGCGGGTTTCGGAGCGGTCATCCGGTTGATCCCGCGCACCACCAGGAAAATGACGAAGGCGATGATGAGGAAATCGATGATCGCCTGGATGAAACTCCCGTAAGCGAGCACCGGAGCCCCTTCGGCTCTGGCCGTTTCCAGCACGGTGTAGCCCTTGCCAGACAGATCGATGAACAGGTTGGTGAACTGGACTTTACCGAGCAAAAGTCCGATGGGCGGCATGATGATATCGTTGACCAGAGAGCTGACGATCTTGCCGAATGCACCCCCAATGATCACGCCAATGGCCAGGTCGATCACATTTCCGCGCATGGCAAACGCCTTAAATTCTTTCCACATACACTCCCTCCTCCAGGATTGGTCTATTCAGATTGTAGCGACTTTAGCGACCGATTACAAGCCGACCTCAACGATCGATCTGCCGATCTCATCCCATACCTGCGCTTCGATGTAGCGCTCCGGCGCCAGCCTGCCCTCCGGATTCCAGTCCTGCGGCAGGCCAAATTCAGCCACCAGCGCCGGCAGCTCGGCCAGCGTGTACACCTGCCCGCGGGTGGCCTTGCCGTCCGGGTAGCGCATCGCAGGGAACGAATCGCCGTAGGTGAAGCTGACCACCGCGGCATCCACTCGGGCCAATGGCAGGCGCACTTCGGCCGCCTCGCGGTACCAGCTCCGGCACCAATCACACGATCCGAGGACGAAATAGCGCGGCCTGGGCAGGCGCGGATGACCTCCCTTGGCCTGAAACAAACCCCGGATGCGCTCTTCCAGCTCGAAACGCACGCGCATGTAGTCCGGCGCGCGCCGGCTGGCAAACACATCCCCACGCTCGCGAATGCGCTCCAGCTCGGTCTCTGCCTGCCCGGCGGGCAGCTCCGACAGGCTGCGGAAGGGCCCGGTGGAGCGCTCGTAGTAATGCGTCAGAAAATCGGGAATCTGCGCCGGCGTCTTGGTGTGCATCACCTAATCATTTTATAATGAGAATCGCGCAACCTGAGCGACTCGAGGATTGCGCCAGTCGGGTTCCTCTCCAGCCCGGCAGTTTCCATTGGATCATCCGGAGGCACCGCCATGGTCGAAGCCAATCTCTACCAACGCATCTATGCCGTGGTCCGCCAGGTCCCCTATGGGCGGGTCGCCACCTACGGGCAGATTGCGCGCATCGTCGGCGGCATCTCGGCTCAGATGGTGGGCTTTGCGCTCGCTTCGCTGCGCGAGCGGCCCGCCGAGGAGCAAGTGCCCTGGCAACGGGTGATCAACGCCAAAGGCAAGATCAGCCCGCACGGTTACGGCTTCGGCAGCGCCGTCCAACGCCAGCTCCTGGAGGAGGAAGGCATCCGTTTTGACGCAAACGACTGCGTGGATTTCAGCATCTACGGTTGGTGAGACGAAAGCCCTCTTGACTCTCCCCCAAGGGGAGGCCGTATACTCGAATGTGTTGATGGCCATCAACCATTGCCCGCCCGACCCGTTCGATTGGAGGCCCGCTTGCTCAAAATTGGCGACTTCGCTGCCCTGTCTCGCGTGACGGTCAAAACGCTGCGGCATTATGCCGAGATCGGCCTGTTGAAACCGGTTTGGACCGACCGCTTCACCGGCTACCGTTATTACAGCATGGAGCAGTTGCCTCGCCTCCATCGCATCCTGGCGCTCAAAGACCTCGGCTTTACCCTCGATCAGGTTGGCGAGCTGCTGGATGAGAACCTGACCATCGAGCAACTGCACAGCATCTTGTGCCGCAAAAAGACCGAGCTAGAAGCGCGCCTGCGCGCCGAGCAAAACCGCCTCGAGCTGGTCGCCGCGCGCCTGAAGCTCATCGAGCAAGAAGGATTGGCCTCGAATCAACGGGCTGGTGTCCACCCATCCGATGTCATCGATCGAAAGGAGATCGCCATGCAGCCGAAAATCGTCGTGCGCCCGGCGTTCAGCGTGGTCGGCCTGTGCTACCACGGCAAAAACCAGAACCAGGAAATCGCCGCCATGTGGGGTCAGTTTAACCAGCGCGCCGGGGAGGTGAAATCGAACAACGCCGCCGAGGCCTTCGGCGTTTGCTCCATGCCCGCCGGATTGCCCGAGGGCCATTTCGAGTACGTCGCCGGCTTTCAGGTCGCGGAAGATACACCCGTCCCCGAAGGAATGGTCAAGCGCTCGCTGCCGGAAACGAAGTACGCCGTCTTTGAGCATGTCGGCCCGCTCGCCACACTGGGAGAAACCTACCGCAACATCTACCAGACCTGGCTGCCCCAGGCGGGGCTTCAGCCGGCCGAGAATGGCATGGACATGGAAGTCTACGATGACCGTTTCAAAGACTTTGCCCCCGATTCGGTCATGTACCTCTACATCCCGGTGAAATAGTGGTCAGTCAGATGTAACTTGATCGCCGCGGGTTAAACGCAAACGGAGGGCGCTCGCCCTCCGTTTGCGTATTATTATCTAACGTCGCTCAGCCACAGAGACGATCACCATCGCCAGCTCGCGGTAGACCGGCGCGGGCGGCTCGACCTTGGGCTTATCGAAAGGCCCCAGCCGCTCCACATCGGGCGGCGGAAAGTAAACCGCCGCGGATTGCAGGCCGCGTTCTGCCAGCAAGGCCGGGTTGGGAGCGCGCTGCTCGATCACCACTTCTTCTTTGACCACCGGCGTGGCAAAATAGCGAGCCAGGTCGAGGTTCATCAGGTTCGAAGAGAGCACCGCTGCCAGCAACAGCCCGGTGAGTCCCCACACCAGCGCGCGCCGGAAGAGCGCCATCGCCGGCTTTTGACCCGCAAGCCGCTGGTAGAGGCTCTGTGCAAATGCTCGCCGCGGCTGCTTGCGGTAAATTCGGAGAAATTTGTCCTGGTTTTTCATCTTTCCCAACGCTCGCGCAGGTGGTTGACCACCCGGTAGAGAATGGTCCCGACATTCGTCTCGCTCAATCCGGTCAACTGGGCGATCATGCGGTTGGTCAACCCAGAGCCATACTTGAGCGCGACCAATTCCTGTTCGCGGGGCGGCAGCATCGCCAGCAAGTGGCGCAGGCGGTCCACATCATCCCGCTCGAGGAGTTGCTCTTCTGGGCTGGAATGCTCCGAGCGTGTATCGATTTCTTCCAGGGTGACTTCCCTGGCCCCCGACCGGAAGTAGTCCATCGCCACGTTATGGGCAATGCGCAGCACCCAGGTAGAAAAGGCTGCCAGATCGTGGCGATAGCTGGTGCGCTTGCGCCAGGCTTTCTCAAAAGTCAACCCAGTCAAATCTTCGGCGACATCGTCCGCCAGCCCGCGGTAGCGAAAATAGTTAAACACGCGCGGTAACAGACTGGTGTAAACGGATTCCCAGTCGATGGGAACCGCCTGAGCGCCCAGCCGCCCGGTCAGTTCCAGCTCAGAAAGCGGCATACCTCTATCTTCTCTTCTTTATACGTTCGGATCCGATCCAGTATCACAGCGCCACAAAACGGCTAGCTCCATTCTACAACCTTGCCCGCCCCAAGGCAATACGATAAATTTTTGTAACTCACTCGATGTGCATAATTTTTCTTCCCTCACCCCCAGCCCTCTCATAAAGCGGCGAGGAGAGATTTGCCCCCATAAAAAACGCCAGGTCGCGTTCCACGGCCTGGCGTGTCATTTTCCCTATTAAGTTTTCTAAGAAAGCATCCCTTCCAGGATCATTTCAAGCGCCATGGTGTGGCTGCAGCGCCCGCGGCTGGCAAAAAACTCGCAATCACAAGACCACTCGCCGCTACGGTAATGTACATTGTGAGGATTATTTTCCCCATCGAAAGTCACTTTAATATCGGTGAAGCGAATGCGATCTTTTTCCTGAGCGTAGCGCTTGGCTTTATCGATTTTGCCGATCATGCCATAGTCCATTGTGCCGTACTCCTTTTAGTTTGAGTGTTGGGGAAAGACCAGGTTGTAAAAAAGCACGCGTGAATCCGCGTGCCTCTCAATGCAAAATGATATTTCGATCAAACCGTCGCATCTTGAGTCGAGTATATACCGACTCCCGGCGAAAGTCAACAAGCACGCTCGCCTCTAATGCCTTTCTCATCTTTGGCCCATCGCCCCGGCAAACTTGTGGCGCCCGCCTGGGGCAGGGACTGCGGTCAGCGATTGAGGCGCTTCTCCAGCACCAGCGCATCCTCTTTATCGTGATAATAACCCGCCCACACATCCACCAGGTGATAACCGTGGTCGTAATACAAAGCCAGCGCGGCCTGGTTAGAGCGGCGAACGCTCAAGCGCAGAGCGGGTAGGCCCAGACCTTGTTCGCAGGCTTGCAGCAGGGCGCTGGCGATGCCCTGCCGGCGGTAAGCCGGCAAGACACCCAGCGTGGCGATCCAACCCACCCCTTCGGCGGGATGCGGGTCGCCGCCCACGAAACCGACCATCTCGGCCTGCGCGACAGCCTTGAGACGCACCAGCCCGGGTAAGACCAGGACGCCGATCAGGTCCCACAACGGCCACGCATCACCGCCGAAACATTCCTGCTCCAGCCTGCGCAGCGCGTTCAGGTCACCCAGACCGGCGCCCGTGATGAAATAATCGATCTGCAGCCTCTCAGCCAGAGATCGCTATCCTTCTTTATTCCCCTGGCCTTGGACGAAGTTCCCTAACAGGCTGGTGAACTCCATCGGGAAAATGTACTTGGTCGAAGGATTGGCCGACATCGCTTTGAGCGTCTCGAAGTATTGCAGGGTGAGCGTTTTCTGGTCGATGGTATTCGCCACCGCAAAAATGCGCTCCAGCGCGTTCGCGTACCCTTCGGCGCGCAGCACCTGGGCCTGCCGTTCGCCCTCGGCGCGCAAAATCGCCGATTGCTTGTCGCCTTCGGCGCGCAAGATGGTGCTCTGGCGCTCGCCGTCGGCCACGTTGATCGCGGCCTCGCGCGTGCCGGTCGACTCGGTCACCACCGCGCGGCGGATGCGCTCTGCGGACATCTGCCGGTTCATCGCGTCCTGCACTTCGCGCGGCGGGATGATCTCGCGGATTTCGACGTTGGTCACTTTGACGCCCCAGCGCCCGGTGACTTCGTCCAGGCGGGTGCGCAAGATCGAGTTGATCGTCTCGCGTTCCGAGAGCACATCGTCGAGCAAAATGCCGCCGATCACCGAGCGCAGCGTGGTGGTCGCCATGCCCTGGGCGGCCAGCTCAAAGTTGCCCACCTGCAAAACCGAATCGGTCGGTGAGAGCACCTTGTAGTACCAGATGAAGTCGATCGAGATCGGCGCGTTATCCTTGGTGATCGACGTTTGCTGCGGAATTTCACGGACTTGCTCGCGCAGGTCCACGCGCACCGCGCGGTCGATGACCGGGATCAGCAGGATCAGGCCGGGGCCTTTGTCACCCAGGCAGCGCCCCAGCCGGAAAACGACCAGGCGCTGGTATTCGGGCACCACCCGGATCGCATTGACCAGGAACACCAGCACGATGATGACGACTGCTCCAACCAGGCACAGGAGCGTCAAAGAAGATGAAGCAAACGGTTCCATATCACTTATCCTCCACTTTCAAAGGTTCCACAATCAGAACCAGTCCCTGGCGGGCTTTGACGCGCACGTCTTCACCCGCTCGAATGACGACATCGCTGGTCGCCGACCATTCCTCACCGCCCACGTATACCGTGCCTTCCGGGCGGATGTCGCTGCGTACGGTGCCGCGCATCCCCACCAGGCGATCCAGGCTGTGGCTGGGGATCATCGCGAAAGCATCCAGGCTCTTGCGCGCCATGAACCACAACAGCCAGCCCGACCCGCCTGAAACGATCACGGCCAGGATAGGATTCACCGCCGGCCCGCCCGATGCAGTGCGGTAGACGAACACCGAGCCCAGGATGAGCGCTGCGATTGCCACCAGCAGCAAAATCAGGCCGGTGCGCCCGCGCCACCGCCGCACCGCCAGGACCAGCGGAAATACCGCCACGATCATCAACACGATCGCCCAGCCGTTGACCGGCAGGTTCGCCAGGGTGTATCCCGCCAGGAGCAGCGCGAACACCGCGCCAATTTCCAGCACGCCCGTCCCCGGCGCAAATAAAGCCAGGATGGCCAGGACAAATCCCCCGACCAGCAACAAATAACCCACGTTCGGATCGAGCAGTATGTTTTCCATGCATCACCGTCCCAAATTATTATACCCGACCTGCCACCCCGTGATCTCAACGTTGTATCAAGTCCGCGGTGCCTGCCAGGCCCAAGGGGAAAGATGCCGAATTGGATCGGTAGTTTTTCCTCCCACGGATCTCCGGTTTCCCGCCTCCTTGAGGAGACGGGGCAGGGGTGGGGGCGACTTTAAGAAAGCCATAGGTTACGCTTTCGTTTATATTGTAAAAAACCTCGCCTTAAGGTATAATTTTTGCGCTGGACAGGCGCCTTAATCACGCAGGTGAATGAGGTTTAAAGGCAGAAACAACCGAGGAATGAACTCCATCGACCCGCACCCCTTACTCGGCTGAATCTGTGAAGACCAGCCGGTTTTTTTACCGTTTTACAGGAAATTTGATTGTGTAATTTATCCCTTAAACGAGGGGAGGTGATCAAACGTGACCGTAGTCGTTCTGCGCCCTAACGAGTCGCAGGATCAATTGCTGAAGCGCTTTCGCAAGAAGGTCGTCAAGAGCGGCGTGCTCAGCACCGTCCGGCGCAAGCGCTGGTTCATCAGCAAGAGCGAGTTACGACGGGTGGAGAAGAAAAAGGCCATCCGCAGGATTAAACGCCGCCAGACCGGGCGAGGGATGGAGAGCTAATTCCCGCCGCGCCGGGTTGGGGTGGCATAGTTGGAAGGAGAGTTATGGCGAAAGAAGAGGAAAAGATCCAGGTAGACGGCACCATCGTTGAAGCTTTGCCCGCCACGCAGTTTCGGGTCAAGCTCGATAACGGGCACGAAGTGCTGGCCTATCTGTCCGGAAGGATGCGCAAGTATTACATCCGCATCTTGCTCGGTGACCGCGTGCGGGTGGAAATTTCACCCTATGACCTGACGCGCGGGCGGATCGTCTACCGCCAGAAAAAACACCAGGAACCCGGCGCCGAAGAGGAATAGCCTTCATTCATCTATTCATTCTCAGAGCTCAACCACCATCCGGTAGCACAGTCTGCCGGATGGTTTTTTGTGCCAATCGCAGGGCCGGCTATGCTAAAATCGAGATATCCAACCCATAGGACGCGCCCATGCCGATCAAAACGCCGCCGAACATCCTCGTCTTTCCCTCCGACCAGCAACGCTGGGATACCACCGGCGCGCACGGCGACCCGCTGGGGCTGACCATCAACTTCGACCGCATGGCGCACGAGGCGAACCGGTGACGAGGATGGCATGAGCCTGGAAGCCTGGCTGCTGGTCATCGTGCTGGTGCCGGTGTTGACCCTGGTAGCGACCAACAAGATTCGCCCAGACCTGGCCGCGCTGGGCCTGGCCGCGTTGCTCGGTCTGGCACAGTTTTTTGGGATGAGCATGATCGGCGAGCCGGGCCAGTCCGCCAGCGTGCTGAAAGCCATCGACGGCTTCGGGCAGCCGGTGGTCATCACGTTGATTGGCCTCTTCATCGTCACCCGCTGCCTTGAGAAAACCGGCATCACCCGACTGCTGGCGCGCTGGCTGCTGCGCATTGGCGGCGCATCCGAAGCCAAGTTGATCGCCCTCTTCGCCGGGGCGACCGCTTTTCTCTCCCTGTTTATGAACAACCTCGCCGCAGGAGCCTTGCTGCTGCCCAGCGCGCTGGAGGCTGCCCGCCGCACCGGGATCAAGCCGAGTAAGCTGCTCATTCCGGTCTCGTTCGGCAGCCTGCTCGGCGGCGCGGCGACCTACTTCACCACCGCCAACATCATCGTCAGCGACCTGTTGCGCATCGCCGACCCGCCCCAGGCTCCACTCGGCGTGCTGGATTTCACCCCCACCGGTGGGCTGATCGCCCTGGCCGGGATCGCTTTCCTGGCCTTGTTCGGCAACCGCTTGCTGCCCAACCACGAGCCTTCCATCTCCTTTTCTCTTGTTCGCCCCACCGGCAGCGAGCTGGAAGACGCCTACCAGGTGGGCGAGCGCCTGTGGAACGCCGCCCTGCTCGAGGATTCACCCTTCGCCGGGCGCACTTTGCGCGCCGCGGCCTTTGGCGAGCGGCTGGGGGTATCGGTCGTGGCCCTGTCGCGCGGGCGGCGCCTGGTTTTCCCGCTCACCCCAGACCAGGTGCTGGTGCCCGGGGATGTGCTCTGGATTGTCGGGCGCGCCGACCGTGTCAACCCGTTGGCCGGCGAAGGGATGCGCCTGAGCGAATCGCACGAACACATCAGCGAGCTCGGCCTGACCTTCGTCGAGATCGTGCTGGCGCCGCGTTCGGGCGCGCTGGGGCGCACCTTGAAGACGATGGATTTCCGCCGCCGCTACGGGTTCACCGCCATCGCGTTGCTGCGCAAAGGCCGCAGCTTCCGCACCAGCGTGGCGGATTTCCCGCTCGAAGCCGGCGACTCGCTGTTGATAGCCGGGGAACCCGAGGGTTTGCCTCGCCTGCGCGGCGACCCCAATTTCATCATCCTCGAACCCAACCCGGCCGACCAGCCCGTTCACCGCCGCGAAGCGTTGCTCGCCGGCGGCCTGGTGCTGGCGGCTGTCGCCGCGTCGATTGCCGGCGTGCCGGTCTACCTGTCGATGCTCGCCGGCGCCGTGCTGGTGGTGCTCGTCGGGTTGCTCAGCCTGGAAGAAGCCACCCGCTCGGTTGAATGGCAGGCCATTTTTCTCATCGCCGGCATGTATGCGGTCACCCTGTCGATGGTGCACACCGGCCTGGCGGCTTTCGTCGGCGATGCCGTGGTGCGGGTGGTGACCCCGCTGGGCTCGCTCGGGCTGGCGGCAGGCGCCTTCATCCTCACCGCCCTGCTCACCCAGGTGATGGGCGGGCAGGTCACCGCGCTGGTCACCGGCCCCATCGCCATCAGCGCCGCCATTCACCTGGGGATCAGCCCGCAGGCCATCGCGGTCGCCACCGCCATCGGTTGCTCGGCCGGATTTTTCACCCCGCTGGCGCACCCCGTCAACCTGCTGATGATCGGGCCGGCCAACTACACGTTCGCCGACTTCTTCAAGATCGGCTGGCCGCTTTCGCTGGTGTGCTTTGGGATGCTGCTGGTGGGGATGAAAGTCTTCTGGGGGATATAGGGAGCGAATGCCTTGCGGTCTTTCTTGGCGTCTGCGTGCCTTGGTGGTTGATTTTTTCCTTTTTTACTTTCCCACCACCACCCACACCGTGTGGTCTTCACGGATGATGTCGGCCCCTTTCGCCTGACCGTCAAACATCGCGCGGATGGCCTCTCCAGTGTAGAAGCGGCTGCGCATCAGGGCCAGCTTCTCGAACACCGCGATGACCTTCACCGGGAGCGTGCGGATGTCCGGCTCCTCGATCACCAGCCGCCCGCCGGGTTTTAGCACCCGCCACAGCTCGCGCGCCGTGCCCGGCGCATCGGCCACATGGTGCAGCGCGTCCACCATGATGACGCGGTCGAACGATCCGTCCGCCAGCGGCAGCCCCTCGGAGGCCGCTCGCAGCGCGCGCACCCCCACCTTGCGCCCGGCAAAGCGCAGCATCCCCTGCGAGACGTCCGCCACCACGCAAATCCCGGCTCGCGGGGCCAGGAACTGCGCGATGCGGCCCGTCCCGCCGCCCGCATCCAACAGGCTCCCGCCGGCAGGCAGCGCCAACAGCTCCTCCAGCCGCTGCGGGTAGGCCGGACGGATGAAGCGCTCGTACGAAGGGGCTAACAGCCCAAAATGATCGATAATCGGCATAGCTGTGATTGTAACCGATTCGGATCAAACGTCAAAAAAGGGTTGGCTGAGGCGAATATTGGCCGAA
>JARKOV010000098.1 GCA_029975965.1 Anaerolinea sp. | reverse complement strand
ATGGTATGCACCAGGTCTTCCATGTCGATCTCCAGATCGTGGTCGAGCTGGTAGATGTCGTGTTTACCCTCCGCTTCATTGAGATGTTCCAGCATACCGGCCAGGGCGTTCACCGAAGATGGGGGCAAAAGCCTGGTCTGGCCTGGCGCGCCGGGAGCGGTGCCGACTTCCAGCGCTTCCGGTTCGGTCCGGCCGGCGATGGCGGCGTAGATGCGGTCCATCAGGGCTTCGAAGCCCGGCTGTGTGCGGGAACGCGGACGAGGCAGGTTGACCGGAAACTCGGTGACGATGCGGCCCGGTTCCTTGTCCATGACCACGATCCGGTCGGCCATGCTGATTGCTTCCTCGATGTTGTGGCTGACCATCAGAATGGCTTGAATCGGGAGCCGCTGGTTGGTCCACAATTCCAGCAGCTCGCCGCGCAGGGCCTCGGCGCTCAGCACGTCCAGGGCGCTGAACGGCTCGTCCAGGCACAGCATCTCCGGCTCCACGGCCAGCGCCCGTGCAAAGCCGACTTTCTGGCGCATCCCGCCGGACAATTCACGTGGGTACGCATTCTCGAAGCCGTCCATGCCCACCAGGTCGATCAGCTTGATCGCGCGCTGCTGGCTTTCATCCGTGGGAATCCCTCTGGCCTGTAGGGCCAGGGCCACATTGCCCAGGACGCTCAGCCAGGGATAGAGTGCGAAAGACTGAAAGACCATGGTGGTATGCGGGTTGACGCCTATTACCGGCTTATCGCGGTAGAAGACTGTGCCCTGGCTTGGGGCAATCAGGCCGGTGATCATGCGCAGCAGGGTGCTTTTGCCGCAGCCGGACGGGCCTAGCAGGGCCACGAACTCACCCGCTTGCAGAGTCAAGTTGATATCCTTGACTGCCGTAAACCGGCGCTCGCCCGTACCATAATCACGAGAGACTTTGTCGACGCGGAGCAAGGTGGTCTTGGAGTCCATGAGGCATTCTCCTCTGGTTATTGGTCCATCCGGAAGCGCACTTCGGCCAGGTGGTATAAGCGCCGCCAGACCAGACGGTTGATCAGTACGACCATGACGATCATGGTCAGGGTAGAAGCCAGCAGCAGCGCATAGTCGCCTTTGGCGGTGGCCGAGGTGATCAGCGCGCCCAGGCCGGTCACTTGACTGGTCTGCCCGCCAAAGTGGGTATATTCGGCCACGATGCTGGCGTTCCAGGCGCCGCCGCTGGCGGTAATCAGGCCGGTGACAATGTAGGGGAACAGCGCGGGTAGGATCAGGACGCGCCAGCGCCGCCAGCCGCGTACGCGCAACAGCGCGCTGGTGAACTGGAGGTCCTGCGGGATAGCCGATGCCCCGGCGATGATGTTGAACAGCAGATACCACTGCGTGCCGAGGAGCATCAACAGGATTGCAGCGAGGTTCGCGCCGCCGGGCAGGCCCACCAATCCCAGCAACAACACCGGGAAGAGGGCAGTCGCCGGGACAGAGGCAGTAATCTGGACCACCGGTTGGAGCAAGGCCGCGGCTCGCGCGTTGGTCCCAATGAGCACGCCGACCGGGATCGTCCAGGCGAGAGCGATGAGCAGCGCAATCACGACTCGCAGAAAAGTCGCCCCCGCGCCCAGGGCGATCTGGGGCCAGATTGCTACCGGCAAGGTGAGGAAAAGCTCCAGCGCCCGAAAAGCGCCATACGCAATCACCACCCCGACCATTGCTGGCACGATCCAACTGCGCCAGGTACGTTTTGGCGCGGGTTCTGCCGATTCCAGGCTGGGGATCATTTCGGGCTGGCGGCTGAAAACGCGATCGAGTTGCTTGCTCAATCGATTCAACTGCTGCCCGATGAAGTGCGCCAGCCGCGATTGCGAGAGGCTATCCAGAAACCAGGAGGTGGCGGGAATCTCGCTTTCCACCTGGGATACTTTGAAGCGTTCTGCCCAGGCCAACAAGGGCCGCCAGACGAACTGATCGAGCAGTATGATGACCAGAACCAGCACGCCGATGCCGATCAGCAAGTTGCTCGTATCGCCCTCGTTGGCAGCCGTTTGCAAAAAGGCGCCCAGCCCTGGCAGGCGAAAGTCGCGGTCGCCCAGGGTGAAGATTTCCGCCGCCATCAGGAAGAACCATCCCCCGGCCCAGGACATCATGCTGTTCCAGATCAGCCCCACGTTGGCGAAAGGAAGCTCCACGTTTTTGAAACGCAGCCAGCGACTGAAGCGGAACACGGCCGCTGCCTCGCGGTATTCGCTGGGAATCGTGGTCATCGATTGGTAAAAGCTGAAGGTCAGGTTCCAGGCCTGGCTGGTGAAGATCAGGATGATCGAAGCCAGCTCAATGGCGAGGCCCTGGGGCAGGATGGCAATCAGGCTCAGCAGGACGATCGGCAGGAAGGACAGGATTGGCACGGACTGGAGGATATCCAGGATCGGCATCAGCCAGCGTTCGGCGCGTGGGTTGTGGGCAGCCAGATACCCATAGCTGATTGAGAAGGTCAGCGATAGCAGGTAAGCCGCCAGCATGCGTCCGAGAGAGAGGAGGGTGTAGTAGGGTAAGGCGGCGAGGTCATGGCTGATTTCCGGGCCTTGGATGATAGCCGGCGTATCCAGCGCCAGGCGGACGCCCAGGTAAAGCACCACCGCCAACACGAGCAGGATAATCACATCCGCCAGCAGGGAGCGCTGGCGAACAACCATAGGGACACGGAACAGCCGCTCACGATTCATGGTTCACCTCCTGCGTATCACCCTGCGAGCACCGTCGCCAACGCAACGGCACCTATCCGCAAACCTTTGACCAGGGTCTTAAGCTCCCTGTTCAAGGGTCACGATCGGGCTTTGTGGATAGATGCCAAAAAGCTGCCTGTGAGATGACAGCTTGATTGGACGGCCAGATACGGCAATCCGAAACGGTATAGGATGTGATGAAGCAGTTATCTGGCTGACCAGAATGACACACCTTAAGTGGTCGTGTCTGTCTGGTCTGGGTGAGAAGCTATCGCAGAGGAGACGACAAGACCGGGGTCAAGGCAGCCTATGGAAATCCGAACTATCCGAGTCGTCCATTGTGTTCCACACGCAGACTTTTCAAGAGAAACACCGGGGAGGATTATAGCAATAGTGATTGGTTTGGCAAGAACAAAAAAAGGCCGCCCGGCCTGGAGGGGGAAGCCAGACCGGGCGGGTTGCCCTGACTTGGCCGCATAGCGCGGTCCCAGGCGCGGCGGCCCTGGTAGGACGCGCCGCGCAGCAGGTTAGTTTGCGATTTTCTTGACCGGGATGGTCGTCGGACGGGCCTCCGGGGCCTTGGGGACGGTCAGGGTCAGGATGCCGTTGTTGAACACGGCCTCGATCTTCTCGACGTCCACCGGCACGTTCAGGCGCAGGCTGCGGTGGAAGCGGCCTTCGTCGGCGCGCTCACGCAGGAGGTAGTTGACGTCCTCGATGTTACTCTTGAACTCGCCGTCGATGGTCAGCACGTCGTCTTCCAGGTTGATGTGGATGTCCTCCGGCTCCAGGCCGGGCACGGCGGCGCTGATCACGATGGCTTCATCGGTCTCGTAGGCATTCAGGGCCAGGCGGTAGGTACGGGCGCCGCCTTCCTCGGCGAAGCGCTCGGCCATCTCACGGTTCAGGCGCGCCATCTCGGCCCATGGGGTTCTGCGGATCATGACTGGCATTGTGTTCACTCCTCAAGCGCTAGGGTTAAACCACTGTTCTGGTGTGTTCCTTATCTTGACCCTCATGATAGCGCTGCTGTATCAGAGGAATGTTGGCGCTGCGTAAAAGCTGTATAGGAAGGGCATCAGCGTTATGTTGGAATCCGGGGGAGTTTTCGTAGTGTCGGTGCCTGCACCGGCGCGGTGCGTCCAACGGGCGAGGTCGCACATGATCCGTCCCTACAGGCACCCGATCAGCGCTCTCCGATTCCCACGCCCGCGCGGGGTGTGGTATCGTTAAAAGGACGCGCGCGGGGATCGCGCACCGGCTCCGCGCACACCTGCGCTACTCAGCCACGAGAGGACACCTGCCCATGACGGAGATCGCGCTCTTGCCGGAGGAGCATTACGCCGCCTTTGCGGACATCATCGCCCGCGCCTATCCCACCAGCCACCTGAACACCCAGGAGGCCAAGGAGCGCTTCATCGGCGTGGTGGGCAAGATGCAGGATCAGGACCCGATCGCGACCGCCTATGGGGCGTACCGCGACGGCCGCCTGCTGGGCGGGATGATCCTGTACGATTTCCAGATGCAGTTCGGCCAGACGCGCCTGGGGGTGGGCGGCGTGGGTTCGGTGGCGGTCGATCTGATCCACAAGAAGGAGAAGATCGCGCGCGACATGATCCAGTATTTCATCGAGCGCTACGCCCGCAAGGACGTGGGCCTGCTGACCCTCTACCCCTTCCGCCCGGATTTCTACCGCCAGATGGGCTTTGGGTATGGCACGCAGAAGCACCGCTACCATGTCCTGCCGGCGGCGCTGCCCGCCGGGACCTCGCGCGCCCACCTGCGCTTCCTGTCGGAGGACGATCAGGACGCCGTGATGGCCTGCTATAACCGCTACATGAAGACCCGCCACGGCCTGTTGACCCGCCGCCCGGTCGAGTTCGAGCGGTTGCTGGACATGAAAAACACGGCGGTTGGTTACTGGGACGGAGCCACCTTGCGCGGCTACCTGATCACCCGCTTCGAGGAGCCAAGCCAGAGCAATACCTTCAGCTATGACCTGACCGTGCGCGAGATCGTCGCGCCGGATCGGGAGGTGCTGGGGGAGTTCTTCGCCTATCTGCACACCCAGGCCGATCAGGTGGGGCGCATCGCGTTCTACACCCAGGACGACGGCTTCTACCACCTGTTGAGCGACCCGCGCGACGGGACGGACGCCCTGCTGCCGCCGGTCTACCACCAGACCAACGTCTCCGGCATAGGGCTGATGTACCGCGTGACCAGCGTGCCGCAGGTTTTCAAGGCTCTGGCCGGGCATGACTTCGGCGGGCAGAGCCTGACCCTGCGCATCACGCTGACCGATTCGTTCTATCCATCCAATGCCGCCAGCCACGTGATCCGATTCGAGGGCGGCCGGGCCAGCCTTCAGCCCACGGCCAACGCCGATGCTGAAATCCGGCTGAACGTCGCCGAATTTTCGTCGCTGCTGGTAGGTGCAATTGACTTCCGGCAGTTGTATGATTACGGGCTGGTGGA
>JARKOV010000067.1 GCA_029975965.1 Anaerolinea sp. | reverse complement strand
GCCAACACTCTGGGGTTCTACGCCTTCCTTGCGATCGCAGTCTTTTCTATGAGATCCAGTAGGTACGCAATGGCTGCCTCCCTAGGTGCTGCGCTGATCTTGGCGCTGACCGGAAGCAGGACGAGTCTCATCGCGGCGCTTTGTGTGTTGGTGCTGCTTGGGGCCGGTGGAGATCGGGTCGGTAGGAGAGTAATTGTGGGTATTGCTGGGCTGGCTTGTCTAGGCTTCCTGATTTGGCCAGATGCGCTGCGACCCCTGCGGGAGCTATTGCTACGGGATGCAAGCAGCCGAGATAGTTCCTGGGATGTTGCCGCTCAGTCGGAAATGCTGTCCTCAGGGTTTGGTCTTGGGGCAGGGAACGAGAGTTCCGAAGTTGCAAGTACCCCGCTGCGAGCCTACGTCCATGGTGGGGCCATTGCGCTGTTGGGCGTCTTCTTAATGTGGACGGCGCTGGTCTGGCTGGGTATACGAGCGAATTGGAGGGTAACCGCCTTTGCGCTTGCCGCAGTCATCCACAGCTTAGGAGAAGGGTGGCTACTTTCGGCTTTGGGTCCAATGTTGGTAACGTTTGCTCTGGCGTTCGTCACTATTGCCGCGAAATTTGCGCGTGGCGCGTGGCCGTAGAGTGAGTATTTGGGTTCCTGGAGGCTTGGGCGAGCGCAACCGACCTGGCCGCGGCCTACGCCGAGCGCCGGGAGATCGAATCGACCTTTGACGAACTCAATACCCACCAACGCGGCCCCAGGACCGTGTTGCGGAGCAAGTCGCCCGCCCTGGTGCTCCAGGAGATCTGGGGCCACTTGTGCTGCCAGTACGCGATCCGCTCGCTAATGGCCCAGGCCGCGACCCACTCCACGATCCAGACCGGGTCAGCTTCGTCGCCCCGCTCGGTTCGGTCCTTCCAACACAGCCACCGGGATCGCTGTCACTTGCGGGACTAGGGCCGCTGGCCCCAGATCGGCTTTGGCTGATAGTGCTTTTGACAAGCTGTTACGGAACTTGGGTTCGGCGTAGACCGGTAACCGGCGTTTCACCGTGGGGTATGAGGCGGGCTGGATACCTGCTTCTTCCAGCACCCTAGAGGCGTCTTGTTTCGATGATGGTTCGATGATCCTGGCGGTCACCAACTGCTCGAACACCACATCATTGCCTGCGGCCTGGTCCAGCCCCAACTGGCGGTAAACGTGGCTGATGGTGTCCAGGAGACGTCCCATCCGCATGCTGGTGATTGCCACTGCCAAAGGTTCACTGACGGCTTGATCCTCGAAGGGCAGTTGGTCTTGGCTCTGGTTGATCCGCTGCCGAGCCGAGGCCTTCAACAGGTCAACCCCGGCCTGGTCGTGGGCTGAACCGATATGCTCGATCTGGCGAGACCCGCGATGAGATGACCACACAATCTGGACCGCTGTCGCTCCAGAAGCCGTCGTCACCGTCCGCACGTACGCCACGCCACTAGCCTGAGACATCCACCGTTAGTGCGCAACTCCGTCACTAAACCACCTAGCCAACACCATGATCAACACCAAAAACACAATTCGTGAGCCAAGTCAGGTCATACTCGCCGCGATCACCACGCTCCGCGCCCTGCCCGCACCCGGCGGCTGACGCACCCTGCTCCCGCCGACCACGACGAGCCGAGGACCGGACAACCGCCACCGCAGCGCCACGCGGCCACAGTCATGCCCTCATGCCAGAATCAGCGCAACAACCCCGGCAACGACGCCGAACGAGCCGGAACGCCAGCCCGATGAAACATCGAGGCCAGGCGCTTCATAAAGCGAACGAGCATTCATTTCCCGGGAGCATTGGTGGCTGAAACATAGGGCCTCTCAGGATAGTTCTGTCGGGGTCAAGCGTCGTCGATCGCAAGTGTCATGCCTCGTAAGAGGAGGCTCAAATATGATAGATGAATTAGAGTGCATGGCAAATTCCAGCCTATCAGCATCATCCCAATGGAGCCAAATATTGCGATGCCCGCGGGGGCGGCGAATGGTATCGGCTCGAACATTCCAATTATAATGGATATGTTGCTCACGACTAATATCCAGAAGATCGGCGACCGGATCGCCTGTGCGTAGTCGATTTCCAAGAATGTTGCACCTCTCATGTCTTTACCTTGCTCGCTGGTCCAATAGATCGCCCACTGAGCGGAAATGTGAAATGCAAGGTAGGCGAACAATAAGATGCCTGCGATAAATCCTACTGCCGAGAGGGTGCTGCGAGAGGGCGGCCCTACTGTTGGTAGAGGCGCCCGGATAGGAGGGGTGGCCAAGAAAGCTCGACAGACATGGCGAGCTATTGAGACCCATCCCCAAATGCCGCCGCCGATTACGACGATCCAGAGCTGTAGGCTGGTTGGTCCGAAAATCAATGCAGTAATGTACTCCAGTAATGCGTTGGGCGAGATCTGTGGAGGAGGCATACTTCTCTTTCATCATCGTGACTATGCGTTCAATTGTGTGGTCGCCAACAAGGGACAGCTTTCGAACGCGCAGTGCTGTGTGACGAGGGGCCACGCGTGGCATCGGAGTCGGGCGAGAGCGGGTACGGGCCGCACGGTCAGCAGGAGGCTCCTTGCACTCCATTCATAGACCGAAAGCTCGTTTCCACAGTATTTTCGCCTGTCGTGGCTCGGGTTGTCGATCCTCCAGTGTCACAGGGGCTGGGTGTACCGGGTTCAACGCAAGCACGAAGGCGGGGATCGCCACCGCCGCTGGCGTTCTTCCCGCCCGCAGAATGATCTCGGTGAGGTTGTCTGTCAAGACTGCCATGGCAGGTCGCTCTAGCTGTACTTCCCTGGGACGTTGTGAACAGTTGAGCTGAGGAGAGGGGAGGCCTCCGGCAGGATGTGGTTTACCAGACTCGCATCGATTGACCGGAGGCCTCTATGACCCACGCTAATGCACCCCTGACCCCTGCTGGAAGGCTGCGGCTGGCCTCCTGCATCGTCGACGACGGATGGAGCCTGCGCCGGGCTGCCGAACGCTTCCAGGTCGCCCCGGCCACCGCGAAACGTTGGGCCGACCGCTACCGGGCCGGCCAGCCGTTGACCGACCACTCCTCCCGGCCGGCCCACAGTCCGAACCAGCTATCCCGGCGCACCGAGCACCGCATCATCGGGTTGCGGTTCACTCACCGGTGGGGGCCCCACCGCATCGGCTACCATCTGGGCATCCCCCGCTCCACCGTCGGGCGGGTCCTGGACCGCTACCGGATGCCGGGCCTGGCCACCATCGATCAGGCCACTGGGCTGCCGGTCCGCCGTCCAGCCCCGATCCGCTACGAGAAACAGGCCCCCGGCGAGCTGGTCCATGTCGACATCAATAAACAGGGCTGGATCCCTGACGGCGGGGGCTGGCGGGCCCACGGAAGAGGATCCGCCCAGGACAGGAAGGCCGGGGCTGCCCGCGACAAGGCCGCCCGCACCGGAGCAGCAGGCTCCCGGGGCTACCGGTACCTCCACCACGCCGTCGACGACCACTCGAGAGTGGCCTACTCCGAGATTCTCGACGACGAGCGCAAGGAGACCGCAGCCGCCTTCATGACCCGTGCCCTGGACTTCTTCACCTCGATCGGGGTGACCGTGAGCGCGGTGATGACCGACAACGGGTCCTGCTACCGCTCACAGGCTTTCGCTGAGGTGCTCGGAGACACTGTCAAGCACAAGTGGACCCGGCCGTACCAGCCCCAGACCAACGGGAAGGTGGAGCGGTTCAACCGGACCCTGGCCGCCGAATGGGCCTACGCGAAGCCCTACACCAGCGAGGTCGAACGCGAGGCTGCCTACACCGCCTGGCTCCACCACTACAATCACCACAGACCCCACACCGGGATCGGCGGCCAGACCCCCTCAGAACGTGCTCACAACCTCACGGGGAAGTACACCTAGACCGCTCACTGCTGCGGGTTCGCCGCGATACGGGGTGAAGGACGCCAAGTCGGTCCATGGGGGTGGATCTGCAGCAGCAGCGAGCGAAGCCGGTTGATCGACCGGGTCGATTCCCGGGCGAGGTTGTCGTCGTAGCCAGCGAGCACTTACAACGAAGCGAGGATCTCGCTGTCTCGGTCGACCGCACGCAACGTGCCTGGCATCCGCAGCGCGGTCGTCACGAACGCGTCTCTG
>JARKOV010000062.1 GCA_029975965.1 Anaerolinea sp. | reverse complement strand
TCCACGAAATAGGAAAGGTTGGCTTGTCTTCGGAAGGCTTCTACGACCTCGTGCGTGTTGTCGTTTGAGTTGTTGTCAACCACGATGACTTCGTACACATCGGGAGCGCAGGTCTGTGAAATAAGGCTCTGCAGGCATCCGTCCAGCAGTGCAGCACGGTTATAGGTGCAGACGACGATAGAAAGCGGCAGGTCCATTGTTTAAGGTTGTGACTCGCCGGTTCCAGAATGGAAGGGCGTCTTTCCTTCCATCTGAACCAGATCGTCGTAATCGGTGCGGTTAATGTAGCCGCTTGAACCTTGATAAGAAATGACCTTTCCGGGCACGCCCACAACGACGCCGTTATCGGGCACATCTTTGGTAACAACGCAGTTAGCGCCAATAGCGACATTGTTTCCGATCTTTATGTTCCCGATCACCACGGCTCCGGGTCCAATGTAGACATTATCACCGATCGTTGGGGTTCCTTTCCTTGCTCCCCGATTGGTTTGCCCTAAAGTAACACCCTGAGAAATATTACAATTTTTGCCTATCACACAGTTGTTATGGACGATGATTCCACCGATATGACTTATATAAAAACCGGGGCCGATCTGCGTTGTATACGGAATACCGATCCCATATTTAATCATATAGTGGGTTAGAATCGAATTCGCGATGGGCAGGAGGAAGAAGCGGATTCGTCGGATGCCGGAGAGGAATTTGCAGGTGCGCAGCCAGAAGGAATATTGAAATCCCCAATTCCGGCGCATATTGCGCCGAAACATCTTCCAGGTGATTTTTTTCCCTGTATAGCGGTACAGGTCGGACTTCACCAGATAGAGATAGGTTTCAAAATTGGATGACATGGTTTGTATTTTGATGATTGAAAAGTGTAATTCCACCAACTTTCGAGAGCGCAGTTAATATAAAGCGTCCGTTCAAGAGCGTAACAATATTTTCTGTAAATGTTTTATATAGCGGTTGACGCGAAAACGCAGGGGAATTTGCTGCGCAGGCAGAGGAGGGATCCACACGTCATCGATTTCTCTGGGTTGAGCGCCGCCTACGCGTATCGATTCATGGATTTTCCCCGAAATGAAAGGGAATAGCTGGTATTTCATTAACACTAACTCGCGTGCATAGGCAATTGCATCCAGGCTCTTTTTCCAGCGGTCGCTCCGGCTGGCATCCTTGACGATTCTGAGCGCTTCAGGGGTGTCAATCTCATCCAGCAGGATGATCGCCTCGGCCGGGAAATAGTCGGTGATCTTGGTGCAACCATAATAGATCGGCATTGTCCAGGCCAAAAAACAATCGGCGATTTTTTCCGACCAGTAATATTCATTGCGAAAGTTTTCTACCGCCAGTGAGTACCTGTAAGGCGCAATGCCATCCCATTTGTTCTTGAGAAAATTAAAACCACGCCCATAGAGATCAAACGCGACTTCTTCCTGGAGGTGTGTCAAGAAGCGCATCCGGCGCCGGTGACCTTTCAGATTTGCCAGATTACTGGTAACCCAAGATAGGTTACCCGTTTTTTCGGGTGCCGGGCAGTTGACCAGTTCATCAAATGTTTTATCGATATGCCAGGGTAATGCCGGTTGGCTCAGGACATAACGCTCGCCATGCAACCCGGCATCTTGGGTGAAGATCTGGTGAAATGCCGGATTCCCTCGATGCAATTTCCTTTTATATTCGGTTGGTGGCTCTTGCATCAAAGCCCATACATGCTCTGGTGCGCAATGCACGACCGTTTTCTCGTTGACCCCATTCAGAATGACTGCGTAATCGCATGGACCGCTTTGGTCAACCAGGTATTGGACGCCATCCCAGAGACCCTTTCCTTGCGGTGTCTGGCGCAGCAGGTCTGGGTAGGGGTAATTTCGTAGGATGCGAACGAGCGTCACGGGTAAGGCTCGAGAGAGATCGAGTTGTTCCAGATTGTGAAAATTTCAAAATTACGCATACGGTCGAAAATTGGCGATCGTATCTTCATAGAACTGGATCAACTGCCCGACACGGTCCGTTGCCAATTCTGTGTCGATAAATTGCCTTATGTTTTCTTTCATTTGCCGGTATTCATCCTCAGGCAGCGTTAACAAACGCATGGTTTCCTCGTGCAGGCTTTCTGGGTTATTGTTCCTGGCCAGAAACCCGGTTTTTCGATCCGTAATGATCTCCTCCAGGCTCGATTCGTAAGTCCCAATCACCGGGACGCCAAGCGCCAGGGCTTCAAGGCACGCATTGGGATAATTGTCGATCCTGGATGGCATCACTACGCCATACGCATGCCTGATCACGGGAGTTAACTGAGGCTTCTGCAAAGGAGGGTGCAACAAGACCCTGTCTTTGTATGCGCCCAATTCCTTATTCAGAAAAACTGAAGTGTTCTCGCCGTTTGGGAGCGGCCCATCGGCTCCGACAAACGCAAGGTGCAAGTCGGGGAATTGATCGAGCAATCTTGGGGCGATTTGAATCAACAAATCTGTGCCTTTAACCCCCATCAAGGTGCCGAAGTGAAGCAGGTATTTTTTTCCGTTCAGCCATGCCTGGTAAACCGACTCGTCAGAACCGGAGGGCGTGTTTTCGATGGGGGTGCGGATCACCCTGGGTTTGATCGCTTCAAAGCGATCGTACAGGTTGGCGACATATGCACTGGGAGCGAAAACCGCATCAGCTTTCAGCATGGTGGAGATTTCCCGCCAGTCCTCGATAGTGCTCTTAATGGTTCGCTGTTGACCATTGGCTGCCCGCAAGGGCGGCATGTAGCTGGAACAGCGGCACACCAACGGAAATTGCCCGTTCCGGCAGAGCTCGATGCCGGGGGCGAGGTAATTGGAGGTTTGAACGAGATCGATCTTCTTCCTGCGATGTGACTGCAACACAAACAATTTCAGCCGTTTGCCGTTGATCCAGCGCTCACACAGGTCCAGCCAACGCGACAGGGATCGATTTCTGCGCAAGCGCCAGTGAAAACGAAAACTGTTCAGTTGCAAAACACGGATGTCCTGGTCATTCCACGATTTGTTTTCATACGAAAGCACGAAGGCCGTCGCTTCATGGCCGCGGCGGATCAACTCCAGGCTGACTTTGCGAATGTAATTTCCGAGGCCGCCATCCGGCCTGCGTGAATCGGGGTATTCCGGGGTCAAGTAGGCGATATGCACAGATTCATCCTAGGAATGCAGATGGTCAGCAATTTTTCTTACTGCAAATGCATGCCAACATGTGGCCCCATTTCCACCGAAGGTTTGCATTTGCGGCTTGGCAAATTGTATAAAACCAGGATTTTATCCGCCAGTGAACATAATTGCGTTTATCTAGGTAACGAAAAATTGGGCTGTCGGCATTAAGCCCGTAGTACAAGCCGATAGGAATTATGTCCAGCACCTCAAATCCAGCTCGTTGCAGAATTGAGGTGAATTCAGATTTGCTAAAGAAATATTGATAAAACTGAAGTGAATCTGGTTGGATAATGCCATTTTTCAGGTTTTTAAGAACAACGTTGCGAGTCTGGTTTAAATAAGGGATTGTGACAATACCTATTCCACCTGGCTGGAGAACCCGATAGGCTTCCCGGAGCCCTTTATCGGGACCATCAATATTATGTTCGAGAACCCCTAACGATAGATAAGCCCCATAGTAATCATCAGGTCTATCGATGGCGTAAATATCTCCAACACGAACATCCAAATCCGGTGCGGCTTGTTTAATTTGTGAGATTGTCTTTTCGGCGTAATCGATCCCCTCGACGTCAAAGCCGCTCAGTGTAAGTGCCTGCACAACCCATCCATTGCCACATCCGGCTTCTAGAATTTTTTTGTTGGATGGGAGAAATTTCTTGATAAAATCTATTTCGCCAAGATCCGTAATCTTCTTACTTAAGATTTTCGCTGTGTTCCTCTCGGTCCAAATTTCATCCCAATCTGTAAACGTATTTGTCCAGACCTTGTACTGAGCTAAGCGGCCATTGATGCTCCGGTACACCGGAGCATTATTTGAACGAAGCGTCATTCTTCCAGTCGTGCTGCAAAGCGAATATCATCCTCGAGTATTCTGGTGGTCTACCAATATTAAAAACATCTTTACCAAAAATCCTTAGCAACCCTGCATTTGTTTGCCGCCATAAAAATTGAGCATTGGCAAGAGCCAATCCAACACCCAAGAAATACTCGCCAGCAGAAAGCGCGAAATTTGAAATGGATAGATCAATAAAGTGGTTTCCTTCGGAAATCGGCAACTTTAGGCCAGAGTCAAATACTACAAGCCGTTGTTGTTTATAATCGTAAACATCGACTATAAACGTTCCTTTCAAAAATTCCTTTGGTGATGAATAGTGTATTCTTATAATCAGATCATCCCACGTGTAAATAGTGTTCTTGGGTTGGTGGTTCAGATCAAGAATTTCAATTCTGTTCACGATGGGGGAATCTGGTCTGCACGTTGTATTTGACTCGTATACGACATGTAATCGATCAATTGTACTTTTTTGGGTGAAGGCTAGGAGGTAGGCTTTAACCGTTTCATCTGTGTGGCCTGAGAATTTAATGATTCCCCGGTCAATATAAAAAGCCTTCGTACATAAATGGAGGATAGCCTCCATATTGTGGCTGACGAACAGCACCGTGCGGCCCTCTTTGCTGGCCACGTCGCCCATCTTGCCGAGGCACTTCTTCTGGAACTCGGCGTCGCCGACCGCCAGCACCTCGTCCACCAGGAGGATCTCACTTTCCAGGTGGGCTGCCACAGCAAAGGCCAGGCGCACGTACATGCCGCTGGAGTAGCGCTTGACCGGCGTGTCGATGAACTGCTCCACCTCAGCGAAGTCGACGATCTCGTCGAACTTGCGGTCGATCTCCTTGCGGCTCATGCCCAGGATTGCGCCGTTGAGGTAGATGTTCTCGCGCCCGGTCAGCTCGGGGTGGAAGCCGGTGCCCACCTCCAGTAGGCTGGCGATGCGTCCCTTCACCTTAATCTGTCCACCGGTCGGAGCAGTCACGCGCGAGAGGATTTTGAGCAGCGTGCTCTTGCCGGCTCCGTTGCGCCCGATGATGCCCAGCACCTCGCCCTGCTCCACCTGGAAGCTGACGTCCTTGAGCGCCCAGAGAATCTCGCCGTCGCGGTTGCCTTGGTCCTCCTGCCCGATTTTGAGCAGGGGATTGGGCTTGCCGCGCACGCGCGCCCACCAGACCTTCAGATCGTTGGTGAGGGTGCCGGTGCCGATCTGGCCGAGGCGGTACGTTTTCGAGAGATTTTCTACCGAGATGGCAGTGGGCATCGGAAGGCTGCTTTTATGCCTCGACCAATCGATTCAAGAATTGTATCCATGGGCTGATTTCGCCGGTCTCATTATTCAGCCAACCGATGACATCGAAATGGCGGTGCACGAGGTGCGAATTCGCGTATAGGTCGCCAACATACGGTTGACCAGACCATTCTGAAATGTACACGGCGGATGGGGTGCGCAGCTTTGAATTTGTGGTGAAGAAGACTTTGCGATCAAAAGGCAAATTCTCATATCGTTTAAGGTGTGCTTCTTGGAAACAATCTCGATCATTATAGGCAATGAACAGGTTTTCCAGATCCATCCGCGCCAATCTTTTTTGCCATTTTTGGTTGGCTTCTTCGGGCGAACGGTAATGTAAGAAATGAATCTCAACCTCATCCCCCAACAATCCTATGGGATATGAGTGGATTGCCCTTTTCTCGTTTGTCTCGGGGTATTTTGATTGATCGATAAATCCCAGAGGCTGAGCGAGGTACTTTCTTAAATCTGATAGCAGGCGTAAATAATCTGGGGAGTGGATGAAAAGGCCAACGAAAGGGGTATTAAAGGGGAAATTCAACTCTTTATAGATTCGCGACCCCCAACAATTACTGGCTACGATACAGAAACCGCGATTTTTCAAGCGAAGCCGAAAAATGATTCGCTGAAAACTTCTTTTGCTTTGGCGAACTATTAATTTGATATCAGGCATTTTGGTGCCGTAACAATGGCAATTCCAGTGGGTGAACTTTGTGAAGCGCGATTGTCTGCACCATCTAGCTAAACCGTATCCATAAAGGTCGCCTCGACCCGGTTAAACATCACCGCGCCGATGAACACGATCGCCAGCATGAAGCCGGCGCTGTAGAGCAGGTCGAGGGGATGCACCGAGCCGGCCCCCAGGAAGGCGTAGCGAAAGGTCTCGACGATGGGGGTCATCGGGTTGAGCTTGATCAACGCCTGGAAGCGCTCGGGGATCGCCGAGGCCGGGTAGATGACAGGGGTGGCGTACATCAAGAGCTGCACGCCGAACTGCACCAGGAAGCGCAGGTCGCGATATTTGGTCGTCAAGGACGAAATGATGATGCCGAAGCCCAGACCGAGGCCGGCCATCATCAGCACCAGCAGAGGCGAGGCGAGGATCCACAGGCTGGGGCGGATCTGCGCGCCGCCGAGGGCGAAGAAGCCCAGGAAGGCGAGGAAGAAGGCGAACTGGATGCCGAAGGTGATCAGGTTGGAGATCAGGATCGAGACCGGCACCGCCAGGCGTGGGAAGTAGACCTTGCCGAAGAGCTGGGCGTTGTTGACGAAGGTGTTGGAGGTCTTGGTCAGGCACTCGGCGAAGTAGGTCCAGATGACCGTGCCGGACATGTAGAAGAGGAACTGCGGCAGGCCGTCGGTGGGCAGCCGGGCGATGTTGCCGAAGATGACGGTGAAGGTGAGGGTAGTCAAGAGCGGCTGGATCAGGTACCACAGCGGGCCGAGGACGGTCTGCTTGTAGACCGAGACGAAGTCGCGGCGAACGAAGAGCATCACCAGGTCGCGGTAGCGCCACAGGTCGGCCAGGTGCAGGTCGAGCAGGCTGCGCTGCGGCTGGATGACCAGGTCCCAGCGCTCGGGCAGGGTGTCGGTGGTGGTGTGGATGGTTTCGTTCATCGTCGGGTACTTGCCGCCCCCTCTCGGGCAGGGGCAGTCCGCGCTCCGCCCTCTCGACAGGCTCCGGAGAGCGCGTCGGGCGCGGTTTCTTCAGTGTCTGGCGCGGCGGCGGGCGGGGTTTTCCCCTTCACCCTCCCGCGCCGCGCGGTGTATGCTTCAGGCGATGCGCACCGCTAAGCGACCTTCGATCGCCAACCTTCAACCCTCGATTCTCAGCCTGCCCCCCTGCAGCGGCTTCCACTTGAGCGCGTCGAAGCTCTGCTCCACGCACAGGAAGCGCAGCCGGCCCTTTTCCACCTTTAAATGCACCACGCCGAAATCGCCCACCATGCCCAGGGCATCGTCGATCATCTTCACCTGCTCCGCGTCGAGGTGCTGCAGGCCCATTCCCGCCTCGCCGTTCTTATCCGGATACGCCCCCATGTCGCCTCCCCTGACAACGCAAAAAAGCCTTGAGGGTTCACTCACCTCATCAAGCGCCGCATGGCCGTCTGCCGCAGTGCCCTGGGTGCCGGGACGTCCGCTCGAAGCGCAGCCGTCGCCCTGCTATCCCCGCCAAACGTGTGCTGTGGTTATATTTTTTAGCCCCGCCAATACCGGTATGGGTTTCAGATCGTCGGTGTGGGTAGGTTTCTCACTCCCCGAAACCTGTAGATGAAAACTTTTTCGATTATACAGCGGAATCAATTTCGCGGTGCAACGATTACCTTACAAAAATATTGCAATATGAGACTGCCCGCCGCATGGGTCGGCCACCCCTCGCGCATCGAGCACCGGCGTCCTCGGCAAGACAGCCCCCGGCTCTCGCCCGACCGGTTCCGCCTGCGGCTCGCCGGGCAAGGCTCAATCGCCGAGCCGGAAGGTGATTTGCTCCCAAATGGGGGAGGGGATCAGGACCAGGGTGATCTTCCCTTCCTCATGCGCCTGGGCGAGATGGAAATCTTCGACATCCGGCGGGCCGATGGTTTCCACATCGAGGATGTCCACGTCGCCGTCCACCAGCGCCGAGATGGCTCGCGGGTGCTCCAGGAAGCGCACGAGGATGCGCGGCGTGGCGACCGGGCCGTCAAAGTAGAATGGGTTGGCTTCCAGGGCGATCTTTTCGCCGTAGACCCATTCCTTCAGCACGTAGGGGCCGGCTCCGAGCGGGGTGAGGCGGACTTCGGGCAGCGAGAGCCATTGGGCCGCGGGCACCTCGGCCAGCGTGCGGCCGTCTGCGAGAACCTGGTGGGCCGGTTCGCGGCGGAAGGGCGGCAGGAAGTATTCCCCCGCCGAGGCCCCGGCGTATCCCGGCATCCACCGCACCTGGTATCGGCTGTCGCCCAGAAAGGTGACCTGTGAAATGACTTTGCAGGCGGAACCGGCGTCCGGATTCGCCGCGGCGCAGTGCACCCGGTAGCCCAGCTCATAATCGGCCTGGGTGACCGGGACGCCGTCCGACCAGGTCAGCCCGGGACGAAACACAAAATCGACGACCAGTTGCCGCAGGGCAATCTCGCCGCCGCCGTAGCGGACCGCCTCTCCCTGCGCGCCTCGCACGGTCACGCCGGGCGCGAGCCGCACCGGGTTCCCCTCGGCGTCCACCACCAGGTCACCTTCCTTCGCCATCACCCTGTGTTCAACCACCAGGCCGTTTTCGAACGAGGGCACCCGGCTGAGCATCACCGGCTGATACACCCCGTCGATCCTCACGGCGTCCTTCCCGCTGATCAGCGTGCGAATGACCTGGGCGATGTAGGCGGATTCTTCCAGACCAGCCGGTTCGCCGTCCGAGCCGAGGACGATGGTGTCCCTGCCGGAGATTTGCCAGCGGGCGGCGTTCCAGGTGTGGATGCCATCCTCTGGGGGGAGAAAATGGTCCAGGGCCGGGTTGACCGCGTACACGTCCGCCCGGTAGAAGAGCGGGAGCATCGGCAGATCCTGTGCGAATTCGCGTTGGATCTCCTGGTAGGCGGCTTTCTGCTCCGCTGGATCGAAGGTGCTCGCCAGCCTGCCGAGGGCATTTTGCACCTGCGGGTTGCACCAACCGGAGAAGTTCTGGCCTTGCCACCCGTTGTTGGCGCTGGGAATTTGGTCGCAACCAAAACTTTGCGCCAGGCTCAGCTCATCCAGGGCTGACCAGGCAAAGGCGGCCAGTTCAAAATCGCGGTGAGACAGGCCGCTTTCGGGGCCGTACAACCACTCGGCGGTCTGCGCGTTGTGAAGGATGCGGATGCCGCAGGTTTGCATCTGCTCTTCCCACACGGCCGTCCAGGTCTGGCGGAACTTCGACTCGGTGGTGGTCAGGGTCAGCGTCAGCGTGTCGCCCTGGGCATTGCTGCGGAACGGCCCGCCGCCGGACGGTTTCCAGCCCAGCGTGTCCAGCAGGGCCATCCCTTTTTCGGGCGCGAAGGGGTATCGAGCCAGGCCTTGGTCTCCGTCCAAAGTCGCCCAATGGTTGGGGCGGAGAAAGGAACCGGCTTCAAAGGGCGCGGTGTCGGTCAGCCACGGGTAGACGGAGCGGATCAGCGCGGAGCGGTCGGTGCAGTGGGCAATCGCCTGTCGCAGGTGAGCGCCTGGCGCAAGGGCGGTCTCGGTTGGCAGCGGCGCCGTGGCGGCCGGACGGGTAGCGGTCGCTGGCGGGGCAGCCGTGATGGAAGGGGAGGTTGGAGTGCTGGTGGGCCGACAGCCGGTCAATGCCAGCAGGAAAAGCCCAACCAGGCAAACCCGGTACAGGTTTCTGCAGAACATGGATAACCTCCTGGCCTGCGTTTCCGAGGTTATGCAGTAAATCGAGTGTAGCATGAAACGTCTTGGGTGGGCAGATATTGCGCTGTTGAGGGCCTGCGGTTGTTGATTGACATGACGGCGATCTGCGCGGCGTATTTCCGTTGACCTTAACCCGTCCTGATGGGGCGCATGCCAGGTGAAAGGCAAAATCCGCCACCGATCCGCTCCGTGGCAGATGGGGGCAGGTGACGGCCAAAAATAAGAGGGCCGGATTTCGGCCCCCTTTGGATTGGCGTGGATATTTTGATTCGATGGCGCCCGAGGGATGGCCGCTCAAGCCGCCTGGTAGCGCTGGTAGACGACCCCGGTCGGCAGCGCAACGCATTCGACCAGCTTCAAGCCGACCCGCTTGCCGGCGGGGAACAGGCGCTTTCCCTGGCCGAGCGCCAGCGGGTAGACGTGCAGCAGGTACTCGTCCACCAGGTCGTGTTCGATCAAGCCCTGGAGCAGGACGCTGCTGCCGTCCATCAGGATATTCTTACCGGGCAGCCGCTTGAGCTTGCCCACCTCCTCGATCACATCGCCCCGAATCAGCCGCGAGTCCGACCAACTCGACACCGACTGCAAGGTGGTCGACACCACATGCTTGACCATCCCGGCAAAGGGGTCCTGGTCGGGATGCGGACCGAACGCCTCTCCGTGGATCTGCCAGGTCTTGCGCCCCAGCAGCAGGGCGTCGGCCTCCATGAATACCTGTTCGAAATGGGCGCCGATCTCGTCGTGCCAGTAAGGCAGCGTCCAGCCGCCGTGGGTGAAACCGCCATCGGTGTCTTCGGTGGGGCTCCCCGGGGCTTGAATCACCCCGTCGAGGGTGATAAATTCATGCACGATCAGTTTTCGCATCGGTTTTCCTTTTGCTTGTGGCTTCCCGTCCCTGTGGCGCTATTGTCCCAACCCGGCGTCCCTGGCGCGGAGGATGGCTTCCGTCCGGTCGGCGACCTGCAATTTCGAGAAAATATTCGAGATGTGGTTGCGCACGGTGTGCGGGCTGAGCACCAGCCGCTGCACAATCGCAGCGTTGGATTCGCCCCGGGCGATCAGGTCCAGGATCTCGCGCTCCCGCCCGGTCAGCTCAGGGAACGCCAGGTCAGATGTCTGGCGGGATTCGGAAAAGAAATGCACCAGCCGCCGGGCAATCGCCGGGCTGAAGATCGCTTCTCCCTCGGCCACGGCGCGGATCGCCCGCAGCACTTCTTCCTCGCCGGCTTCCTTTAATATATATCCGCGGGCGCCGGCGCGCATGGCGGAGAACACCGAGCTGTCGTCCTCGAACATGGTGACGACGATGATCCCAATCCTGGGGCTGGCGCGGACAATGCGGCGCGTGGCCTCGATCCCGTTCACGCCGGGCATCTGGAGGTCCATCAGAATGATGTCCGGCTGGAGCGCCTCGGCTTTGGCGATCGCCTCCTCCCCGGTCGAGGCTTCCCCCACCACCTGGATTTCCGGGAAGAGCTTCAACAGCGCGTGCAAACCGGCGCGAAACAGGGTGTGGTCATCGGCAATCAGCACCTGAATGGGTTCCATCTCTCTCCTTTTATCCAAGCGGCAAGCGCGCCAGGACGCGCGTACCGCCCTCCGGCAGCGCCTCGATCTGGCAGGTCCCGCCCAGCTCCGCGGCGCGCTCGCGCATCGAGCTCAACCCGACGCCCGGCTGGATTTCCGCAGGCAAGCCCTGCCCATCGTCGCGGACTTCCAACTGTAACTGCCTGCCAGCAGTGGACAGAGACACCCGGCAGTTAGCCGCCTGGCTGTGGCGGACGACGTTCGCCAGCGCTTCCAGGGAGATGCGGTAGGCGGCGACTTCGACCGCGGCGGGCAAGGGCGGCGGGTCCTGCAGACCGGTCACCTGGATATGCAGGCCGTCCTGGCTGGCGATCTGGCGGATGTATTCCTGGATGGCGCCGACCAATCCCAACTCATCGAGCGCGGGTGGGCGCAGGTCGAACACCAGGCGGCGGATATCGGCGATGGCCGACTGGCTCTGGGCGCGCAAATCCTGCAACAGCACCTCGGCCGCCGCGGGATCCCGCGAGACGAGGTTGCGGGCAACCTCCAGGTTGAGTTTCAGGCTGGCCAGTTGCGGCCCGAGCTCGTCGTGCAGGTCCCGGCGCAGGCGGCGGCGCTCTTCTTCGCGGCTTTTGACCAACTCCTCCCGCGAGCGCTGCAGGTCTTCCGCCAGCCGACGCAGATCCTGGGTCAGGAGCACGCTGTGAGCGGTGACGCCGATCTGGCGGGCGATGTCCTGGAGCAAGCGCTGCTCCCCCGGCGTGAACGTTTCGCCGCGGGAACGCGTCGATAGCCTGAGCTGCCCCACCGTTTCGCCCTGGTAGACCAGGGGTAGCTCCACCGGCTCATCCCCTGCCGAGCCGTAGCTCGCCGCGACCCGAAACTCACCCGCCTGTTTGAGGGAGATGGCGACATACGGCAATTTGAGCGCCTGGGCGATGGTCTCCACCACCGTCGGGAGGGATGCCTCGGGCGACAACAAACCCTCCAGCCGGCGGCTCAGCCTCGAGAGGACCGCATAGGGGTCGTCCCGCTCCCCGTAGATCAGGCGGTTGGCGAGGCGCTGCAGCCCGTCGCGCATGGGTTGGATGAGGATGGCTGCCAGTCCGGTGGCCAGCAGCGATATGAGCAGGTTGCCGCCGGACTGGAACACGGCCCCCAGCGCGCCCACCACCAGCCCGTACAGCGCCGCCACCCCGATGGTGAGCGCGCTGTAGACCAGGGTGCGGTTGATGATCAGGTCGATGTCGTACAGGCGGTGTCGCAGGATGGCGATCGCCGCTGCCACCGCGACGCCCAGCATGCCCAGGTTGGTCACGACGATGCTGAGCTCCAGACCCCAGCGGAAGCCGGGCTGGAGCCAGGCGAACAGCGAGGTCAGCACGCTGACAAAAATGAACATCAACAGGGCATACACCAGCCACTTGGTTTGCTCCCGCTGGATGCCTTTCGAGCGCAGGAAGCGCGCCAGCAAAGCCGCCAGTGAGCCTGGCACCCCAACCGCCAGAAAGCCCGCGCTGAGATTGAGCATCAGGCCGATCGCCGGCGCCGCGGCTGGGATTCCAAAGGGGTTGGCAGTCTCAATGCCCAGGTCCGTCAGGGGACCGGGGTGGAACATCACCCCCAGCATCACCAGCGCCATTCCGAGCGCGGCAGACCACGCCACCACCCGCCAGCGCGGCGAAGGGAGGCGCCCATCTGGAAACACCAACGGCACGAAGGTGGCGGGCAACAGGGTGGCGGGGAGCCAAAGCCAGCTATCCAGCCAGGCCGCCCAGGCGTGCTGCGGGGAGGACGGCGGGCTGGCCATCGACACGGCCGTGACCAGGCCGATGAGGGCGTAGAGGACACCCACCGCCGTGAAAATCCAGCCGACGGGATGTCGCGGACGGCGCGAGGCGATCAGCGCGCCGACCAGGGCGAAACCGGCGGTGATGAACGGCGTCAGGGTGTGGTGGGTGACAATCACCTGATAATCGCCGCTGATGGCCGCCTGCCGGATGGCAATCCCCAGGGAGATGATGGCGGCGGCGATGGTGACCCAGGCCAGGAGCCAGGCCGCTTTGCCGGATGTCCACGCTTGCCGGGATGGGATGTCGGCTTGGTTCGCGGGCGTTGCGTGTTCCATGAGGTTATTATAGATCAAATTTATCTAGAATGTTGCCGATTTACTAACAGCAAGGCGGGAGATGCGCCCGACCAGGTGAATGCCCGCCCATTTCAGCCATTTTTCAACCTGTCCGCTGCTTAATCGGCGTTCGCCGTCCTGGGAAGATCGGGCTGAGGGGTGGCGCGCGCCTGGCTCTGCCTGGCCAGAGGCCAGGCGGCTCGCAGCAGGGAGAAGCCAATGGCGAAATCCACCAAAGCCAGGACGGGGTGGAACGCGGAGGCGAGCGGGGCAGCCGACCGCATGAAGATGAGGACGTCCGCCTGGAGCACGTACACCCCGAACAGCAGCCAGGTGAGGTTCTTCATCCGCCCGGGCAGGCGGCCGGTGTACTGGCTGATCAGCATGAACAACAGGGGGGCCGCCAAGATGTGGCCCAACCCGATGTGGTTATCCCAGCTCATCCGGCGGGCGACGACGGTCATCCCGGCGAAGAAGACCTGGGTGACGACGCCGAGCAGAAACAGCCCGGCTGCCGAACAATAGATCCAACGCGAACCTTTGACCATCTTGTCTCCTTGTTGTGGTAAGCACTCAATTCGATGTCACCACGCCGGCAGGCAATTTCCCGGCCATGCGGCCCACAGCGGGTATCCCAGGCAGGGGACAGCCAGGGCGAGTACATCCTTTGCCTAGAAGGGCTTAAATTCCATCAGCCAGGTGACCAGCGCCAGGCCGCCAAAACCGACCACGGCGAGCACGAGCGGGCGGGACTGTCGCAGCAGGGCGTCCAGGGTTGCCTCGCTGGCAGGCTCAGCCGGCGGTTTGGCTTTGAAACCTTCCATGTAGCCCAACCCGGCGGCTTTGCGAACGCGGCTGTAGTAGCTTGCCCCGCCGACGCCCATGTAGATGTAGATCGCCAGTAACAAGCCCAACGAAAGCCAGATCCATCCTTGCCGCCACCAGTGACCGATAAAACCGCCGGCGACCCCGCTCAGCAGCAGGAGGAAGATGGAACCATGCAAGACCCCCATGGTGTTGCCCGAAAGGTTCAACAGGGCGCGAATCCGCTCCAGGTTTCGCTCTCGGCGCAAGGCAAAAGCGACGCCCGCCGAGATGCCGTGCGCCATGAGAAACCCGAATACGCTCAACACGTGCAATAACACCAACCAGCGATACATCCTTGATCCTCCTTGGTCGAGTTGCTCGAAATGAGAACTTGCCGGTAGCCTGCGATCTCTGGTCTTACCGCGGACGGCTTCCGACCGCAATGGGATTTGAGTCCGTTGAAGGTACTTTAAACCAAAACCAGTCCCAGCGTCATGGGACTGGGATACCGGTTCCCCAGGATAATCGATACTAAATTTGGTAGGATATATTCGTGGCGTCGATCGGCGGCGCGAGCGGTGAGTCCGCCAGGGCGGCCAGGAGCGCGCCGCCTGCGAGCGGGTGGGGCGGGCAAAAAAATGCGGCTCAGCGTCTGTTTACATTTCTCCGGCGTTGGAGTACAATCGCCGCGTATGGACGGTAGCGGTCACTGTACATTTTCCAATCGGACGCAGGTTTCTGATCCAATTGCCCACCTGCGTGTTGGGATCATGGGCAGGACTGGCAGGTAGTATGGCACAATTTGATGGCTTCGCCTGCCCCAGTCTTGCATGACTGGGGCAATATTATTTAAGGAGGCCGGCACCACATGGCAATGCTCATGCGACTGTTTAACAGCCAGCGCAAGGGGGGGAAAGCGTTTACCTGGGGAGACCTGGTCGTCCTTCTGGCCGTCGTCACCCTGCTGTATGTCGGTGCCCGGCTGGCGTTTCAAGCGCCTCCCGTTATTACAGCAAAAGAGATCTCCCTTTCGCCGTCCGCGCTGCCCTGGTACACCGCCTTATCGGTCGGGCGCATGACGGCGGCCTATGCCCTCTCGATGCTGTTCACCTTGATCTACGGGCGGGCGGCCGCCTACAACCGGCGGGCGGAGCAAGTGCTCATGCCCTTGCTGGATGTGCTGCAGAGCGTGCCCATTCTTTCGTTCTTGCCGGTGGTGCTGTTGGGCTTGAGCGCCATCTTGCCCGAAGGATTGGCGACGGAGCTGGCCTCGATCGTGTTGATCTTCACCAGCCAGGTGTGGAACCTGACCTTTGCCTGGTACCAATCGCTGACGACCATCCCCAAGGAGTTACAAGAGGCGTCTTCCATCTTCCGTCTCAACACCTGGTTTCGCTTTAAAACTTTGGAGCTGCCCTTTGCCGCCATCAGCCTGGTGTGGAACAGCATGATGAGCTGGGCCGGTGGATGGTTCTTCTTGATGGCCGCCGAGATTTTCACGGTGGGACAGCGCGACTTTCGGCTGCCCGGGCTGGGGGCATACCTTCACGAAGCCGCCAACCAGGAGAACTTCGCAGCCATCGCCTGGGGTCTGGGCGCGCTGATCCTGACGGTGGTGATCTTAGACCAGTTGATCTGGCGACCCTTGATGGCCTGGACCGATCGCTTCAAGGTCGAGATGGTGGAAAGCGACAATCCACCGACCTCCTGGTTTTACAACTTGATCCGCAATTCGCGCATTTCGCGCTGGTTCGGCGCGGTGGTGCTCTCCCCGCTGATGGACCGGCTGGACCGGCGCTTGCTGCGCATCCCACCGCCCGATCCGAAAGCGGGCAACGGCATGCCTGGCCGGGCGTGGTTGGGCCGGGTCGGGCTGCTGGTGGGGCTGGCTGTGCTGGCGTATGGCGTCATCCGCTCTGCGCTGATGCTCATCACTGTTCCCGGCGGGGAATGGGCGCAGGTGGCCGTCGGCGTCGGCGCGACGTTCTTGCGGGCGACCGTGGCCATGCTGTTGGCCCTGGCCTGGACCATCCCGGTTGGGGTGGCGATCGGAACCAACCCTCGGCTGGCGGCCGTGCTGCAGCCGGTGGTGCAGGTCACGGCGTCCGTGCCGGCCACGGCCATCTTCCCGGTCTTCGTGCTGTTGCTGTTCAGCTTGCCCGGCGGGCTGAACCTGGCCGCCGTGCTGCTGATGCTGATGGGCACGCAGTGGTACCTGCTGTTCAATATCATTGCCGGGGCCAGCGCTATTCCGCAGGACCTGAAGTACACCGCCCGGTTGATCCACCTGAAAGGCTGGGAGCGCTGGCGCACCTTGATCTTGCCGGCCTTGTTTCCCTACCTGGTGACCGGCATGATCACCGCCTCGGGCGGCGCCTGGAATGCCAGCATCGTCTCGGAGCATTTCACATTCAACGGCCGGACCCTGACCACCACCGGTATCGGAGCGCTCATCGCCCGGGCGACGGCGGATGGGAACTACCCGCTGCTGCTGGCCGCCACCCTCAGCATGGTCCTGGCCGTCATCTTGATCAACCGATTTTTCTGGCGCCGGCTTTACCGGCTGGCTGAAGACCGCTACCGCATGGAGTGACCCATGACCCAACACAATATCCTGGTTGAATTGAAACACGTCCAGCAGTTGTACGGCAGCGGCGAGCGCCGCTTCACCGCCGTGAAAGACGTGAACCTGACCATCCGCGAAGGGGAATTCGTGGCCTTGCTTGGCCCTTCCGGCTGCGGTAAAAGCACCCTCCTGCGCATCATCACCGGGCTGCAGCGCCCCACCGAGGGGCAGGTGCTGTATCGCGGCGAGCTGCTGCAGGGGGTGAACCCCAACGCGACTATCGTCTTTCAGACCTTTGCCCTTTTCCCCTGGCTGACCGTGCTGGAGAACGTCGACCTGGCGCTCAAAGTCCGCCGGATGCCCGAAAAGGCGCGCTCTGGCATGGCCCTGGACCTGATCGATCGGGTGGGGCTGGATGGTTTTGAGTCCGCCTACCCGCGCGAACTGTCCGGTGGGATGCGCCAGAAGGTGGGTTTTGCGCGGGCCATGGCCGTGGAGCCCGAATTGCTCTGCCTGGACGAGCCCTTCTCGGCCCTCGACCCGCTGAGCGCCGAATCGCTGCGCGGCGAGCTGATGGAGCTGTGGATGAGTGGGGCGATCCCGACCAAAGCCATATTGATGGTCAGCCACAACATTGAGGAAGCCGTCTTCATGGCCGACCGGATCGTGGTGATGGACAAAGATCCCGGGCGGATTGTTTCGATCCAGGAGATCCTCTTAGCCCATCCGCGGGAGCGCAAATTGCCGCAGTTCCAGGCCACGGTTGATCAGGTCTATTCGATTTTGGCGGGTCAAACCCAGTCGGAAGCGGACGAATTGGGCACCGCCCCCGGCGAGCCGGGTCTCACCCGCGGCCTGCCGCATATCTACATTAACGACCTGGCCGGCCTGCTGGAGCACCTGGGAGGGCTGCCGGGCGACCGCACCGACGTGTATCGCCTGGTGGATGACCTGGGGATCGACTCCGACCACCTGCTGCGCCTGATTGAAGCCGCTGAGGTGCTTGGCTTCGCCCGCGTCGAAGCCGGGGATATCATGCTGACCGATTTGGGTGAGACCTTTGCCGAAGCGAGCATCCTGGCCCGCAAGGAAATCTTTGCCACCCGGGTACGGCGGGTGCCGTTGTTCCGTTGGTTGATCGCGCTGTTGCGGGCGAGCGAGAAACAACACCTCAAATGGCAGGTGGTGAAAACCGCCCTCGAGCTGGAGTTCCCCCCCGAAGAAACGGACCGCCAGCTTGAAACCATCGTGGATTGGGGCCGTTACGCGGAGATACTGGTCTACGACGACGATGAAGAGGCGTTCTACCTGGAAAGCGCGGCGGCTCCTGCATCAGCCAGTGAGTGATGTGTTGCGAGTTTGAAATCGTTTCCTGATCGGTACCAGCCCGACGTGGAGCGGGAGGATACGCGCGCAAGGGAGAAGTTATACCCGATAAGATCTTTTCATCCAACCATGCTCCCGCAAGCCCACCGAAAGGATTGAATAATGCTCCAACATTGCAGGGAGCAGACCCTCATTTTGCCAACCGGCACTCATTAGTATAATTAATATGGGTTGTTTTTTGACCAAAGGGGCCATTCCACCAATTTGGTGTCCATGTTTAAGATTCGCCAAGGTGAGGTTGCCATGAGCAAAAAAAGCCTCTCGCTGGATTTCAGGATTTCCCTTCTTTACCTGCTATTTGGCGGATTATGGATACTGCTTTCGGACAATTTGCTTGCCGCGTTGATCTCAGATCCCATTTTGATGACCCGCTTGCAACTGTTCAAAGGCTGGGCATTCGTGGCCGTAAGCGCGCTGGTGATCTTTCTTCTCCTGCGAAACGAGCTGAGGTTTCATAGTTTAGCGGAAAACCAACTGGACGAGGTTCACACCCGGTTGGTGAATATCATTGAGACAACGCCGGGAATCGTCTGTACCTTTCGGTTGAGATCCGACGGCTCAGCTTGTTTCCCGTTCGGCGGCGAGCGCCTTGCGGAGGCTTACGGGGTAACCCAGGGGCGGCTGGATGAGGATGCTGCCCCCTTTTTCGCCCTGGTTCACCCTGACGATCTCGCAGGCCTAAAGGAGTCGATTGCCGACTCTGCGCGACACTTGAGTGCCTGGCGTCGAGAGTGGCGCGTGCGGCATCCCATCTACGGGGAGATGTGGATTGAAGCCCACTCTGTGCCGTTGCGCGAGCCGGACGGCAGCACTGTTTGGCATGGAGTCGCGAACGATATCACCGAGCGTAAGCGCGCGGAGGTCGAATTGCGACTGGCTGAAGAGCGATTCTCCAATGCCTTTCACACGAGTCCCGCGGGGTTGACAATAACCCGCATCGCCGATGGGAAATTCATCGACGCCAACGAAACCTTTTGCAAAATGTTCGAATTCAGCCGCGATGAAGTGATCGGGCACACCTCCACTGATTTGAATATGTGGACGCCTGAAGAAAGAAAGAAATTGATTGATGAACAGATCAGGTCGGGTGGCCTGGAAAATTTCGAGCTTTCTGCACGAACGAAATCAGGCAGGGTGGTGAACATCCTGTTCTCCTCGAAACCGATGGACATTGGCGGTGAAACCCATCACATCACCACGATGATCGACATCACCGAGCGTAAACAAGCCGAGGAAGCCCTGAGCGAAAGTGAGGATAAATTCAGGCACGTCTTTGAGACCGCCAATGTTGGCAAATCTATCACCCTTCCATCGGGAAAAATATCCGTCAACCGGGCTTTCGCGGACATGCTAGGGTATACGCGCGAGGAATTGGCGGACAAAACATGGCAGGAATTGACCCCCTCAGACGAAATCGAACCCATTCAAGAAATCGTGTCCTCGCTCCTGAATGGGGAAGCGGAGGCCGCCCGGTTCATCAAGCGGTATATTCATAAGAACGGTTCCTATGTATGGGCAGATGTCAGTGTGGCGGTCCGTCGTGATTCAGACGGGAAACTACGACACTTCATCACTACGATTGTAAATATCAACGAACGCATGCAGGCGGAGGAAAAATTGCGCGAAAACGAAGAGCGCCTGCGTTTGGCCACCGAACAGGCTAATATTGCTGTTTGGGAATACGATTTTAACGCCAACTCCATGTCGCGCTCCGACAACCACGATCCATTATATGGGCTGGAGAGGCAACACAAATGGGATATAAACACTTTTCTAAATGCGACCCACCCCGAAGACCGCGAATACTCAAATCGTACCATTCAGACAGCTGTGGATCCCGGTGGACCCGATAATTATCGCTTCGATTTCCGGGTCGTTTTTCCAGATAAAACAATTCGTTGGCTGCATGTGAATGGTCGTGTCATTGAGCGGAATGAAAAGGGGCAAGGGATCATCGTGCGCGGTACACTTGCTGATGTAACCGAACAAAAACAGGTTGAATTAGCTCTGCGTGAAAGTGAAGCACGTTACCGCAACCTGCTTGAGGTCGCCCCGGTGGGCATCGCTGTCCATTCAGGCGGAAGGGTGGTCTTCACCAACCCAGCCGGCCAACGGTTGTTAGGTGCCGAGACGGAAGAGCAGCTCATCGGTAAGCCAATTTTGGAGATCATTCATCCCTCCACATCTAAAGCGGCCCAGGCGCGCATCCAGCGTATGTTGGCCGGCGAGCAAGGGCTATATCCTGTCGAGGATATCTTCCTCAGGCTGGACGGAACGCCGGTGAATGTGGAAGTGATGGCGACCGCATTGAATTACCAAGGGAAACCGGCCGTTCAGGTCATCGTCACCGACATCACCGAGCGCAAGCGCGCGCAAGAGGAGCTCCGCCTTCATCGCGACCGTCTGGCGGATCTCTCGCGCCGCCTGGTTGAAGCCCACGAGAACGCGCAGCGCGCCATCGGGCGCGAACTTCACGACCAGATTGGACAGATGCTTACCGCACTCAAGCTCACCATCGAGATCGCTCCGAAGCTTCCTTCCGATCTCGCCGCCAAGAAAATGTCGGGCGCTCAGGAACTGCTGGACGAACTGATGACGCGAGTCAGTAACCTTTCCCTCGAGCTTCGCCCTTCCATGCTCGACGACCTCGGCCTCATCCCCGCGCTGTTGTGGCACGTTAACAGGTACAAAGAGCAAACCGGCATCGAGGTGGACTTCAAACACAGTGGTGTTGAAGGCAGGCGGTTCGATTCTGAGTTAGAGACCACTGCCTACCGCATTGTGCAGGAGGCGCTGACGAACGTGGCGCGTCATGCTCGAGCAACTCACGTCCGGCTGGAGGTGCGTCTAGAGGTACACAAGATTGAAATCTACATCGAAGACGACGGCGCGGGATTCGATGCAGAGGGTGCATTGGCGAAACACCGTGGTTTGAGCGCCATGCAAGAACGTGCGCAATTGGTCGGTGGGGAGTTTGATATCAAATCTGGAAATGACCAAGGGACGCGAATACGCATTTGCCTTCCCTTATTGGAGGAAAATTCATGACCGCCATCATCCTTGCCGACGACCACCAGATCGTGCGCGAAGCCCTTCGGATGCTGCTCGAAACCCAGTCCGATTTCAAGGTCATCGCAGAGACGGGCGATGGGCTGGCGGCATTGCAAATGACCGAGAAATTCAAGCCCGAAGTGCTGGTTGTAGACATAATGATGCCGGGGCTTTCGGGACTGGAAGTGGCACGGCAGACGAAGCGGGTTTCCCCTTCCACCAAAGTGATCGTGCTTTCGATGTACGACACGGAAAGTTACGTCGTCGAGTCGTTGGGGGTGGGGGTCTCTGGTTACGTTTTGAAGAAAAGCTCTTCGCAGGAACTGGTCTTTGCGATACGGCAGGCTTTGGAGGGGAAAGTATATCTCAGTCCGCCGCTCAACGAACGCGCCATACAGGCCTACTTGCGTTCCTTGCAAGAATCGCGTTTCGAGGATCCGTTCGACGCACTCACCGACCGTGAGCGCGAGGTCTTTCAACTGGCGGCGGAAGGATTGAGCAATCCGCAGATCGCTGCGCGCCTGTCGGTCAGCCCCCGCACAGTGGAAATGCACCGCGCCAACCTGATGAAAAAACTTAGCTTGAAATCACAGACCGATCTGGTTAAGTACGCTGTGAAGCGAGGGATGGCGTAGAAAGCACCTTCCACAGCCCTTAATGCCAGGATACGTCGGTTCTAGGGGGGAAGAGGTGGGGAGCGAATACCGGGTTTTTCCATAACGAATACCGTACAAAACCGAATATCACCGTGATCCAGCCTCTGGTATCGTAAAGGCATGCCAAATTCCTTACGAGCCCGGAGATTATCTTGACCCAAATGATCCGCGTCCTGTTGGTTGACGATCATTTGCATTTCCTCGAGGCGACGCGCGCCTGGTTGCTTATGAACCAAGCCATCGATGTGGTGGATGCCGTTACCAATGCGCAGGACGCGCTGGAGAGGGTCTCGCAACTGAAACCCGATGTCGTTCTTCTCGATCTGAAACTGGGAGGCGAATCGGGGCTGGATTGCATTCCTCGTTTGAAGCAATCCCATCCCCAGGTAAAGGTCATCGTCCTCACCATGATGGAGTCGGAGCCGTATCGCACTGCCGCTATGCGGGCTGGGGCGGACGCTTTCGCGGGCAAATCCGAGATAAGCAAAGCATTGATTGCGTTGATCCAGGGGTTGGTGAATGGTCCAGAAGAAAACGTCGATCCAAGCAGGCCCGGTTGGTAGAAGGGTGTCCTTTGACGGAAAGAAGGTCAAAACCCAGATGACAATCCACAACACACGCACTAGAAATTGCTGGAGCACAGGTTTTGCTATGAGTGACGGATTTGACAGTTTGTTTTTCGAATGTAATCCTCTTCCGATGTGGGTGTATGACCTGGAAACGTATCAGTTCCTGGCGGTCAACCACGCAGCGGTGGATAAATACGGCTGGAACGAAAGCGAGTTCCTGTCCATGACCATCAGGGACATTCGCCCGCCCGAAGATGTGGAGCGATTGCTGAAGGATCTTCAGCAAGGACGCCCTCCCCTGCAACATTCGGGCTTTTGGCGTCACCGCCGCCGAAATGGAAGCGTGATGGAAGTCGAGATCCACTCGCATACGCTCGACTTCAATGGACGCCAAGCTGCTCTGGTCGTTGCTTTGGATGTGACGGAGCGCCGGCGCGCTGAAAAAGCGCTCCTGGAGAGCGAGGCGCGATACCGCACCATCGTCGCAGACATCAACGAATTGATCTGTCGCTTTCTCCCCGATGGTACCTTGACGTACGTCAACGATGCTTATTGCCGCTACTACGGAAAGAGCCGCGAGGAGTTGATCGGGACCAGTTTCATCCCTGCCGCCGACGGTGATTTTCCCCAGAGACTGCGCGAGCATTTCCGCTCTTTCACACCAGAAAACCCAACGCGCACGTTTGAGCAGTATGATCTCCATCCAAATGGTGAGAAACGCTGGCGAGAATGGCTGGATCGAGCCATCTTCGATCAGGCCGGCCAGCTTCTCGAATTCCAGTCCACAGGCCGTGATATCACCGCTCGCAAGCGTGCTGAAGAGCTGTTGCGAGAGAGCGAGGTCCATTTTCGCCGCCTTGCCGAAAACGCTCCGGATTTGCTCTATCGCTATGAGTTTTCACCACAACGGGGCTTCACTTATGTGAGCCCAAGTGCAACCGCCATCACCGGCTACACCCCGGAAGAACATTATGCGGACTCCGACCTGGGCTTCAAAATTGTCCATCCGGAAGACCGCTCTCTTTTAGAGGCTGTCTATCAGAGCTCAATTGACCCGTCGAAACCTGTGATCCTGCGCTGGGTACGCAAAGACGGCGCAATCGTTTGGACCGAGCAGCGCAATATTAACATTTACAGCGACGCAGGCGAACTGATTGCGATCGAAGGTATTGCCCGCGATATCACTGCCCGCAAACAAGCTGAGGAAGCCCTTAGGCTGAGCGAAGCGAAATTCAGGGCGGTTTTCGAAGCTGCTAACGTTGGGAAATCGATTACACTCCCGACGGGAAAAATTTTCGTCAACAAGGCGTTTGCAGAAATGCTGGGTTATAACCAGTCTGAGCTGGTAGATAAGACCTGGCAAGATTTGACCCCTCCGGAAGATATAGAACCCATTCAGGCAAAGTTGGCTCCCCTTCTGAACGGTGAAGAAGATTCCACCCGGTTTGTCAAAAGATATTTCCATAAAAATGGATCGTACGTGTGGGCTGACGTCAATGTGGTGCTGGAGCGTAATGCGGAGGGTGATCCTCTGCATTTCATCGTAACCATTTTGGACATCACCGAGCGGCGAAAAACCGAAGCTGACATGCGCCTGCAAAGCGCCGCCCTTGAAGCGACCGCCAATGCCATCGTCATCACCGACCGCAGTGGTACGATCGAGTGGGTAAACAGCGCCTATGCCCATTTGACCGGCTATACGATGGAGGAAGCCATCGGAAAGAACCCTCGTATCTTAAAATCCGGCGCCCAGGATGAAACGTTTTATCAAGAGCTCTGGGATACGATCCTTTCCGGTAAATCCTGGCATGGTGAATTGATCAACAAACGAAAAGATGGCTCACTCTACCACGAAGAGCAGATTATCACACCGTTCACTGACTCGACCAGCCAGGTAACCCATTTCATCGGCATCAAGCAGGATATCACCGCGCGTGTTCGGGCTGAAGAACAGGTTCATAACCAGTTGAATTGGCTGAACGCGCTGAGAGAGATTGACCTCGCAATCACCTCAACTTTCGATCTGCGCGCCAACTTGAGCATCCTGTTATCTCAGGCGGTGAAACTCCTGTCGGTGGATGCGGCTACTGTTTTGCTCCTGAACACCTCAAAGAACACATTGGATTTCGAAGCCGGCATTGGCTTTCGGACCGATGCGCCGCAAACTGCCAGCATCAAAATGGGCGAGAGTTACGCCGGTAAAGCTGCACTGGAACAGATGCTGATTAAAATCCCCAATCTGTCAAATGATCCGGACAATCAGTTCCTCACCGGCTTCTTCAAAGGTGAGGACTTTGTCAGCTATTACGGCGCACCTTTGGTCGTGAAGGGCAATGTGATCGGTGTGCTGGAGGTTTTTAGCCGCTCCATCGTAGAGCGCAGCGATGATTGGTTTAATTTTTATGGCACGCTGACGGGACAGGCCGCAATTGCAGTCGACAATGCCAGGCTTTTTCAAGGCATGCAACAAGCCAACCTCGAACTTATCTCCACGTATGACGATACCATTGAGGGCTGGTCGCGCGCGATGGACATACGCGACCGCGAGACCGAAGGACATACCCAACGGGTAACCAAACAAACCTTAGAGCTGGCTCAATTCATGGGAGTGCCCGACGTAGAACTGCCACATTTCCGCCGCGGTGCGCTGCTGCATGATATCGGGAAAATCGGCGTGCCAGACAATATCCTGTTCAAATCGAATGCCTTGACCGAAGAAGAATGGGAGATCATGCGTAGACATCCAGTTCTCGCGAGAGAAATGCTTTTGCCCATCCGCTTTCTCAAAGATGCCGCGATTGATATCCCCTACTGCCACCACGAAAAATGGGACGGCACGGGATACCCGCGTGGACTGAAAGACTTGGAAATTCCACTGTCGGCTCGCATCTTCGCCGTAGTCGATGTCTGGGATGCTCTGACATCAGATCGCCCTTACCGGCCGGCCTGGTCCGCAGAAAAAGCCCTTGCCTACATCAGGGAGCAAACCGGTAAACACTTCGATCCGGATGTGGTTAAGGTCTTCATCGAGCTCCGCTCTAAAGAGTTGTTGCGTTGAAACTGGGGGCAAGGGTCCTTGAGCCGTTCTGGGCAAAGATAGCGAGAGATTCGTTTTACGCAAGTATAGGGCACTTGCACTCGATCTGAATGCGTAGGCCAGGGGGTGTAGGGGTTTTTCGCCGCCCGAGGCGCGGTTACACGCTCGCCAATACTTCGAGCGCCCGCTCGATCGTCCAGGCGGGTTCCGCCTGAGCGGGGCTATGGGTTGACCGCAGCCCATCGAACAGGCGGGCGGCGCGGTCTTTCGTCTCTGAGGTGGCGGAGGGGTGGGAGAGGATAAGGCTCAGCCAGCCGGCCGCGCGGTCGGGGTGGAGGTGAGATTCGAGCTGGGCCAGCCCCGTGAGGGCCATCAGCGTGAGCGGGTCGGATTGGATGCGGCGTGCGAGGCGCAGGGAATCCAGGTAGAGCGTTTTGGCTTCGGCCGCATCGCCCGCGTAAAGCGTCGCGTCGGCCAGGTAGGCGAGGGAGATGGCGATGTCCCAGCCCTCGAAATATTCGCCGAAAACTTCGAGGCTTTTTTGAAAGCAGGCCCGCGCCTCGGCGTATTGCCCGCTCGCCATGGTCGCCAGGCCGAGATAGCGGTACGCCGTGCCCATGCCCCAGCGGTTTTGGGTCTGCTCGCACAAGGCGATGCTCTCGCGCATCGAGGCTTTGGCTTCGTCGTAGCGCTTGAGCGCGACCTGCGTGTCGACGAGGAAGTTGAGGCCGAGAGAGATGGAATGCGGGTCGCCGACCTTGCGCCAGAGCGCGAGTCCCTCCAGCATTTGCTCGTAGCCTTTCTGGTGCTCGCCCATCAGGCTGTCGACGTGGCCCAGGTTGTAAATACCGTAGGCGATGAACCACTCGTTGCCCATGGCGCGGGCGCCCTCCAAGCCCTCCTGGATGAGTGACCTGGCTGCGAGGTAGTCACCGTTGAGGTGTCTGAGGGTGCCGCTGAAGATGAGCGCGTCGGCGAGGAGGCCTTTCGCGTCCACCGAGCGCAGGAGGGCGATGCTTTTTTCATACAATCCCTGCGCGCGGGCGAACTGACCGCTGCGAAAGTAAAGCAAACCCTGCTGCACGAGGGTGGCCCCGAGGGCCGTGTCCATCTGCGCGTCGCGCGGCTGGCGGCTCAAGGCGCGCACCAGCAATTCCAACTGCTCAATGCCCTCACGGATCAGGCTCGCCACCTCGTAATACCAGCCAAATGTGCGCACGGCTTTGCCGAGCGAAGCGAATTTTTGCTGCCGGATCCCCCAATCCCAGGCGGCGCGCAGGTTATCCAGCTCGGCGGTCATTTCGCGCATGGCAGATTGTTGCAGCCCGCTCTTCAACTTCGCTTCGTGCCCGGCGGCGAAGGCGAGATAATACTCGCAGTGACGGTCGCAGGTCTGGTGGCAGCAGGCTTCGTCCTCTTCAAGGTGGGCATAGGCGAACTGGCGGATCGTCTCGTGCAGGCTGTAGTGCCCCGCTTCGGTTCGCCTCACCAGTGACTTTGCCACCAGCGAAGCCAGCATGGGCAGCGTTGCTCCGGTGACCGTTTCCGCGGCGGCGCGGTCGAAACCGCCGTGAAAAATCGAGAGACGGCTCAGCGTGTCGCGCTCCGCGCCGGTCAGCAGTTTCCAGGAGTGGTCGAAGGAGGCGCGCAGGGAGCGATGCCGATCGGGCATGTCGCGCATGGTGGCGGCGAGGAAGTCCACGTTGGCCTCGATCTCGCGGGCGATCTCGCCGCAGGTCAACAGTCCCGCCCACGCTGCGGCGAGCTCGATCGCCAGGGGCACCCCTTCCACGAGGCGGCAGATGCGCGCCAATTCGCGCCCCTCCCCCTCGCCGACATCGAAATCGGGCTGGATGTGCCGCGCCCTCTGGATGAAGAGCGCCGCCGCGCCGTAGCCGTCGAGTGGTCCGGCGAACTCGAGCGGCGGTACGGGGAGACCGTGCAGCTCGTACATCCATTCGCCGTGCAGGTTCAAGCGCTCGCGTGAGGTCGCCAGAATTTTGAGGGACGGGACTCGCTCGAGCAGCTCTGTGACCAGCCCCACCGCCTCTGCGGACTGCACGATGAGGTGCTCCAGATTATCCAAGACGAGCAGCGCGGGCTGCCCCGGCGCGGCCGACAGATGCCCGATCAACTGCTCTTTCAGGTCGGCAGGTCCGGAGAAGGAGAACTCCAGCGCTTCGGCAATCGCCGGGACGATCGATTCTGCCGATTGGACCGAAACCAACGGGACAAAGTGAACCCCGGCGGGGAACCTGTCGCGCTGGCGGGAGGCAAACTCGATCGCCAGCCGCGTCTTGCCGATGCCGCCGATGCCGGTCAAGGTGAGCAAGCGGCACTGCGGGTCGGTGAAGATTTTCTCCATCGCGGCGAGCTCGGGATCGCGCCCGAGGAGCGGAGAGGTGGGCACCGGCAGGTGGTGGGCTGCAGCCCTGGGAGGAAGTGGGGTGAGGCGAGAGTCGGGGCGGGGCGCGCGCAGACGCCCGAGGGTCAGATCCCCTCGCGCCACGCGGATGAAAGTGGGTTTATCCTGCTCTGGAATTTGGAGCGCGCCGGCGAGCAGCCCTGCGAGCTGTTTGGAGGGGCGGCGTTCCCCGGCTTCGATCTTGCGCAAGGCAAAGACGGAACAGCCCGCGCGCTGGGCCAGTTCATCCTGAGTCAAATCGAGCGCCCTGCGGCGTTCCTTGACCCATTCTCCAAATGAAACAGGCCTACCGGTTTCCATGCTCCTCAATTCAGGAAGAAGGTATTTTTCTGCATAAAGTGGGCACTGCCCCCATTTTGGAGAAAAATTTGACACCATCTCGCTTCATGGCGACCGCGCGTGCTGCGTTCTGCGGCGCCCGCTGCGCTGGTTGGCGAATGTTGATCCGCATTGTACAAAATTGTAGCACAGTTTGGGTGAGTCTCTGGGTGAGTGGGTGACCCCGCAGGGCGCGGTCAAGGTTGTTTAATAACCTCAACCAAACCAAAGGAGAAAAGCCATGAGCATCCTGTTCAACCTGTATATCAGCCTGATCTTGCGCGTCCTGCACATCGCAGGCGGCGTGTTGTGGGTGGGAGCCGCCGTCTTCTACCTATTCCTCCTGGTCCCTGCCGTGCGGTCATCTGAAGCGGCGGGGCAAAAATTGATGAAGAATCTCGGTCCCCGCATGGGGCCCTTCATGGGACTGGTCACCACGGTCACCGTGGTCTCTGGCGCGCTGCTGTACGCTCGCCTCTTCACCGGCGGGATCAGCTTCATCTGGAAGACGGGTGCGGGGGCGGCATTCACCGTCGGCGCGCTGGCCGCGCTGGCATCCTATGTGATCGGCTCGACGGTTTTGGGCAAATCGCAGGAGAAGATCGCCGAGCTGGGCGAGAAGATGGCCTCGGCGGGCGGGCCTCCCCAACCCGAGCAGGTCACGGAGATGGGGCGAATGCAAGCAGCCCTGATGAAAGTCTACCAGATTGACTTTGGCCTGCTGGTTGTGGCGCTGCTGGCGATGGCCGTGGCGCGGTATTTGTAGAGACAGGACACCGTTCGAGGGGACGGGCGGGAGAGCCCGTCCCCTTAAGACATAAAGGAGCCAACCATGGACAAGAACTTCACCCAAACTGTGGTGAGAGGCGCGAAGGAAAGCTACCGGTTTCAGACCGTATGGTGGACGCCCGCCGTCATTGGGCAGGTATGGGACACCCTGGCTGACTACTCAGCCTGGCCCGCCTGGTGGCGGGGCATCCAGAAAGTGGAGGTGTTGCGTCGCGGCGACGAGAGCGGCGCCGGCACGGTTCTGCGCCAGGGATGGCGCAGCCGGTTGCCGTACACCCTTGGCTTCGACCTCGAAATGCTTCGGATCGAGAGCGGGAGATTGCTCGAGGGACGCGCGAGCGGCGACCTGGTCGGCACCTGCAAGTGGACGTTTACCCCGCTCGATGGAGGCACGGAGATTCGATTCGATGTCAACGTCCAACTGGGGCGGTGGTGGATGAACCTGCCTGTTCCATTCGCGCCGCGGATCGTCCGCGCAAACTTCGAGGCCATCATGCACTGGGGTCGCGAAGGGCTGGAAAGGAAGCTGGGTGTGCCTGTCGAAATGGGCGCACCCGACGCGGATGATCAACGCTCTCCCGAGGGGATGGCGATGGGCGTTTCGGAGCAGTGAAGGCCGGCCCTGTTTGGGCGTTCAAGAGATGGTTGGACCTGCTCTTAAACAGCCAAAGACCCGTGAACGAAACCTTGATCTGACCTTGTGCGGAAAAGGATGCACAATGAGAAATGTTCTCAAACGTCACTCGCTGGTGGTCGGTCTCGTCCTGATGTTCCTCTACACCTGGACGATCGATCTCTCGATCTCGGGCGTCCTGCCGCTCAAGGTGCCGTTTGCGGTTGCCGTCACCCTCGGCTGGGGGTTCCTCTTCGTCTCGGTGTCCATGACCTGGTTGACCCTCGGCAAAGGCGCAGTGGTGGCGTTCCTCAAACGCTTCTTGCTGTGGCGCGTGGATTGGAAGTGGTGGCTTGCCGCGCTGCTGCTCTTGCCCGCCCTGCGATTGGCTGCGCTTCTCCTGACCTCCTGGCTGACCGGTCTCCCCGCAGATTTCTCCCGCCCGATGATCCGCGACGTGGTCCCCCTCGACGCGCCGCCGCTCGCGCTCCTCCTTCCCTGGCTCGTTTTTGAGATTCTCACCAACGGCGAAGAGTGGGGCTGGCGCGGCTACGTTCTTCCGCGATTGCAGGCGAAATACAACGCGCTGGCATCTAGCCTGGTCGTTGGCGTGATCTGGAGCGTCTGGCATCTCCCAAAGTTCCTGGGAACCGGCATGAGCAGCGAACGATCTTTCTTCTGGTTCACGATCGCTCATCTGGCTTTAGCCGTTCTGTACACCTGGCTGTACAACAACACCCGCGGCAGTCTCCTGCTTGTGATCCTCTTCCACGCCGCGGAAAACACTGCAGGGATGTTTCTGCCTGGCGAGCTCGCCCTCATGGGTGGGATCGAGCAGAATATGCTGGTGGTGCTCTACATCGCTGCGGCTGTCGTGGTCACTCTCGCCGCAGGCGCGGCGCGTCTCTCGCGGACGGAAGAGAAGCAGGTTCATGAACAGGACCCTGATGGGGTTGCCGCGAGCGATCGAGCCGCATCGCGGATTGCTGAAAAAAACTAGGAGTAAAAATGAAGACAGTGGGTCGCGACACCAATTTGGCTAAGCTCTTATTCTTGGCGCTTTCACTCCTCCTGCTGCTCACCGGCTGCCAAACCGCGCGCTCGGGTGCTCCGCTCGTTCCAAACGGCGCGGACGCAGGCGAGCTGGTCGGCTGGGAAGCGTGTGACTACCATCCTGCCGATAACAAGAAGGCGCGCATCGCCGCCGAGTGCGGCACGCTGGTGGTCCCGGAGGATTGGCAAAAGGCTGGATCCCGCCTGATCGGGTTGCCGGTGGTGCGCGTCCCGGCCAGCGGGCCTGATCCAGCAGAACCGGTCTTTTACCTGCAGGGCGGTCCGGGGCAGTCGAACCTGTCTTGGGAGCCGCCCGCCTGGCTGCTGGAAAAGCATGACGTGATTTTTGTTGGCTACCGCGGGGTCGACGGCGACCCAACGCTCGCCTGTCCCGAGGTGACCCGCCGCTGGAAAGCCCACGTGGGCAAAGACGCCTTCAGCGACCGGGCGCGAGAAGCCTATGCAGACGCCGTCCAACAGTGCGCCGCCAGGCATCAGGCGGCGGGCGTTGATCTGTCGGGTTACACGATCCCCAATGTGATCGAAGACCTGGAAGCTGCCCGCGACGCGCTTGGATATCCAACCATTAACCTGCTGAGCGAGAGCTACGGTACCCGCGTGGCGCAGATCTACGCCTACATGCACCCGGACAGCCTGCACCGCCTCGTCCTGATCGGTGTCAACACCCCGGGGCACTTCCTGTGGGACCGGACGGCGCTGGATGCGATGATCGCCCGCATCAGTGATTTGTGCGCGCAGGACGCAGCCTGCAGCCGCCGCACGGACAATCTGGCCCAAACCATATTCGATGTAAACCACAGCATGCCGGAGCGCTGGCTGTTTTTCAAGATCGACCCCGACACGGTTCGCCTGGGCGCGCATTTCATGCTGCTTGACAACCCTAGCATGGCGATGATTTTGGATGCCTACCTGGCGGCGGCGGAAGGCGACCCCTCCGGCCTGGCGATGCTGAACCTGGCGACCACTCTTGCCCCAATCGACCGGCAAATATTCGGCGACCTGGCCGGCAAAGCCGGGACGGCCGACATCGCGATGTACTCCGGGCTCGAGAGCGTCAGCCTGGGCGATTCGATCCTGGGCGCGCCGATGGCGGAATTTATCTGGCCGATGGCTGAGGTCTGGCCGCTCGAATGGATCCCGGAAGAATTGCGCCAGTTCCAGGAGAGCGATGTGGAGATGCTGCTGGTCAATGGTACCCTCGACTTCTCCACCCCACCGACTGCATTGGAGGAAGCCAGGCCCTACTATCACCGTGCGCAGATGGTCCTCCTGCCCGAATTGGGCCACGTCACCGATGTGATGGCGACCTTTCAACCGCAGGCGTTCGAGCGTTTGGTCACCCGTTATTACAACAGCGGCGAGGCGGACAGCAGCCTTTATGTGTACCAACCCCTGCCGTTCGAGCCGGGTATGCGCCTGACTGTGACGGCCAGGTTGCTGCTCGCCGCCATGATCGTCCTGCCCTTGCTGATCGTCGTGGGTGCTGTGGCGGTGGTGCGCCGCATTCGCCGGCGAAGTGCTCGTAACTGAGCGGTCGAGTCTCGCTCGTTTTCAAGGATCGAAAAAAGGAGTATCTCAGCATGTCAACACAAACAAACTCACCCGGAAAACGGCAGTACGCTCTCTGGCAAATCCTGGGCGTCTGGCTGGCCGCCGGAGCCCCCATGTGGCTGTTGAGCTGGGTGATCTACCCGGCGATGAGCGCCGGGCTTCCCCCCGTGGACGCCGGCCTGGAGCGCATGAAGCTACTGACGATCGGTCTCGCCTGGCAGTTTGTGCTGGCGATGATCATCCTCTTCCGTGAAGAGGGCAACCTCCGACTGGGCACGATCCGCCGGCGTTTTTGGCTCAACCATCCGCGGTCGGCGCGGACCGGCGAGACGAAAAAAGCCTTGTGGTGGTGGCTGATCCCCTTGATCCTGCTGGTCGCCGCCCTGGAAATCGGGCTGAGGTCTCCGCTGGTGAACCTCTGGCTCCAGGTTTTTCCTTTCTTTGCCGACCCCGGCGGAAACGCTTTCGACGCACTTTTCAGCCCGGAGATGCGGGCGCAATGGATCGGAAATTGGGGCTTTCTGGGGTTGTTCCTGGTGTCGGCGGTTTTCAACACCTTCCTTGGTGAGGAGCTGGTCTTCCGCGGGGTCTTGCTGCCTAAAATGGCCGGCGCCTTCGGAAAATGGGACTGGGTGGCTAACGGCATCCTGTTCACCCTGTACCACCTGCACCAGCCCTGGGGCATGCTGGCCACGCTGCCAGCCGACCTGGTATTCGCCTTTTCCGGCAAACGCTTCCGCAGCAACTGGTTCCCCATCATCCTGCATTCCGGGCAGAGCGTTTACTTCCTGTTCCTGATCTTGGGGCTGGTTCTCGGCCTGGCGTGATGCCAAGGCGAACAACGCGCCATGAACACGGTATCCCACGCGCACTTCCAGGAGTGGCTGGAGACCTACGGCAAAGCCAGCCGGGAGAACGACCCGCGCGCGTCGGCCGATCTCTTCTCGCCGGACGCCGCCTATTATGAAACGCCCTTTTCTGAGCCGATGGTCGGGCGCGACGCCATCTACGCGTACTGGAACAGAGGCGCGCAGACGCTGCAAGATAAAACCTCGACCTTTGCGATCCTCGCGGTGAACGGCCTTACAGGGATCGCACGCTGGCAATCGAGCTTCACCGCCATCGAATCGGGCAGGCGCTTCGCGCTGGACTGCCTGTTTGTCGTCGAGTTCAACGTGGAAGGACGTTGCCAGACCTTCCGCGAATGGTGGCATATCGATGAAATCCTCTCGGGCGTCCTCCAACAGCCGTTCGAAAGCAGACCATGAAAATCCTTGAATACAACGATGTGGATCCTTTGCAGGTCTTGAACCTCACGTTGCTGGCGTTGGACTTTCCCCTCACGCCGGAGCTTGCCGCGCACATCCGCCGCAGCGACCCGCGTCCGTTTCCCTGCTTCACGGTCAACGCGGTGGAGGGCGGCGAGGTGCTGGGGCAGGTGGGCGTTTTTCGCCTGCCGATGGTCTCGGTGGAGGGGCGCGAGGATGTGGGGGGAGCCTGGGCGGTTTCCACCCACCCGCTTTACGCGGGGCGCGGAGTCGCCTCCGCCTTGTTGGAGGAGGCGCACAGCCGGATGCGTGCAGCGGGCCTGCGCTTCTCCACCCTGGGGACGAGCCGCTCCGGATCCGCCTACCGCCTCTACCAGCAGCATGGCTACGTGGATATGAGCGTCTGGGCGAGCGCGCTGGCGCGCTGGGAGGTGGCGCACCAGCCCACTCGCCTGCGCGCCCAGCCCGCGGTTGAAGGGGGATACGATTGGGTCGAAGCGGTCTACGAAAGCCTGGCCAAGGATTATCTCGGTTTCGCCTGGCGACCGCGTCCTTTCATCCGGCTGCGCGACAAAGTCCAGTTGGAGGATATCTGGCTGGTCTGGGAGAACCGCGAGCCTGTCGGCTACGTCTTTGCCCGCCAAGAAAACCTGGTGTTGAAACTGGACCTTCAGGTGTTGCGCGGAGGGGTTCACGCGGCGGAAGCCGTCGCGGCGGTCGCGGCCAGGCTGAAAACAGCCTACGTGCAGGTCACGATGAGCCGTCCCGCGGACATCGCCGACTTGCAGCGTGCGGGCTGGCGGGTATCCCACCCGACCTGGAGCGCGTTCATGCTCAAACCGCTCCTGCCCGGTTTGACCGCCGAGGATGCCCGCCCTCTCTTCGGTATCGGCAGCGACCGCTTTCTGATCTCATGGTTGGACGTGACGTGATACTCGGCCGCGCAAGCCGGTGAGGACGAGTGGGTTTCACGATTGATAATTTCAAATCAGGGTGAGTAGCCCATTCGGTGATTGTGGAGTTTATTTTCTATTAAATGTGGGCTTTGCCCCAAACTTAATAGAAAAATTTAAACACAATCCATTCGAGCGGGGCAGATCGCTAACCATGCCGATATTCCAGGGAGGAGCGTCAGAGCCGTTCCGATGTGCTTATTTCGCTTCCACGACCCTCGCTCCAGCTTCGGTGAGGGTCAACAGACTGACCACGAAACCGACGCCCATCACCAACGCACCTAAGTAGTTGGGGTATTCGAGGGAGACATCGAAGACGATGCCTCCCAGGAGTGGGCCGGCGACGCGCCGACTTGAGCCACTGCCAAAATTCCCCATGGCTGCCGGAAATTCACTCCTTGGAAACCATGGGGATAAAGCAAGTCGTCTTTACGGCTGGAACGCGAAGCGGAACTCCCAAGGTCCTTCGTAATAATAGCCGAGGGCTGCGTAAAACCGGTCGATCACCTCAGCGTCGCTCATCCCTTCCGGCTTGCGCACAATAACCGGCCCGGCTGCCCCTCCACTACTGAGAGAAGCGACCCAATAATCCATTTCGATCCCTTCTGCCCCCAGCTTCTCGTTGGCGGCGCGAATGTCCTCATCCGGGATGACCTCAGGGATGGATAGCTCAAGTCGTGGGATGCTCAACAGGAAGTCGGCCGGTTGGTTGCGGTTGAAATGGCCCAGGGGAACGCCGATTCTTGCGCAACGCTCGCTGCTGCCGGGCTGTGCTTCCAGGCCGTATTGCCCATCGCTCAAGAGGCTGTACGTGTCCGGCCGAACGGTGTAGCCGCCGGACACCAGGGTGGTGAGATAAGGCAGCATCCAATCGCTGTTACCCTCTGTTGTGGGCTTCTGGTAGCACAGCTTCAGGTCGGTGTAGGAGGGGGTCATTTCGACCTGTTCCAGGCGCATCTCGATCCCATTGGCCGTGACCGAAAGCCCAGGACTGAGGGTGACGGAAGGGTAGACTGGCAGGCTGAGGTCAAAGTGGAACAACCCCAGCGGGGCGATCGCATCCATTTGGGTGTAAATCGGCATATCCACTCCCAAGGTCACCTCGTCGGCTTGCAAGAAGGTAGGGTCGTCAGGCGTGAAGTGAACCAGGTAATGCGAAGGATCATCTTCCTTTACCTGCCTGGGCCAGGCGCTGCCGATGTTGTTGCCCTGTCCATCGGTTACGGTGATCGTGTCCAGGCGGTAACCGGGCTGCCAGCCCTCGAATTGTACCTCGAAGGCCACCCGGCTGGCGTCGGCGAAAGCCCAGCGCAAGGTCGCGGTCAGGTTCTGGATGCTCTCGGCGGCCAGCGGCGAGCGGCTGAGGCTGTCCGCCGGCTGCGTTAGCGGGTGTGGCAGGTCAGCATAATATTCCCAACGGGCGGCGAGGAATTTCGGATTGCCGATGCTCTGGACGGACAGTTTTTGAATTGACAGGCGCAACATGCGAGCGTCCGGTTGGTCCGAGATGGCGAACGCCAGGTCTGCGCAAGGCCGTCCGTCTTCGGTTGTATGCGGCGTGAACCGCTCGAACTGCTTCGGCGAGCCGAGGGGCTGACCCTGGCGGTCAAGGTACTGTAAGGTGGCTTCTTCGACGCTCCAACCCAGAATGGATTGACCAGGCGATGGGCACAGATAAGCCACCGCCTGCTGTGGAGAGACGGTCATGGTCTCAAGGTTTAAGCCGGTCAGGCTGGCGCGGACGGAATAGGTCTGCTGGTAGGGCAGTTGGCTGCGTGTGATGGTCACTCCCTGAGCTTGAAATAAGAAATTGTGCCACGGCAGGGTAGTGTTGCCGTCGTCTTGCTCGATGGGCACGGTGATGTTCAGATCAACGCCGTTGGGGAGATCTTGCCGTCGGGTTAACTGGTAAGTGACGAACCGCCCGGTGACCGTGCCTTCCTGCTCGGTTAGCCAGAACAACGCGCCGCGATATTGCAGCGGGGCGAAATCAGAGAAGTCCACGCGCGGCAAACCGACCTTAAGCGAATCGTTCAGGCCGAAGACGCTGAACTGCAAGGCCAGGCCCGACTCGCTCAGGTCGACCCAATCGATGTGGACCGTAATGCCGTCGATGGTCTGCGTGCTTTCGTCCTGTGGGATGTCCAAGGTGGGGATCACAGTGGGTGTGACTTCGGCTAGCAGCGTTGGCAGCGCAGTGGATTGGCTTTGAGCGCCCAGACCAGCTTCCTTCACCGACTGCAGACCAGGGTCAAGGAAATTCCGGTAGATGGCATACCCGACCGTGGTCGCCAGGGTCAGGCCCAACCCTACGAGCACAATCATCCAGATCAGTCTCATTTTTGCAATCATCTTGCGGGGTTCCTTTTTAGCCATCCGCGCCATAATTTGCGGTAACAGGTTGGCATCGTCGGGAATATGGTCGCGAGCCACCTGATCGAGGATGCGAGAAGGTTTGTAATCGTTCACTTCACACCTCTCTTCCCATTGAGCAGATTGCGCAGGCGCTTTCGGGCTTCATCGAGTAGCCAGCGCACGGTTCCCGGGGCAATGTTTAGCGATTGCACCATTTCCTTCTCACTCATGCCAAGGTAGTAGCGCTGTACGATCACGGCGCGTTGGCGCGGCGTAAGCTTGCGTAGCGAGGTGAGAATCTCTTCCTTGAGCAGTGAGAATTCCACCTGACTCTCCACGTCGGCTGCGTGGGCAATCAACTCCTCGAACCCACGCAAGTCGGATTGTGAAATGGTCCGTTTCGAAGCATCCTGCTTGTAGGCGGTGAGGCATGCGTTGACCACGCTGCGCATCAGGTACGGCTCGAAAGGCCGGTTTGTATCAAACACGCCGATTTTATGGTACACGCGCAAAAAAGTCTCTTGCACTACATCCTCTGCCAACTGCTCGTCGTGGAGGATCAGGAACGCGGAGCGCAATGCCTTCACCTGGTATCGGGTAACGAGAATCCCCAACCCGCCGATGTCACCGTTTTTCAGGCGACTGATAGCTTCGTTATCCGTCATGAAAGACTCCGGTTTTGGTGTGACGCCACAATCTTAATACAAGCGCCGCTGTAAAATGGATGGGTGGGAATGTCCCCATTGCATAAAATGGCTGGAGCGGGTGTCAAATTCCACTGAATTAATTCCAAACACCTGCCTGGCTTTCTGTGATCGTACCTGGGTTAAGCCGAGTTCCTTCGTGCGGACGCGGCGTTCCAGCCCTGCCAGTCGTTGCAGCTCAAGGCGGGCAGGAGATCGATGAGCGCAATGATGGGAATGCCCAGCCCGATGCGCAGGGCGACTGCCAATAGAATTTGTGTAGAAATGCGGGTGTTGACCATCGGTTGCTCCGGCTGGAATGGTTTAAGCCAGCTAGCCTTGCTTCGCTTTCACCATCCCCGGGCGGTAGAAAGCATCGGCAGGGTCATCGCGTTAGAGCTTGAAAAACACCTGGTCGTTGTATTCCCAATCGTAATTTCCGTGAACGCGAAACTGCAACCCATTGTGGTCTTCCTGAAAATGCAATTCGACCGGGAATGAGATCAACTCAATCACGTCGTCGGCGACGCATCGCATGGGCATATAGGGCCAAAACAAGGAGGTGTACAGGCATTGATGGGTCTCGTCGTAGTGGATGACCCATTCGTCCTGCTCTGTTCCATTCCGCCACCGGTACGTGCCCAGGTACCGATTCAGATCACATGGAAAAGGTTCTTCTTTTCGATAGCTTGAGCCCAAAGGGGAAAGGATTGCCTGAGCATAACGATCCCATTGCTCATCGCTGGTGTCGATTTTGATCTTTGGGCACTCCATGCCGTCAAAGAAATCGATCATCTTTTGCTGCTCATATTCAATGGCGGCAAACATGCTGTTCTGATCTACATACACGTGATCCTTAAAATATACGTGCCGATCATCCCTTCTCAGCATCAGTTCTTTCCACCATTCCCCCCGCGCGATAAAGGCTTTCTCCAGGCTTTTGCGCAGATTCGGGCGATATAGAAAGACAAGGAGGGGATTTAAATCGTGGATGACCTCGCAAACCTGGGAGAAATAGCTGGCGATCTCCTGGTCATTCCAGATGCTGTGGATAAAATACCGGTCATAGGCGTGCAACAGACAGCCTTCGGTGACACAGACTTTCCTGGATGATTGGATTGAGTCTTTAAACGCCGTCCATTTCTTTAGCATCCCAATCCGGTTCAATTCCATCCCTTCCGCGGTGTCCAGTTCCCCAAAGCTGAATTCATCCTGCCGGATGGGATGGTTTTCGCACTCTTCGTGCAGCCAGTAGGCGGCCTGGTCCCGGCTGATCTGTCTGTAGACGCTTTTCGAAACGCTGGATTTTCCGACGGAGCAGTGCCCATCGACGATGATCAGCTTTGTCTCCATTGTGAAACCTTTTTGCTCCTTCCACGAAATCTCTTGGCGCACTGAATATCTTACCCTCAATCGTCGTATCTCCGGAGGGTCCCAACTTTGTTTTTACGCCATTATCAGGAGATGCGCTTTCAATCACAACGTCGTGCGGACGACATTCGCACGCCATTCGACCTTTGGATGCGACATGAGCCCACCGTGATGCTCTGCGCCCGAGCACTGACCATGGAGGCAAGCGCTGCGCCCAAGCCTCTGGATGCGCCGGTCACGATGATCGTAGGTTATAACGGGTCTGGCCCCTCTGGTGGATCGCTTGCATCTTGCAGTTGATGGGTTATCGACCATCCTGCTGTCATTATATACCCGGCAGACGGCGGCACACGGTTCATGCTCAAGTGGACCGGTGCAATCTATTGGTTAAATGTTGCTGTCGCGGAGGTATGGGCCAGGCGAAGACCCTCACGCCGCACGGAATATTTTTGCACACTGTTGCAGCGCAAGGTGCGGGCTGGATAACACGGGCGGGAGTGGGATGTCATCGGGCAAAGCGGGAAGGATACGCGCCATGCTGGCCTGGGCAAGGAGAACGGTCTCTTGCCCGCCTGCCGATTGGCGGATCGCTTCGACAACCAGGCGGTCGTGTGTATCGCCGTCCCCAGCCAGGAGCGCTGCCAGTGCGCTTTCGACCAGCACCTCGGTCACCTGGATCTTTTTCCCCAGCGCGGTGGCCTTTTCATTTAACAGGCGGCGGGTAGGTGGCAGTGTGGTCGGGTTGGTCGCCACGACCAGGATTTTCAGGCTGGTGGTCACCGCACGCTCGATCATCGCCTCGTCAATCTTGAGCACCGGCATGCGAATCCGGCCTCGGACGAGATCCACCAGCGGTGAGATGGTCGAACAGGTCACCAGGACCGCATTGGCCTCCAATTCGGCGGCGGTCTGAACGTGCGCCAGCAGCCTCTCGGCATGCGCGTTGGATAAGCCGCCCTGCCGCTTGACCAATTCTAAAAGGGGCTCGTCCAGGATATGCTTCACGGTCACGCCGGGCAGCATCTGGCGAGACAGGTGGTCAAATTCCACCACCAGGGGTGGCAGGGTGTGGATGAAGACGAGGATTTTATCCATGGCGTTTGCTCGCGCGCGCCTGGCTAGCCGGGCCGTTTGCCCTTGAGAGCCAATGCCTTGTGGGCGGCGCGCACAATATCCGCGACCGACATGCCGTAACGATCGAGTAGTTCCAGATAGGGGCCGGTTTCGGCAAAGGTGTCGGGAAGGCCCACCCGCGCCAGGGGGACCGGACAGCTCTCCGCGATCACCTCGGCCACGGCACCGCCTAATCCACCGATGGTGGAATGCTCTTCGGCAGTGACCAGGGCGCCCGTCTCAAGCGCCGCCTTCCGGATGGCCTCTTCGTCGATCGGTTTGATCGTGTGCATGTCCAACACGCGGGCGGAGAGGCTCTCACCGGCCAGGAGGTCGGCGGCTTGCAGGCAACGCTCAAGCAGGATGCCGGTGCCAATCAAGGTGACGTCTGAGCCATCCCGGATCTGCACTGCTTTCCCGATCGAAAAGCTGGCGTCGTCCGCATACACCCGCGGGACGTCGTTGCGGTTGAGGCGGAAATAGACCGGCCCCCGGTGCTCGGCGACCAGCGGGAGAAGCCTGGCGACCGCGACCGTGTCGCCGGGCACGATGACGGTCATGCCGGGCAGGCTGCGCATGATGGCCAGGTCGGTAATGGCGTGGTGGGTCGGCCCGTCGAAAGAGTCGGACACGCCGGAATAGGCGGCCATCAGTTTGACGTTGGCGCCGCCATAACACAGATGGGTGCGGATCATCTCGAGCGCGCGGGTGGCGAACAGAAAAGCGAAGGTGTTGGCAAAGGGTATTTTCCCGGCATAGGCAAGGCCGACCGCGACATCTACCAGCGACTGCTCGGCGATGCCGACGTTGTAGAAACGGTCCGGAAAGGCTTCCTGGAACATGAAACTGAAATCCGAATTAGACACGTCGGCGCTCAGCGCGACCACGTCCGGACGACTGCGCCCCAGATCAACCAGCGCCTGACCGTAGACTTTCCTCATGGGGATTAATTCAGCCATACGCGTAGTCCTTCCTCGAGCTCGGATTTTGCCAGCTCGTATTGCTCCCGGTTAGGCGGCGCGCCATGCCAGCGGTGGTCATACTCCATGAATCCGACCCCTTTGCCCTTCGTGGTGCGGGCGATGATCATGCTCGGGCGGGCATGGATCTCGTCGGCGCGGTCGAGCGCATCCAGAATTTCGCCCACGTTATGACCGTGGATTTCCTGCACATGCCAGCCGAAGGCCTCCCATTTCAGGGCGACCTGCTCGGTGGGCAAGACGTCGGCGGTTGCGCCGGTTTGCTGGATGCCGTTGTAATCCAGTATGGCGGTCAGGTTGCCGAGGCGATATTTCGCGGCGGCCAGCGCCCCTTCCCAAATGACGCCGGCGTTGATCTCGCCATCTCCGAGCAGAACATACACCTTCGAAGCGGCGGCGCGGCCGGACGGCGCGCTCAACGAAGATGGTTTGCCACCCGCGCGGAGCGCCAGAGCCATACCGACGCCGATGGCGATGCCATGGCCTAGCGGCCCGGCGGCAATCTCGACCCCCGGGCATTTATGGGGATCGGGGTGCCCTTGCAGGCGGCTGTCGAGTTTGCGGAAGGTGCTCAGCTCTTCGACCGGGAAGAACCCGCGGTGCGCAAGCGCGGCGTACAGCATGGCGCAGGCGTGTCCTTTGGAGAAAAGGAAACGATCGCGCTCAGCCCATTTCGGATCCTGCGGGTCGACGCGCAAATGGTGAAAGTACAGCGCGGCGACGATCTCGGCAGCGGAGAACGCCCCGCCGATGTGCCCGGTTTGGTTCTCATACACCATGTTGAGCACTTCCAGGCGGAATTGCTGAGCTTTGGCTGAGATTTCTTTGATTAATGACTCGGGGTGATAGGCCATTCTCCTTGCTCTCCTTGGGTAGTCTATCCGGGAAGCGGCTGAGGTCATTTTGCCTGGCGGTTGGTGGGCCTCCAGTGAACCTCTGCCTCGATTAAACGACGTTTTGGATCAAGTCGAGCTGGCCGGTTTTGGCTGCCATCAGGATCGGCGCCATGTAGCGATCGACCATCTCGGCGGTCATTGGAACCGGCATGTTTTCCAGCTTCATCCTGAGCTGGGGGTCTTTGGCGGCGGCTAACGCCTGAGCGATGTGCCCTTCGGTGAAGCCGGGAACCTGCGAGAGGCAGGTGGGGAACCCCACACTCTGAGCGAAGGACAGCATCCCTTCCGCCACCTGCAAGCCCAATTTGCGCCCTTTTAACCTGCGGGGGGTTGAGGCGAGGTATCCTTCGCTGTGATAGACGGAGGCAACCTTGCTTAAGGCGCTTTCCACGGCCGGGGCGAAAAAAACGGTGTAGTAGGGGTTGAGCATGCCACAGGCGCGGCCATGGCTGAGGATGTTTACCAGCGAGAAACTGGTCAGGTGAGCGCCGTTGGTGCCCCCCAGCATAATGCAATAGCCGCCCAGATCCGTGGCCAGACCCAGAGCCTGCCGGGCGCTCAAATCTCGTGGGTTTTTCAACGCGACCGGCAGATAATGAATGACCAGGCGGATGGTCTCCAAAGCGACTGGCAGCACCCGCTCATAGATGGGCTTACCCACCGCACTGTAGAGCACCTCTAAGGCGTGCGACAGGCCGTCCATCGCGCCATCTGCGACCAGGGAGGCAGGCGCGGTCAGGGTCACTTTGTAATCGAAGGCCGCGCGCTCCGGAATGATTGCCTCGTCCACGATCAGCTTCTTCTGACCGGTGGCGCGGTCGGTGATGTTGGAGTACTTGGTCAGGTGCGCGCTTGACGAGGCGGCGGTCTGGATGGCGAGGTGGGGGAGCAATTGTTTCCCGGTGGATAACAATTCCTTGGTGACAAGTCCGGTGCCGAAAAAGCTGTCCACCGATTTTCCCAGGACGGCCAGTACGCCGGAGGCTTTCACGGCGTCGATGGTGCTCCCCCCGCCAAAACTGACCAGCAGTTCTGGGCCGGCGCGCATCACTTCGCCTGTGATTCGGGCCAGGTCTTCGCGCGGCGCATTGGGCGCAGCGCCCGGCACCTCAGCCAGGATTTGAAACCCCTCGGTCTCCAATGCCATGCGCAAGGTGATGACATAGTCGCCTGAGCCTGGGAAATCATCGCAGACCAGCAACAATTTTCGGCTCCCCGCTGGGAGCCACTCCGCCGCCAGTCTGCCGACCTGAGGCAGGATGTCCAGACCGTTCAGATAGCGCTCACCCTTGAATTCCTTGATCAGCTTGTGGGCGGTGGAAAAATCATTCATCGGTGCCCTCTCGATCGTTCACGCTGTTGAGCACCGATTTTTGAATAGAGCGGGCGTGTTCAAGGTGGATTTGCATGGCTTTCCCTGCTTCTGCCGGGTTTTTCCGGAGGATGTTCTTCAGAATCAGCTCGTGGTCAGGCATCACGATCCGGTGCAGACCCTCGTATTCCGCGACCAGCTCGCGCACGGCTTGCATGGTATCGCGAATCGTGTTGAGCAGCAGCACCAGGAAAGGGTTGTGGGTGATTTCAGCCAGCGCCTGGTGAAATTCGGCATCCAGCTGGTTGAAAAGGGTTGGATCGGATGCCGAAGCGGCCATCTCCTGGTAGATGCGTTCCAGCTTGCGGATGTCCTCATCGGTGGCTTCCTGGGCTGCCTGGCGGGCGATGGCCACTTCCAGGATCTGGCGCACCTGGTTAAGGTGCTCCAGGTTGATCGGCCCGGATTGGTTGATCATCAGGCTCAAGGGTCGGCTGATGTGGTCGGTCGAGATCTGGCGGACGATGGTGCCCACCCCAGGGCGGGTCTCGAGCAAACCGCGCGAAACCAGCATGCGCACCGCTTCGCGCAAGACGGTGCGGCTGACCCCGAATTGCTCGCACAGCTCGCGCTCGGGAGGCAGCAGCGTGTCGAGTGCCAGCCTCCCCGAGATGATCTCGGATTGAATGGCGCTCATCACCCGGTCGACTAGTTTTTCTTTGCTTCCAATGGTTTGAAACATGCGCAGGTCCTCTCGGCTAACGGTAACAAGTGTATGTTTCTCGGGTGGCTGGCTGGCAAAAGTCGCCGGTACATGGCTCCTTATCAGAGCAGCAGCGCGGGGGATTCGACCAGGTCCTTAATTTCAACCAGGAACCTGGCGGCCTGCCAGCCATCCAGGACGCGATGATCGACGCTCAGCGTGAAGGTTGCCACCGGGCGAACCACGACCGAATTGTCTTCCTGGGCAACCGGCACTTTATGGATCCGCCCTACCGCCAGGATGGCACTCTGCGGCGGGTTGATGATGGCGGTGAAGGCGTCGATGCCTGCCATCCCCAGGTTGCTGATGGTGAAGGTGCCGCCTTCGAGGTCCTGAGGGGAGAAGCGCATTTGCTCTGCCAGGACCTGGTACTGCTTGAGCTCGCGGTTGATCTCCGCCAGCATTTTCTTGTCCGCATTGCGAATCACCGGGACCATCAGGCCTTGCTCGTTCCCGATTGCGACCCCCACGTTGATCTCCGCGAACAGGCGCAGGTTTCCGTCGTGATACTGCGCGTTGATGCGCGGGTGCTTCTGGATCGCTGCGCCGGCGACCCGCACCATCCAGGCCGTCACCGATACGCGCGACCCGCCGGATTGCTCCACCCGCCGGTTGATGGCTTCCAGCGCGGCGAGCGTGTTGTGCATGTCGGCGGTTACCTGCAGGGAAAAGTGAGGCGCGGTGGTGACGCTCTCCAGCATCCTCTGCCCGGTGATGCGTTGGATGTGGGATAGATGGCCGTCCTCGACCGCTTCCAAAACGGGGCCGGGCTGCGGATCGGCGACCGGGGAGGGCGGCGCGGACGGTTGCCTGGCTTCCAGGTAGGCCTCGAGATCCTCCCGTTTAACCCGACCGTGCGGCCCGCTGCCCTGGATCTGGCTTAGATCGATGCCATACTGTTTCGCCATTTTGCGCGCGACGGGGGTGGCAAAGATCACCGGCCCGGCGCCGGCCAGCGCAGCCTGTCCGGCAGCGTCGAAACTCGGGCCGACCCGGGTTGCGCCGGGTTCATTGGCCTGAGTTTCCAAAAGGGGGCGAGCCGGCGCGACTGGCGGCAGCGCCTCGTGGGGGGCAAGGAGGTAGGCGACGATCGCGCCGACCGGCACGTCGGCGCCCTCGGCGGCTCGAATCCCGCGGATCACCCCGTCGCCTGGCGCTTCGATTTCGCCGACCGCTTTATCGGTCTCGATCTCGAGCAGAATTTGCCCGCGTTTCACCGCTTCGCCTTCCTTGACCAGCCAGCGCACCACCCGACCCGTTTCCATGTGGTCGGACATCTTGGGTATGTAAATCTCGTGAGCCATGCCGCTCCTCCTGGGAAATCAGCGCGGTGCAGCGGGGATGAAGGTGCGCAGGTAAACGATGGCGTTGCTGGCGGCCAGATCGGGGGTGGGCCAGGGCTTGATTTCCAGGCCGGCATAACCGTCGTAGCCGATGGCATTGAGCGCCTTCGCCACTTCCTCGAAGCGGATCTCGCCGCTTCCCGGGTGGCAGCGGTTGCTGTCCGAAAAGTGCATGTGCCAGCAGAGGGTCCCCGCTTCGTGAAGGCTGTCGATCAGGTTGGCGTCTTCGCGGTGCATGTGGTAGGTGTCAAGCATGACGCCGAAATTGGGCCGGTTGACCCTGCGCGCCATCGCCAGTCCATCTTGGGTGGAGTGGAAAAAGGTCACCTCGTTGCGGGAGACCGGTTCCAGGATCAGGCGGACCTGCCTGGGTTGGGCGTAATCGGCAATTTGCTGAAAAGCCGATTCGTATGCTTGCAGGCTCTCGGCCGGCTTTTCCGGATTGCCCGGTCCGCGGAAACGGCCCAGGTTGATTAACACGCCGGGTTGAAAGAAGGCGTGGGCGAAATCGACGAACTCCCGG
>JARKOV010000052.1 GCA_029975965.1 Anaerolinea sp. | reverse complement strand
GCCTGAAACCCGCAACGAAATGGCCCACTTCATAGTGAACACACACAGTTGGCGTAACCGCGGTAGGGGTCGATGGCAGCGATGCGGATCTTGCTCGCGAACTCCTTGCCTTGGGAGGCCAACCAGTCCTCAGCGACCGCTCCCGAGCGCCCGACCTGGACATCCAGGAGCCTCGCGAACGGCTTCGTCTTCCCGTCCTTGCCTCTCTTCGGTCTGGTGTGGTCCACGACGCCGGTGATCATCCGATTCTTGTGGGGCCCGGAATGGCGCCAGACATGTTCATCCAGTCCCAGGGCTTCCACGCTGGCCTGGTCGGCGAGTTCCTTCAGGCGCTGCTCCAGGGGTCCCTCGATTGCCTTCCACAAGGTGCGCCACCCCACCTGGAGGTCCCGGGCCAGGGCGGAGACGACAACGTCTCGGGTGAGGAGCTGGTTCACAGCCCAGGTGATGGCTCGGGTCGTGAAGTGCTTGCGAGGCGGAGCCAACTGCGTGGTCTCCCCCCAAGAGATCTGAGGGCAGGAGTGTTGCCTGCACCGCCAGGTGCGCCTGGACCACACGAGGAGGACAGGGACACCGAAGACACCGATGTCGTGGAGGAGACGTTGTTGGCGACCATCCGCCACGGCCTGGACCCCGCAGATAGGGCAGAACACCTCCCCGGGATCGGTCTCGACGTGGACACGCATGCCCGCAGGTGAGCGGTCCACACGCGTGACGTGGAAGCCGGGAAGGTCAGCGATTGCGTCGGCCAGGCAGCAGTAGCCGGGATGAGTGCAGGTAGTGTGGAACACGGTCGGGGTCTTCTTCGAACGGGTGAGTCTGAACGCGTCCCATTCAAGAAGGCCCCGACCCTTCTCACCAGCACCGACACACCCCTCTCACCACCCCACGACACTCAGGCCAGCCTCACCAAACCACGCTGAATGACGAAGAGCCCCTTTGTTTCGTTCTACGCCGGCCCTGAGGTCGCATGCTGTTGTTGCACCAACGAGTGAACCGAAAGCCTGCGACCGTTGAACCCAGCCGTGGTCGGGCAATAGATGGCCTACTGTTCGGATGCTGTCCAATACCGGGCG
>JARKOV010000051.1 GCA_029975965.1 Anaerolinea sp. | reverse complement strand
TCCACGCCTGGCGTGAAGGTAGGCTTATGTTTTCCAAGCAAATAGGCAGCGATCTGCGTCGCCAGCCGGCCAAGCCCCTGGTCGTTCGCATCCACCAAAATCCACCTGGATTCCTGTTTTCCTTTGAGGACGAATGTTTTGTCCATACCCATCTCTTCACCTTACATCAAGGTTTTCATCAAGCGTACTGCTTCCTGCCTGCTTTCGGCATGACGCACTTCCAGGAGTAACAACCCCTGGGCGGGTGCAAGGCCAGGCGGCATCGGTAGAGAGCGATCGATCGCAGCAGCGAATTCCTCTAATCTCAACCGGTTCTGCCCGACTTGCACCTGTGTAAAAACCATCCGACGCACCATGTGGTATAGAAAGGCGTTCCCACGGACCTCGAAAGCCAGTTCATCACCACTCGCATTCCAGCTCGCCGCATAAATGTAGCGGAGAGTGCTTCCACCCCGCACCGGCGGGCGTCCGAAGGCAGCAAAATCGTGGCTCCCTTCGAGCATGCCGGCGGTTTCCTGAAGCAAACCCCTGTCTGGAGCAGGCCACACTCGCCAGGCGTACCGCTCGCGCAAGGGGTCCCGCTGTTCGGAGAGGTAAATCCGGTAGCGGTAGGCTCGCTCCACGGCGTCGAAACGCGGGTGAAAATGGCTTGCGACCTCAATCGCGGCCTTCACCACAACATCATCCGGCAAAGCGGCGTTGACCGCGTTCACCAGGTCTCCCGGGCTGTGCGACCAATCCAAATCCACCGCCACGACCTGACCGCTGGCGTGCACACCCGTATCCGTGCGACCCGCCGAAAGGATGGATGTGCCTTCCCAACCAATCTTGCGCAGCGCAGATTCTAGCTCCTGCTGTACCGTGCGGCCTTTCCCTTGCCGCTGGTACCCCAGGAAATGAGTGCCGTCGTAAGCTAGAATAAATTTGTAACGTGCCATTACAATCCGGACCAATCCGGATCGTCTAACCGTACTAACCTTCGACCAGCTCCAGGAGCACCATCTCCGCCGCATCCCCCAGGCGAGGGGTCAGCTTGAGCATACGGGTATACCCGCCGTTGCGGTTCTGGTAGCGCGGAGCGATGTCGTCGAACAGTTTCCGCACCATCTCGGCGTTTCCCATTCGAGAAGCCGCCAGCCGGCG
>JARKOV010000033.1 GCA_029975965.1 Anaerolinea sp. | reverse complement strand
TTCGGGGGCGGCTCCTCCACTTTCTACCTGATTCACCAGGCTTGCATTCAACGCGGTTGGATGGAGGAGGAGGAGTTCGTGCGCACCTGGGCGCTTTCCCAAATTACCCCCGGCATCAACCTGCTCAAATTGACCATCTTGATTGGCAACAAGCTGCGCGGTTGGGCGGGGATCCTCGCGGCGTTGGGAGGGCTGGTGCTGCCCACCGCCGGGCTGACCGCCTTGATGACGGCTGGTTTCAGCGCGGTTCGCTCGCAGCCGCTGGTCGAGGCGGCATTGAAAGGCGTGCTGCCGGCCGCGGTCGGCTTGAGCCTGGCGATGGGCTACCAGATGGCGCAACCGCTGCTCACCCGGGGATATAAAGAGGGATTGCCCCGGCTCAGCGCCAGCCTGCTGGTGATCCTGGCGGCGGCGCTGATGCTGGCGCTGACCCGCATCTCGCCGGTTGTCGTGTTGCTCCTGTGCGGCGCGCTGACCGTTTTGCTCATGGCCTGGGTGCCCGTTCGGAACCGGGGCAAACCCGAGGAGCGCGGCGAATGATCTGGCTCTTCTTCTGGTTGTTCCTCAAAGCATCGCTGTTCAGCACGGGCGGATTGGGTAACTTGCCCATCTTGCACCAGGACCTGATCGGGATGGGTTGGGCTGTGGAAGACGATTTCCTCACCGCGCTGGCGGTCGGGCAGGTCAGCCCGGGGCCGACCGGCTTGTGGAGCATCAGCCTGGGCTACCTGCTCTTGGGGTGGGCTGGGGCTGGACTGGCGGTGCTCGCCCTGCTGATTCCTCCCATGCTGGTGTTGGTGCTGGCCCACTTCTACCACCGCCTGGAGCACCTGCGCAGCGTGCAGGATTTTTCGCGCGGCCTTTCACTCGGCGTGGTCGGACTGGCCCTGACGGTGTCGATTGGACTGGCAGGCTCCGCGGTGGTCGATTGGCGCGGGGCGCTCATCGCCGGGGGAGCGCTGGCGCTCGTGCTCAGTCGCCGCGTGCCGGTCATCGTGATCCTGGTCGTAGCGGCGCTGATTGGCATTTTGCTGTATGGGATGTAACTGTCTCGGTCGATCTAAGCGACGTACCGGACGTTTAGCCGGTTAAAAATTATTGCGACAACTCAGCCAGAGGTGCAAGAGGGGTACTTCTCCTCCACTTGCTGAGCAGTTACAAATCATTTTAAAAGAATCGGAAAAGTGAGAAATGGAACTCATCCAGGCGATCTATGCCCGCCACTCTGTGTCTAAGGTGCTTCCAGATCCAGTTCCCCGTGAGCTGATCGAGCGCCTGTTGAGCGCCGCCGTTCAGGCGCCCAACCATTACCGCAACCGTCCCTGGCGGTTCGTCGTCTTGACGGGGGCTGCGCGCGAGCGGCTGGGCGCGGTGATGGCAGATTCATTGCGCAACCGATCTCCCGAGTCGCCGGAAACCGCGTTGGAGGTCGAGCGCAATCGCCCGCTCCGCGCGCCGGTGTTGATCGCGGTGGGAATCGACCAACCGGATCAGCCGAAAGTGGTCGAGATCGAGAATGTGTGCGCTGGCGCGGCGGCGGTGCAAAACCTGCTCCTGGCGGCGCACGACCTGGGGCTGGGTGCGATCTGGCGCACCGGGCCGGCTGCCAGTGACCCTGCGGTGAAGGCATTCCTGGGCTTTGCGCCCGACCAGCACCTGATCGCGATGGTTTACGTGGGGTTTCCAGCCGGGGAGAGCCACCCGCCGGTAAGGTCGTCGTTCGAAGATCGCACCGTCTGGATGGATGCCTGAGCGAGTCGATTCCGAATTTACCTACTTGCAAGCAATCACTCGATTGGGTATATTAATATTAGTTTATCAAAATTGCCGGTTTTAATCCGGGTAACGGTAAACTAAATCCCAAGGGGCGCGTGAAATGCCCTCCATTCCACTATTTTCATCCAAGGAGGTTGATGCATGAAACGGTTTTCGATCAGTGTGCTCATCGCAGTTGCATTGCTCGTATCACTGGTGGGAAGTATCACTGCGGCACCTGCTCAACAAGACGGGCAGGTGTTTTCGTACCTCGTGTTGGGCTCCGCCAATAAATTGCCTGCCGGCGTAGAAGCCAGCGTTGCCAAAGCCGGTGGAGTCGTCGTGCGCACCATCCCGGAGGTTGGCATCGCCGTCGTCGAATCGAGCGCGGCTAATTTTGCCGTCAAGGCCAAGGGCATCAAAGGCGTCAGCAACGTGCTGCCCAATGTGAGCTTGCAGTGGGTGCAACCGATGGCGCAAGAGGCCGTCGAGGTGGAGGTGGGTTACCCACCGTTCAGCGGGGACGACGACACCCGCTTTGATTTACAGTGGGGTCACACCGCGATCGATGCGCCGGGCGCCTGGAACGCCGGTTACCGCGGCGCGGGTGCGGTGGTGGCGGTGCTCGACACCGGTTTTGACCTCGATCATGTCGACCTGGCGCCGAATATCCTCTCCGCCACCAGCTTCGTGCCCGGCGAAGGTCCCGGATACGCCATTAACGACCCGTTTAGCCACGGCACGCACGTGGCTGGCACGATCGCCGCCGCCGATAACGCCTTCGGCACCATCGGCGTGGCGCCAGAAGCCAAGCTGATGCTGGTCAAGGTGCTGAGCGACGAAGGCAGCGGCGACTTTGACTGGGTGATCAACGGCATCGTGTACGCGGCCAACAACGGCGCGGACGTGATCAACATGAGCCTGGGGGCAGTCCTGGTCAAGTCGGGCTATTTTGACGAGGACGAAGGGCGCTTTATCACCGCCAACGAGGTGGCCGAGTTGAAGAACGCCCTCGGCCGGGCGACGACTTACGCTTACCAGAAAGGCGTGACGGTCATCGCCTCTGCCGGAAACGAGTCGCTCGACATGGACCACACCGCCAACGTGTTCCACCTCCCCTCTGACGCGCCGAACGTGATCAGCGTTTCGGCGACCGGCCCGATTGGTTGGGCGGTGGACCCGTTGAATACCTTCCTGGATAACCCGGCCAGCTACACCAATTACGGCCAGTCGGCGATCGATTTTGCCGCCCCAGGGGGTGATTTTGTCTATCCAGGGGACGAGAACTGCCTGATTGCCGGTCTGGTGCGACCTTGCTGGGTCTTCGACCTGGTCTTCAGCACGGGCAGCAACTTGAATCCTGCCATAGCCAGCTACTACTGGTCAGCCGGCACCAGCATGGCGAGCCCGCACGTCTCGGGGGTGGCGGCGCTGATCATCGGCAAGAACGGCGGCAGCATGCACCCGGCGCAGGTCGAGGCGGCTCTGAAGAAGTCGGCGGACGACCTGGGCAAACCTGGCAACGATGATTTCTACGGCGCCGGGCGGGTGAACGCCTACAACGCGGTGAAGTAAGCGACCGCATTTCCCCAATAAAGACGATGTAACTCGTCGGGGGTGTCCAAAAGCAAGTTTGGACACCCCCGATCTTGTTTG
>JARKOV010000016.1 GCA_029975965.1 Anaerolinea sp. | reverse complement strand
CCAGCACGCGCGCATTTTTAATCGGCGCGGACATGTTTCCGCTGCGCGTCAGGTTTTCAAAGTAGGGCGGCTCCTGAATGTAGGTGGATTTCTCATCCCAGGCGTAGATCTTGCTGCCGCCCGCGCCCAGCGCGTTCCAGGCTTCGTTACCGGCGAACACTTCCGCGTAGCGCTGGCGGACGTGTTCCGGCGTTACGCTGGCCTCAATCAATTGATTGACCTCCTCCGGTGCAGGCCAGAGGTCCTTCAGGTAAACTGGTTGGCCGTCGCTGCCGACGCCGATGGCTTCGCTGTCAAAATCAATGTCCATCCGGCCGGCCAGCGCGTAAGCCACCACCAGCGGTGGGGAGGCCAGGTAGTTGGCCAGCGTGTGCGGGCTGACCCGTCCTTCAAAATTGCGGTTGCCCGAAAGCACTGCCGCCGCAACCAGTTGATTGTCTTTTATCGCTTTAACCACTTCTTCGGGCAGGGGGCCGCTGTTGCCAATGCAGGTGGCGCAACCGTAGCCCACCACGTTAAAGCCTAGCGCCTCCAGATCATCCATCAACCCGGCTTTCACCAGGTAATCGGTCACCACTCGCGAGCCGGGCGCCAGGCTGGTTTTAACAAACGGCTTCACGCGCAAACCCCGAGCAACGGCCTTGCGCGCCAGCAAACCTGCCCCCAACATCACATAGGGGTTGGAGGTATTGGTGCAGGAGGTGATCGCCGCCAGCACTACCGCGCCGTGGCGCAACTCAAAATCCTCGCCCTGCATGGAAAGGGTTGCTTTGCGTTCAAGCTCTTGCGAATCCAGGCCGTAGCCGCGTTCTGTTTTGGGTTTTTCCAATGAGGTGTAGAAATCGGTTTTCACCTCCCGCAAAGCGACCCGGTCTTGCGGGCGTTTGGGCCCAGCCAGGCTGGGTTCCACGGAATTCAAGTCCAGCTCAATTACCTCACTGTACTGTGGATCGGGGGCGCCGTTCTCGCGGAACAGTCCCTGCGCCTTACAGTAGGCTTCCACCAGCTCCACCTGCGCTACTGTGCGCCCTGTCAGGCGCAGATAGGCCAGGGTCAGCTCGTCCACCGGGAAGTAGCTCATGGTTGCCCCATATTCAGGGGTCATGTTGGCGATCATCGCCCGGTCGGCCAGGCTGAGCGCGTCCAGGCCGGGGCCAAAGTACTCAATGAATTTCCCCACCACGCCTTTTTTGCGCAGAATTTGCGTGATGGTCAGGGTCAGGTCG
>JARKOV010000011.1 GCA_029975965.1 Anaerolinea sp. | reverse complement strand
TGACCGTTGGCGCTCTGGCAAGGTGCCGTTTGTTACAGCTATCGAGGGAGGAGATGAGACATTGGTGTCGATTCTGTACACAAATAATCGTAAGCTGGAGGAAGACGGTAAACTCCGGGCGGGTGCCCTCGATATAGGCGGGGTTGATATCGTCATCCACGGGAACCAATACGGACTCCGCCCGGTAGATGAATGACAGCACGAATGAGGACCCACCTGGTTTTCATTCCGGTCTACGAGGAACGCGATGGGCAGGCGACTTAATATGACATAGATCTGTAGGGATTGATTTGCAGATCATGCTTGTGCTATTCGAATTTCCAATGTTGTGGTGTGTTCTCGATGTGATACGGATACCAGAGGTACACAGTCGAGAACTGATCTCAAGGGGAGAACGATTTGGGTGGGGTCGGGCAGCGTGGTTTCCCGACCTCTGATGAGGTCGGGTTGGCTGGTGGTGTGGTGCAAACCACCGAGCGGGGCCGCTTGTATTGGTCGCCTGATGCCGGGGCCCACTGGGCGCATGGCGCGAGCTTGGGCACTTATCTGTGGTGGGGTGGCCCTGCGGGTCCGCTGGGTTTCCCGGTCAGCCAGGAAGAAGATGCTGACGGCGAGGTTGTGCAGTATTTCGAGTACGGCGAAATTTGGTGGCATCCGGTCGACGGCGCCACGATCGACGTTTATTAAGAACATCCCATCCCTGATAGCGCGTTCGTAGGAGAACGATCATGAGCGGCACCCCAACCTCGCAGCAGGCATTCACTCCTCACCGACTTCACCTGACTGGGTGGCTACGACATCGAGGATCGGGCGGGTTGCGGTGGTGGCAGCGCTGGCTGGGGGTCGTGCTAGGTGTGCTGCTCGCGGTGAGTATGGGCTTGGATCCGCGGTTGGCGGCTGCGGATCCCGTCAGCAAGTTGCCGGATGCTCAGGTGTGGGAGCCGGTTGCCTCGTCGGAGGCTGCGCTGGGTGGTGAGGGGGGTGCGGTGTCACCGGAGCAGGTGAGGCCGGTGACCCCGGTTTTTCCTGCTGGCAGCGGTGCGGTCGGTGCCGACGCTCAGGGCAGGCAGGCGTGGCGCCCGGTGGGTGATACCAGTGTTGAGGTGCTCACGGATGCGGCCGTGACGGTCGCTATTGCTGATCCGGTGGTCGCGGATACGGCGGGGATCAATGGGGTGGTATTTGCGGTCGCGTTACCGGAGGGTGTGTCGGTGACCGATGTGCGGCTGGATTATGCCGGGTTCGATGCGGCTGCGGGTGGCGGCTATGGATCTCGGCTGCAGTTGGTGACTCTGCCGGAGTGTGTGTTGACTAGGCCGGGCGATCCGGCGTGCCGCAAACCGTCGCCGGTGGTCTCGTCGGTGAACGATCCCAAAGCTGACACTGTCCAGGCTCAGGTGGTGGCCCCCGACGGCACGGCGGCGACCGGAGATGTGGAACTCGATGGGGTCGTGAGTCCTGCTGACGGGCAGTCGGCCCGGCCGTCGTCGACTGACACCCAGTCATCGTCGTCGGCGCCCAGCCTGCCGTCGGCGTCCAGCGCCGAAGCCTCGGCGGGGTCTGCTCGTCCGAGTGCTGCGGAGGCTGGGTCGCCGTCGGATGGTGGCAGTGTTCAGCCGTCGGTCGCAGCGACCGGACAGCCTTCCGCGAGTGTCTCGTCTGCGGGTCGTTCTGCGGTGGCGGTGATGGCAGCCGTGGCGGGGGGTT
>JARKOV010000010.1 GCA_029975965.1 Anaerolinea sp. | reverse complement strand
CCCAGACCTTTGTAGCGCTGCAGCGAGACATTATCCAGACTCACCCCAAGCTCTTTCAGCAGGCGGGTCAGGTCGCTCTCGGTATAAGCATAACGCGCCTGGTTGCGATGCGCCACGCGGAAAAGCGGCGGTTGAGCGATGTACAGGTGACCTTCCTCGATCAACGGTTGCATGTAGCGGAAGAAGAAGGTCAGCAGCAGGGTGCGAATGTGACTGCCGTCGACATCGGCATCCGTCATGATCACCACCCGCCCGTAGCGCAAGCCAGACAGGTCGAAGTTGTCGCCGATCCCTGTTCCAAGAGCCGAGATCAGCGCCTTGACCTCGTTATTCGAGAGGATCTTGTCCAGCCGGGCGCGCTCCGTGTTGAGGATCTTGCCGCGCAGCGGGAGAATCGCCTGGAAGTGGCGATCGCGGCCCTGTTTCGCCGAGCCGCCTGCGCTATCGCCCTCGACGATGAACATCTCGGTCTTGCTCGGGTCGCGCTCGGAGCAATCCGCCAGCTTACCGGGCAGGGTCAAACTTTCCAGCGTCGATTTCCGGATCACCAGGTCACGCGCCTTGCGCGCCGCATCGCGCGCGCGCGCCGAGGTGAGGCATTTCGAGACGATCGCCTTGCCTGCCGAGGGATTCTCCTCCAGGAACGTGCTGAACGCCTCGCCCACCACCTGCTGGACGTAAGTCTGCACCTCGGGGTTCATCAGCTTGACCTTGGTCTGGCTCTCAAACTGGGGGTCGGGGTGCTTGACGCTGATGATCGCGGTCAGACCTTCGCGGGTATCATCGCCGGAGAAATTGGGGTCGTTGTCTTTGAGCAGGCCGGCGCGCCGGGCGTAATCGTTGATCACCCGCGTCAGCGCCGCGCGCAAGCCGGTCAGGTGCGTGCCGCCATCGATGGTGTTGATCGTGTTGGCAAAACAGTAGACCGACTCGGCATAAGCATCGGTGTACTGGATCGCGGCTTCGACGCCGATGCCCTCAACGTCTTTCTCGGCGTACACCACCGGGTGCAGCACTTCGCGGTTGCGATTGAGGTAGCGCACAAAGGAGACAATGCCGCCTTCGAAGTAGAAGGTCATTTCCCGGTCAGCGCGCTCATCGATCAGCTTGATCATCACCTGGCGGGTGACAAAGGCCATCTCGCGGAAACGCTGCGCGATCGTTTCGAAGCGATAATCCAGGTCGCCTTTGAAGATCGTCGGGTCAAAGCGGAAAGTGGTCCGCGTGCCGTTTTGGGTAGGCTTGCACTTGCCAATCACTTTGACCGCTTCTTGCGGCACCCCGCGCTCGTAGCGCTGGAAGTAGCGCTGTCCGTCCCGGCACACCTCGACCTCGCACCATTCCGACAGCGCGTTGACCGCCGAGACGCCCACGCCATGCAGGCCGCCCGACACCTTGTAACTGCCGGAGCCAAACTTGCCCCCGGCGTGCAGGATCGTCATCACCACTTCCAACGCCGACTTATTTTTCTCAGGGTGAATATCGACCGGGATACCGCGCCCATTGTCTTCGACTGTCACCGAGCTATCGGCGTGGATGGTCACGCTGATGCGGTCACACACCCCGGCCAGCGCTTCATCGATGGAGTTATCCACCACTTCGTAGATCAGGTGGTGCAGCGCTTTTTGGTCGGTTCCGCCCACGTACATGCCAGGGCGTCGTCGCACGGCCTCCAGGCCTTCGAGAACCTGGATATCTTTCGCAGCGTATGAACTGGTAACTGGACTGGCCAACCTTACCTCCAAATTGAACCCAAAAGATCCCCCGTGCAGGCCGCTCGAGGCGGCGTGCCGGACGACCGGTTATCGAACAAGATTGCGGCGAACGCTCTCGACCCAGTTGAGCGCGCCGCGATAATAGATGAAGCTCGCCGCCAGCAAGGCGGTACTGACAAAGGCGTTTCCGAGGATCCCGGCCAGCATCAGCCAGGAAGTTTCCGGAGGGATGTGCCACAGGTAACTCATCCCCTGGCTCAGCACTAACACCGCCAGCAAGAACAGGCCGACGCCGGGGAACAGCAGCCGCATCATCCGCGTGCTCAACACCATCGCGCGCAGCACGTTCAAGCGCGAGGCAAAGATACCGTGCGGCGAAAACACGAGCGGGATGAGCAACCAGAGCAAAACGAACACCATCAGGAACAACGCCAGTTGCGTCAGCCCCGGGTTGATCAACGCCAGGACGAACGAAACGATCATCAACGGGAAGCACATCAGGATCAAGAAGATGATTAACAGCGACACCATCAAAATCAACTGCCCGGTCTCCCAAACCGATCGAGATAAAGAAAACCCTTCACTGGGGCTTGCCGTCGATCGGGCCACCATGCTGAAATACAGGCTGCCAGCCGCCAGGCCTAGCAGACCGAACAACAACCAGCCTGTGATCGCCTGTTGCCAGTTGCTCACTTCGACGATTTGCGGCTCCCCCAATGGGTTCTGCAGCGGCAGCCAGCCGGCCAGCAGGCTGGGAACCCCTACCGGCAGGGAACTTAACAGGCTGAGCAGGTTGAACCGTTCCAGTATCGTCTCCCACAAACGGCTAATCCCGCTGACATCGCCGAGCACCTCTCTGCCGCCCAACGCCTGAACATTGCGCAGCCAGTCTTGAATGGCCGGTTGCATTAACGTCTTTAATCGAAAGCGCGGGCCAAACCAGAGCAACAAATCGACCCCGACCGGCAGGAGGATCAGGTAAATGCGCCCGGCGACGTGGTTAAAACCCGAGGTCAACGACGCGATCAGGCGAGGAGGATTAGCGGTTTCAGTCTTCAGCGTGTCGTTCATCCGATCTATTATTTTACCACTATTGACTGAACATTTCTTCTACTTTTAAGCTCTGGGTGTACTGAGCCACCGCCCCAGAATAGGGTTTCGCCAGGTTCACCACCACCTGCCCGGCGAGTAACACCAGCACAATCACCGCCGCCCAGCGCGCGGTGCGCGGTCTCCCTTTCAGCCCAGGAAGCCTGCCAGCTTGCAGCGCCAACGGCAGGCTGAATGCCGCCGAATAGAGCGGAATCAGCACCGGCAACCAATAGTGGTCGGGTTTGACCGCCACGAACCACAGCAGGTAAACCGAAAAAGGGATCATGTACGCGAGAATCAAGCGGTTGAGGGTGCGGTTTGGCCCCCAAACGCAGCCCGCGAAAAGTGAAATGGTCAAAAAAGCCAGCATCAGCGGATGTGCGTACCAGGTCGACAGGGTCCACTCCCAAAAAGCCGGCCCTTTGGCGTAATAGGGCGACTCGTCGCTGTACCCCTGGTCCAGCTCTGTCGTCTTGTACAACTGAATATCCAACGCTTCCTGGCGAGCGCCCGCGTTATACAGGAACGGGTTCGAGAGCACCAGCGCGAGGGCGGCGGCACCCACGAACAACCCCGCCCGGCCCGCCGCCTGAACCAGGTTGAGCCTTTTTTGCCGGATCCCCATCACAAGGTAGAGGGGAATCGCCAGCCCAAAAAATGCGCCGGCCCCTTTGATCCCCACCCCCACTCCGCATGCCACAGCCGCCAGAAAAAATGCGCGGCCAAAACGCAGTTGGTCTTGCTGTAAGAAGACGAACACCATCGTCACCGACAAAACCGACAGCGCGTCGGGGTGCCACCATTGGATATTATTCCGCACCAGGGCGGGCGTGCTCAATATGAAAACCATCAGCCCGACCGACAGCCAGGTCGAGTGAAACCGCGTTTGGGCGTAGACGAGTAAGATGACCGCCGCCAGCATGGGCAAGACGCTGATCAATTGGCGCAACAGCAGCAGGTTGATTTGCGTGAAGTTGGTGAACAGCGCGCCGTGGATCAGGCGCACCGGCAGAACGACCAGCGCAGAAGCCAGGTAAAAGGGGTAACCGTAGTGATAATCGCCGTAAATGACCCAGCGGCTGAACAGGTCTTTCCAGTCCGACGCCGGCGTGAGCATCCTCACCACATGGGGGTAGGTGATTGGCTCATCCAGAGAGGTGGCCAGCAACATCCTTTCGCTGCGCGCGCCCAGCGCATTTGGAAAGATGAACACGGCGAAATACGCCAGACCCAGCAGCAGAATCCAGGTCAGCGTGCGTTTTTGAGCAGAGTCCATCACCACTCCTTGGGAACCCAGGAATTGTAACACGGTTCGCGTTATAATTTTTCTATGCTGGAAGAGCACCGCCACCTCCCCAATACCGACCGGCTGAGCGTGCTGGCTGCGACGGTCTTGCTCGCCTACGCGGTGACACCCTTCATTCAGATCGGCGAGCGCACACTCCAGTTGCAGCTACCGGGTTTTTTCCTATCGGTGACATTGAATTTCGCCACCATCACTACCCTGCTGGCAGCCGTGCTGGCGGGCATCGGGGCCGATTGGCTGGTGCGCAGCCACCCTCATTACGCAATTTACGGCGGCGACTCGCGCCACTGGTTGCTGCCCGCCCTGACCGCCTGGGTGATCGGTGAACCGCTCAACCGGCTCGAGGTAGGACTGCAATGGTGGGGCGTATTCGCCTTCGGCGGCCTGCTCCTCGTGCTGGTCAACGTGGCCGAATACATCGCCCTCGATCCCGCCGACACCCGCCACGGCCCGGCTTCCATCGCCTTAACCGCGGTGGCCTTCGCGTTGTTCCTGATCCTCGCCATCGCGATCCGCGCCGCCGGGCCGCGCCTGTACGTCATCTTGCCCGCCCTGGTCCTGGCTGTTTTCCTGGCGACCATGCGCACGCTGTATTTGCGCCTTTCTGGGCGCTGGGCGTGGAAATGGCCGGTCGCCATCTCGCTGATCATCGGCCAGATGGTGGTCGGACTGCACTATTGGCCACTTTCGCCGTTGCAATACGGGTTGATTTTGCTAGGCGCAGCCTACGCGCTGGCCAGCCTGGCGGTCGGTCTGGAAGAAGGTCGCTCAGGGCAGGCATTGCTGTTCGAGCCGGCTATCATGCTGACCTCCACCTGGGTCATCGCTGCCCTGGTACATTGAAGATGTTGCAGCTAACCCGGGCTCAGCTCGACCTGATATGCGCGCACGCCACCACCTGCCTGCCCGAGGAGTCATGCGGCCTGATCGGCGGGTCTGGCGGCATCGCCCAACGGATCCTGCCAATCACCAACCACCTGCACAGCCCGGTGCGTTTTACCATGGATCCCCGTGAACAACTGGCTGCATTCCAGCTTTTCGATCGGGAAGGTTTAGACCTGCTGGCGATCTGGCATTCCCATCCAAACGGTCCCCAGCGACCCTCTCCAACCGACCTGGCTGAATTCGCCTATCCTGGCGTGCTCTACATCATCCTCTCGCCGGACGAGTGCGAATCGAAGTGGCAGACCTGGCTGGCTCGCGCTTTCAGTCTGGATGGGCCCACCCCGGAGGAACGCGAAATCGTGATCAAAGAAGGCGAATAAACTGAAATTTCTCATCTGGTGTTTAACTTAATCGCGTATCCTTAACCCTTGCCCTGGGTTACAGATTGGTGAGGTGAGTCAACAATGGTGGTATTGCAAATTGCAGCGGTTCTAGTGCTTTCGTATTTGATCGGTTCAATCCCCTTCGGTTGGATCATTGTCAAATTATTCACCGGTCGCGATGTGCGCAGCATCGAGAGCGGCCGCACGGGGGGCACCAACGTGATGCGGGCTGCTGGAACTGCAGCGGGCGTTTTGACGGCGCTCGGTGATGTGTTCAAAGGCTATATCACTTTATGGGTCGTGGCCTGGATCATCCCGCCCGATTCTCCCTGGAAAGTCTGGTTGCAGGTTGCCGCGCCATTACTGGCCATCCTGGGTCACAACTATTCGATTTACCTGCTCGAACGGCGAGCCGACGGCAGGCTCAAGCTGCGCGGCGGAGCAGGCGGCGCGCCCTGTTTTGGCGGCGCACTCGGCCTGTGGCTGCCCGCCGGGTTGATCATCCTGCCGGTTGGATTGTTGGTTTTCCTGCTCATCGGCTACGCCTCCCTCACCACCATCAGCATCGCCCTATCCTCCATCGCCATTTTCACCTACCTGGCGCTTTTTGAAGGGTTCCCGTGGCAGTACATTCTGTATGGGGTTGCCGGTCTACTGGCGCTGTTGTGGGCGCTGCGCCCGAACCTGGCGAGGTTGGCCAGCGGCACCGAGCGCGTTGTTGGCCTGCGCGCCTACTGGAAGAAAAAACGCGCCGAACACGCCCAGCACGCCGGATCGGTGCGCAACACCCGACCGATCAACCAGAAGCAGAACGTGACGAACAATTCATAAATAACAGGAGACCCCGGTCATGCGCCGGGGTCTCCTGTTATTTAGAAATCATTATGAATTTTTTCAGGTAATATTTTGGCGGCAATGCCGCGCAAAATATCATCCGAAAGATTGTGATTCGTACGATGCCTTAGTCAGTCCTCTTCCTGCACAGGCACAACCTCGGTTTCGACCGACTGGATATAACGGTAGAGATAGCGCAAGTTGCGGCGGTGAAGCTCATCGGCCAGGCCGCCCAGGTACACCCGGCTTTTTCCACAGGACTCGATATCAATCATCGCCAGCGCATCCGCCGGGTTGCGCTTCTTCATCGCCGCTTTCACCTGCTTGCGGATCGCCGCCAGGTAAGCAAGGTTTTCCTTGACCGCCTCGTCAATCTCACCCCGCAAGATGATGTCACCATGTCCCTGGACGATGTTCTCCAGCCCCATCTTCCCGATCCGCCGGATCGTCTCGACCAGGTCGTCGATATCGCCATCGACGATATACGGCAGCGGCAGAAACGCATCCCCCGCAAACAGCACCCGGTCTTCTTCGACCAGCACCGAAATTCCATCCAGGCTGTGCCCGGGCGCGTTGTTAAGGATCAGGCTCTTCTTTCCCACGCGCAACACCATCGAGCCTTCGTCGAAGGTGATATGAGGCGGAACGATCTTCACCTGTTTGAAGGTCGGGTTGTGTTTGCGCGCCGAGTCCAGCGACAACTGGCCTTTCTCGAGCATCATCTGACGGCACAATGCGTGCCCGATAATCGTCGCTCCGGGGAAAAAACAATTCCCCCAGGAATGATCGGCATGGTAATGGGTGTTGATGATATAGCGAACCGGAACGCTCAGTTCTTCTTCGATGTAGGCGCGCATGGCGAGCGTTTCTTCCGGGATCGCCAGGGTGTCGATCACAACCGCCCACTGTGGACCGGTCACCGCGCCGGCAGTCACCTGGGCGTAAATTTCGCTCTGAAACCAGTAGACGTTTTCTGAAATGCGTTCACGCTGCATACTGCATCCCTACCTGCTGAAAGACAGGCACAAGAATAGCACATTTGAAATTAAAAGTCAAAAATGGAGTCAGGATTTGCGCCGCAAAAAGAGGAACCAGGAAAGGCCGAACACCACGCTGCCGCTGAGCACCAGCCCAAGCACCAGGCTGATCCAATCGGATGCGCTGCGCTCGCCTTCCACCTGCGGGGTCAGGCTGCCGGTCGGGGTGTTCGTCCGCGTGCGAGCGATCGACGGGCCGGGGGTGCCCGAAGCCGCCGTAGGCGCAGTCGTTCCGTTGGTCACCGCAGGATACGGCTCTTCGGTTCCTTCCCCGGGTTCCGGATAGCCGGTTTCACCCGGAGCGGGTTGCGAGCCTTCGGGTCCTGGGTAGCCTTGTTCGCCGCCAGATTGAGCCGTGCCGGTGGTCGCCGGGCTGACCGTCAGGCCAGGGGTGGTTAGCAGGCTGCGCGTGGGCGTCGGCGGGCGGCGGGTGAGGGTAGGAAAGCGGGTGGGGGTGGGCAACCTGAAGAAAGGCGTGTTGGTGGGCCGAACCGTAATGGTGCGGCTAGGCGTGAGGGTCGGCGTGATCGTCGCCGGGTTGGGGACGATCGACAGGATATCCGAGTAGAAATATGACCCGTCGGTGCGGACAATTTGAAGACGGTAGTAGTTGGCCACCCCATTGGTGCGACCGCCATCGACGAAGGCGTAGTCTCCGCCGGAAAGGGCGGACCCTTTCCTGGCGATCAAGTCGCTGATCGGGGCAAACGGACCGGTTGCCGCCAGGCTGCGCAGCACGTAGAATCCGCTCAGATCTGCTTCACTGGTCGTCGTCCAGCGCACGGTGACTGTGTTGTTGCTCGCCAGGGTCTGGAAGGTGGCGGGCACGGCGATTCCGACCACGAACGGCGTGAAATTGAGATCGTTAGCCAGCGAGGGTCGCCCGCTGTTATCCACCACCACGGTGATCTCGTCGTTCGGCATGCTGCAGGTGGTGCCCTGCCCAGCCGACCCCGCCGCCCCACTGCCGGCGGGGTTCTGCCCGGTGGTGTCCCACCCAGCGGTCACCGAACCCGCCGGATCGTACCACCAGAGCGGATACCTGGAGGCGTTGCTGGCCTGCTCGCAGAACTGGCTCGATTCGATCACCGCCAGGCAGGCCGACGAGCGGTTGTACTTAAAGGAAAGCTCCAGCGATCCACCCGGCGATGCGCCCTCTGCCAGGAACACATCCCAGAAATCGGAGCAAGGGTTGGGGCTGCCGGTCAGGCTGTTGGTGAAAGGCACCGCATCGGGGCCGGCTGCCCCGTGGTTGACCAGGTACAGGTCAAAGTCGCCGCCCTCTGCCGAGCGCCGCACCGCAATCTGGTTGTTGAAGCGGTAAGTCTTGGTGGTCGTCACGGTGATGCGCTCTGCGGTCACGCCCGGCGCGCTGCTGTTAGCCGCGATCGGCGCGCCGAGGCGCTTCCCGGCGTTGATGGTGCAATGAGTCGAGGCCGAAGCGGGCGCGGTCGCCCCCCAATAGTTGTGATCGATGCGCCGGTTGGCGACCACCCCGCTCGCTCCCGCCGAACACTCGACCGGGTCGCCGGAGCGGTTCTCCATCACGTTGTTCGCCACCATATTCAGCGCGCCACCGGGCGCGCCCGTGTCCCACCACAGGGCGTATCCGCTGTTGCCGCGGATGTGATTGTAGCGCACGTTCAGGTTGCCGGTGTTGTTCACCACGCGGATCGCATCCGCGCCGCCGGTCAGGTCGTTGCCCTCGATCAACACGTCTGCCGGCGAGTTGACCGATACCAGCGTGCGGTTGGGCGAGGTGCAGGCACCGTCGTTCAGATTGAGGTTGCGCAGCGCGCCGCCGGCGCTGAATTCAACCAGCGGGTTGGCGCATCCGCCGCTGCCGGTGAGGGTGGCGTCGCCGCTGCCTTCGATGGTCAGCGCCTTGTTCACCTGCACCGCGTTGCCCTTCACTTCCACCCCACCTAAGATGACGATGCGCGCCCCGGCATCCGCGGCGTCGACGGCGTCCTTCAGGCCGCTGCCCACTCCCCCCGGAAAATCACCGCTGCTGTTCAGGTAGCAGGGATTGCCAGTGCACGCGCCGGGGCTGCCCGCCACGTAGAGCGTGGTCGCTGGCGGCACGGGCGTGATCTGCGAGGTAAACACCTGTCCGGTGCGCGTCCAGGTGCCGCCCGACGAGTACTCAAAAACCCGCATCAACACGCTGCCGGCGACGGTCCCGCCGCGTGCGATGCGGAAGCTGAAACCGAGTGAATCGTGGAAGACAAAGATGTTATTGAAAGCCGACTCCCCCGCCGCGGCGAGGGTGTAATTGGTCGGGGGAATGAGGTCTTCCGGACAACCGGTCGTGCCGGCGACGTTGTTGTAGGGGTTGCCGGTGATTCCCCCGCTCCCATCCAGTTGCACGGAGCTGGCCTCGTACCAGTTGCTGGGCACATAGAGGCACACCTTGACGTTCGGCTGCGTCTGGGTGGCGTCATACACGCCCAGCTCGAAGTCCAACCGGTAGCTCAGCCGTTGCCCGGCTGCGCAGCCACCTGGCGGGCAGGCGGAAGGGCCGGTCAGGCTGATGCCGGTGTTCTGCTGAGCGTTGGCAGCCATCACCGATCCCGGCCGGCTCGCCAGGCTCGTGCCCGCCAGTAACAGGGCGACCAGGAAGGTCCACAAGGCTCGATGTCCCATCTGCGCCTTCATTGCTCCATTATTGTACACGCAACTCGCCGGGATTGCATACCCCACGCATCTCTGGTTCTCCGCATCCTCAAAGGGCAGCAGCAGGGATGAGGGTGGCTTTGCGAACGCCTTGTCGCACACCCGTGATTTTCTTGACAGCCTTTCGGCGCTTCTGTATACTCATTTTAATTACCGGTTGAAACGATCAACCGGAATTATTCTTTCAAGGACCCCAATGAAACCGAATCCTGCGCGTACCATCCTGGTCGCCCTGATGGTCACCTTGATCCTCGCCGGGTGCGCCCCCAAAGCATTGCAGGTCGAAGGCGCCTGGGCGCGCCCTGCCCAGGCCGGCGGCAACAGCGCGATCTACTTCGTCATCAACAACCCCCTGGCAGAAGCCGATACGTTGCTCAGCGCGTCCACCGACGTGGCAGAGACCGTCGAACTGCACCTGAGCAAGATGGAAGACGGCGCGATGGTCATGCAGCAGCAATCCAGCGTGCCGGTGGGAGCCAGGAGCAAAGTCAATTTCGAGCCGGGCGGGCTGCACGTGATGTTGATCGGCCTCAAGAACGACCTCAAAGCCGGCGACACCTTCCAGGCAACCCTTCGTTTCGAACAGGCCGGCGACATTGCGGTGGACGTGTCGGTGAAAGAACCCTGAGGTGAAAATGGACGCCATTCGGGCTTTCATAGCCATCGAGTTGCCAGGCGAAATCCAGGATCAGCTCGGTGAGATCGTGGCGAAATTGCAGCGCACTTCCCCGAAGGCCGTCCGGTGGGTCCCCCCCGAAAACATTCATCTCACCCTCAAATTCCTGGGCAACGTTTCACCAAACAACCTCAACAACCTGGTGCAGGTGCTCAAGAACGAAGCCGCCCGCCACCGCCGCACCCGCTTTTGCGTGTCCGGCTGTGGCGCGTTCCCCAACCGCCTCCACCCGCGCGTGATCTGGGTTGGCATCACCGCCACGCCCGAGCTGATGGACTTGCAGCACGGCGTCGATCGTGAGACCGGTCGCCTCGGTTACCCGAGCGAGGAGCGCAAATTCTCCCCGCACCTCACCTTGGGGCGCGTGTCGCAGCACGCCAGCCCCGCCGACGTGCGCCAGGTAGCCGACGCGCTGGCGGGCATCACGGTGGGCGAGCTGGGGGTGGTGCAGGTGAACGAGATCGTCCTCTTCCGCAGCGACCTGAAACCCGGCGGCGCGCTGTATTCTTCGCTTTACCGCGCCGCGTTGAGCAATTGAAGGCCGGTTTCCGGCTTCTCCATTTTGTGCTACAATCCCTGCAAACCAACCTCGAGGTGGAGCCTGAACGCGATTGATGTTGCCCGCAGCACGGTGGATGTGCTGGAAGACAAGAAGGGGGAGAAAATCCTCCTGATGGATATTCACGAAATTTCATCCTTTACCGACTATTTCATCCTCTGCAATGGAACCAGCGACCGCATGTTAGACAGCCTGGCGCAAGCGGTCGCCGAAAACGCCCACAAGAATTTCCAGCTTGAAGTGAAAATGGAAGGGCGCGCCGAAGACGGCTGGGTGCTCGTCGACCTGGGCGACGTGATCGTGCACCTCTTCTCGCCCGACCAGCGCGACTACTACCAGATCGAGTCGCTGTGGCACAAGGGCAAGGTGCTGGTGCGGCTGCAGTAGGCGGATTATTCTTAGATTGTTTGAGCGTTCGAGAGCGCTCGATCCCTGGAATCTCTCGGACTTGTAAGAAATTTGCTCTGACCGTATAAAGATTCCTCGCCACCTGCCTAGGCCGAATACACCTTCAACACCTCATCCCCGTAATGATTGATCACCTTGACGGCTATCTTCCCGGTTTGCGGTTTCTCAAAGGGATAGGATGTCGTCGCATACAGCGCGCTCCAGGCGGATTCGTCCACTTCGGCGCGCAGGGCGCGCTTGAGCTTGTCGTAGGGCTGATCGGCCCCGGTGAAATAGGCGTGTCGAACGAAGAAGCTTTCGCCGTTGTATTCGGTATCGATGAACCAGCAGGCGATATCATCCGTGGAGCTGGAGCGGATCTCACCGGTGGTGGGGTCGTAGATATCCACGCCGCGGATGGTGACGGTCAGGCGGCCATCGGGCAGGGTGGTTACCTGGATATCCGGTTCGCCAAAGACCATGAACAGGTTGCCCGCGCCGCTCTTCTTGAGCAGCAGATTGCCCATCTGCAGGTCAGGGTTGATGCGCGCCGGCAGCACCGTCAGCTTGCCGTAGCGGTGGATCTCCTCCGAGACGTGCGGGTCGAAGGCAAAACCCAGCACCACCAACAGATCAAAACCCACGCCCTGCACAGCTTCTTTGGCGGCGTCCTTGATCAGGTCCGGGCTGACCGTGCCGTGCTCCGGCCCGAGGCACACCGCCACCCTCCGCACAACCCCCACTCCTTTCGGAGAGGGCCGAGGTGAGGTCTCTGTTCCCTCTCCCTTTGGGAGAGGGTTAGGGAGAGGGCCTGTTTCTTCATATTCGCCCACGGCATGCAGCCAGGTGCCGGCGTACGGCTCCAGGCGGGTGAATTTGAGGCGCTCGCCCTTTTTGGTGTTCTCCACACCCGCGGCGCGCAGGTTATCAAGGATCAGGGTTTCAAACCCGCCGGAGGCAGCCGATTGGTTTTGACCATCCTGCTCCGTCCTGGGGCGGTCTTCAGCGGTGGAAAGCACGCGGTGCGGCGAGAGGCTTTCAACCGTGAAGGGTCCGGTGACGCGCACGCGTTTGTTGTCTTCGTAGGGCTGGTCGTAGAGCAGTTCGGTATCCGCATGGCGGGCGATGGAGGCGTCGATCTCCTGCTGGCGCTGGCGGCGCAGCGCCCACCATTCCGCCAATAATTCAACCAATTTCTCCCTCTCCCTCTGGGAGAGGGACGGGGTGAGGGGCGCTTCCCGCGGGATCTGCCAATCCTCCCAGTGCTGGCCCAGCGCCTGGTTTAACTGCTCGCGCAGGGCTTCGAGCTGCGGCTGCCATTTCGCGTGGATGGCGTCGATTTCTTCGTTGTTGGCGATGGATTTGAGGGTGATGTGCGGGACGCGTTTATAGACAAAGCCCTTTTTGATGTCGCCCTCACCCTGCCCTCTCTGGGTGAGATTGCCCACCCTGCCCTCTCCCATAGGGAGAGGGTTCTCTGGCTCCCTTCTCCCAGGGGGAGAAGGGCTGGGGATGAGGGTTCAACTCACGCTCTTTACGCTGACCTTCCGGCGAATCGGCCAGCAG
>JARKOV010000006.1 GCA_029975965.1 Anaerolinea sp. | reverse complement strand
CAGATCATGGCCGCCATCAATGCTTCTCCCATCCTGACCGTGGCCGGCCTGAATGCCACGATTGATGCACTCCTTGCACCTTACCGGGTGAAACTGGAGGAAGCGAAGAACGAAGTGGTCGGCAGCATTACGGAAACGATGGCCAACACCCGAATTCCCACCCCGTTTGCCGCCGGTCAGACCCCAACCGGAAGTTACGCCGGACAGGTCGTTGCCGAAGCGTTCAGGAAAACCAATCCGGCGATCGATGTCGCCATCCAGAACGTCGGCGGGGTAAGAGCCAACCTGCTCGCCGGCCCGATTACCATGGCGCAGGTGATCGAGGTTCTGCCTTTCTCCAACACCATCGTCATGATCAACATGAAAGGCTCCGACATCGTCAAGGTGCTCAACGAAGGCGCCTACTACTCGCTGCACTCGGGTTCCACCGGCGCCTTCCCGGCCGCGGCGGGGCTTCGTTACGATGTCTTCCTCAGCGGTGGCGAATACGAAGTGATCAAGAATGTGGAAGTTCAGGACAGGAATACCGGCACCTGGTCAGCCATTGCCAACGACACCGTGTACACCGTTGCCACCAACTCCTTCACCGCCCAGGGCAAAGACAACTATCTGACTTTCAAGAGCGTGAGAGATGCGGATTCCACCGTTTTCGAGGATACCTACATTCTCTATTACGTGCTCTTGGTGGATTACATCAAAGGCTTGCCCAACAAGTTGCTTCCCGCGCTCGACTTGACGACGTATTGCCTGAAGTCGGTTACCCCGTAAGTCGGACAAGGACGCCAAGCAAAGCCGGACGAAAGTCCGGCTTTTTTCATGGTGCGCCAGATGCTTCCGTGGTTTTCTAAAATGCTTAAAAATCAACAGTCTCTGGAATATCCCACTTGCCGACCTGGGCACTGTCGGTCTGGTGGAACTGCCGGACCCAACTGACGAACTCGCGGAAGTCGCTGTTTTCCACGGCCAGACGGTTGCAGGCGTCCCAGTCGATTTCGCTGCGTTCCCGTGCCGGGATCAGGATTTCGCTTTCGCTCGGGGCGCCGGTATCCAGCCGGATCAAACCAATGCCGTAGGAAGCGCCGAGCAGGCGAAGCTCCTTCATCGGGTTTTCCTGGATATCGGCGGCGACGAGATAACCCAGATTCGCCCAGGACGAATTGGACACCGCCTGAAACCAGGTTTCGCGGACATTGGCGCGATTGATCAGCAACTTGACCTCAAACGACCAGAGGCGCGCCCGTTGCGCGCCCGCTTGCTGCACGCAGGCGCGGATTTCCTGATCCCAGTCTTCGCCCAGGTTTTCCAGCGCGACCAGATCGGGGAAAAGCCACTTGTTGCCGTTGGGTCCGTGGCGGTTGGTGGCGCGTTTCTCGTCGATGCGTTTGGGGTACAGCTTGAGATCGCCATGCAGATAACGGCACAGCAACGGGTAGAGATCGTGTTCGCTCAGTTTGCCGGGCTTGTTGGCCTGGGCCTGCTTTTCCACCTCCGCCACTTCCGCCGCCTCGCTCGCCGCCGTCCAGTAATACTGGCGCGGGCGCCCCTCGGTCGTTCGAATCTGCGGCCAGCGCTTCTGGATCACCGGGCGATTGGCGCCAATCTCCGCCACCAGCTGCCAGAGAAAGGCCGCGTCGTCGCTCAAATCCTGCTGGCTGTTCTTGCGCTTTTCCTCGCAAGCTTCGCGCTGGTTGGCAAATATCCACTCGGCAATCTGACGGGCGGTGAAGCGCTCATTCGGGTGCGCCTTGAGAAGGTTGGCTACGGTCTGGCGCAGGTTGATCTTGGCCATGCTCATTTCTCCGAAGAAGGCGGCGGGGCGGTGGGTTCAATCGTAACGCAGGGCTTCTGCGCCTGGCTCGTGGCGGAGTTGCCGGCGCGTTTTTCCGGGTAGGCCATGCTGACCACTTCGCTGCTGCGCAAGGTCAAGCGTGTTTCCGACGATTCGTCCTTGAACGCCAGCAACTGCTCTTCGCCAATACGCGAGAGAATCGTCAGGCCCTGTATGCGGCAGGTTGCATCGGGAGGCAACGGTTTTTGCTTGGCGCACAGGGATGTCGTCAGTTGCGCGGCGATGCTTTGGCATCCGGTTGGCGTGACCAGCATCGTGGTGTTTTCCAGGGCGCCGAGTTTTAGCGTGCGCATGACGCTCTCCGACATAGTGCTTAGGCCACCGAGCACGAACAGAAGCAGGAGGAGCGGCACGATGCCAAGAAGGGGCGCCGACTTCCAGTTGTGGATAGCAGCGATGCCGATGGCGCAGCTTAAGAAAATGATCAGCCCGAAATAAAACAGGCTCACTAAGTCACTTTCTTGCTGGAATAACGGAAATATTTGGAATAGGAAGGTGTTGATGCAGATCAGCAGAAGTGTCAGAAAGCCAAGAATCCAGAACCCATGGGCATATCCCTTGAATTTTCGATAGCGCACCTTCGCCTGTCGTCCAACCGGGTCACCGTGCTCATAATTCAGGGCGAGAGCCGTCACGCCGGCCAGAAATAGGATACTGATTGCCCAGGTGGTCAGAATCAAGGACCAGCCAAAAAGGGTGTGCGTCCAGCCCATATAGGCTGGGCCAAGCGTAGCCAGCAAAGCAAGAAATTCAGCGACGAAGAGATGGAACAAAAAAATTATGCGCGCCGAGTTTCTGAAGTTTTTTCTGCTCGGCCTCCGGTTTTCGTTTTTGAATTTTCTGGTGCCGGGATTGATGATCCGGTGCCGTAGACAAAGCTGTAATACAGCGCCTGGCAAGCTCAATAGGATGAGCAACGAACCCAGCGTCAGCGCTCCCGCCATGGCAACCCCCAGCAATATTCCGGTTGCCGATTCCAGGCTGATGGCGGGGAGATAGCGGATGCGGAAGAAATACGCCAGCATCAGTCCCCCGCCCAGCGTGAACGCGAGGGCGGTCAGCGAACTGGTGAAATGCTCTCTGAATTGTTGTCTGGCTACTTGGAGGATGGCTCCGAGTGTATTGGCATGACGAGTTTTTCTACCGGTTTGCGCTTGCCGAATCGTCCGCCGGGGCGAATAAGCGGCCCCGGCGTTGGCGGAGGGTTTGCGGTTCGGCAAAGGGGGGCTCATGGGGCCGGCTTCTCCTCGACGGACTTCAAGTAAGCGAGCGCCGCTGCTTCTTGTCGAATAGGAAGCTTTCGAAGCGGTCGAGATGAGTCAAGGCAAACTGAGTGAGCCTGCTACGGATGTTCGCATCTTTGAAAATGCTGGCGAAGTTGTGCATGGGTTTGCTCGGTGATCGTTGGGCAGACGTTTTGTGGTGCTGCCGAAGCTGTGTCAGCCGAGGATTTTGACACGGACACGGTGCTGCTCAAAAGAATGTCATTGGCGTTGAGCTTGTCCTGCCGGGAACTCAGTCAGCCGTTGCCTGCTTGCCGCCGGGTTTTCTGCCGTCAGCCGCTCATCGCTCAACGCCGTTGCAGCGCCGTAAATCGCCCGGTAAACCAGGCGCGGGTCGTAGCTGACCAGGACCACGTCGACGCCGGCGGCCAGCGCCTCGCTGGCTACTTTGCCGATGCCGAGGTCGTAGACCGCGCCCATGTTGAGGTCGTCGGTGAGCAGCACGCCGTCGTAGCCCCAGTCCTTGCGCTGCAGGCGGACGACGGCTGGCGAGTGCGATGCGGCGCGTTGCACGTCGAACGCTTCGAGCCTGACGTGGCCGAGCATCAACGCGCTGCCGGCGTAGCCGGGGTCGGGTTGTTCGGTCACACCGGCCAGCAGCGGTAGGTGATTGACTCGGCCGCCGCAGCGCCAAGGGTAGCGTCAATGACAAAATCCTGTGCTCAAGCGGTGCTGTGACGCGGTATTTTTCTGTCCGCACCGCCGAGCGAAGACCTGCACCAAACGAAGTGCAAGCGCGCCAAGGGCGGGTTGTACCCGGTTCGCTAGGTGGATTTCAGGTGGTTTCTTTGCTCAAGACGGCGTGCCTGTTCTTGCGGCTCACGATTGACTTCATCGCCCGGTTTTTGCATCCAGGTGACCAGGGCCGCGTTGAAGAAAGTCAAACCCCAGAACATGAAGAATCCGGCCGAATAGACCGCAACCGGTTGCCAGGAAACCGGTTCGCCAAACAAGTAGAGCTGTTGCGGATCGATGATCGTGAAAAAGACCGCTTCACCGAAAATGGCGCTGAACAAAGAAGCACCAAGTAAGTAGATCCATTTCGGCATACTGACCTCCCGAGCCATCAAGGTGTGACAAAAGGTGTTGCACGCTGTGCTTTGACCATGCCGGGCCGCAAAGTTCAATTCCGGCCGATATTCCGACGGCAAGTCCGGGGAGCACCCGGCCGGCCGTAGGCCGCCCCGGCGGGGCGACAGGGCGGCTACGTTCACGCTTCCTCGGGGTTGCTGCTCAGGCGATGCCAATTGACATGGCGGGTAGCGAGCATGGTCGAGCCCAACGCGGCAAAGAGCAGCAGGGCGCCCATCAGCAGCGCGTTGTCTTCCGAGCGCAGCACGCCGAACAGCACGCCATAGAGGCCGGTGAGGCCGCCGGCAAAGGCCAGCCCGCGCCGCACGCCGCCCAGCGCGCCGGCCAGGTAGAAGCCGATCAGCGCGATGCAGGCGAGCGAGGAAAGCCCGTAAGCCAGCGCGAACGACAGGTGTTCGGAGAGCGCGATGAGGAGCAGGAAGAAGATCGCCAGCGCCAGCCCGACCAGCAGGTACTGCATCGGGTGGATCGGCGCGCGGCGCAGGATTTCGATCAGGAAGAAACCGGCAAAGGTGAGGACGATGAACAGGATGCCGTACTTCACCGCCCGCTCCGATTGCAGGTAAACATTCACCGGATCGACAAAGTCGATGGACAGCGCCTCGCCCGAGTTCGGGTCCAGCGCGCGGTCGAAATCGCGGGCGAGGTGGGAGATCGCCCATTGCGCGTCAAAGCCGTCGGCGCCGACGCTGCGCTCGCGTGGCAGGAAACGGCCGCCGAAATTGGGATGCGGCCAGTCCGACTTCAGGTGGATCCGGTTGCTGTCGGCGCTCGGCGCAATCGCCAGGCGGCTGGTGCCGGTCAGTTGCAGCGGGAAACTGACGTCGAAAGTGCTCGTCTTGCTCGGGTCAATGCGCCCCAGCGGCACGATCAGTTGCGGCATCTTCAGCGCTTCACCGGTTTCCAGCCGGTTGCCCGGCGTAATGAAACGGAAAGGCTTGCCATTGATCGTCACCTCAGGATCGACATCGACCCCGCGCGGATCGGCCACACCGAGCACCAGCGTCGCCTCGGCATCCAACAGCGTGCGTTCCGGCGCGCTGGCGGTAAACGGCTCGATCACCAGCTTTGCCTGGTTGCTCAGATCGAGATGGAACAAGCGCGCCTGGTAAATGCCGCGATGGCGGTTCTCCACCCGCGCCGCGCCGTCGATATCCAGGCTCTCGGCAGAGATCAGCCGGCGCTGCGTCGCGATGCGCGACAGCGTGCCGGTGATCTTGCCGCTGTCCGGATCGCGTACCGGCTCCTGCACCCGCTCGCGGAATTCAAGCAGGATCACCGGCCCGACCAGCGTCTGCTCGCCGGCCGCACTGTTGGCAATGTTCCGTTGCACCTCCTGCTGGCGCTGGCTACGCTCGCGAATCTGCCCCTCGATCAACGACAAGGGCACCAGCAGCAGGATCGAC
>JARKOV010000004.1 GCA_029975965.1 Anaerolinea sp. | reverse complement strand
TCGTTTTTCGCCTGGACGCCAACGTGTGCCCTGCCTTTAGCGGCCGGAGGCGTTGACGCTGGCCCACAGGGCTTTTTGCTCGGCGGGGGTCAGGTCGCGCCACTGGCCGGGGGCCAGCCCGGCCAGCGTGACGGGGCCGATCGCCCAGCGCACCAGGCGCAGGGTGGGATGGCCGACCGCCGCCGTCATGCGCCGCACCTGGCGGTTGCGGCCCTCGGTCAGGGTCAGCTTCAGCCAGCAGTCGGGCACGCTCTTGCGGAAGCGCACCGGCACCGGGCGCGGGGGCAGGTCGGGCGGCGCGGGCAGCAGCTCGACCTGGGCCGGGCGGGTCGGGCCGTCGTTGAGCTGGATGCCTCGCCGCAGCGCGTCGAGCGCGGCCATATCGGGGATGCGCTCCACCTGAACCAGGTAGGTGCGCGGGTGGGCGGCCGTGGGATCGGTCAGGCGGGCGTTGAGCAGGCCGGTGTCGGTCAGGAGCAGCAGCCCTTCGCTGTCATAGTCCAGCCGCCCGGCCGCGTAGACGCCCGGCACGTCGATGTAATCGGCCAGCGTGGCGCGGCCCTGCCGGTCGGTGAACTGGGTCAGCACCTGGTACGGCTTCCAGAAGCGAAGGATGCGCATGGGGCCTCAGATCGGGCGCGGCGGCTCAGGCGGCGCGGTGCGCTGGAAAGCAGTTCCCAGTGGTCAGTCAGGACCAAACGCCGCGGTCGCCCGCCTAAGTCGGTTTTGGTGCCTGTCCTTTGACCACGTTGTTCTGTGGAGCCACCCTGACGGTACTGTATCGGAGAATGATGGATAAATCCAGGGCTTGACAAGCGGGTCTCCAGGGAAGACGCGCGGACTTAAGGGGCCGGCGCATCGCCTGGATGAGTGTCTCCATCGTGAGAATCGAAACCCTGTGCATGCCAGTTGAGGCTGCGGCATAGGCGATGCCGCCCCTTGGAGGTGCCTTGCCTGGATTGAGTCTGATCCGGGCCGGCGGCGGGTGTCGCGAATTGTCCATCATTCCGATTCGCAGCACCTCATTGATTTTGTGACTAATTATTGATCCTTCACAACTCTTCATTTATGATGTATTATAGATTTATGGTGTTTGTACCCTTAAAGCGCACGAGTAATCTCAATTCACCTAGAGGCTAACACGGCCTTCTGACCTATCATCATTCACTCACCGGGTAAACGACAGCCTCTATAACCACAGGGAGGAAGCAAAATGCTTTCAAACAAAACTCGTCAGTCCTTTACACCACTGGTTGTCTTGATTCTGATGTTAATCATGGCGGGTTGTGGTGGACAAACGCCCCCTGAATCAGAAATGCACACCATCGGTATTCTGAATACGTCAGACGGGCTGAACGACATTGTTGCCGGTTTCCAGTCGGAAATGGCTGAGCAGGGTTATGTGGAAGGTGAAAATGTCACCTACATCTACGATGGTGATTTAACAGCAGAAACGCGGGAGGCTGGCATAGCCGCATTACTCGAAAACGAACTCGATTTGATTTTTGCATCGAGTACGACAGATGCGCTGGCAGTCCAGGCAGTGGCTGGTGACATCCCGATCATTTTCGGTATTAGCACCAGCCCTGTCAGCGAGGGTCTAATCGATGACCTGACCCAGCCAGGCCATAACACAACCGGTATCCTGATGAGGCCATCCTACGAACGCCAGTTAGAACTCCTGCAAGAGGCAGTGCCCGACCTTGACAAGGTTTACGTGCCTTACGACCCGAACAATTTTGCTTCATCACTGGCTGTTCAGGCGATTCAGGCCGTCGCGCCGGACCTCGGTATCGAACTGGTAACTCGTGAAGTTCTCTCGCCTGATGAAAATGCAGCCGCTATTGCTGAAATACCCGAAGATGTAGACGGCATCTTCTTTGGCCCGGATGGTACGGTATTAGCCGGAGCAGGCGCCTGGATCGAGGCATCCACAGCCCGCCAGATTCCGATCTCCGTGCCATTTGCCCCACTTCCTGAGCCAGGCTATTTCATAGGGTATGGTGTGAACTTCCTGGAAATGGGCAAGCAGTCTGTTCACCTCGTCACCCAGGTGCTCGCTGGTACCAATGCCGGAAGTATACCGGTTGAAAATGCGGAATTCTTCATCGCAGTCAGTATGCCCGCCTCAAACGCGCTCGGTATTGAATACTCCGACAGCCTGCTGGAACGAGCGGACTACATCACATACGAAGAAGACAGCGCCGAGTAGTAGTAGTCGGTCTATGGTGGCTACCTGATATACAGGTAGCCACCGGTTGTTCTTGAGCATCAAAACATGGATAGAGGGAGAAATACCGTGCTCCATAGATTCAACAGCCTGCGTTGGCGCATCATGGCGATTTTATTCGGTTTGGCTGTTATCCCATTGCTGATCGTAGGCGTTATCACCTCTCTCCAGGGATACAATACGTTGCAGCAAGATGCCTTGCGTGACCAGGGAGAAACCGCCCACCGCATAGCAGGGGAAATTGATGCCTTCATTGACCTCACACTCGATGAACTCGACCTGCTCAACAGGGTACAGCGCCTGTGGGCTGTCGATCGCTCCCGGCAGGAGGAACTCCTCAGCAGTATGCTCAGTTCGCGCACGGTTTATCAAGAGCTGGCATTACTGGACACTGGCGGACATGAGATTTTGCGTGTCACGCGGTCTGGCGTAGTAACGGATGCCGACCTCCGCAGCCGCACTGAGGAAGATATATTCCAGAATGTTAGTGCTTCACAGGCAATCTATTTTAGCCCGGTGCGCTTCGACGAAGCAATCCGCGAGCCATTGATAACCATCGCCCTGCCTATTATCGATCTCCGCAGCGGCAGTTTGAAAAACGTGCTTATTGCAGAATTGCGCTTCAAATCTATCTGGGATCTGCTCGCCAGCATGGAATTCGAGCAGGGGGAAGACGCCTACGTTACGGATGCCAACGGGTTGATCGTCGCGCATGGCGATCCTGGTACGGTCTTGCGGCGGGCAACGGTTGCCCTGCCAGAAACGGATCAGCGGACCACTGGCCTGAATCATCAAGACGTGCTCATGGCAATGCACTACCTGAATTATGGCGACCAGGTGTTGGTCGTGGTATCCGAAGTTCCATACGATGCTGCCACGGGGTTGGCAACCAATCTTTTGATGATTGCCCTCATGAGTGCATTGATCACCTCGCTGGTAGCAGTGTTCTTTGTTTTAGCTACTACCCGCTATATTGTGGGGCCTATCGAGCAGTTGTCCGGCGTTGCCCGGCGCATCCAGGGCGGCGACTTCAGTCAGCGTGCCGAGATACAACGGCGGGACGAAATTGGTGATCTGGCGGCCGCCTTTAACAACATGACCCAGGATCTGCAGCATATGGTCACTTCTGAGCGTGACCGCCGTCACTACCTCCAGGCTGTTGTGTCCAACTACACAGCGTTTGCCCAGTCTGTTGCTGCTGGCAACCTGAAAACCCGCTTATCCGTCGATGATGGCAGTGTGAACTCCACAGATGATCTTTACCAACTGGGCCTAACGCTGAACAAGATGGTTGAAGGGTTGGCCACGCTGTCCGCTCAAATTCGTGATTCGGCTTCTGGTATTTCCGCTGCTGCTTCAGAGATTCTGGCTGCAACCACCCAGCAACTCGCCAGCGCCACAGAGCAGGAAGCGACTGTCACCCAGACGGTTGCTACGGTGGAAGAAGTCCGCACCACGGTTCAGCAGACAGCCGCACGTGCCCAGCAAGTTGCCGAAACATCCGAGCAATCCCTGACCATCTCACGTGATGGCGAAGTCTCGGTACAAAAAAGCATCGAAGGCATGGAAACGATCCGCGAACAGGTTGAGGCCATTGCCGAAAATATCCTGGCACTCTCAGCCCGGACACAACAAATTGGCGAGATCATCGACACCGTCAACGAAATTGCGGAACAGTCCAAGCTGCTGGCGCTTAATGCCTCTATTGAGGCCGCTCGCGCTGGTGAAGAAGGTCGCGGCTTTGCGGTTGTGGCGATGGAAGTGCGCCAGCTTGCCGAAGCCTCACGCCAGGCTACGGCACGAGTTGCCGATATCCTCAACGAAATCCAGCAGGCAACCAATACCGCCGTCATGGTGACCGAAGAAGGCAGCAAGGGCGCCCAGCACGGCATGGCCCTGGTCGGTGATGCGGGCGATGCTATCCGCGAACTGACAGATATCATCGAGCAGGCCGCGCAGGCCTCGCAGCAAATTGCGGCCAGCACGCAGCAGCAAACCAACGGCATGGATCAGTTAATGAGCGCCATCCAGTCCATTCGGCAGGTGAGCGTGCAGACAGCCTCCAGCACCCGGCAGGCGGAACAGAGCGCCCGGAGTCTCACCCAGATGGCTCGTGAAATGGAAGGCACCGTCGCGCTTTACCAGATGGAATGAACCTGTTGGAATTCTCAAACAAGACGGGATTGGCGTAAAGTCCGTTGTATTCAGCGCGTGTTGGTCAGAACACCAGGCAAAAGCCCTACAAGATGTGGTGGACTGTGTGGTAGGGATGGCGGCTGGCATGAATGACGATTCAGCGATCCAATTTGCCAATGGATTCTATATCGGAATCGCCGAGGGCAGAAGCAGCCAGGGTGTTTTCAACCTGGGACGCAATCGAATAGAAATCTACGAGCTTGACAATGTCGATACCCCTCAACTGATTTGTCGAAACGGCATCGATCCTCGCAAGTACAGCCTTTAAGGCAGTTGAATCTCAATCCAGGTCGTGCGGTCGGGGTAGACGTAAATTTGATCGCGGAAGAGGGCCGTGCCGCTGCCGTTGCGAATCACCAGGTTGTAGTAATCGGCGGGCAGGTCGCCCAGCGCGAAATTCTCGCGAAAGGTCGAGTCACCGTTCACGCTGTCGTCGGAATAGCTGTAGGCCGCCCGCCGGAAGCCCGGATCGGTGGCCGAGATCACGTCCAGCGTGGCGCTGTATAGCGGGTTGCCGTTGACATCCGTGATCCGCCCGGCCAGCGTGCCATAGCCCCGGTAAGGCCGCACCCACAGCTCCGGGTTGCGCGTCGCGTCGTAGCTGGCCGCGTCCCCGACGCGCACCTCCAGGTGCAGATGCGGGCCGAGCGCGACGCCGGTCGCGCCGACTCGCCCGATCTCGTCGCCCTGGGTGACCTGCTGCCCGGCCTGGACTTTGACCTCCGAGAGGTGCCCGTACAGCGAAAAGACCGGCTCGCTGGTATCGGTCGTGAAGAAGTTGTGCTGGATCACGATCACGTTGCCGTAGAAGTTCGGGATCGGCCCGAAGAGTGAGGTCATGTCGTCCCCGGCGTAGATCACCGTCCCATCCTGCACGGCGATGACCGGCGTCCCGGTCGGGTTGGAAATGTCGATCCCGTGGTGGGTCTGGAGCGTGCCGCCGTTGGTGCTGCCGTAGGGGTAGTTGCGCGAGGCCCAGGTCGTGCCGCCGTAGGCGATCGGCCGGGCCATCCAGTAGTGATCCTCGATCGTCATGGCCCGGTCGAGGGGCGGCGGCGTCCAGGTCGGCTCGTTGCCTGCCTGGGACGCGCCCGCGTCGGCGACCGACGTCGGGATGACGACGACCGGCGGCGTGCGGGTCGGGCGCGGGGTGTTGGTGTGCAGCGGCGTCCGGGTCGGGGTCAGCGTGGGCGTGGCCGAGGGCGTCACGCTCGGCGTGGCGGTGTCCGTCGGGCCGAGGGTCGGCACGGGGGTGCGGGTCAGGGTCGGGATGGACGCCTGGGCGGTGTGCAGCGCGGCCTTGGCGGTGGCGGTGAGGCCGGGGCCGGTCACGGCGGTGGTCTCCGAGGGCGCGCACGCCCCCAGGAGGACAATCAGGGTCAGGAGTGTCAGGACGGCCCCGAACCGGGCGAACTCAGCCGGGGGCCGGAAGGAAGCGGAACGAAACGGGATCATGCAGCCTGCCTGCGAAGCAATCCGAGTCGGAAGGGTTGGGATGGGCCGGCCGGGCATGGCCCGTCCGGCACGCCCGCCCATTGTAACGGCGCAGCGCCCCGCGTGCCAGCGGTTGACCTCGCCTCCGCTCGGCCAGCCAACACAAAACCCCTCTCCATGAAAATGGAAAGGGGTTGGGGTGAGGTCGATGGCAACGCGCCGCGCGAAGCGCTGGGATTTATTCCCCGGTCGCCTCCGCCGGCGCGGGCGTGACCTCCGCTTCGATGCCCTCGATCACCCGGGTTGGGGCGATCCGGAGCGTGTCCGCCGGTTGGACGGCATGCGCGCCGTGGCAGTCCGCGCAGCCGACCGGGATGTTGTTCTTGCGCACGTCGCGGTAGTGCTGGATGTCCTCGACGTGGCAGTCCACACACAGCAGGGAGCGCTCCACCCGGTACTGGCGCAGGCTTTGCGGCACGCCGTGATGCGGGAAGGCATCCGCGCCGTGGCAGTCGATGCAGCCCACGTACCCGATCTCGCTGGCCGTGCCATGCACGGACGTCTCCATCCCGGCCGGATCGATCGCCAGGCGGAGCGTATGCCCATCGGCCAGGGTCAGCGGCCGGGCGCTGCCCGAATGGCACATCAGGCAGTACGAGTCTTCCCCGGAGGCCATCGCCTGCGCCTTCTGCCCGGAGCGCAGCACGAGCACCACGGCGATCACCAGCAGCGCCAGGGCGACCAGGACCAGCAGCCAGCCGAGCAGCCGCTGCCGGCCGGCGCGATGGATGACCAGCCCCAGCCCGACCGTCAGGGCGGCCAGGAAAGCCAGCGTGCCCATCGTCAGCCCGACCGTGGTCATGTTCTCGACCCGGCCGATCAGGGGGAGCAGAATCCATTCCGGCTCCGGCGGCGCTTCGGGGATCACGACTTCGACCGGGACGCGCAGGCCCAGCTCGGTTTCGGCCGCGCTGAGCAGAGCGTTGGTGTAGCCGTAATTGTGCAGGCCGCTGCTGCTGTCGCCCGCGACCGCGGCCACGGCCGTGCGCACCCAGGCCGGGCTGTCCGCGCCGAGGGCGGCCTGGGCCGCCTCCAGCCGGGCCGCGAGGTCGGTCCGCGCGTCGGTGATCATGGCCTGGACCTGGGGACTGGTCACGTCCGTATGGCAGGAGACACAGCCCACCGCGCTGGTCAGGGCTTCCGGCGCGTCGGGCAGGACGGCCCGCAGGGCATGGCTGGCCCGATCGCCCTCGGCCACCGCCAGGCGCATGCCCTCGCGCACCAGGGCCAGGTTCTCCGGCGCCACGGGCACCTGGCGAATAACGCGCGGCTTGTAGCGGGCGAGCTCCTTCCCGTTCGTGTCGACCAGCGCCTCCGCCAGCCGCGGCTGGTAGAGGGTGCCACCGTTGGCCACCGCCATGGTGACGCAGGCCATCTGCAGCGGCGTGGTGAGCACGTCGCCCTGGCCGATGGAGGAGTTATAAGTGTCG
>JARKOV010000177.1 GCA_029975965.1 Anaerolinea sp. | reverse complement strand
CAACTGGCTGCCAACACAGCAACCGCCCAGTTCGCCACCGACGAAGCGATGAAAGCGATCATCTTGTTGACCCCCTCGGTGACACCGGTGCCCTCTAACACTCCCGTCCAGCCGACGGCGACCAACACACCCGTTGTGGCGCCCATTTCCAGCGCGACGCCCACCAACACCACCGTCTCGGACTCGCAAAAAGCTACCCTGGCGGCCCAACAGACCGAGCTGGCATCCGGCAAGTTTACCGCGACGGTGATTGCCACCTCCACCGCGCTGCCCGATACCGGTTTTGCCGACCAGTTTGGACTGCCCGGCCTGATCGGCCTGGCGCTGGCCCTGGTGGTGATTATCTTCCTCGCTCGCCGGTTGCGCACCAACACAGCTTAAGCGCAAACAGACGAGTTCACTGTTTAATGAATTTAGATGGGTTATTTTGGGAGCTTGCCCCTCAAAATAACCCATCTAAATCTGTCAACCCCTGGTGACGATGTGGTGCAAGAATGGCGCGCGCCGTTTTTGCACCACATGTCGATTTTAAGTTACCGACGCCGCGACCGCCTCACCATAGCCAAGCAGTGCGCGCACCATATCGGGGGTGCGCCCTTCCGCATACACCCGCAACACCGGTTCCGTGCCACTTGGGCGGATTAAAAGCCAGGAGTCATCCGCGAGGATATACTTGACCCCGTCGGTGCAGGCGATTTCACTCACGCTTTCGCCACCAATCGTCGTGGGCGCATCATTGACCAGCATCTGGGTCATCGCCGATTTGGAAACGGGATGCTTGAGGCGCAAGTCGCTGCGATCATAAAAGGCCGGACCAACCTCGCTCAACAGGTCGGTGACCAATTCGCGCAGGCTGCAGCCGCAAGCCGCCACCATCTCCACCACCAACAATCCCATGAGGACGCCATCGCCTTCAGGTATGTGCCCTTTGAACGATATTCCACCCGATTCCTCACCGCCGATCAACACGTCCTCTTTCAGCATGTAGTCGGCGATGTGATTGAAACCCACCGGCGTTTCGTGCACCTGCAGGCCATATTTCGCCGCCAGACGGTCGATCATGCGCGTGGTCGAGACCGTGCGCACCACCGACCCTGCCATACCACGCCGCTCGACCAGGTAGCGCAGAGCCAGCGCCATGATCTTATGCGGATCGACAAACGCGCCACTCTCGTCCATCGCCCCGATGCGGTCGGCATCCCCATCCGTGGCCAGGCCAAAGCCGCCCATCCCGCTGCCAATCGCGCCCGAAAGCGCCCCCAGGTAACGCTGAATCGGCTCAGGGTGCACCCCACCGAACCCCGGGTTCATTTCCCCACGGATTTCGAATACTTCGCACCCGGTCCCCTGTAAAATCCCCCGAATCGTCCCTCGCCCCGAGCCGAACATCGAATCGACGACAAAGCGCGGCGGGTTGCTCCCGATCACATCGAAATCGATCAACTGGCGCAAATGATCGTTATAAGCCGGGATGGGGTTGAATCGAATGATACGTTTCTGCTCGATCGCCGATTCCAGTTCCATCAGGTTTGGACCGCGCGCGGTGGCTTCGTTGTCGTTCAGGTACACTTCTACCTGGCGGCACTGCTCCGGTAAGGCCGAGCCGCCGTAAGCGGATTTCAGCTTGACGCCATTGTAGCGCGGAGCGTTGTGCGAAGCGGTGATCATCACCCCGCCCACCGCATTGAGCTTTGCGACAGCGTAGGAAATGGCCGGGGTGGGGGCATCTGCATGGGCCAGGTGAACGGTGAAGCCGTTGGCGGCCAGCACGCGGGCCACCTCTTGGGCAAAGCGGTCTGAGAGAAAACGGGTGTCAAAGCCCACCACCATTTTATGCAGGTCGGTTTGTTGGTCGAGGGCTGCCCCATTCAACCACGAGCCGCTTCCCACCGCATCGGCAATTGCCTGGGCGACCATGCGCAGGTTGGTGAAAGTAAACGTGTCAGAAATTACGGCTCTCCAGCCGTCGGTGCCAAAATGAATCGGCATAAATGAGACTCTCCTTATAAGTGGTTACGGTATTGGTTCACCAGCCCGGCGCAGGTGTCGCGGTGGCCAGTAAAGAGCGAACAATCCAACCCTCCCGTTGATCTGCGGTGCGCACCTTCACCCAGGTCACCCCATCGGCGGTCGCCACGTCGAGCAAGACTTCGACGATATTCCCATTCAGCAAGCTGACCACAATTTCGGCATCGTACCTGGGCTCGCTGCGAATGAACGCCCCATCGCCGCCCCTGGCGTTGATCCGCGCCCAAACCGGGGTCGGCTCGGGGGTCACGCTGATGGTGGCGGTGCGGGTGGGGACCAGCGTATTGGTCATGCGCAGTGTCGGCGTTTCCGTGGGCGGCGACAGGAGGGTGTCGGTCATTTCGGGCTGGGGAGTTGCCTGCCCTGGCGCTCCACCGGCCATCGTCGAAATCACGGGTTGTGTCGGCGATGGAATCGGCTGCACCGCAAGGCCGGCGCCCTGCACCGGTGTGCGGATGGCGGCATCGCTACTCAAAAAATAGATCAGCGCCCCCGCCAGGCATGCCAGGGCGTAGGCGCCCGTCAACGCATAGCTGAGAAAGCGCATCGGGCGCAGGCCGAGGATCACCAGCGCCAGCGTGCCGGCCAACGCCGCCCATATCAGGTGCGCCAGAAAGACCAGCAAGCCCATCTCCCAGGCCAGGGGAGCGCCAGAGGTCAACCCGAATCCTGCGGCCGAAAGCGGCAGGTAAAGCGCATAGGCCACCGCCACGCTGGCAACCAGGGGACGTTGATGGGGGTTGCGCACCATCAGCGCCAGGGCCAGCACCATGCCGGTGGTCAATAAGGCAACATCGGCCCAGGTGAAGGTGATATGATAGCTCACCTGCGCCGTGCTCTGCGGAGGGAAGAGCCGCGCCACCCAGCCGGACAGGGTGCCGGTCAGCAAGAAGATCACGCTGCCGATCATCAAGCTACCCAGCGAGCGGAAGAAAAAAGCCCCCGAACCGGCGATGGTCGCCAGCGGAATGCCCATCACCGGTCCCATGAAAGGGGCAAGCAGGGCTGAAAGGACAACCAGCGCCGGAGAATCGAACAGAAAGCCCACGCCCGCCGCTATACCGGCCAGCAGCGCTGAAAGGTAAAATTCTGCCCCTGGAATGGCCCGTTTTCCCAACTCGTCCAGCAGACGCGTCTGCTCATCCCCATCTTCAGGGACGACCAGGCGCTTCAACCGCCGGCGCCGAGCGGGCGGAAGCTCATCTTCCGGCATGGGAATGGGTTCGCTGGCTGGAAGGCTCATGTGCGCAAGGTCGCTACCAATCGCAAAGGTTTTTCGAGCAAATCGAGCGCCGATACGATATCCTTGGTGAGGATGTCAGCCGATAAGACTGAAAGAACGGAAGTGCCCTCCGGAGATAAGACGCAGATTCCGATGGCGGCGGCTTCGAGCATGGCCGCATCGTTGGCCCCTTGCCCAATCGCCACGACCCGCTCAGCGCCCAACCGGCGGACATAATCGGCTTTCTGGCCCGCTTCATCTCCAGGTTGCAAGAGAAATGCCGATAGGTTTAACTGCCGGTCGATCGTGATTTGCTGTCCTTGAGTATCTGCGGTGACCAGGTGCACCTCAAGACGGTCGCTCAGGCGCGTCAGCGCCCGCGCCACCCCGTCCACCAGCTTGCCGTCTACCGCCAATGTCCCGTTGACGTCGCACACCAGGTATTCCAGGCGGAAGGCTCCCCTCCCGGGAACGTTCAGTTCGATCATGCCGTTATTATAATACACGGAAAAGAGGTGACCGCGCAGGTGTTGGAGCAAAAGCCCCAAATCTCTTTCTTCAACCATACGGTCCGTTTTGAAATGCGTTTATAATCGATTTTGTCACTGCTCAGAGGGTAGAGCGGAAGTTGCCGAAGGTGAGGCGAAAATTCGGACCTGTTTCACCTCTGGTTAAGAAGCCACTCGTTTTTTCTATAAAATGTGGGGCAAAGCCCCTATTTTAAAGAAGAAATTACACGATCGGATATCATGCAGGAGAAAATTCGCCATCTATTCCTCTTTTTGTTGCTTCTGACGGCAGCGCAACTGGCCTGCTCCGCGCCGATAAACGCCGCCAGGTCTTACGAGACTCCGCTTCCGGTCGAATCTCCCGCCGAGAGCTTCCTGTCGCAAGAGACCCCCGCCGTTGAGGGATTTTGCCCTGCGATCAGCCAACCCACCTCATCTTCCGGGCTGATTGCCTCGGTCACCCTGGCAAGGGGCAGCCAGGGCGAACGAAAAGATCCGGTGGACCCCACCAGCGTGTTTGGCCCAACCGACACCATCCATGCCATCGTTGCCGTCGAAGATGCGCCGCAAGGGACGCTGTTCAAATCAGCCTGGCGCGCGGTCGACATCGGCGACCCGGCCGCATGCGATACGCTGATCACCGAATACGAACTCAGCACCGACGGCACGCGCAACATCGATTTCACCCTCTCGTCTGAGAGCGCCTGGCCGGTCGGCGCTTATAAAGTTGAAATTTACGTCAACGGCACACTCGACCAGGTCCTTTTCTTTACGGTGCAATAATCGGTAGTGTCCCTCATTTGACTTGATGGACTCCTTCCAACAAGGCGAAGATGGGATTGAACTTTGACACTTGCTCCAGAAATTGGGCTGGGACTCGGTACGAGAGCAGTTCCGAAGTTGTCCACACATGGTCAGTAATATTAGCTGCCATAGCAGGGGTGACTGGTTTCCACTTTTTCAACGAGCCTCCACTACCTCGGGTAGTTTCTGGCACTTCTAAGCGCTGGCGTAAGCTATCGTGGGGCAGCACCAGATGATAGTAGGCGGCGGATAACCAGAGTTGCTTCTCGAACCATGCAATGTCTTTGGAAAAGGCATTGGTTTTGCGAGTCAAGCGGCGGTTCCCTTGGCGTTGGGTCAGGTTATCACGCTCGACAAAACTGGTATTAATCGTCTCGCTCACCGGGGAAGCAGCCAGTTGCACCGCGATTTGCTCCGGTTTTCCGAAGATAATCCGGGTTTTGACCTCCACCAAGCGTCCATTTTCGCGGACTTTCACCACATGGGCATACAATAAATCCTTGCCTGGAACTAAGCGGGGATGGGGAAGGCGGCCTCGATCGCCCTTTCGCTCTGGGGTGAACCAACTGCCATACGCATACAGCAAAGCCTCTTTGTATTCTGGCAGTTGATCACTGGTAAAGAAAGGAATATGCTCATCAGTGACCAGTTAGACCCGATCTAACAGCAAATTGGCACTCTCTTGGGTCCGTTTTCCGACGACAAAGGCCAGCACCAAACGCCAGACGGGTGCAAAGGCAATCCAGACCCAGGCATCCCCATAGCTTTCATCGTAGAGCTTCGCCAGTGGGAGGTGATCTTCTTTGGTGTGAACAAAACTCCACAACTCATCTAACTGGCATTCCATGATATGCAATTGTTTCCACAGATACAGGAGGACCAAACGGCAATGCAGCGCAGCCCGGTTCAACCAATCACACACCGTATCTTTATCCACCTGTAAGATTCGACCAGTCGCCCGAATGGAATTTCCTTCCGCCAGAGCGCGCACGGCGGTTTCAAAAATTAACGGATCGCTCTCTAAACCGTAGTAGGCAGTGGCATAATTCAATGTCACGCTGCTCCCACAACCCTTACAAAGTGCTTGGGGTTGACCGTGGTCAGTGCCATTCTTAACCATTTTGCCCTGCTGAAAAGGCACCCCAAAGTATTTGCATGACTTATTCGGACAATAGAGCGTTTTCCATTCCACTTTCGTACCTCGATCAGCAATTCATTTGCCTTTCAGAATACGACAACGTGTCTGTTCTGTATTGCATAATCGTTTACTATAGATGTCATTTTTTTAGTGTTTTGGTCAATTTAAGCTAATCCAGTGTAGAGATTTCCATCATAATCTTGTAAATGGTACTGTATTGGATTTCTGCATATTCGAAGAAAAAACACTAGAAGGATAGTAGATAGGGCACCAAGTTTTACCGTGGGCACAGAGACGCATTGATATGAAAAACCCGTTCTTTTTAAAACGGCTCAATCTTTCCCTGTTTATTATTTACCTGCTAGTTCAACTGAGGGTACGTAGCCTAATTCCAGCTACTAATCTAATCCGGGCATTCTATGCCCACCGTTTCAGTAGCAAATTGCCTATGGATGAACCGAAAGGATTTTGTTTCCCGCAATGAACCATTGATTCTCTACTTTTACCAAGATCATCTGATTTGTTCTTGGTCCATCATCAAAGATCGCCACAGCCGTATCTCCTTTAATCTCGATTGAATCAAAGGAGAGGTTTTTCTTGGTGCTCTCTCCTTTCAGACGCGGCATTGCTAAACGCCCTTTCTGATCAAACAAGGATCTCATTTCATCCTTTGTCATTTTCCTGTTCTCGTTTTTTACCTTCGCAAATAGTGTTTCCAACTGTAGTGCGCCTTTTTCCCACCAAGAAAAGTAAGCAAGTTTATAATCCAAATAGCCATAAGAGGCTTTATGGTTTGCATCAACACTTTCAATAAACTCGACGGTTGATTGGCTTAGTTCGCCACCACGAGTGTCATTGATAAAAGCATCTTGAAACTTTGAGGTATCAAAATCCCTGCCTGCTTTCGCTTCAATTGCGTAGCTTGCTTCGATTACTTTTTGAATTTCGTCGGTCTCTTTGGTTTGTTGTACTCCTGGATATGCTTTTCCAGGTACTGAGGTCGCTATAAGTAATCCCGCAATGACCATGATTATTATTGATGAGGCAACTATGAGTAGAACGCGTTTGTTCATTTTGGACCCTCTCATTAGTTGTTGGGCATATCGACAACGTGGAAAGGCCAGGTCCCGAAATCTTCGAGATTATAGTTCCAAACGATGTGCTTCCGATCAACGCAGTGTTGGTTAGCCAACAAATCAAAGGTTGAAGGAGGAATTGGGTTTGTTGTGCAGGTGTAATCTGCCGGATCTACGCTCGAATTTCCCATGCCAACAACAAATCTTGCATGGTCTGGTATCCCATCCGGCGGATCACTAAGCCCAGCCCCATGAAGATCCAGAATGAAAAAGTCTCCAGCTTCAAGTTCAGTGGGCCAGCTACGAAACTCAAATTCTTCTGGATACTGGAACAGGTATGTATTGAACCAATCGGTTGCGCTCCAGGTGTTTGAGTTTTCATACCACCAAAGAACCTTTCTATACCACCATTCGAATGGGCTATTTGCATCCCAATTCCCAGTCTTTAATGCAACGCCTCCCTTGTTTATTGACTGGGATACATAATTAGTGCAGTCGTTACAAGAACAACCTGTACCAAAATTCGGATAATCACCGCTTCGATTATGCGCAAATTGATCAGCGTGAGCTACGGCTGCTGCCCGATCATACGATCTCATAATAATCGGCAAATAGATAAAAAAGGAGTAGGTTACATTTTGAGGTGCAATATGTTGTGGTTGGTATGGTAGCGGGTGCGGGGTAGGGTTCGGAAGATAATTGATCCATGACTGTAGTTTCACCAACTACCGAACTTTCATCGACTAATGTTGCTTCCGGGGGTGGATAAGGCCATGTATTTCCATCGTTTCCTTTAGAATTGGCAGAAACAGACCATACACCCAATGCAAGGCTTATTGCAATCAATGTGACCGCTGCGATGATGACCAATCTCTTCATTGATGGTCTCCTATGTAGAAGATTGATTAGTCCGCCCTCTCCAAATAAGGAGCTTCTGGGACCTGTTATGTATTTTGTGGACTTCTTCGTTTACGTGGCATCAACCAACTTTGCTGCTTTGAAGTAACCACCAATAAAGTTACGTTGTACCAAAAAAAGATATTGGCAATAAGACTAATCACATCGATATCCCAATCGATGTGAAGGAAATTCATGACAAGATACTGGAAAGCTGGCAATGGCAGGTAGTGTTGAGCTTGTGTTATCCCTCGCAACCAGCTAAAAGGGAAACCCATAAAAAAAACAACTGGTGAATCACAACATGAAAATCCATAGAAAATTACCAGGCTTGCTATTAGACCAAGAACAATGATAACAACAAAATAACGAAGTGTCCTATTTATTTTCAAGGTTTGAGCGTTTCGGGCTAGGGAAATGGTGCCAGCGGTGGAAAATGCAAAGAAGACAAGTGACCGAAATAACAGCCAGGATTTATCCAAGATAGAATATAGAGGTTGTAGTACGATAACCTGAGCGCCACTCGTCTCTGTTATTGGGACGATCAAGATTAAAAAAGCTAAACCCAGGCTTATAATAGATACGATGAAATTAATCCAGCGGAGTTTGGATATCATTCCATTCACCTTCACTGATCCAGAGTATTAGTATTTAGATTAGGTAATTTAATGGCAAGGGGAAAAAACAATAAATAACCGCCCAAACATTTTAGTTTAAAATGAAAAGAATTGCAACCTCAATCTCGTTTGTGCTTTCGTCAAATATATTGAGTGATTTGTATCGTGGAAATTGGCTCATTCGCGAGCATATAAGCCAGCGCATGTGTCCTTTTAGATAAATTCATCAAGTCAAATGAGGGACACTACCCAAAAATCCGCCTGGCCGATTAATCGGGTAAAATTTCCAGTCATGACGAAGCGCCTTGCCGCCCTCCTGCTGCTCCTGGCAGCCCTGCTCGTTGCATGCAGCCCGTCCGCCACGCTGGCGGTTCCAACGGAAACGCCGCTACCTGCCATCACCCCGACCCCCGAAGCCACGCCCACCCCCACCCAGCCGCCGGGGAAAGCCATCGTTATCCGCGACGCCGCCCAGCCAGATTTGAGCGCGAACGCACAGGCGCTGGTTGCGGAGCTGGCTGAGCCGGCCGGTTTGACCGTCGAAGCAGTCGATTCCCTCGCTCCCGAGGCGTTGGCTGGTGAGGTGCGCCTGGTCGTCGGGCTGGCCTTACTCCCCAACCTGGCAGAGCTGACCGGCGCCGCCCCCCAGGCGCAGTTCGTCATCGTCAGCCCTGCTCCCCTGGACGCCACCGGTAACCTGACCGTGATCCAGACCAACCCCGACCACCAGGCGTTCATCGCTGGCTACACCGCCACGTTGCTCTCCAATGATTGGCGCGCAGCCGGCTTGATACCCGCCGAGCAACCTTCCCGGCAAAATGCCTTCGTCAACGGCGGGGGGTATTTCTGTGGCACGTGCTCTCCCGGCTGGCCACTCGGCGTGACTTTCCCCCTGGTCGCCGGAGCGGCGACCCCGGCAGACGGAGCTGCCTGGCAGGCTGTCGCCGCCGGCTTCTTTGATACGGGCAAGGCAGAGGCGTTTTATATCGCTGCGGAGGCCGCTCGCCCGGAAGTTTTCGCCTACCTGGCGGGGTTAACCCAGCTCAATACCCCGGTGCGGTTGGTCGGAGCGCTCCCTCCGCCTCCCGAGCTGTCAGCGCAGTGGGCGGCAACTGTCAGCCTTGACCCGCTGGAAGCCCTGCGCCAGGCGCTGCCGGAGGCGCTGGCAGGCAGGAGCGCCGGCGTGCTGAACGTTCCGGTCACCTTGAAAGACGTCAACCCCGGCCTGCTCAGCCCGGGACGGCAGGAAAAGATCGAGGCGATCATCGCCGAGTTGTCCGCCGGTATCATTTACCCGCTGAGCATCCCCATCGAGTGAATCGCGGGCAGTTCAATTGCCCCCGTCAAATTCCCTGGCGGTGGCCTGCCCCGGCTCGCTGATCCCTTCGCGTTTGAGGACTTTCCAGGCCGTCAGGGCAAGGATTTTCACGTCCAGGCCCAGCGACCAATGGTCGACGTACCACACGTCCAGGCGAAATTTCTCACCCCAACTGATCGCGTTGCGCCCGTTGATTTGCGCCCACCCGGTGATACCGGGCAACACATCGTGGCGGCGCATTTGCTCGCTCGAATAGAGCGGCAGGTATTTCACCAGCAACGGGCGCGGTCCGACGATGCTCATTTCTCCCCGCAGCACATTGACCAACTCGGGCAACTCGTCCAGGCTGTACGAGCGCAAGAAACGCCCTAGCGAGGTAAGCCGTTGCGCGTCCGGCAGCAGCTCTCCACCAGGCGAGCGCAGGTCGCGCATTGTGGTGAATTTGTACAGGTGGAAAATAGCGCCTTTATATCCGGGGCGCGCCTGGCGGAAGATCACCGGGCTTCCCTGCGAGATCCAGATTGCCAACGCCACCACCAATAGCACCGGTGAGACGATCACCAGGATTGGCACGGTCAACAGCAGGTCGAACAACCGTTTCGACAGCGGAATCCCGGTCGGGAAGAAAGCCGGCGATGCAAAGGGTTTCCCTGACCGATCCTGGCTCATGGCGGGTAATTAAAGTTCCGGCGGCTCCCGGGTTGCTTGCGCTGGCGTTTCGCCTGGTACATGCGGTCGTCAGCCAGGCGTTGGACCTCTGCCAGTTTGGTCCCCTTGACACCGGTCGCCACCCCCATCGAGATCGAAAGGCGCGGCCCCTGGTAAAACGTGTTGTTGAGCTCGACCAGGTGTTGGATGCGCTCCACCGAGGCGATTGCCGCCAACTCGTCCGTTTCCGCAAGGATGACGCCGAACTCGTCGCCGCCCAACCTGGCCACCACATCCTCTACCCGAAAGCCAGCTTTGAGCACCTCTGCCGTCCGGCGCAACAGGTCGTCGCCCGCCGAGTGACCGTAAGCGTCATTGACCTCTTTCAGCCCATCCAGGTCGCCGATCAAGATGCTGACCGGAAAACGCCTTCCGCGCTCCAGGCGGTCGCACTCTTCCTCGAAATACGCGCGGTTGTATAAGCCGGTCAACACGTCATGGGTGCCGAGATAGGTCAGGTAGCGCTCCGCCTTCTTGCGAGCGGTGATATCGGCGATCGAGACCAGCACACGCCCCAGGGTTTTTTCGTAACCAGGGAGCACACTCCACTGCAGGTGAATGTCGATCGGCTGGCCGTTCAGGGCGTAATTGATCCCCTCGCGTTCGTAGAAGAGCCGTCCCTGCCACATGTCCAGCAGCTCATCCTTAAAATGGACGCGCATTTCATCGCGGAAGATCGTGTCCAGGTGGGCGAGCAGTTCTTCCTGGCTGCTTGCGCCAAACAACTCCAGCGTCTTCCGGTTGACGCCCAACACCTGGATACGAGCCATGCAATCATCCACAACGCCTGGGTGCGTTTCCAGATAAGCCGCCAGATCCTCAATTCCATCGCCGCGCAACCGGTCGAGAATCACCTTTACCTGGCTGTAATCCTCTTCCCAAAGTGAGATGGGGGCATACTCGAAGAGCATGCGGTAATATTGATCGGGCGGCGTCCCATTGGAATCCGGCGGATTGGGCAACTTAACGGGTGAGGTAACAATTTCGTCGTTCATGGCCCTTCTCAAGGAATGCAAACCGGTCGGATAAGAGCGGCGGATTGTTTATATTATAATTACTGACACACGTTCTGGGAGAAAAAGAATGCTCACCATTTCCATCACCTACTGCGCAGTTTGACACTACACCGATCGAGCCACCGGTCTGGCGGCTGAACTGTTGAAACATTTCGAACCCGACATTGAAGAATTGACTCTGGTCCCCTCCGACAGTGGAAAATTTGAAGTGGTGGTGAATGACCAGAAAATTTATTCGAAATTGGCCACCGGTCGGCACGCCAGTCCCGGCGAGGTGGTCGATCTGATCCGCAAGCACCTGAGGAAAGGAACGGTATGACAAAGAAAGGTCGAGTCTTTTCGGGGGCGCGCCCCACGGGGCGCCAGCACCTGGGCAATTACCTGGGCGCAATTCGCAATTATGTCGCCCTGCAGCAAGATTATGACTGCGTGTATTGCATCGTCGACATCCACGCTCTGACGACGATGGAAACCACGCGGGATTTAAAATCCAATACGCTCGAAATGGCCCTCGACTGGCTGGCTGCCGGCATTGACCCTGAAGAGACGATCGTTTTCATCCAATCCCATGTCCCCCAGGTGATGGAGCTCAACACCATCCTGGCAATGGTCTCGCCGCTGGGCAAACTGACCGACCTGCCGACCTTTAAAGAGAAGGTGCGCATGCAGCCCCACAACGTCAACCTGGGATTGGTGGGATACCCAGTGCTGATGGCGGCCGACATCGTCTTGTACAAGACCGACCTGGTGCCGGTTGGCATCGACCAGCAGTCGCACATCGAGTTTACCCGCGAGACGGTGCGCTCCTTCAACTTCCGCTACGAAACGGACGTACTGAAAGAACCGGGGATCAAACTGACCGAGGTTCCCAAGGTGCTCGGCACCGACGGGCAGCAGAAAATGAGCAAGAGCCTCAACAATCACATCGAGCTGGCCTTGACCCCTGAGGAAACGACCAAAGTCGTGATGACCATGGTCACCGACCCGGCGCGCCAGCGCCGCAGCGACCCCGGCAACCCCGACGTGTGCAACGTTTTCAGCCTGCACAAGGTCTTTTCCAGCGCAGAAGAAGTTGCCATGATCGACGTGGAGTGCCGCCGGGCTGGCATCGGCTGCGTGGATTGCAAGAAAATCCTCGCCAGGAACCTCAATGACCATCTGGCACCCTTCCGTGAGCGGCGACATGCCCTGGCGGAGCGCCCAGAGCAGATCTGGGACGTGCTCGAAGACGGCGCGAACCGCGCGCGAGTCATCGCCGAACAAACCATGGTCGAAGTGCGTGACGCCATCGGCCTGCCATAACCCACTGAGGAGAAACCATGCCTTACACCGCGCTCGAATCTCGCTATGACCAGATGGTTTACCGCCGCTGCGGGCGATCTGGCTTGAAGTTGCCGGTCATTTCGCTGGGACTCTGGCACAATTTCAGCGGGGTCAATCCCATTGAAAATTCACGCGCCATGCTCACTCGCGCCTTCGACCTGGGCATCACCCACTTCGACCTGGCCAACAATTACGGCCCGCCGGGTGGGTCCGCCGAGGAGTCGTTTGGCAAGGTGCTCAAAGAGACCCTCGCCCCTTACCGCGACGAGTTGATCATCTCGACCAAGGCCGGCTATTACATGTGGCCTGGGCCTTACGGGGAATGGGGGTCGCGCAAGTACTTGATCGCCAGCCTGGACCAGAGCCTTAAGCGTCTGGGGATGGACTACGTGGACATCTTTTACAGCCACCGCCCAGACCCCGAGACGCCTCTCGAAGAAACCATGACCGCGTTAGATTACGCGGTGCGCAGCGGGCGCGCCCTCTACGTGGGCATCTCCAACTACCCCGCCGACATGACCCGCCAGGCGGCCCAGATCTTGCGCTCTTTGGGGACGCCTTGCCTCATTCACCAGCCTTACTACAACATGTTCGGGCGCTGGATCGAAAATGGCTTAACCAATGTGCTCGACGAGGAAGGCATCGGTTGTATCCCCTTCTCGCCGCTGGCGCAAGGCTTGCTCACCGACCGCTATCTCAAGGGCATCCCCAAAGATTCGCGCGCCGTGGCCGATGGGCGCTTCCTCACCCCGGATGAAATCACCGATGAGACCATTGCCCGGGTGCGCAAACTGAACGAGATCGCCCAGGCGCGCGGGCAGAGCATGGCGCAGATGGCGCTGGCCTGGGTGCTGCGCCTGCCGCAGGTCACTTCGGCGTTGATTGGCGCGAGCAGGCCCAGCCAGATCGAAGACGCGGTCGGTACGATCCACAACCTGTCTTTCAGCGCCGAGGAGCTGGAGAAGATCGAAGAGATCCTGGCAGGCTAGGAAATTTCCGGAAAGTCAACCAGACTCCGTGGACTTACGACAACGGGTGAGAACGTTTACCGTCTCACCCGTTGTCTGAACGCCTGAATAGCTTATCCCTGACCTACCAATCCAAATAGTCCCGCTGCGCCGCGAGCAGGTCGTCGGCCAGTTTCACCGCCACATCCGGCGATTGCACCCCGCCGTCCAGGATCAAGGCCTGGATAAACTTGTCGCGGCTTTTTTCCAGCGCCGCCTCGACCACCACCTCCACCCACTGGAAGCGCGTCGCCAGCGTCCCGGCGATGGCAGCGGGCACGGCACTTAACATCAAGGGGTGCAACCCACGCGCGTCGGTCACCGCCGGGGCCTCGATCACCGCATCCAGCGGCAGGTTGGGCACCTGCCCTGCGTTGGGCAGATTGGCGGAATACAGCTTCGGGGTGTTGCTGCGAATGGCGCGGATGATATCCAGCGCCTGTTCGTGCTCGCCCGACATCTGGTCGAAGTAATCCGCGCCCAGCGGCTCCGGACCCTCTGCCTCAGCGCGCATGTCGGCATACACCCGGTCGCCCACCGCAATCGTCCCCTCGAAGGAGAACTCGTCCACCCCCAACGTTTTGCCATAGTAGGCGCCGGTGCGGAAGAACTGCGGGAAGAACTCGGTCACGTGCCGGTCGAGGGGAGCGGGGAATGCATCGAACCATTTCAAGCACTGCCAGGAGAAGGGAAAGCGCATCGAGGAATCGAATGGGCTGCCGTTGTGGGGCATCGGCTTTCCCGCTCGATGAGCTTCCTCGGCTTCCGCCAGGCGCGCCAACACCCCGTCTGCTATCGTGTGCAAGCGCGGCATGGCGTCCTGACCCTCCACGCGCAGCTCGGTGAACCAGGTCAGATGGTTGATGCCCACCGCGGTATACGAAAGGCTTGCCAGCGGCACCGAGAGCAGCTCGGCCAACCAGCGCGCCGTGTCGATGGTGCCGTGGCACAGGCCGGTCAACCTGGCGCCGGTGGCCTTGATTACCCCCCGGCAAACCGCCGCCATAGGATTGGCATAATTGATGAACAACGCGTCCGGCGCAAGATCGAGCACGTCCTGGGTGATGGCGACCATCGCCGGGATCATGCGCAGGGCGCGCGAGGTGCCGCCTGGACCGACCGAGTCACCCACGGGATAGAACAGCCCATACTTGCGCGGCACAAAAACGTCCTGTTCCCAGGCGCGCCTGCCGCCAACGCCGATGGTGGTGATGACAATCGTCGCCCCTTTGAGCACTGTCTTGCGGTCCAGCGCCGAGTGCAGGCGAATGGGAGCTTTCTTCGCCGCGATCATTTTTTCTACCAGCCGGGTCGCCGCGTTTAGCGCAGTGGGGTCAATGTCCACCAGCGCCAGGTCACATTCGATTCCCGAGAAAATCAGGTCACGCACCAGCCCGCGCGTAAACATGGCGCTCCCCGCGCCAATCAGAACGATGTTCTCTCTCATGCTATCTCCGTTGCTAAAAAGGATATCCTTCGTAATCTGCCAGGGCCTTGCCGATGGCGGTGAATGTCTTCTCAAAGTGCTCAAAAGGGAAATCTTCCGTGCAGCCGATCACCAACCTGCCGCCCGGCGCCGATTCCTCCAGCAGTTTGAGCGTGTAAGCGTATATCTCTTCCTGGGGATGCAAGAAGAGCACGCCCGGGAAGTTCACCCAGACCACCTTGTCCGGCCAGGCAGCTTTGGCTTCGGCCACGCTCAGGTCGCCGCCGGGCGGCGGGGTGAACGCCTCGATCACCGGCAGAGCGGTGCGCGCCAGGCTCTTCACCAGCGGCCGGTTCGACCCGTCGTAATGCGCGATGGGGATTTTCCCGGCGCTCTGCAGCACCGGCAACACGCGAGCATAGACCAGCGCCAGGTAACGCTCGAACAGGCGCGGCGAGATGATGCTGCCGGTCACGTTGTCGCCATACCAAATGATTTCCGCCGGGCTTTCTGCCGCCAGTTGCATTTGCCGGTCGTAGTGGGCATCGAGAGCGTCCAGCAGGGCTTCGAAACCGGCGGTGTACAGGTAGATGCCCTCGGAAAGCCCCTCGACCCCCATCCAGTTGACCATCAAGGTCATGATCGGCACCGGCATGATCTCGCCGACCACGATCCCCCCGTCACCCAACCGGGCATCTGCCTCTCGCCAGGCGTCATACTCGGGCTCGAAGCTGGTGTGCCGAAAGAAAAACTCGGCTGCCGGGTAATCTTCCGGGCCCGAGATGTAGTGCTTGCGCACCCACAGGCTGCCGTAATTGTGCTCTCGAACGGCCTGTTGGGTCAGCGTGCCGGCGGGGGTCTCGATGGTCGAGTGAAAAACGATCTCATCCCCGTCCAGCACTTCGTCCAGGCGAATGGTTACATCGCTGTGGATTTCGCGAAAGATGCGCTGCGTGCCCATCAAACTCAGCCCCCTGGCATGCAGGCGGCTCGCGGCTTCGGTCGGCGGTACCAGCCAGCCGTAGCAGTTCCACGGGATGCGGTCAGACTCTCCGCCACGTAGCACGGAGAGCAACCGTTCACGCAAGGTCATCGTTTCGGGCGCCATTCTCGGCCTACTTAAAGCCCGTCATCGCAATTCCGCGCACGATCCAGCGCTGGAAGAAGAAGTAAACTACCACAACCGGCAGAATGACCAGCACCGAGACCGCCATCGTCAGGTCGGCGCGCGCCCCGTGCTGCGAGTTGTACCAGGTGAGCATGACGGGCAGGGTTCGTTTTTCGGTGGTGGTGATGACGATGAGCGGCCAGAGGTAATCGTTCCAGGTGCCCATGAACTGGAAAATACCCAGGGTCGCCAGCGCCGACCCCATCTGTGGCAGGATCACGTTGGCATAGATGCCGAACTCCGACGCCCCATCGATGCGCGCGGCGTCGATCAGCTCCGAGGGGATGCTCTCGATAAACTGGCGCATCATGAAAATACCAAACGCACTGGTGGCGCCGGGCACGATCAACCCCAACAACGAGTCGGTGATTCCCAACCGGACCAGCACCAGGTAAAGCGGGATCATCGTCACCTGGAAGGGAATCATCATCGTCGCCAGGATCAGGGTGAAGGCCAGATTTTTACCGAAGAAGGTGTATTTGGCGAAAACGAATCCGGCCAGCGAGCTGGTAAACAGCACCATGAGCACGATGCTGAAAGTGACGGTGATGCTGTTGAGGTAGAAACGCTCCAACGGGACGCGCGGGTCGTTGAAGATCGTCACGTAACTGGCTACGGTGAATTTCTCCGGGATGATGGTCGGCGGCATACGCACGATTTCGGTAGCCGATTTGAACGACGTGCCCAACATCCAGAGGAAGGGGATCAATGTATAAAAAATCCCAATGGTCAGGATGATGTAGACGATCACCTGCCCGCCCGTGATCCGCTTTCCCCGGCGCGGTTCGTGGCTGGGTACATCTGCCAGCAAAGTTTGAGGTTTTCCGATTACGGCCATGGTTTAGTACTCCCAATCCCGGCGCAGCAGCTTGAGCTGCAACAAGGTCGTGACCATGATGATCAGGAACAGCGCCATGGCAACGGTGGCAGCCAGGCCCATTTCCTGATAACGGAACGCCGTCTCGTAAATATGCAACACGAGCACCCGCGTTAAATTGCCGGGTCCTCCACGGTTGGTCATCACGAAAAATAACACGAACACCTGCCACGAGGAGAGCATCGTCATCACCATCACAAAGGTGACGGTCGATCGGAGAAGCGGCAGGGTGATGTAGCGGAAACGTTGCCAGGCATTCGCGCCATCCACCACCGCCGCCTCGTGGTACACGTCTGGTATGCCTTGCAACCCTGCCATGAAAATCACGATGTTGTAACCCATATCCGACCAGAGGTAGGTGATCAACACACACAACATCGGGAGCGGGATGCCCAACACGCTGGTATTCGGGTCGGTCAGCCAAGAATACCCTTTCAACCCGATGGCGCGCATCCCCATATTGAGCAGGCCAAAGGTCGGGTTGTAAATCACCCCCCAGACCAGTGAAACAGCCACCGCCGATGTGACGGTTGGTAGAAAATAGATGGTGCGGTAGAAAGTTTTAAGCTTGGATGTAATCGACTCGATCAGCACCGCCAGCGGCAGAGTCACCACCAGGTTCAAAGGAAGATAAAGCAATGAGAACACCAGCGTGTTCTTCAATGAAATCCTGAAAAGCTGCCCGGTCGGCGTGTTGGCAAAGAGATCGAGGTAATTGTTGAAGCCAACGAACGGGTTCCCCCCGCCTAATCCGAGGAAGCCACCGGCGCGGGTGGGACTGTAACGAAAGAAAGTGATTAATACGCCCCACAGCATCGGCACCAGCGTGAAAAACATCATGTAAATCATGATCGGGGTCAGGGTTGACCCCGCAAAGAGATGTTGCCTGCGAAAAAGACTGCCTTTCTTAGGAGCGGCGACAGCCATTCTGCCCTTCCTTTCGCTGATTTGCAACGGCGCAATCCACAAGTGCCCTTGTGACTGTGCCCTGAAATGAAAAAACTTCTGGGCGGGTCCGGTAGCGAACACCGCCCAGAAGGCTCATTCGGTTAACCCTGCAATTTCTGATCGATCATCGCGTTGCATTCGTCGTGCATCAACTGCATCGTCTCGTCGACGGAGCGAATTCCCTGGAGGCATTCGGTGATGCGCGTGGCAAGCACCGTGTACCAGACGTAATCGCGGTCCTGGAGCATGCCCACGAAGCGCCCATCCTTGAGCACCTTCAGGCTGGGTCCAAGCCAGTTGATGTCGTTGAGCAGCGTCGGGTCCTCGGCAACGGAGATCAGCGCCGGAACGGTGCCGGTGCCCACATTCCACTGCCGGGCGTTGGCTGCGTCCATTGCGGCGAAAGCCGAGAACTTCCATGCCTCGGCGATTGCCTTGCTGTTCGGGGAGACCACTTTGCCCCAGCCGGCGTCTGCGGCGAACTTGCGCTGGCTGCCGAAGTGCGGCGCGGCGACGTAATCCCAGGGATCGGCGAAATCGGGGTAATTGCGGCGACCTTCCGGGACGATCCACGGGCCGATGAAGCCAATGGCGACCAGCCCCTGGAAAAACGACTCGCCGACCCAGTTCGCGTTGGGGTTGAAGGTCATCGGGTCGACGACCTTATCGACCACCGCCATATCGTACATCCACTGCACGGTCTCTTTGGCCTGTGGGGTCAGGAGGTCCAGGTGAACCCCGTCGTTGGCGAAGTACTCGCCGCCCTTTTCGAGGATGCCTTCCCAGAAAAGGAAGCCCAGGCCGTCGCCGTTGATGAAGTGGTAGCCGGCCACCGTCATCGTTTCGCCGTCATACTTGACCATCTTTTTGGCGTCGGCAACCAGCGCGTCCCATGAAGCCCAGGTGGGCGGGAACGTGATCCCGGCCTCTTCGAACATGCGCTTGTTGGTCAGCACTGCGCCATTTTCCAGGTTGTACTCATTGGGCATCCCGTAGAGCTTGCCCTCCCACACATACCCGTCGAGCGGAGCAGCGTAGAAGAGGGTGCGGGCTTTGTCGAGGGTCAACACATTCTCATCCACCGGGGCCAGCGTGCCACCTTTGGCGTAGGATTGCACCCAGCTACCAAACATCTCCATCACATCGGCTTCGTTCTTCGCCGCCATCGATGTTTGGATATTGGTGATGAAATCCGCATAGGGGAAGTTTTCGTACTTGATCTCGACGTTGGGATTCTGCTCCACGTATTTCGCCACCAGTTGCTCGTTGGCGGTGACGAAAGAAGGGTTCTGGTGAGACCAGAGGCGCAAGGTGATCTTCTCACCCGCTGGAGCTGCGCCCCCCGGTTGATCTCCACCGGACGGAGCCGGCGTAGCGGTCTGGCAGGCTGCCAGCAGTGTCCCGGCCGTGGTCAGCGCCGTCAGGCGCAGAAAATCTCGGCGGGAAAAGGGTTTCGGGTCAGACATACCATCCTCCATTCATTGTAGGAACGACTTTCGAAGCCAATTGGTTGCCACTCGGTCCAGGTCAGGTTTGGATATTCTCCACCTCCTTTAAGCGAACAGGTTGCTCTTTTCCGGCGACGCCGAGTGCAAGGGCTGCCCTTTCACTCCTGATGTCTGATTGCCGGTTTCACTAGACGATCAACACGTTAATCCCCATCGCCCGCAACTCGTCTGCCATCTGGGGACTAATCCCATCGTCTGTGATGATGGTATGCGCCGCGGTCACAGGCGCCACGAACACCGAGCAAATGCGACCAAACTTGGTATGATCCACCATCACCACCACCTGCGCCGAGATTCCGAGGATCTTCCGGTCGGTCAAAATCTCGGGCATGTAATCGTTGGTAAAACCCCAATGCGGGTCAATCGCCCGCATCCCGATAAAGGTGCGATCCGTGCGAAATTCGCCGAGGATCTGCTCAGCTGGATGCCCAACCATGGATAACTCGTCATGCCGGAACATGCCACCGATGACGACCAGGTTGATATTCTTGCGACCGGCGAGCTCATTGATCACCGGCAGCGAATTGGATATGACGGTCAAGGGGATGTCCAGCGGCAGGTGGCGCGCCATTTCAAGCGTGGTCGTCCCGCTGCTGATAAAGATCGTCTCGCCAGGCTGCACCATGTGAGCCGCCGCCAGGCCGATTCGCCGTTTGTTCTCCGCCTCATTGGGGATGCGCTGGATGACCGGCAACTCGGCCGTCGAGGCGAGCCGGATGGTGGCCCCACCGTGCGTGCGCGTCAACCAATCGCCGTCCAATTCATCCAGATCGCGGCGGATGGTGGCTTCACTGACCTTGAGCATGGTGCTCAGCTCGGTCACCGTCACGTGCTGCTGCTCTTCAATTATCTTCTTGATCTGAGCCTGCCGGTGAATTTTCATCGGGAACACTCCGAGTTCAGCCGGACAACAGGATTAATGCATTTTTCTACACCATAATAGCACTTTTCGCGCAAACTTCAACCCCTAACGAGCAAATTCTTGCAAATCGGTCTTTTCAGTCTCACCATTGGAATGCTCAGGCACCTCGGTAAACCATTCTTGCGTTGTTGTGGTTTAATTACCAGGTATCAACCTTGAGTCTGGTCATCAGGAGACGCCATGCGTGCATACGCCCGTTGTTACGATGAATTGAGGGCCTACCTTGAAACCCTCCCTCTGGTCGACTGCCACGATCATTCCATGCAAGCCGGCCCGAAACCCCCCGACGCGATTCACGCTGTCGTGGACTGGTATATGCGCTCGGACCTGGCCAGCGCCACCTCTGAGCAAGATGTCGAAACGATCTTCAACGCCAAGCTCAGCCTTGAGGAGCGCTGGCCGCTGCTCGAGCGTGCCTGGGCGCGGACGCGCTTCACCGGCTACGCCCAGGTGGCGCGCCGGGCGATGAAACACTTTTACGGCGAAAGCGAGTTGACCCTGGCTGCGCTGCGCCGCATCCAGGAAAAGATGATCGATTTCAGCGACGAACGCGCCTTCGAGGATGTGCTCGACCAGGCAGGCATCCTGGTGCGCCTGGAAGACATCTTCGCGGTGGACGCAGCTGTAAAAGGTGAGCTCAAACTACCTCCGCGCTCGCGCCTGGTGATCAGCCTGCCCGATTTCCATGCCATCTGCCGCTACGATGAGGTTCACCAGAGAGTCGCCGCATTGGGGGTGACCATCACCAGCCTCGACGAATACATCGCCGCCTGCTTCGAGATCTTCACCCGCTGCAAGCGAGCCGGCGCGGTGGCCTTCAAGGATCAATGCGCCTACGCCCGCCCGCTGAATTTTGGCAACCCCACCTTTGCAGAGGCCGAAGCGGTCTTCAACTGGTTCATGGCCGACCCTCGCCGGCAGTTATCTTACCCCGAGGGCAACCGCCCATTGGACGATTACCTCTTCAACTGCTTCATGCGCATGGCGCGCGACCTCGACCTGCCCGTGCAAATCCACACCGGGCACATGGCCGGCATCCGCAACGAGATCACCAAGACCAACGCCATTCACCTCACCCCGCTGATCGAGTTGCACCGCGAGACGCGCTTCGACCTGTTCCACGCCAACTGGCCTTACAGCGGGGAGATGCTCTACCTGGGCAAGAACTACCCCAACGTGGCGATCGATTTTTGCTGGGCCAACATGATCGACCCGATCTATTGCCAGCAGATGTTTGCCCAGGCCGTCTCCAGCGTGCCGCACGCGAAAATTCACGCTTACGGCACCGATTTAGGCGGTGACGCCCTCACCTGCGCCTGGGCGCACGCCGACCTGGCGCGCGACAACGTCGCCATCGCCCTGGCCAACCTGGTCGAGATGGAATACCTCGACCTGGATGAGGCAGAAGAAATCGCCCGGGGTTGGCTGTTCGAGAACGCCAACCAGTTTTTCCGCCTCGGCTTGCAACCCGAGCGCAACGGGTCTGCGACCCGCTAATTCCGGCTCCATCCTTGTGCTTCATTTGACCTGACAGGAGAATCTAATGCCCAACTCAACGAACATGACCTCGAAACCCGCCTGGTTGGAAGACGCCGTCTTCTATGAAATTTACCCACAGAGCTTCTACGACACCAACGGCGACGGGATTGGCGATCTTCCCGGCGTGATCGCTAAACTCGACTATATCCAATCCCTGGGCGTGACAGCGATCTGGCTCAACCCTTGTTTCGACTCGCCCTTCTTCGATGCCGGCTACGATGTGGCCGACTATTACAAGGTCGCGCCGCGCTACGGCAGCAACGACGATCTCAAGCAGTTGTTCGAGCAGGCTCACCGCCGCGGCTTGCGCGTGCTCCTCGACCTGGTGGTCGGGCACACTTCGATCGAGTGCGCCTGGTTCAAAGAATCCTGCAAGGCCGAGCGCAACGAGTACACCGACTGGTATATCTGGAACGATAACCCCTGGCAATGGGATGAGCCCGGTTTTCATGTTGTGCACGGATACGCCGACCGGCATGGCAACTACCTGACCAATTTCTTTTATTCGCAGCCCGCGCTCAATTTTGGTTTCGCCCGCCCCGATCCGCGCAAACCCTGGCAACAGCCGGTCGACGCCCCTGGTCCACAACGGGTGCGCCAGGAGGTGAAGAACATCATGCGCTTCTGGCTGGAGATGGGCGCCGACGGTTTTCGTGTCGACATGGCCGGCTCGCTGGTGAAGAACGACCCCGGTCAGGTTGAGACAGCCCGCTTCTGGCGCTGGATCCGCGACTGGCTGGACGCCGAGTTCCCCGAAGCGGTGATGGTTTCCGAATGGAGCAACCCGCCGGTGGCGATCGCCCAGGGTGGCTACCACATGGATTTCACCCTGCACTTCGGCAGCCGCGGCTACACTTCGCTGTTGCGCAAGCCAGATAGCCGCGGCCCAGGCGCAGACCCTTATAGCTTTTCCTTCTTCGACCGCTCCGGGCACGGCAATATCCGCGAATTTATGGATGAGTACCTGCGCCACTACGAGCAGACGGTCGGCAAGGGTCACATCGCCATTCCCACCGGCAACCACGATATCAACCCGCGCCTCGCCAAGAACCGCGATTGGGATGACCTTGAGCTCTTCTACCTGTTCCAGATGACCATGCCCGGCACGCCGTACATTTATTACGGCGACGAGATCGGCATGCAGACCCTCGACCTGCCCTCCAAGGAAGGGGGGTACGCGCGGACGGGATCGCGAACGCCGATGCAGTGGGACGAAGGCCCCAACGCCGGGTTCTCCACAGCGCAGGCCGGCAGCCTCTACCTGCCGGTCGACGAGCGCCCCAACCGTCCCACGGTCGCCGCGCAAGAGCGAGATGCCAACTCGCTGCTCAACCGCGTGCGCCAGTTGGTGCAAATGCGCCGTTCTCAGCCCGCCCTGCAGGCCAGCGGTAGCCTGAAGATCGTGTACGCCGAGGGAGGCAAGCTGCCCCTGGTCTACCTGCGCGAGAAAAGCGGAGATAAAATCCTGGTCGCGATCAACCCCGCGGCCCTCCCCGCCGAGGTCTACCTGGATTACAGCCTGCTGAACCAGGTCAACGAGATCCTCTTCGGCCCCACCGATGCTTTGATCCGCAACAGCCAGGGCTGGTTTCTCAGCCTGCCAGGCGTGAGCGGCATTGCCTACAAGGTCGAGTAATCACTGCGCGGCGTGGAGGACTTTAGCGATGCGCTGTTGGATGCGCTCGTAGTGCGAGCCCTTCCAATACACCTGCCCGCAAGCCAGGCAGATGTGGAACTCCTCGTAATATTTGCGCGTCAACGGCTCCAATTTTTCCAAGACCTCGCTTTTTTCGACCGGTGAGAGCAAGCCGTTGCAGCGTGGGCAGCGCTGGAACGGCTTGCTCATCCGCGCCAGGTTAAAGCGCCTGACCACTTCAACCAACTGGTCCTCCGGAGCGAGGTTTCGCACCCAATAACCCCAACGAATCACCTTGCGCATCAGCAGGCGGCGATCACGGGTGAGCAAGATGCGCTCGCTCGACGCAGCCAACTCGGCCAGTTGTTCATCCTGGTAGTCATTCCGGTAAAGGGTATCAAACCCCATCAATCTCAGCAAAGTGGCTAACCGCCCCAGGTGGTTATCCAACAGGAAAGCCGGCGGATCGCCTTCCGGGACCCCTTCCGGAGGAATCACCGGCAGGATTTCCAACCGGTCTCCGCCGCGGACCAGGTGAGCCAGGTTCGCCGGATGCCCGTTCACCCGAACGCCGCCGACCTCGGTGTGCGGCACGCCCAATGCTTCCACAAGGTGCTTGACCGTCACCCGGCCACGGTAAGGATGTTGAATCTCCGCATTGCGATGCCCGGGAGCCAATAACGGCGAAAAAGATTCGGCAAACCGCAACGTGACTGATTTCATCTACTGAGAGGAACTATCCGGCCGGTGGATGGGTCGAACCGGTCTGCGAAGGAAGAAGCAAACGCGGGTGCAGGAAGCATGGGTATGCTACTACACAGGGTGGATAAGCTCCTGCGCAGCGCTGGCGACGATGCGGTCTAACTCGCGCAGCACATATCCGTCAAGAGCAGGAACCTGGTGACTGGAAAAAATGTCCAGCGCCTTTTCGCGTGCGCGCTGTGTGGGGCTTTTACTGCCCTTGGCTTTCCACAGCTCGCGGTTGTCGCGGTCGAAGATGCTGGTTCTCATTAACTCGCCCGTTTTCAGGTGTTTGAGGGTATGGTCTTCCATCAGGAAGTGTCCGCGAGGGCCAACTCTGTGCAGTACCTCAACGGCCAGGGTGTCTTCACTCACTTCCATGCCGCGCGCCCACCGCTTAGCGATCGCCACGATTTCGTCATCGATCACCAGTTGGACCGGGCTGAGCGCCATCACGGCTTCCACCACCCCCGCGCCAATAACCAGCTTACCGCCCGAAAGCACCTGAAAAGCCGTGTTCTGCGCTTTTTGGAAGGTCGATTGCTCAGGCGAGAAGCCGTCGCAGTCAAGGCCGATGGCCTGGGGAGGCAAACCGTACACCTCGATGCCCAGCTGTGAAATGGCTGCCACTAAAATTCCGATCTCTGGCGCGCCAAACAAAGGCAGGGCTGAACGCATGTCTGCAACCAACGGATCGACGAAGAATGGCATCGAGTGACCCGGCTTAACCGACTGAGCCAGCGCCATCATTCCCAGAAATTCAGCGTTAGCCTGCGCCAGCGTGCCAGCCAGCGTGATGGGGCTGGTGGTTCCAGCCACCGGCATGATCGGGATGTCGGTCGGGATGCCATTTTCGATCGCCAAAAGAAACTGCGCAGTGTCATCATAATTGAGGAAAAGCGGGGAGATGGGCGAAAGCATGTGGTGAACGAGCGGGCGTTCGGCCAGCGCTTCGCGGCTGCCGCGCACGACTTGCAACATTTCGAGCATGGTTTGCTGGTTATGGACGCTGAACGCGTTGTGAACCACGCATTTTCGCTGACTTTCGAGGGCTGTCTTCAGACTGTACAGGTCCGCCACCGTCTCGGGCACGTCGCCGCAGTGAAAGGTGGCCAGGCAATGAATGTTGGGCAAGAAATCGATCAGGGTGAGCAATTGCCGCCAGTCGGCCAGGGTGGCGCGGCGGTTCTCGCCTGTTTGGAGGTCGATGTAATGGGTCGCGCCGCCGGCTACCCGGCTGTAGATGGGGCCATCGACCGACAGGGTGAAATCATATTCGGGCGTTCGCCCATGATAGGTGATGCTTTTGGGTAGCAGCCTGCGTTTTTCTTCGACCAATTCGGGCGGAAAGAAAACCATTTTCGCGTCATGGTTGACTACCGCACCGGCCGTCTCAAGGATCTCGCGCGCCCGATCGTGATCGATGAGCATGCCGGTGCGTTCGAGCATGGTCAGCGATGCCTGATAGACCATGTTCACTTCGGCATCCGAAAGCAGTTTAAGATAAGGGAAAGCTTTCATAAGGGTCTTCGTGACAGACGAGTGGGACAATCCCATTGTATCACGGCAAAAAAAGCTCGCCCCGACCTCAGATACATAAAATTACCTTGAGAGCAACTACTACTCTATCCAATGTAATTGGATGGGTTATGTTGGGGGCTGTGCCCCCAACATAACCCATCCAATCAGTCTACCCATGGATCCGCGCCGTCCAGGATTCAAGAACAACCCTTTTTAAGTCAAGAGGAAATGGGCACCGGATTTTCACCCATTAAGCCGGGATCACATAACAAATCTGTTATCCCGTCCGCGAGAGCATACCCATCTTAAAGACTTATAATATGTTCGTTACTTTCTTAACGATTCGCAGGGGATACCGGTTGGCAGATGCAGAACAGCATACCCATTCTTCGCACAAAGGTCATTGCGCCCCGCCGGCGAGAGGATATCTTGCCCAGGCAGCGCCTGCTCGACCTTCTGTCCGAGTTGATGGATTTGCGCTTGATCATCGTCGCTGCGCCCGCCGGTTATGGAAAAACCTCGCTGCTGGTCGACTTCATCAACGAAACGAAAATGCCGGCCTGCTGGTTTTCCCTGGACTCCTTCGACCAGGACGTCCAGCGTTTTGCCAGCCATCTGGTCGCGGCAATTAAGAGCCGCTACGAGGCATTCGGTCGCACCAGCATGGCTGCCATTCAAAGCAGCGGCCAGGAACAGGTCAATATCGAATCGCTGGCGTCCATGGTCGCCAACGACCTCTACGAAAACATCGGCGAGCATTTTATCCTCGTTCTGGACGATTATCACCTCGTCGAGGAAAGCCAGCCGGTCACCCAGCTCATCAACCAGCTCATCCAACGCGTCGACGAGAACTGCCATTTCATCGTCGCTTCGCGCACGCTGCTCAACCTGCCCGACATGCCCCTGCTGGTGGCGCGCTCGCAGGTGGGCGGCCTGTCGATCGAAGAGCTGGCGTTCCAACCGGATGAAATCCAGGATCTCTGGCTGCGCAATTTCCACATCAACCTGTCTGAGGGCGAAGCCGCCGAGCTCGCCCAGGAAACGGAAGGCTGGATCACCGGTTTGCTGCTCAACCGCCAGACGGCCGGAGCCAAAAAAGCGGACCGGCTGCGTGGAGCCCGCGTCGCCGGGGTCGGCCTGTACGAGTACCTCGTGCAACAGGTGCTGGAACGGCAGTCGCCGGCGATGCAGCAATTTTTGCTGCGCACTTCGCTGCTGGAGGAATTCGACGCGGATTTTTGCCGGACGGTAATCGGCGAAGTGTTGGATGAACCCGTAGATTGGGGGGGCATGATCGGGCATGTGCTGCGCGCCAATCTTTTCATCCAGCCGATCGGCGAAGACCACGTGTACCTGCGCTACCACCATCTCTTTCGCGATTTTCTGCAAAATCGTATGCTGCGCATGTACCCAGACGAGGCGAGACGGATCCAAGCCAGCCTGGCGCTGACCTGGGCCAAACGGCGCGAGTGGGAGCGCAGTTACCGCGTTTACCAGCAATTGAACCGTCCCGATGATATCGTCGAGTTGATCGACCAGGCCGGCCCCGATCTCATCGCGCGGGGTCGGGTGGCGATCCTCGCCGAATGGCTGGATAACCTGCCCGAGAGCCTGCTGCAGCGCCCGACCATCATTTCCCTGCAGGGTGCGGTCTATATCACCCGCGGCCGGAACGAAGACGGCCTGCATTTGCTGGATAAGGCGATCCATCTGTTTGAGAGCAACGGCGATCGCCACAACCTGGTGCGCACCCTGACGCGACGCGCGGTTGCCCATAAATTGCTCGGTCACTACCAGCAATCGCTGGAGGACATGCAACGCGCCTGCGACCTGGCGGAGACTCTGCAAGATGCCGGCGCCATCCGCGCGGATGCGCTGGCAGGCATGGGCACGGCTTACTTCCATGAAGGCAACCTTAGCGCCGCGTTGAACTGGTTAAACCAGGCTTACCAGGCCTTCGAAGCGCTCAACGACGGGGAGAGCACGGCCAAAACCGCCATGCAAATCGGCGTGGTGACCCGCGCGCTTGGGCAATACGCCAAAGCCGAACAGGCTTATAAGAGAGCCCTCGACTACTACCAGACCAGCGGTAATTTGATCTGGCAGGCCAATGTGCTCAACAACCTGGGGGTTTTACAGCACCTGCGTGGCGCGATTGAAGCGGCGGCCGATTCCTTTGATCGCGCCATCCAATACGCCCGCATCAGTGGGTACGCCCGCATGGAAGCCTATGCCCTGACCAGCATCGGCGACCTGTACCGCGATTTAGATGCGCCGGAAGAGGCCCAAAGCGCCTACCACCAGGCGCGGCCGATCGCCTTGCGCGGAAACGACCGTTTCTTGACCTTTTACCTCGACCTGGTGGAAGCTTCTCTTTCGCGCACACTCGGACAGCTCGACCACGCCGAGCGCCTGATCGACGTGGCCTGGCAATCGGCTTCGAAAAGCAACTCGGCCTTTCAGATCAACCTGTGTCGCCTCGAACGGGCCAGTTGCGCCGTCCAGCGGCGCGATTTTGCACCCGCGATTCCCGACCTGGAAGAAGCGCTAGCCTACTTTGAAAAAGAAGGCCACCGCACTGAAAGCTTGCGCACTCACTTTTACCTGGCCGCGGTCCGTCGTGCGGTCGCCGACCGGCAGGCCGCCATCGACCACCTGGAGAAGGTCTATGCCGCCTCGGCAGACGACGGCAGCCGCAACCCGGTGGTGGTGACCGGTCGCGCTTTGCGCTTCGACCTGCAAGCGATGGAGAGGGACCCGCAATTCGCGAGGATGGCATCCGCCATCTTGCGCCAGGTGACCGAGTTCGACCGCCGCATCCCCAGCCTGCGCCGGCTGCTGCGCCGCCAGTCGCAGACGATCCCGCTGGGTCCTCCCAACCTGGTGATCCACACCCTGGGGAGAATCCAGGTCAAAGTGAACGGCCGCCCGGTGACCAACGCCGAATGGCTTACCCAGACCGCCCGCGACTTGTTCCTGCTAATTGTCGCCCAGCCGGATGGCATGTCGAAAGAGGAGATTGGCGCCATGGTGTGGCCCGACTCTTCGCCTGCCGAATTGAAAATGCGTTTCAAGAACACCATCTACCGCCTGCGCCGGGCGGCGGGTAAAGAAGCCATTCTCTTCGAAGATGATATTTATCGCTTCAATCGTGCATTGGATTACGAAGAAGACACCGAGTCGTTCATCCGCGAGCTTGATCTGGCCGAAGCAGCCCCAGACATCGAAAAGAAAGTCTACCATTACCGGGCCGCGCTCAAGATTTACCGTGGCGATTATCTGCCAGAGTTGGGCGAGGATTGGGTCTTGGCAACGCGAGAACGCCTCCACCGGCGGTACATCGAGGCCTTGCTCAAGCTGGCTACCCTGGAACTGGAGCGCCGCTCGTTTGAACCGGCCCTGGCGTGCGTTCAACGACTGCTGGCGGAAGATCGCTGCCTCGAAGAAGCCCACCGCCTGGGGATGCTGGTGCATGCTGCCATGGGCAACCGCGCCGGCGTCATGCGCCAGTATGAAGAATGTCGGCAGGCGCTGGCAGCCGAATTCGACACCCAACCCAGCCTGCAAACCCAGCAACTGTACCAAACGCTGGTGCAGTAGGGATCAATCAACCGGTCAATTCCAGGTTTTAACCAGCCTGGGTGTCAGCTTGATCAACAGGTTCTCAGGGTCCTTAATCCACGACTGCGGGTCGACGGCTAACACGCCTTGCGGACCCAGGTAGCGGGTGTAAACCCAGGTGGTTTTTTCTTCCAGCAGATGTTGGGGATGGGTCACCAGCTCCGCTTCTCCTTCCATCAAGACGGCGCGGATGGCTGGCGAGTTGCCTGACGACGAATCCGCTTCATCCACATCGATCACGATCGAGCAGCGCGGATTCCGCATCAATTCCTTCACCTTGCGAGTGCTGCGAAAGGCGCTGATCCACAGGCTTTGCCCATCCCAGCCATACCACACGGGGACGACATGCGGTTGAAGCGTGATAGGGTCAGCCGTGGCCAGGCGTGCCAAGTGGGGCCGATCCAAAAAAGCGTCGAGTTCGTTCATGCATTCCTCCCCCTGGATTCTACAACCGAACGCAAAAATCACCTGCTGGATGGCTCATTAAAACAAAACAGGAACACCGCCAGACTGAATTGCCGGTGTTCCTGCTGTTGCGTGTTATTTGAACGAAAGCTGCGAAACCACCACCCGCTGCCGCGGCATGCGCGCCGGCATGCGCGTGACCATGTGCGGTTGTGCGAGCAGCCCGAAACGCGAAGCGCCCAGGTAAAGGATCTCCAGGATCAAATCGGTGTAGGACAGGTTCTCTGCTTGCGCGATCACGCACAGGTCGCTGAAACCGGGGGTCAACCCGGGCAAGGTGTTGATCTCCAGCAGGCGCGGCTTGCCAGCCGCATCCAGGCGCACATCCACCCTGGAAACGTCGAGCGCGCCAATCACGTTGTGCGCGCGGATCGCCAGGTCGCGCAGCTCCTCCGCCAGTTCATGCTCGATGTCTGCCGGGCAGAAGAATCCCG
>JARKOV010000170.1 GCA_029975965.1 Anaerolinea sp. | reverse complement strand
ATCGTATTGGTTACAGCGCGCCGCGCAGGCGCGGGTCCAGCGCATCCCGAAGCGCGTCGCCGACCATGTTGAAGCACAGCACGATGACCACGATGAACACGCCCGGCGCAATGGCGATGACCGGCAGCATCTTCAGGTAGTTGTAGCCGTCGCTGACCATGCCGCCCCAGGACGCGGTGGGCGGGTTGATGCCCAGGCCCAGGAAGCTGAGCGCCGCCTCGTTGAGGATCGCGGTGCCCAGGTTCATCGTCATCAGCACGATGTTGGGGGACACGCAGTTGGGGAAGATGTGGTACAGCGCGTTTTTCAGCTTCGACGCGCCGGAGATCGTGCCCGCGGTTACATAATCCATCTGTTTTACGGTCAACACCTGGCCTCTTGTCAGGCGCGTGTAACTCGGGATCATGCTCAGCCCCACCGCCAGCGTCACGTTGAACAGCCCTTTGCCCAGGATGCTGCCCAGAAACAGCGCCAGGATGATCATCGGCACGGACATCATCGCGTCCATGATGCGCATGATCACGCTGTCCACCACGCCGCCCACCGTGCCGGCGATCAACCCCAGAACCATGCCGATGGAACCGGCGATCGCCACCGCGGAAAGGCCGACGATCAGCGATACCCGGGTGCCGTAGATGATGCGGGAGAACACGTCCCGCCCCATTGAATCGGTGCCCAGAAGGTGCTCCCAGGACATGGGCTTGAGCATGTTGCGCAGGTCCTGCTTATAGGGATCGTAGGGCGCGATGACGGGCGCGAAGATCGCCGCCAGCACCATGAGGATCAAAAACACCAGGCAAATCACAATGGCCTTTCTGGCGAGGAACACCCGGAAAAACCTCGCGCGGCGCTTCGCCCGGCCGGTTTTCTTCTTCCTGTCTTTCGATTCGGTAGGCATGTTTACGCTCCTCATATTCAAGAAGAAATCTCGCTCCACCGGGCCTATTGATCCCGGATGCGCGGATCAATCACGCCGTAGAGCAGGTCGACCGCCAGGTTGCACAGCGCCACGGCCACCGCGATCAGGAACACGCCGTTTTCCACGACCATGTAGTCCTTGCCCTTGATGGCCGTAATCATCAGATAGCCCATGCCGGGGATGACGAAGAGCGACTCGATCAGGAAAGTTCCGCCGATCATG
>JARKOV010000162.1 GCA_029975965.1 Anaerolinea sp. | reverse complement strand
ACGGTGGAAGTACCCTGCCTGGTCGACAAGAACGGCATCCAGCCGGTTCATATTGGCAGCATCCCGCCCCACCTGGCGGCGATGATGCAGACCAACATCAACGTGCAGAACCTGGCCGTTGAAGCCGCCCTGACCGGCCGGCGCGAGGCGATTTACCACGCGGCCATGCTCGACCCACACACCGCCGCCGAGCTCGATCTGGAGCAGATCTGGAACCTGGTGGACGACCTGATCGAAGCCCACGGCGACATGCTGCCGAAATTTTCTTAGCCGCCGGTCCATTTGAATGCGTGACGGTCCGAGGGTGTGCAAGGCTGCGCACCCTCGGTTTTCGTCTCCTTGTACAAAGCCTATATGCATTTGGTTGACAACTGGCGCCAGGTATGGTATTATCTTCACATCAAACATTTTGATATCAAAGGATTAACGGTATGGAGATTTTGGGTCTTCACCACATCACCCTGGTTTCATCGGACGCGCAGCGCACCCTCGACTTTTACACCCGCGTTCTCGGCTTGCGCCTTGTCAAGCAAACCGTCAACTTCGACGATCCGGGCGCTTATCACCTCTATTTTGGCGACCGCACCGGTCGGCCAGGCACGGCGATCACCTTTTTCGAATGGAAGCACATGCCCAAGGGTTACCCAGGCATCGGCGGCACCCACCACCTTGCCCTGCAGGTGGCCGACCTGACCGGGCTGCTGATGTGGAAGCGCCGCCTGAGCGATGCCGGCTTGCGCGTCAGCGGTCCGTACGACCGGCATTACTTTACCTCGATCTATTTCAGAGACCCGGACGGCACCATCCTCGAGATCGCCACGCGCGGCCCCGGCTGGGCTGTTGACGAACCCGCTACATCCATCGGCGAATCGCTGGTCATGCCTCCGGCGGAGATGCTCATCCGCAACCGGGACGAGAACCGCATCCGCGCCGAGACCTGGCCGGAGCCAGTCACCGAGATCACCGCGCCCATGTCGTTGCACGGTGGAATGCACCACATCACCGCCATCGCCAGCGACATCCAGCGCACCCACGCGTTCTTCGGCGACCTGCTCGGCATGCGCCGCGTCAAGCAAACCGTGAATTTCGATGATCCCGGTTCTGCGCACTGGTACTGGGGCAGCAGCGAAGGTGAGCCTGGCACCATCCTCACCTATTTCGAGCGCAACCCCCAGAGCGAGCCACGCGCCCGGATGGGAGCCGGACAGACTCACCACTTCGCGTTGGCGGTCAAAGACGCCGAGGAGCAGCTTGCCTGGCGCGAAAAACTCGTCCGGGCTGGCTTGCGCGTTTCAGCGGTGATGGACCGGGTCTACTTCAAGAGCATTTACACCAGCGACCCCGATGGCCACATCGTGGAGCTGGCCACCCTCGACCCAGGTTTCCTGGTCGACGAAACCGAGGAACACCTCGGCGAGTCCCTCCGCCTTCCGCCGTGGCTGGATGACCGGCGCGCCGAGATCGAGCGCTCCCTCAGCCCATTGAACCTTCATCCCTCGCCGGAGGTGGCGGGTGAATAAATGGTTCGACCTCCAGGCCGGCGGACCTCACCAGGGGCAACCGGTTTATCTCGCTGGCGATTCCCCGGACAAGGCGCGAGCAGCCATGGTGATGGCTCATGGGCGCGGGGCAACCGCTGCCGACATGTTGCTGTTAGCTGAAAAACTGTCTCGCCCTGGCTTTGCTTTTCTGGTGCCCCAGGCGGCTGAAAATCACTGGTACCCCAACCGCTTCAGCGCGCCGCTGGAGAGCAACGAGCCCTGGTTATCGTCGGCGCTGGCCGCAATGGACGAAATCGCCCGGTGGGCATCCGAAGCGGGCGTCCCGCGCGAGCGCATCCTCTTGCTGGGATTTTCACAGGGGGCCTGCCTGGCGCTGGAATACGCTGTGCGCCACCCGGCGCGCTATGGCGGCCTGGCCGGCCTGGCGGGCAGCCTGATCGGTCCGGCGGGCTTGGTCCGCGCTCAAAAGGGATCGCTGGACGGCACCCCGGTCTTCCTCGGCTGCTCCGACACCGATCCGTTCATTCCCAAAGAGCGCGTCCTGGAGAGCGCAACATTCTTTGAGCAGCTTGGGGCGCAGGTCGATGTGCGCCTGTACCCCGGTCTCGACCACCGCATCAACCTCGACCAGGTACATGCGGTTGAAAAGATGATGGAGAATCTATGACCACATCCATCCGGCATGACGAAATGCATCCCCGTGACGCGGCTCGCCTGTTAGGCAGCCTGATCGTCCCCCGGCCCATCGCCTGGATTTCCACGATTAACTCGGACGGCACACCCAACCTGGCGCCGTTTTCTTTCTTCAACGAGGTCTCCGCTAACCCGCCCACGGTGATGATTTCCATCGGTCAGCGCAGGGACGGCACTCCGAAGCATTCACTGCAAAACATACAGGAGAACTGCCAGTTCGTCGTCAACCTGGTCAGCGAAAACCTGGTGGAGGTGATGAACATCACGTCCAGGGATTACGACGAAGGAGTCAGCGAGTTTGCCGAAGCAGGGGTCTCCGCGGCAAAATCCCTGGAGGTCGCCCCTCCCCGCGTGGCGGAAGCGGTCGCGGCGATGGAATGCCGCGCCACCCAGATTATCCCAGTCGAAGGCAGCGCCTACACGCTGGTGCTCGGTCAGGTCATTCGTTATCATTTGCAGGACGACCTGGTGAATGCAGAGGGACTGGCCGATCCACACGTGCTCAAACCGGTTGCCCGCCTCGGCGGGGCACAGTATACCAGTTTGGGAAGGGTGTTCGACCTCAGCCGAGATTAATGGGGCGATGCACAGTAAAAAATTGTGGAATAACCCATCTTGTTGACCGTGCAACGGGATAGTTCAATCCGCCGGTAGGGGCGCTTCGTGAAGCGCCCCTCGCCACATACCCTCTCAGGCTTTTAAATTAATCCTAGGGAGCCCCGAGCATCGCCGCGCACCGGTTTCGCGCTTCTTCCGGCAACAGGTTGATCTCTTTCAATCTTTCGATCGGAATTTGCTCAAGGAGATAACGATCTTTTTCGCTGTCCAATGCCTTCTCAGGGCCGCCCAACTGAGGCCGGCCTTCGCCGACAGTGGCGAGGAAGTATCGCTCGCGATTTCCCTCGTTGTCCAATTCAAAAGCCAGCTCCAACGAGGTGACAGCCAATCCGGTTTCTTCTTCAACCTCGCGCCGGCAGGCTGCTTCAAAGGATTCGCCTGGCTCGACACCACCCCCTGGAAACACGTAGTAATTGCGACCCTCTCGCAAGCGGTGGATCAAAAGCACGGCTTGATCTTTCACGATGATCGCCGCCGCCCGCGCTCGCGAGAATTTCCACTCTTGAACGAGCGCCCCAAAAGGCGCATTCACGAAGGGATTCGCATAGCGGGGGTAACCGGCGATGGACACTGCCTTGCCATCCACCCGCAACGGTCCGCGCCAGCCGAACTGGACCAACCCCTGCGAGGGGGAATGGTACTGCACGCCCAGGCTGGTGAAACGCACCTCCGCGCGGCTGATCTGCTCGACAAATCGATCGAACGGCCCGTCCACAGCCGTCCGGCCCAGCTCGCACAGCCACACGTTGCGCACCCCTTCCGAGACGACCTCATCCTCCGCGCCCCCGGTCGCCTGGGCAACCCAACGGTAACCATTTTTCGGCCGCAGCGCCAGGTAACCCCCGCCTTTGCGGGTGAAGATCCAGCCGGCTTGCTCCACCACCTCATCGAATGCCGCCCTGGGTAGCCAGGCGTGGGTGTAGCGCAACCGGTTGGTGTGATACAGACCCGGCGCGGTGGATACGCGGTACACCGCCACCAGCACGTTGCGGAATTGCCCAACTCGCGGCAGGCTTCCCGAGCCGGTCCAATAATTGGGCGAATCTCCGGCGCGTTTTGCAGGGTGGGTGGTAAAGCACACCGCCCCCGGCCCAAGGGTCGCCTGCCAGATCGACTGTTGATCCCCGCCGAAGCCCTTGCGATAATCCTGCGCAGATGAAAGCAGGTAATCGGGCGTGCGATAGGTGTAGATGTTCACCGCCTCGCGGGTGTTGCGGCACAGGTCGCGCTCCAGGATTCTCGCCAGCAACGGCATAAGCCTGGTTCGCCGCAGCCAGCCAATGAGCCTCCGCCGTGTGGCGAACGGCGCAAAATACAGGTTCTCCCACCAATTCCAGGCATCGAACATGCGAAAGGTCAGCTCCACGGTGCGCGGATGGGCGTACGCCTCCAGGCTGAGATGGACCATGCCGTCTTCGAAATCCTCGAAGCCCAGCCCCCAGCGTTCAGCCTCAGCCAGCCGGATGCCCATCTGCTGGCGATTCTCCATATCCGGTCGCTCAACGTCGTTGGCGATCTCAAAGATCGGCTGCGGCAACTCAAACCGGGGGCTGAGCGCCAGACAAGCCGCGCTCATCGAATCCGCGCTGGAGAAGCTGCCCAGCCCAAACAGCAGCTTTGCCGCCGCACTGGTGGCCTCCTGACCGGCGTCCATCTTGGAGATAGCATAGCTGCGCCCATGCGTGCTGCCAAACACGCCCTGGAAGCTGTTGAGCGCCAGGTCGAGCAAAATCACGTTGATCACGCGCGCAGATCGCTCCCGGATTTCGTCATCCGCGCTGAAATCGAGCAAGGCGAGCAGCGCGGTCAGGTCTTCGTCGTAATACACATTGGAAAGCCACTCGCTGAAACCCGTGCGCTCGCGCAGGTCCAGCCAGCGCAAGATGCGCGGACGGGCTCGCTCGCTCAACACCTGCCCGCTGCGCCCCGAGTTGGTGAAGCGCTCTTCCGGCAGGAACTGACCGGCCAGGAAACCGGCTGCCGCGAAGAGGATCTGGTGATTTTCGGTCCATGTGCACATCGAGTCGCTGCCCGGTTCGTCGGGCCAGTACTTGAAGCCGGTCACCACCCCATAGGCGCGCTCATACAGATGCGGGCTCAGGCGCGGGTTGACGTTAAACTGATAGAGCAGGCGCAACAGGCTGTGGAGGACAAAATCCGCGCAATCTTTGCGTCGTTCGACATAATCGCACGCGCCGAGTAAGATGCCTTCGTGGGGTTGGCCACCGGCCGCCAACCGGGCCAGCTCGTGGTACGGCGCTTTGAAATTCGGCGGGGCGGGGTTGCGCAGGACATATTCGAAATACGCCGCCTTGCGCGCCGTGAAATCGGCGGCGAAGCACGCGGTCGAGAACGGATCTGGGGTCGCTGTGGCCGGGTATCCGGCCGGCGCTCTGCCAAGGATGGTCAGGCCGAAGTCGCGGTGCGGGCGAGTCTCGCCGGGGGGGATATCGTAGAGGTGCATCGGATTAATCCGCCACCGCTTCCCAGCGCCCGCTTTCAGCCGAACGGTAAACGCCGTCCACGGCGGCCAGCGCGTGCAGCGCGTCCGCTGCGGACACGATCTGCGTCTCTACACCTTGCGCGTAGCGCTTGAAGGCGGTCAGGCTGCGCTGCAGCGCGTGCAGGCCGGGCACCGGCAGACGAGCACGGCGCGGTTTGACACCCAGAAATTCGGCACGCGGGCGATTCCCGGCGCGGTAAATGGCAGTGCCCTTTTCGGCGTAGAGCTCCAGAGTCGCCGGGCGTTCCGGGGTGGCGACCATGCTGGAGCACACCTGCACCAGTGCCCCATTCGCCAGCTCGAGCGTGCACAGGGCAAGGTCCTCCACCTCGACATCTCTGAACACCACCCGCGCAGTGATCCCCTGGGCGCGCACCGTGCGGCTGCTGCAAAACCAGTGCGCCAGGTCGATGAAATGGCTGCCGACGGTGAGCAGCGTCCCGCCGCCTGCGCGCTCAAGGGAGGCATGCCAACCTGCGCTGCGGGCGTAGTAAGCCGGTTCGCGGTGCCAGGGCAGGTTGATCCTCAGGTAACGCAAGGAGCCCAGCTCGCCGGAACGGGCGGCCTGGGCAATCGCGTAACAGGCGTTGTCGAAACGGTACTGGTAATTGACGGCCAGACGCGCGCCTGGGGCTTGCGCCAGTCGCGCCAGCTCGATCCCTTGCGGCAGCGTGGCGGCGAGCGGTTTTTCACACAGCACCGCCAGCCCGCGCTCCAGAGCAGCGCGCGCCATCGGCAGGTGAAGATCGTGCGGGGTGGCGAGGTACACCGCCTCAAAACCGCCCGCCTCGAGCAGCTCGGTATAGTCGGTGTGCCAGACCGGAATCCGGTGACGCCGCGCAAAGCTCTCAGCCACCTGCGCATCGCGGTCGCAGCAAGCTACCAGGCGATAGCCCGGCGTCAGCCGCGCCACTGTAGCTACGTACCCGCCAATATCGCCGCAGCCTACGATTGCCAAGGAAAAACGATGACTCACGCCCTGCCTCCTGAAACCCAGGCTAACCCTTCCTCGATCAACCCGCGAACCGCCGGGTGGCGCAGACTGGCCACGGTGTGACCCGCCGCGCAGTAGCACACCCTTCCCTCGCCATGCCGGCGCGTCCAGGCGAACGGATTTCGCTCAACTCCAACCACCGAGATAAAGTGAACCTGCACACCTCCCCGGATCTCGTGCAGGTAGCGCTCGTCTCGCAAAGAGAACCCCCGTGTGGAGGGAAACACATGCTCGCCACCTTTCACGGGCTCGACCTCGAACGATTGCACCGCTCCATGCCCGGTAAAACGACCGCCCAACAGGTCGTGATAGCGCGCCTCAGATTTGAACGACGCGCTGGCCGAGTGCAAAGCCATCAGCCCGCCCCCCTGCCGCAGGTAGGCGTCCAGGCAGTCGAGTGCCCGCGGCGAAACAGCCTTCTGGTGGATATAGAGCACCAGCGCGCCGAATCGCTCCACCGCCAAACCCGGGAACTCCTCAAGAGAGGCAATCGACTGTAAGCCCGCCTCACACCGCTCCTGTAGAAACCGTCGCAGTGAAAAGCGCGCCGGAAGGCTCGGGTGAAACAACCCGGAAGAAATCAGGAGGATCGGTCTCGTGATATGTTTCAACCTCACCTTCCTTCAGTCGATCCAACGGAAACCATAGTCCAGGTGCTCAAGGAAGGTGACCAGCCCGGCCCAGGAGATGTGCAGCGTGGCGGTGTTGACGTTCGGGTGAAACCCAAGCGATGTCGCCCCGTTCAAGGTGCGATCCACCAGCACTTCGACCGCGTGCATGCTGTCGTTGAGCAAGCTGAACGGACCCACCGCTCCCGGTTCAATCTGCAAGATGCTCATCAGCCGCAGCGGGGATGCCAGGCTCATCCCTCTCACCCCAATCCGCTCACCCAAGGCCTTCAGATCGAGTGGAGTGGATTGCTCGCAAACAGCCAGGAAGTAGCGGCGACCTTTTTTATCGCGCAGGAAGAGGTTTTTGCAGTGCAACCCACCCGCCTCGTCATCGTACAGGCGGGCCTGTTCCACCGTGTAGACCGGTGGGTGCTCGCGACGGCTAAAAGGGATGTTCAGTTTGTGCAACAGGTCGGTCACGGCCTTTTCGGGAGAATTATCCACAGAAGGGATTATAATCTCAGCGGAGAAAATGCGGAAAAGGTGATCGCCTATGCCCCTGTCTGATCGCGTTGCGCGCCTGAAACAGCAGAGCCTGGATGCCGTTCCCGTCCTTTCCGCGGAGCGCGCCCGGTTGATGACCGAATTTTACGCTTCAGCTTCCACCCTGGAATCTGTTCCCATGCGGCGAGCGCGCTCCTTCCAGTACCTGATGAAGCAGAAGACCATCTGCATCCTCCCCGGCGAATTGATCGTCGGCGAGAAAGGTGATGCCCCAAAAGCCACCCCCACCTACCCTGAGCTGTGCTGCCATTCGCTGCAAGACCTGGACATCCTCGACACGCGCCAGAAAATACCCTTCAAGGTCACCGAGGAAACACGCCGCCTTTACGCGGAGCGCATCATACCCTTCTGGCAGGGGCGCAGCATGCGCGAGCGGATCTTCGCCGAGATGACCCCCGCCTGGATCGACGCTTACGAAGCGGGCATTTTCACCGAGTTCATGGAGCAGCGCGCTCCCGGGCATACTGTTCTGGACGGAAAAATTTACCACAAGGGGATGGCCGATTTCATCGCCGAGATCGACGCCGCGCTCGCAGCGCTGGATTTCCTCAACGACCCTCAGGCATACGCCCGCCAGGAGGAGTTGAAAGCCATGCGCATCTGCGCGCAGGCTCTCGTCCACTTCGCACAGCGCCACGCGGCGCTGGCCCGCGAGATGGCCCAGGAAGAACCGGACGCCCAACGCAAAGCGGAGTTGCTGCGCATCGCAACGGTGTGCGATTGGGTGCCGGAACATGCCCCGCGCGACCTGTGGGAAGCGCTGCAGTCCTACTGGTTCGTCCATCTTGGCGTCACCACCGAATTGAACACCTGGGACTCCTTCTGCCCGGGCCACCTCGACCACCACCTGGAGCCGTTCTATCTGCAGGGCCTGCGAGACGGCAGCCTGAGCGAGGAGTTTGCCCGCGAGCTGCTGCAATGCTTCTGGATCAAGTTCAACAACCAGCCGGCCCCGCCCAAGGTAGGGGTGACCGCCGCCGAGAGCGGCACCTACACGGACTTCGCCCAGATCAACCTGGGCGGCATTCGCCCCGACGGCGCGGATGCGGTCAACCCGGTCACCTTTTTGCTGCTGGACGTGGTCGAGGAGCTGCGCCTGCTCCAGCCGAGTGCATCGGTGCAGGTCAGCCGGAAAAACCCCGACCGCCTGATCCAGCGCGCGGGTAAAATCATCCGCACCGGCTACGGGCAACCCTCGTTGTTCAACGCCGACCTGATCGTGCAGGAGTTGGTGCGCCAGGGCAAGACGGTTGAAGACGCCCGCCTGGGCGGCTCGTCGGGTTGCGTTGAGGTCGGCGTCTTCGGTCATGAGAACTACAACCTGACCGGTTATTTCAACCTGCCCAAGGTGCTTGAAATCACCCTGCACAATGGGCTCGATCCGCGCACTGGCAAGCAAATCGGGCCACAAACCGGCGAGGCAGGCTCGTTCACAGACTTTGAGGATCTCTTTGCCGCGTTCGAGCGCCAGATGCGCCACTTTATCGACGTGAAAATCCGCGGCAACCACGTCATCGAGCGCCTCTACGCTGCATACATGCCCGCCCCTTTCCTCTCCCTGCTCATTGACGACTGCATTGCCCGCGGAAAAGATTACCACGACGGCGGCGCACGCTACAACACCAGTTATATCCAGGGAGTCGGAGTCGGCACGATGGCCGATTGCCTCTCCGCGCTGCGCTTCCATGTGTTCGACCGGCAAGAGCTGAAGCTGACCGATCTGGTCGCCGCGCTGGATGATGACTTTGCCGGGTCCGAGCGCCTACGCCAGTCCTTGCTGAACCGCTCGCCGCGTTACGGCAATGATGACGACTACGCCGATTCGATGATGCGCCGCGTGTTCGAAGCGTATTTCAGCGCCATCGATGGGCGCCCCAACACGCGCGGCGGGAGCTACCACATCAACCTGCTGCCAACCACCTGCCATGTATACTTCGGATCGGTCACCGGCGCCACCCCAGACGGCCGGCGCGCCTGGACCCCCGTCAGCGAGGGCGTATCACCGGTGCAAGGCGCAGACCGTTGCGGACCGACCGCGGTGATCAAGTCGCTGTCGAAGATGGACCACTCCCGCACCGGCGGCACGCTGCTCAACCAGAAGCTCACCCCGCAATTGCTCAAGGACGACCAGGGCATCGATCACCTTGTGCAACTGGTGCGCTCCTATTTCAAACTCGACGGGCACCATATCCAGTTCAACGTGGTGGATGCCGCCACCCTGCGCAAAGCCAGGCTTCACCCCGAGCAATACCGCGACCTGATCGTGCGCGTGGCGGGCTACTCCGACTACTTTGTTGACCTTTCGGAAGCGTTGCAGGATGAAATCATCGCCCGCACCGAGCACCAAGCCTTTTGATGGAGCAATGTGTTATTGTTTTATTGAAAAATGTGGGCTTTGCCCCACACTTTCAGAAGAAATTCCACAATCTGAGGGAACAGGAACCTGATGGCGATGGATGTACAACCATTTCCACGAGCGGAATGGCAACCGCTCCACTTCGACGGCTGCGCAGAGGTCGAGTCGCAGAGCTTGCCGCGCCTCAGCGGGATGGGGTTAGCCCGCTTGCGCTTTTCACCCGGTGGGACGATCCACGAACACGCCGCCGGCTTTGATATCGACGTGATCTGCCTCGAGGGCGAGGGATACACCAGCATCGCCGGAGAGTCGGCTCCTATTCGCGCCGGCGAATGGATTCGCTGGCCAGCATCCGTACCGCATCGACTCTGGACAGTTGACTCACCCATGACAACCCTGATGGTGGAGCATGTGGCGAGCTAAACAAGAACAAACGTTCAAAATCCTGTAGTATAATCAATCACGATCAAACTTTGCGCAGACCCATTGCAGCCTGCATGATGGAGTAATTTGAAATGCCTTGGACCAGTGTTTTCCCCATAATCGTCTGGGCGGTTGTCTTTATCCCCCTGGCTGTTGTGCTTTGGCTCGTCCAGTTCAACAGCAAGCTGACCGCTCTACTCTATATCGCCGCTTATGCCGCAGCCAGTTTTTTCTTCGTGATGACCGTCAACTGGTCTCTGGTGTGGTATTACATGCGCTTCTTACCAGCCCTGTTCGTCCTCCTGCTCATCATCCGCCAGATGTATATTTCGGACGGAAAGCCGTTTTTCCCACCCAAAGGCCGCGCCGGGCTGATTCCCTTTGTCGTCTCGCTCCTGCTGATTGCGCCGCTTGTCTATGTTGATTCGCTGGTTTTGCGCTCCTACGAGCATGAATCCTTCTACGAAAAGGATGCCATTCTGGTTTACTTCCCCCTGCGCGAAGGCATGTACGTGGTGACCAACGGCGGAAACAGCCTGAACGGCCTGGGGATGAACAACCACGTCAATTCCATTTTTGGCCCGCCCAGCGGAACGATGCCCAACCAGGGCTACGCCGTGGACCTGATGAAGATGACCATCCGTGGCACCGTATCGGAAGGCGTGCTCAACCGCGACTACCGCAAGTACCTGGGGTATAACGAACCCGTCTATAGCCCGTGCGTGGGCGAGGTGGTCAAGGTCGTCGACGGCATTCCCGACGTGCCCGTGCTCAGCCAGGGCGACCCGATGGGCAACTACGTGGTTTTGAAGTGCTTCGAATGGTACGTCACTCTGGCCAATTTCCGCGCCGGCAATTTCTTCGTGAAGGAAGGGGACCAGGTCTGGTTGGGGCAGGTGATTGGGCGCATCGGCAACTCGGGCACGCCCTCGATTCCCCACCTGCATATCCAGGTTAACCTGGAGGGCTATGACGAGAACGCGCCGGCTGTCCCGATCTTATTCGAACTGCGCTTCTCCGGTCGCAACGCGATCTTCATTCCCCAGTTCTGACGCATTTTGATACGATAACTCGTCTCAAACAATGAAAACTTAGGGGTGTTTACAGCGGCTGTGCCGCTCATGGGCTACGGCAGCCGCAGCTGCCGTAGCCCATCATTTCTCAAATTGTCCCGTCCACCCTCGATCTGGCCAGGGCAGGCAGATCGTCGCCGGCTTTCACCGGGCACAACCAGAAACCGTATTGGTAGCGACCAGGGGGAATGCGGAATTCCTCGTGCACGGGCGCCATCCAGCCGTCGTCGCCGCCCACGCCCATGTGCCAGCCATCCAGGTGCAGGATTGTCTCGGGCAGCCGGGTCAGCTCGTAAGGGTGCCTCGCCTGTTCCAGGTCTTTCACCGCGTAGTGCAGCGCATCGAAGTGCAAGGGGTCCTTCCCAACCGCCAGCAGCCCACAATCCTCCTCGTCGAGCAACGCCAACCAGCGCACGTCTTCCTTCCCACCGCTCTCGGAGGGATATATGTACGGGAAGAACTGCTCACCCACCGTGCTCTCGTACAGTCCAACCGCGGCGCCCAGCTTACGGTCGGCATAATTTTCGTGCGGACCGCGCCCAAACCACACCAGGCGCTCGAATCCCGGCGGCAGCGCCAGCTCCAGCCCAATGCGGGGCACGTAGGGCAGGCGTTCGTCGATCACCACCTCATTTTCCACCAGCACGCGGCCGTCGCCAAACACGTGATACGTGACCAGGGAGTCGATCCCGTGCGGTTTATCGCTGGCCTGCAGGTGAGCAAGCGAGCGGATCACCACCTCTACCGCACTCACCCGCGCCCAATCGAAGCGCACCAGGCGGCGCTCCAGGCGGTCGATGCCGGCAGTGCGCCACTTATGGATGCTGGCGGGTGGGTTGCCCATCAACAGGTCAATGTCGGTCGGAGCGCGATAATATTGCTCGACCGGACCGCTGTGGATTAAATCGCGCCCCACCGCGTGGTAGGAAAGGATGCGCCCATCCGCTTTGTTAAAAAGCAGCAGAAAACCTTTCCCTTCGATCGCCAGGCGCTGACCATCTTCCTCCACTTGCACTGCGGGCAGGCTGTCGCGTGCGATCACCGGCCTATGCGGCTCAGCCAGGGGCAGCTTGAACTGCTCCCAGTACACTTCATGACCGGCATCCGCCCAGGCTGTGGCATGCTCCAAAACGAAGCGCACGTTTAAGTGGTATTCCGCGCCGGGCAGGAGTGTTTCGGGTATCGTGAATGGGACATCCAGCGTCCCTATGCCGCCGGCTCTCAAGTCGAGGGCGGGCAGGTTTCCGGATTGGATGACCCATCCGTCCTCCAGAAGCTGCCACGTGACAGCCAGGTGCGCCAGACTCAACACTTCGTGCTTATTCCACACCTTCAGCTTGCCCGCCAGCAAATCGCGCTCGCTTCTCACCGAGAGGCTGAGCGGCGCCTGCACTTTCTTGACCTCCCAGGCGCCCGGATGAATCTCCAGGTTGGGCCCGACGATGCCATTGCAGCACATCTGCGGATCCTCGTTGTCCTGGTAGAACAGCGAATAATCAAAATCCGGGCCGAAGTCACCGCCGTAAGCATAAAACAGCTCACCCTGCGGGTTCGTTTTCAGAATCGCCTTATCGCTCCAATCCCAGATGCACCCCCCCTGGAAGCGCGGCTCCTTGTCGACCAGCTCCCAAAACTTGAAGAAGTTGCCCGTGCTGTTGCCCTTGGCATAGGCGTATTCGCACATCATCACCGGACGCTTCTCCCTCGGGTCGGCCAGCACGCTGCGCATGTGATCCAGGTTGGGATACATCACCGAGATCACATCGCTCACCGCCGGACCCGGGTGACCGCTTTCCGCATGGATCAGGCGGGTCGGGTCAGCCATGCGCAGCCAGGCGGCCATCGCGGCGTGGTGCGGTCCGCAGCCGGACTCGTTGCCCAAAGACCACATGATCACGCTTGGATGATTCTTATCGCGCAGCGCCATGCGCGACGCGCGCTCCATGTATGCGGTCAACCAGAGCGGATGGTGGCTGAGCTCCGACTGCACCCCGTGCGTCTCGAGGTTGGTCTCGTCGATCAGGTAAATGCCGTATTCGTCGCACAGGTCATACCAGGCGGTGTCGTCGGGATAATGGCTGGTGCGCACCGTGTTAAAGTTGAGCTGCTTCATCAAAATGATTTCGCGGCGCATGTCTTCCACCGTCAGCGCGCGCCCTCGCCCCGGGTGGTGCTCGTGGCGGTCCACCCCGCGCATCACCAGGCGATTACCGTTGATCAGGATCACGCCGTCCTTTATATCCACCTGGCGGAACCCCACCCGGCAGCTCTCGTGATCCAGAGCCTCGCCCTCGGCGTTTCGCAAGGTCAGCACCAGCCGGTAGAGATGCGGCGTCTCAGCGGTCCAGCGCCTGGGCCGGGCGATCCTCGTTTTCATCATCGCGTGAGCAGTTTTTCGCGCCGGCGGGTAAGAGAACGAAGATTGATTCGACACCCCCGCAGTTAATGGTTCGGCAAACACCGGCTTCTCCATATCGTCGTACAACATGGCCTCAACATGGTACGCCGACATCCACGCCACCCGCGTGATCTGCGCCTCGATCTCCAACTGCGCATCTTCGTAACGCTCGTCAAACCGGGTGCGAACCACGAAATCCTCGATCGCCACCTGTGGTTTGCTGTACAAAATCACGTCGCGCTGGATGCCGCTCATCAGCCAGAAATCCTGGTCTTCCAGGTAGCTGCCGTCGCTGTAACGCATCACCTGCACCGCCAGGTGATTCTCACCCGGCTGGACGAAGGCGGTGATGTCAAACTCCGCCGGTAGTCGGCTGTCCTGGCTGTAGCCCACCTGTTGCCCGTTGACCCAGGCATAAAAGGCTGAGTCGACTGCCTCGAACGAAATCAAGACCCGCCGCCCCTGCCAGTCAGCCGGCAGGTCAAAGCGGGTGCGGTAGCACCCGGTCGGGTTCTTTTCCGGAACAAAAGGCGGGTTCGGCGTGAACGGGTATTTGACGTTGGTGTAGATCGGGTTGTCGGCAAACCCCTGGAGCTGCCAGTTCCCCGGGACGCGGATGCCATCCCAACCGGAATCGTCAAATTCCGCCACGTAGAAGCCTGCCGGCACCGCTTCGGGACTCTCGGCCAGGTGAAAGCGCCAGGTGCCGTTGAGCAGACGCACGAACGGCGACGCGAAACGGTTGCCCTCCAGCGCCATGTCATGGCTGGGGTACGCGCCGAGGGGCGCATGCCCCGCCCGCTTATTGATCCCCACCACCTGTGGGTCTTCCCAGTCTCGTCGTAAGGTCATTGGTTGCTCCCCATCCGGTCTGCGGATGCTAGAAAACTTTCTTGCGCAGCGAGATGTCTTCATCGGCGAGCGTTTTCAGGAACGCGGAAACCTGTTCGGGATGGGTGAACGCCTCATCCCAGGGACTCACATGCAGCAGGAAACCCTTCCCGCCCAGCTCGCGCACGATCCGCCGTGCGCCTTCCGGCGAAACGAATTCCTGGCACAGCTTCCCACCGTCAATAAATCTCTTGAGCAAAGGCAGCCACTCGTCCGGCGGGGGAGCGCCATCCCCCGGGATCCATTGGATGCCGCGCAGCCGCTCGAGGCTCAGCAGCATGTCGAGATGAGGAATCTCGCCTTTGCCGTCCAGGTGATAGAAGCCATGGTCGAGGTAGGCGCAGCAGGCTTCCAGGTCGGGCAAGACGAAACGTTCGAACATGGCCGGCGAAATCATGTAGGAGAAGTCGCACTGCAGCATGTAGGTTTTGCCGGTCGTCCAGATCGGCGCCCAGGACGTTGTCCCCCGGCAGGCGGGGCGGATGATCTTATCCAGCTCGTCATAATAGCGCAGCCAGAGCGCCGTGATCTGCCGCACCAGCCGGTCAACCTCTTGTGGGTAATCCAGCACATCGTATAAAAGCCCCTGCGTGTCGCGGAAGGATGCCAGGATATCCAGGTTGCCGCCCAGGTCGGTGTGACCCACCGCGACCATGTCGCCAAAGCGCTCCACCAGCTCAACGGTGATCGCCTGCACCCGCTTCCACCAGAGGTTGTCCGGATCATAATGCAGGTCGATCTCCTGGATCGGCTTGATCTCCTTGGGGGTGAACCAGACCGTCGCATTGGGGCCGTCCACGCTGTTGACATTGGCGCCGAGGAAACCGGCGGCGATTCCCGGGCCGAAATTGACCCACACCCAGGGGAAGCTGTCGGCATAGAAGCGGACTCCTTTCAGGTAGGCATCATACACATCCACCACCTGGTCGACCGGCATATCCAGGGGGTAATTGCTCATATAACTCTTGGGGCTCTGCGCTTCTGGATCTGGGACCGCCAGGTACACCAGCGGTCGATCCAGATCGTGGTTCCACCAGGCCATCGCATCGCGCTCGATGCGCTCCCAACCTTCTGTTGAAAAATTGATCATGCCAGACTCCTCTGCCGGGCGCACCCCGTCTGTTCCTGGCGCGCCCGGCTCATGGTAACGAAAGTTAAAATACCTGCTTGCTCAGATCGACGGCTGATTCCTGCTTCGCATCAAAGGGGCGCAGGCGCAGGCTGAACTTCATTTCCTCTGCTTTGAGCTGGTATTTTTCCAACCGTCCCGGCCCGCAAGAGGCGCTGCCCAACCCCGATTGGGCGTAGTCCAGGTTTAAGAATGTCTCGTCCCGGCGGGTCAGCTCGTGGGGATGGCGGCAGCGGTCCAGGTCATCCACGCTGTAGTGCAAGGCGTTGAAACCCAGCCACGGCGTGCCCACCGCCAGCAACCCCACGCCATCCTCGCCGGTCAGGCTCATCCAGCGCACCTCGGTGCGGTGGCCGCTTTCTTGCGCGAACACGTAAGGGACGAAAAGACCGTCGACGTCGCTGGTGTAAACGCCCACCCGGGCGCCTTCCTGGCGATCCACATAGGTCTCGTGCGGCCCGCGACCGTACCAGGCGACCTGCTCGAAGCCTGCCGGAAGCACCATATGCAAGCCAAAGCGGGGCAAGAAGGGCAAACCGTCAACCAGGGGACGGACATGGGTATCCACACACACGTCGCCGCTTCCGTACACGGTGTAGCTGATCTCCGCATCAAAAGCTGCCGGCTTAGGCGGTTCTGGCTCGGTATCGAAACCTTTCATCGCGATGATCCGGTCCAGCTCATTTGGAACCGGATGCCCTGAGGCAAGCAGCGCATCCTTAATGGCGACGATCATCTCAAACAAGCGCCCTTGCGCCGTCATCGCCTCTAACAGGCCACGGATTTTATCCATTTTCTTGTCACCCGACAGCGCCGTGGTGGTCACCCCCATGCTTTCACACAACGCATCCAGCATCTCATCGGTGAGCATGTGATTCATGCCCATCGCCAGCATGCCCATGCGCTGCTCAGCGGTTTCCAACGGAGGGAGGGTCGCGCCTTTTTTGACCTGAATGCGTGATTTCACCGCAATCCTGGCGGAGGATGGGGTCAGGCGGGTGACCTCACAGTGTTCGACCACCTCCTCGAGCTGGTCGTAACCCACCGACCGCCAGCGCAGCGCCGCTTTCTCATCTCCCCACGTGTTGAGGTCGTTCTCCGTCGGCGCTCGCCAGAAACTCACCTGCGGACCTTGCGCGAGCAATTCGCGACCGCCATATTTGAGTGAGACCAACCGACCGTCGGTGGTATCGAAGATCAGGCTGAAATCCTTGCCGCTCAACACGCTGCGCGCCAGCGCCTGTTCGATCTTCAACTCAGGCAACTGCTCGGCTGAGGTGACCTGGACGGCGGGCGCGGCTACCGGCAGCATAAATTGTTCCCAACCGACCTCATGGCCTTTTTTCGCCCATTTCTGGTTGCTTGCAAGGCTAAAACTGACCTGCAACCAGTATTCGGCCCCGCAGACGACCGCCAGCTCAGGCAGCGGGATGGTGACCGCCTTCGCTTCGCCGGGCGGTGTTTTCATCCGCGGCAGAAGACCTTCGGCCAACGTCTTTCCATCCGACACTACCCGCCAGGCGCCTTGCAGATAACCCAGGTCGCTGAAATAGTGCTTGTTAACCACTTCCAGCTTGCCGGTTTTCAGGTCGATGGCTTTCACCGCGACCGGCTGGTAGGCTTTCTTTAATTCGTACATCGACGGTTTGATCCCACGATCCGGGAAAATCAAGCCGTTGCAGCAAAAGCTGAAATCGGAAGGCTCGTCGCCAAAATCGCCCCCGTAAGCGAACCAGGTGCGGCCATCCTCGGTCTTTCGCGCCAGCCCCTGGTCCACCCAATCCCACACGAAGCCACCGCGCAGGCGCGGGTAAGCCTCGATGATCTCCCAATACTCCTTAATGTTGCCGGGGCTGTTGCCCATCGCGTGGGCGTACTCGCACATGATGAAGGGACGTGTTTCACCGGGCACCGTGGCAAACTCGACCAGCTTATCCAGCCGTGGATACATCGTGCTGAGGATATCCAGGTAGGGCTCGTTGCGCGCCGACTCGTAATGCACCGGCCGGGTCGGGTCGTTGGCGTGGATCCAATCGGCCAGCGCCGCGTGGTTCGGGCCGTAGCCGGACTCGTTGCCCAATGACCAGATGATGACCGAGGGGTGGTTTTTGTCCCGCTCGACCATGCGAATCCCGCGCTGCATGAAGGCCTCGCGCATCGCCGGGTCTTTGCTCGGCACGTCCCACAGGCCATGCGACTCGATGTTGGCCTCGTCGATCAGGTACAGGCCATATTCGTCGCACAGGTCGTACCAGCGCGGGTCATCCGGGTAATGGCAGGTGCGCACCGAGTTGACGTTGAACTGCTTCATGATCAGGATGTCTTCCAACATCGATTCAACCGTCACGGCATGCCCGCGGTCGGGCATGTGCTCGTGGCGGTTGACCCCGCGGAAGTGGACGCCGACGCCGTTGACCAGCACCTTGCCGTCCTTGATCTCCACCTTGCGGAAGCCGATCTTGCTCTGCTGCACCTCCAGCACCGCGCCGGAGGGATCTTTCAGGGTGATCAGCAGCGTGTAGAGATTTGGATGCTCGGCAGTCCATTTCTCCGGCGCCTTGACTTCCCCCTGCAGATGGACCGCGCTCTCCCCTCGCGCGGGCACATCCAGCGAGGCTTGCCGGACCCAACCCTGGAAGGGCTTTCCTTTCGCGTCGAAGAGCTCCGCCTCCACCTGGACATTTTTAGCGCCGCGTCCCGCATGGTTGCGCACCTTGAGCAGGATATCCAGTTGCGCATCGCGGTACTGCGCATCGAGGTCGGTCTGCACCCAGAAGTCCCTCACGTGCAAGGCGGCGGTGGAATACAGGTACACGTCGCGGAAAATGCCGCTCAAAAACCACATGTCCTGGTCTTCCAGGTAACTGCCGTCGGACCAGCGGTACACCCGCGCCGCAAGCAGATTCTCGCCCGGCTTCACATAGTCCGTGATGTCGAACTCGGCCGGCAGGCGGCTGTCTTTGCTGAAACCGACCGCCTTCCCGTTGATCCACAGGTGGAAAGCCGAATCGACTCCGTCGAAAACGATAAAAATGCGCCTGCCGTCCCAATCTTTTGGAACGGTGAACGACGTCCGGTAGCATCCGGTCTCGTTGGTGTCATCGGGCACCTGTGGGTACGCCGAGGTGTCGAAGGCATACCGGGCAGCGAAGTATCGCGGGATGCCATAGCCGAGCACCTGCCAGTTGGAAGGGACCGGGATGTTATCCCAGGCCGAGTCGTCATATTTCCGGGCGATGAAATCTTCCGCAGCCTGTTGCGGGGTCGGCGAGTAACGGAATTTCCACTCGCCATTCAGCAAGCGGAAGAAGGGCGATTTCTCGCGCTTGCCGGTCAGAGCCGACGCGCCATCGGCATATGGGAGTGAGGTTACGTGAGCCGGTTCTCTGTTGCGCTCCTGAACGGCGGGGTTCTGCCAATCGGAGAGGGACGAGGTCATGGATGAGCTCCTTTCAGGGGTCTGTTCGGTAGATCAAAAAAAGGTTGGTCGTTTTCTCAAAAAGAGCCTGGTGAATGGAAATCCACCAGGCTCATAGCGCAACGGCTGCACACCCGCTGATGTGAGCTTATTGCGCCACACCAATGCCACTGACGCCCGTCAGGGATAGGTCGCGGGCAAAGTGGCATTTGGCGAAATGGCCCGGTTTCACCTCGGTCAATTCGGGGTCTTGCTGGCTGCAAATATCCTTCGCATATGCGCAGCGCGGGTGGAAGTAACATCCCGAAGGCGGGTTGGCTGGGTTTGCCACCTCTCCGGTCAGCAGCACGCGTTTCTCGCGCGGGCGCGGGTCGGGAAGGGGGATCGCCGACATGAGCGCCTCGGTGTAGGGATGCTTGGGGTTCATGAACAGCTCTTTTTTCTCGGCCAGCTCGACCATCTTCCCCACGTACATCACCGCCACGCGATCACTGATGTGGGCAACCACGCTGAGGTCATGTGCCACGAACAGGAAAGTCAGACCCAGGTCCTGCTGAAGGTCTTGCATCAGGTTGAGAATTTGCGCCTGCACCGACACATCCAGCGCAGAGACCGGCTCATCGCAGACGACAAATTTAGGGTTGGGCGCCAACGCTCGCGCCAGGCCGATCCTCTGGCGCTGCCCGCCGGAGAAGGCGTGCGGGTAACGGCGCATATACTCCGGGCGCAAGCCCACCCGGCGCAACATCTCAGCCACCCGTTCTTCCAGCTCCTTGCCACTGGCCAGGCCCATCGCGCGCAACGGCGCGCCGACGATATCCAGCAGCGTCATGCGCGGGTTTAACGAGGCATATGGATCCTGGAAGATCATGCGCATGTTGCGGCGCACACTGCGCAACTGATCCAATTCCAGCGCCGCCACATCCACCCGACCGGCGGTTGGATCGCGGAAGTACACGTGTCCGCTCGTTGGGTTGATCGCCCGCAGAATCGAGCGCCCAGCGGTGGTCTTGCCACAACCGCTTTCACCCACCAGCCCCAGCGTCTCTCCTTCCTGGATGACAAAGCTCAGGTCGTCGACAGCTTTCACGTGACCCACGACCCGCTTGAAAAAACCCCGTCTGATCGGGAAATATTTCTTTAGCTCGACCACCTCGAGCAGAGGTTCGGTAGATTTCACCTGATCTGTCATGCTGGTTACCTCTTGGCTTTCTAACCGCTCTGCCATGGTCACTGGCCTGAATACAGGTGGCAGCGGACGACGTGCCCAGGTTCCACCTCAACCATCGGCGCCTCGATTTCATCGCACACGCCGTTGATCACCTTTGGGCAGCGAGGATGGAACGGGCAGCCCTTGAGCCGGGCGTAGGGGTCGGGCACCATCCCTTTGATCACGTTCAGCCGTCCCTTTTCGCGCGAGGTAAGCGCATCCCGCAGTTGGGGGATGGAGGTCAACAACCCCTGCGTGTACGGGTGCAATGGGTTGAAGAACAGGCTGCGGATGTCGGTCTGTTCAACCACGCGCCCCATGTACATCACCGCCACTTCCTTGGCCATCTCTGCGATCACCCCCAGGTTGTGGGTGATATACATGATGCCCATGCCAAGCTCTTCCTGCAGGTCGCGCATCAGGTTGAGGATTTGGGCTTCGGTGGTCACGTCCAGCGCGGTGGTCGGTTCGTCGGCGATGAGCAAATGCGGTCGGCAGCTCAACGCCATAGCGATCATCGCGCGCTGGCGCATCCCGCCGCTGAGCTGGAAGGGGTAGTCATCGACGACTTTCTCCGGGCGTGACATGCGCACCTTCGAAAGAATCTCGATGGCTTGCTCGCGCGCTGTGGCTTTGTCTGACTTCTGGTGGAGTATGATGGCTTCCATGATCTGCTGGCCCACGGTCCGCACCGGGCTCATCGCGGTCATCGGCTCCTGGAAAACCATCGAGATATAGTTGCCGCGAATATTGCGAATGGTCTCACCGTTGGGATCGAGCTTGGTCAGGTTGATGATCTCGGCCTGGTTCGAGCTGCCATCTTTGGGCGTCTTGTAGAAAAGGATCTCGCCGCCCTCGATTTTTCCGGGCGGAGGGACCAGGCGCAGCATCGAATAAGCTGAGATGCTCTTCCCACATCCGCTCTCGCCCACGATGCCCAGCGTTACCCCACGGTTGACCGTCAGGTCGACCCCGTCCACCGCGCGGACAACCCCTTCAGCCAGGTAGAAATAGGTGCGCAGCCCCTTGATTTCGACCAGGACAGATTGATCTTTGGATAGTGTGCTCTGCTCTGTCATGCGGCACCTGTCAGTTCACATATGGGTCGGCGGCATCGCGCAAACCGTCGCCGAGGAAGTTGAACATCAACACCGCCACCACCACGAAAACGACCGGCCACAGCAGCCACGGCAGGAGCGCGACCGTCTGGATGGTTTGCGCATCCTGCAGCATCACCCCCCAACTGATCGTCGGCGCGCGCAGGCCGATGCCCAGGAAGCTGAGCGAAGTCTCGCCCAGGATCATCCCCGGGATCGATATGGTCAGTGAGACGATGATGTAACTGGCAAAGCCCGGCAGCATGTAACGGGTGATGATGTTCCACTCGTTTTCACCGTCCAGCTTGGCCGCCATGACGAAATCTTCCTCGCGCATGCTGAGCATTTTGCCGCGCACCGTGCGCGCCAGGAAGACCCATCCGAAGATCGAGAGGATGATGGTGACGAAGAAGTAGGTGCGCAACTGGGGCCAATCCTGCGGCAAAGCCGCCGCCAGCGACATCCACAACGGAATCTGCGGCAGCGACTGAAGGACGTCGATCAGGCGCATGATCACCTCATCGATCACCCCGCCGAAGAACCCCGAAAGCCCACCCAGCAACAATCCGAACACAAACGAAAGCGTTACGCCGATCAATCCGACCGTGAGCGAGATGCGCCCGCCGAAGAAAATGCGCGAGAGCAAATCGCGTCCCAGGCTGTCGGTGCCCAACAAGAAGAATGGGTACGGCGCTGCCCGGTCGGGAGACTCGACACCAAACAGGTGCCGATCCATCGAGAATAGCCCCCACAGCTTATACGGGTCGCCTTTGACGAACAGCTTGACCGGCAAGATGGTGTCAAAATCGAGTTGATAGACCGGTCTCAACGTCACCGGGTCGCGTCCGAAAACCATGTTGTACACGAAAGGTCCACGGAATTGCCCGTTGTAGTCGAACAGGTAGACTTTCATTGGCGGCATCGCCGCGTACTCTTTCATGCGGTGCAGCGGGTCCCAGGGGGCGACGATCTCGGCAAAAATGGCGATGAAATAGAAGATGCCTAACACGACCATCGCCAGGTTAGCCAATTTGTGGCGGCGGAATTTCCACCAGACCAGTTGCCATTGCCCGGCGCGATAAAAAGCCTCGTCTTTGGTCGTGTCGGCAACAGCCTTTTTCCGGTTGCGACTGCGTAACCAGGCCAGTGTGCTCATGCCGTCTCCAATCCACCAAAGCGAATGCGCGGGTCGATCGCCGCGAGCAGCAAATCGGATACCAGGCTGCCAATCGCGGTCAGCAGCCCGATGAGGATGATGTACGCGCCGGCCGTGTACATATCCTGGTTCATCAGGGCGCGCCACAAAACTGGGCCGGCGGTATCCAGGTTGAGCACGATCTCAACCACAGTCCCGCCGGAGAAGAACCACACCAGCAGCCACCCGAAGGTGCTGACGATGGGGTTGATCGCGATGCGCACCGGGTAGAGCAGGAGCACTTTCAGCTCCGACAGCCCCTTGGCGCGCGCCACGGTGACATATTGCTTGCGCAGCTCATCCAGCATGGTGGCGCGCATGGTGCGGATCAGGTTTGCCGTGCCGCCGATCGCCAGGATGATCACCGGCAGCCAGATGTGTTTCAAGAAGTCGACGAAACGAGCCCAACTCCAGGGCGCAGTCAAGTATTCCTGAGAGAACAGTCCGCCCACTTTCAGCCCGAACACGGAGAAGGATAGGTACATCAACACCAGCGCCAGGAGGAACCCCGGCACCGCCAGGCCGATAAAACCGAGGAAGGTGAAGAAGTAATCGATGAACGAGTACTGCTTCACCGCCACCAGGATGCCGACCGGAATGGCAAACGACCAGCAAACGACAAATGCCAGGAACGCGATAAAGAAGGTCATGCCCATGCGCGAGCCGATAATCTGGTTGACCGGCTTGCTGAACACGAAGGAGTAACCGAAATCGCCCTTCGTGACAATATTCCCAATCCATTTGAGGTACTGCTGATGCATCGGTTTATCCAGGCCGTACATGTTGGTTAACCGAGCAACCTCAGCCTCGTCGACCGTGAGACCCGAAGCCTTCAGGCGGTTGATCCGCTCGGTGAGAAAATCGCCCGGCGGAAGCTGAATGATGACAAACCCGATCACCGAGATGATGATCATTTGGGGAATCATGCGCAGCAGGCGCATCAGAATGTAATTAACCATGGAGTTCACCTCCTTGACTGTTGGGCAACGCGCGGACCGCGTTCTAATGAACTACCGGACGTAGTCCCGAGGAGGGGCTACATCCGGTAGTTTTTCTTACTCAACAGGCACTACGCACGAACTCCGCCCTCGTAATACCAGGCGCAGGGGTGGTAGGTTGAGAGGCCGTAGGTGTCCCAGCCGATGTAGGCTTTGGCCGGCGGCAGGTTGCGCAGGTTCTTGTTAGCCAGCAACGGAGCCGGGCACTCCAGAATGAGACCGATTTGCAGCGGATTCTCGGCGAGCCAATCGAAGATTTGCTGGCCAAGGGCCACGCGCTCGTTCTCGTCGACCACGGCGGTCATCTGGTCAAACGTCGAGAGCAGCTTCTTGATCTCATCGGGGGGTTCCACGAGGCCTTCCGCGGACTTATCGGCGGCCAGGTACCATTGACCCCACTTGGCATCGCAGCCGCCCTGTCCACCGTCGGAGGTGGGGATGAACCACTGCGGCTCGATGTGCAGGAGCATGTCGGTGCAGCGGTCGGCGTGCCACACCGTGCAGTGCACCTGGGCATTGCGCTTCCGCTCAACCAACAGCGAGTCTTGAATTTCTTTACTGGTGGCGTCGATACCGACTTCGCGCCAGTAAGCGGCGACCATTTCGCAGATCTTGGGGACGGCCGGGCCGACGCGGATGCCGGAATGCTCGATGTTGTAGGTCAACTTGGAGCCATCCAGGCGGGTGCGCATGCCATCGGCGCCTTTCTTCAGGCCCATCTCATCCAGCAACGCATTGGCGGCGTCGGGGTCATACTCTGCGAAGGCAGTGCCATACTCTTCCTTGTAATACTTGGACGCGGGCATGGGCGACATCTGCCCGATGCGAGCGGTGCCGAAGAATACGGACTGGTTGATCTCCTCGCGGTCGATCGCCAGGGAGAGCGCTTTGACGAAGCGATAATCGCGCACGATCTCCGTCAAACCCTCGTCCAACGTGCCGTCATCCTTGTAAACCGTGTGATAGGGGAAGAAGGTTACCCGGTCACCCATGCAGGAGATGTAATCGCCCACCACAAAGTTGGCCTTGGGTTCGTTCTCCTTGTAGAAGGGGTATTCCATCATGGTCACTTCGTGCATGCCAAGCCAGTCCAGCTCGCTCTGGGCCACCTTGAGCTTGGTCACCTCGGTGTTGGCCGCATAGTCGATGCGCATCGTGTCGAGGTACGGCAACTGGTTGCCCTGCTCATCCACCTTCCAGAAGTAGGGGTTGCGCTCCCACAGGTAGACGCCTTCCTTGGGGTGGTCAACAACCTTGAACATGAAGTACTTGGGGTATTCCAGGATGCCATCCGGACCGCCCCACACGCCTGGGACGATCTTCGAGTTGTACAACTGCACCCAGGTTTCGAGGTTAGCGGCTTTGGCCATTTCAACCAGCGAGGCTTCGTCGGTGTAGGTGGCGTGGAACTGCTTGAGGTAGTGCGAAGGCCACATGAAGCCATCGTTGCCGGTCCAGCGGGTCATGTGCGCGGCGAAGTTGCCGAAGGGGGCTGCGAAAGTGAAGCGGAAGGTGAAATCGTCCAGGATGTCAACCTTCATGTTCTCGCCGCCGAAGCGGAACTGCCACCAGGGGTTGGCGTTGATGCGGGTGTCAGCCTGGTGATCTTCCCACCAGAAGCGCACGTCCTCGCTGGTGATCGGCTCACCGTCGTCCCATTTCATGCCCTTGCGCATGCGCATCGTCCAGACCTTGCCGTCCGGTGAGACTTCCCAGCTCTCGAGCACGTTGGGGACAATCGTCGATCCGTCCTGGTCGGAGTAGTGCAGCAGGCGCTCGCAGAAGATGTCGTAAGCGCTCACCCACCACACCGGGTCAAAGCTGTTGACGCGCAGCTCGCCGCCATACACGCCAATGCCGTTGGTGCGATTGGAGACCACAAAGGGATTCTCCGGGAGGCGCTCCTCGAGCGGGGGCAACTCGCCACTGTCGACTTTCGCCTGGAGCATCGGGGGCTCTTTCGAAGCAGCCGGGGGTTGAGTGGCTTCCGCTTCGGGGGCCTTGGTTGGCTCAGCTTCAGGGGCCTTGGTGGGCTCAGCAGCGGGCGGCGCGGATGTCGGCGTCTCAGCCGGCTGCGGGCTGCACGCGGCCGCCACAGCTCCCAGGAATGCCACTGAAGAGAGCTTTATAAAATCACGACGTTTTAGCTTGCGATCCATTCTCTTTCCTCCAATTGAAATGAAAAGGGAAATCGGAAACGACGTCCGGTGCCGCGCACCGGCTGCGGATCCGTACAGCGCGCCAGGACAACATATCCCCTTTTACGTTGCGTGAATCCGGCATATTGTTTACCATACCAAATTCGAAAGGAAAATTATAGTAATTTAAGGACATGGTTTTGGATTATTAGGACAAGTTCGGAAACGTTCACGGAATCCCGTCTACGTCTCCTGGAAGTCCAGGCGCAACAGGTAATGTTCGGTGCGCACCTCCATTTCTTGACAGGGCAGGTCGGCCTGGGTGTAGGGGTTGTCAAAATGCTTGAACCCGCTCAAGGGTTGCTCGTTCCCATTGACCCGCAGCGGCGACTGCCAGCCAAACTGCAACGCATCGCCTCGAATCGTCTGCCAATCGATCGCCAGCCCGTCAAATTGGGGCCTGGACGCCAGCACCTTCTCCTGGAAAGCTGCAAAGTCGCCGTCCAGGGCGGCACGTCCCATCTGGCAGACCCAGATATTCTCACGCCCGCCAGAGCGCAGCTCGCGAAAGGCCGTGCGCCCCCGGTCGATCAGCCGCAGCCCTTGCGCCGCCGTCAACGCCAGGTAGCCGTCTCCCTTGCGGGCAAACGCCATGCCATCGCGGATGACATACTCATCAAAGGTCGCGGTAGGGAAGTAAGCGTGGGTAAAATCCAGCCGGGCATCGGCAGGCAAGCGGTAGAGCGCGATCAGCGCATCTTTCCATTGCGCCACGCGCGGCAGAGCACCGTTCCCCAGCCAGAAATTCGGCACGTGAACGTCGTTTTGCGACATACTGCCGGGATGGTTGACAAACACCGGGCTTTGCGGACCCAGGGTGGCCTGCCAGATGTGCTCGCGCTTGCCCGGCTGGCCTGGGCGATAATCCTGCGCGGAAGCCAGCATGGTATCCGGGGTGCGGTACGTCACCTTATTGACTCGCACATCGCCCGCTCCGTGCTGTTCTTTATTGAGCAGCTCCTCCTGCTGCCCCACCGCAATTTCCGCCAGGATCAACGGCAATTCGTACTTGCGCTGGCAGGCCAGGCTCACCAGCGGGGCGATGTGCTGGTTGTAGACACCCAGTCCCCAGAACAGGCGCGTGATGCCGCTGGTCGCTTCGAGATACGCGCTCTTCACCTCGAGGGTGGTGGAGCGTCCGCGAGTCGAGGCGAAACATCCCTTGAATGAATTCAAGGCCAGCGAAAGGAACATCTTATCCATCAGCACCGAGCCAAGCTCCCAGAGCGCCTCGTGCCGCGCAAAATCCACCAGGTACGAGAGCGCCATCAAGGTGTCGGCGTACAATTGGGGCGAGTCCCAACCGGCGAAGCCCCATTTCCCATGCGCCTGCATCCAGGCCATGGCCTGGCCTTCACCCGTTTTTCGCAAGATTTTCCCGCTTTCGCCGGTAGCGGTGAATTCACCGTCCGGGTAAAGCTGCCCGGCGAGCACCTTGCAGGCAAAGAGCAGCAGCACGCTCGTTTCCGGCGATGTCTGCGAGGAATCACCCACAACGTTTTCCGCAGAGAAAGCGAAGCGCAAGGCGCAGGCTTTGATCTCCTTTTTGATCCAACGCGGAAACTCCGGCTGGCTGCCGAATCGCGCCACCGCGCCCAACAGGCCAAGCAATTGCTCAAGGGCGTTCAACCGGTTGGCGTCGACCGCCTCGATCGCTTTGCGAATGTTCTGCGCCTGGACATCACCCCAACGGCCAAGCGCCATGCGGGCAACCTCAGCGAACAACTCTCCTTCATGGCGCATGGCATAGACCAACGCCTCGCGCTTGCGATCGGGCACCGAGCCATAGAGCGTGCTCGAGAAACGATTCGGGCCGGTCAGCCAGGCCGGCAGGTAACGGGTCACACGGATTTCCGACTCGTACAACTCCCAGGCGCGCGGCATGATCAGCGCGTTGTAGGGCCCTTCCGATAGCCCCACGGGATTGCCCAGGAAGAGCGCTTGCCCTGGGTTGCCGACATCCTCGGCTTGCGCGTAGATTCGCCCGCTGGCGGTCTGGAAACGCACATCGTTGAATGCGGCTTTTTCCAGGTCGGGAGGCCAGTGAAGGCGCACCTGGTCATCGGCGGTGTACACATCGCGGTCCAGCCAGACCTGATCAGCCACGCTCTCCAACTCCTGGCGCCGCTCAACCGAGGGGATTAAGGTCGGAATAGCCACCGCGGCCCCTTGCGCCTGGACGTGAAGAGCCATCACCAAGAGACAATCCGGGGCCGCCACTCCGCTCAAGCGAACGACGACTTCGTTTGTGCCTTCTTTCAAGTCCGCTTCGAATGAAAAATGGGAGGGCGAGTCCGGGGAGTCGGCAACCTGAAAGGTCGGCTGATCGTTGACCCACACATCTGCAGGGCCGGCGGCCGTCAGCACAAACGCGCCTTTCTGGGCAACCGGGCTGGTTATCTGCGCGTAGGCCCAGGTGCGGACAAAATGGGGAGCCAGAAAAGAGACCGAGTGGTCGATCAGGTGGTCGCTCGAGCAGTGAAAGTATCCCCATTCCGTTTCAAGTTTCCCGACGCTAAACTTCGCTTCCACGAGCGGCCCGGGTTCCACCGGCATGCGCGTGACGCCCGACTTTGGATCGTGAAAGCGTTCCGCAATTTGTTTTTTCGTTTTCGGATCCAGGAAAGCGGGGTGACCTTCGAGAGGTACAGCGACGGGACCAGCGGTTAACCAATGATCGACAAAACCATCTTGCAAAGCAAACGGTAACAATGAAGGGGCCATTCAGTTCTTCTCCAGACGCTGAGGTAGTGCCATCGATTTTGGCGCGCGAATTTCTCTCGAACTGCCTGAAAACCGGAGAGTGCGCCGACGCCAATTTAACGGATAACGATGAGAGAATTGTACCTTAACTGAGGGAAGTGACAGGTGGGTTGACCGGTTGCCGGCGATAAGACAGCCAGACGACTCCCACGCCGAAGATCAGCTCGGCGGCGCAAATCACCCAGCGCAACCAGTAGACCGGCGTGGGGTCCACAAAAACCGCTTTCAAGATATCCACCACGAAGATCAATAACACCTGCGGGCCGATCACCCGACCGATGCGGCGCCAAAGATCGCCGGCGGCCACGCCGCGCCGGAAGTAATTTTCCACGGCGATCATCAAAACCACCCAGATCAAGCCGGTGCCCAACATGAAAATCCGGTCGAACATTTTTGCGGAGTTCACCCGTTGAAACGATTCGCCGATATAGTAAAGACCCAACATGCCGTTCAGCATTTCGCGACCAATCAGCATGAAAACGAGCCACAGCAGAAACGAAACAATCCACATCACATACGCGATGGCGTAACCAGAAAAAGACTTTAGCTTATTCATTGAACCGTACTCAGAGAGATGCTTTAGATTCCCAGGTCACCCAGAACGCATAAAAAATCGCCGTACAGGATGGGCAACCGCAGGTGCACATCTGCAGTTGGAGTCGAAGCTGGGTATTCATCTTCATTCCATGAACATAATACCACGGGGATACAGGAGGTGGACGCATTTGTCTTCAGTTTCGGTAGCAAATTCCTGCTGAAGATCGCATTTGGCCCGGACTCCATCACGATCAGCGCCGGTCTTTCTTGCGTAGCCAACGATACCGCCTGTTCATCTGGAATCGCGAACAAGAGCGGATGAGCGCTTTCGCGCACGTATCTTCGCATCAGGTAGCAAAAATGCGAATCCGCACCGATCACCAGTATGGTTGGCTTCGTGGTCTGAGCCATAGCCTCCTGACGCGCCATTTCACCCAGGATAGACGCTTTTAAGCAAGATTCCCCTCCAGGATTAATTTAACGGATCGCAAGGGGAAAAATCTTCCATTATTCGGACGAACACTTGTATTTCTCGGACAATCTTATTTGGAGGTGGAAAAGATGGCTGGACGACCAGTCAGAATGGTTGCGACAGGATATTTGGGGGGCTTTGCCACCCAATAACCCAACCAATGACATCTACCCAGTGCTAAGCGCGCACCGCGCACTTGCTTTGCAGATAGGTGCGTGGCGAAATGCCGACTTCCTCTCGGAACACCCGGGTGAAATACCCGCCTGACGAAAAGCCGGCTTCCAACGCCACCTCGGTGATGCTTAACTGACCATCATCCAGCAGAGCCTTGGCAACTTTCACCCGGAATCGGTTGAGATAGGTTATCGGTGTCAGGCCGATTTCCGCCTGGAAACAACGCGCCAGGTGGCGTTCACTGACCCCCACGTAAGCTGCCATGTCACTGCGCGAAATTGGATCCTGGTAATGGGTATGGATAAAGGCCATCGCCTTCAAGACCAGGCGTTGAACCTCGGTTCCCGGGCGGCGGGAATGGGTCACTGCGGCTGAAAGCGCATCCAGGGTCTCTTGCCGGTTGAACATGCCTTTCCCAAGCACCGACACGACCCCCTGGTTGAGCCGCAACATGTCTTCTTCAGAAAGCGTCTGACCGGTGACCACCACCACCGGAATATTCCGGCTGGCATCCTTCTCGCGGATCGCCTCTAACACGGCGAACCCGTCCATATCGGGCATCATCAGGTCGAGCAGGATCAAATCCGGGGATTCCTGGTGGATGTAATGCAAAGCCTGTCGCCCACTCTGCGCCTGGATCACCCGGTTGAAATGAGATTGCGCCTTCACAATCCGGCTGTGCAGCTCGAGGATTCCCGGGTCGTCGTCCACGATCAGGACGGTTTTTTCGCGGAACAGATCATTCTCATCGCCGCCGGATTTCTGTAAATCCATGTTCATCAGGGTTTCGGTTAAGACAGCCGCATCGACCGGCTTGGTCATGTAATCCATCTCGAGCAACGAGCCGCAACCTTCCTCGATATCATCCAGGGTATAGAAAAACACCGGGATGCTGGCGGTAGAAGGTTTGGATTTGATGTGTTTGAGAAGCTCCCAACCGTGTTCTGCCGTCAGGGCGCGGTCCAGGATCACCGCGTCTGGCCGGCCGTGAAAAATCCAATCGCGCCATTGGTTCACATCGCCTGAGCTTTGCAACACCGCGTTAATCCCGCGCTGCTTCAGGTCGCTCTCGAGGCTGCGCCCACCAATCTCGTTTTTGGCCAGGATCAACACCTGCTGGGCCTGCTCCAGGCTTTCCGTCGCTTGATCCAGGGGTATGGGCTTTTCAATAAACGGCAACGAGAAAAAGAACATCGACCCTTCGCCCTCGTTGCCAGACGAGCAAACGGCCAATTTCCCGCCGTGCATCTCAACCAACCGCCGGCATATGGATAGCCCCAGGCCAAAACCGCCAAAGCCTCGCGCGGTGGTGCGCGAAGACTGGCGGAACTCATCAAAAATGAACTCCTGCTCCTCCAGCGGAACGCCCAAGCCGGTATCGCTGACCGCCACAGTCAGGCTATGACCTTCCTGGTAGGTGGCTAGCATCACATGCCCATGGGTGGTGAATTTGACCGCATTGGTGACCAGGTTCAAGATGACCTGGCGCAGGCGAGTTCGATCTCCGAGAACCCACGGCAAATTGCGTGGATATTCTGAAATCCACTCCAGGCCTTTATCGCGTGTCAGTTGCTTGCCGATCACGGTGACCGAATCGAGCACCTCCACCAGGTCCATGGGTTCCATCGCCAGGCTGACGTTACCCACATCCAGGCTGCCCAACTCGATCACGTCGCGGATCAATCCATCCAGGTGCTGCGCGCTGATATAGATGCGCTCAAGGTCATCCCAGTTGACCCTGGCAGACTCGCCGGCTTTTGCCTCACGCTCGCGCAGCAGCATGTTGCTGATTCCGGAGATCAGGTTGAGCGGTGTGCGCAGCTCGTGACTGACCATCGAGAGAAAACTGCTCTTCAACCGGTTGGCTTCTTCGGCCTCTTTGCGTGATCTGACCGCCGCCTGATACAGTTGAATCCCATTGAGCGCCGCCATAAACTGGCTCATGATCATCGCATACAGCTCCAGGCGAGAGCCGTCGAAGGCCATGTATCCGATCGATCCCTGGCTGGTCTGTAAGGGGAGCAGCACCAGGTTCACCGGCTCGCTTTCCGGGTAAAGCCCTGGGGGCGGATATTGCCTGGTGACGAAACGGCGCTCGATTCCTTTGGCATTGGGTCCACCCGCCTGCCTGCTCCAGGCATAGGCATCCTCGCCATCCGCTTCAAAAAAGAACACCTCGGCATGTTTGATCCCCAATTGCGGGATGAAGCGATTGAAGATTTCGACCAGCTCGATTTCGTTGGCAGCCGTCGAGAAATGCGCGCTCATCTGAGCCGTGATCTCTGCCTGCTGCGCGTTGGTGACCATCAAGCGCGAAGCCTCGCGCCGGGTCAATTCACTGATCAAAACCCGCGCCTGGTCTAGCATGTCAACGGCGAATTTAAAGCGATCCGGGAAACAGCATTCAGGCATTTCCGGCAGCCGTTGGCGCAAGATACCGATGGCTCTTTGGCAGGCATGCAAATCTTCGTCTTGCAGTGCGACATATTCCAGGATCTGCTGGAGCGAGCGCCGGAACAATGCCGAATCCTTCCGTTCGAGGCTGGTGGTGAAGTTGGCGGTCAACCGCCGGCTCAACAACTCGATATCACGAAGCCCCACGCGCCCCATGTTGTAAAACAGCGTGCCACAGATTTCAGCGGCGGTCTTCTCCTTAATATCGCCGTTGAAATTGCTGTAAAGGTACACCGGCTGCGCCTCCCCCAGGCTGGTCTTCCACAGGTCCTCATCTCCGGGCATGCAACCGCACGATTCCCGGATCAACAGGTGCGTTGGCACGCGCACTACCGGAGGATTTTTCCAGCCATCCTGTAATATGCCCTGCAACACTTCGGCTGTCCGGTATCCCATCTCGTACATGGGGTAATGCACGGTGGTCAGTGAAGGGATATGCGCTCTGCCTTCGAGGCGATCGTCGAAGCCGATCACAGCCACATCATGCGGGACCTGCAGACCGGCTTCGCGCAGCGCCGCGATCGCCCCGATCGCAGATTGGTCGTTGCTGGCGATCAAGGCGGTGAAGGGACGCTTTTTGACCAGCAGGCGATTGAGCGCTTCATACCCGCCCCACTCGTTGTGGAGCCCAAATTCGACCAGGTGAGGGTCGTACGCCAGGCCGGCTTCCATCAACCCCTGTTGATAGCCCTTCAAGCGTGACATGCTGTCGCCTTCCACGCTGCGGTTCCTGCCGGCGATAAATGCAATCTGCTGGTGACCGTGCTCAACCAGGTGAAAGACCGCCTGTTTGACCCCGTTCAGGTTGTCCACCACCGCGCCCGGACCGGCTTCCCAATCTCCGGTGAACACCACCGGAAATCCCTTGGATCGCAGATCGAGAAAGTACGGTAACCCGGCTTCGTGGTGAAATGGAGGGATCGCCAGGATGCCATCACAGTTCCACGGCCCGACCGGGATGAAGTCGACGCCAGGGGCCTGGATGGGCCAGGCGGGACGGATCGAGCTGTCGTGAAGACCCGATTGGATAACCCCGCAACCGATGAGCAGGTTCCAATCCATCTGGCGGGCAGCCGCCTGAACGCCTCGAATGACATTGGATAGAAAACTGTCCAATGTACCGGCATATACCTGCCAACCTGCCAGGACTCCGATTGTGGGACGTTTGGGCCGGATGGGGTCAAACATTTTCCAAGTTGGGAGAACAGAAACAATAAACCAGGGAGACTTCTCCCCACCATTTTACCCCAATTCATCCTGGTTAATGATTAATCTTGGCTCAGAATGACCGGCAAGAAGAATTGCTCGAGGATAAACTCCGGGATCACCCAGTAGCCGCTGCCGTCGCTTTCCACGCGGATGGTGCCACTGCGATCGGTGCGCCAGATGCGCGAGCCGGATTGGGTCAACCGGGTCAACGTCTCGGGTTCCGGATGACCATAGCTGTTCTTGCCCACCGAGATCACGCTTTCAAACGGATCTACCACTGAGAGGAATGGCGCGCTGGACGCCGATGCGCTGCCGTGATGAGACACTTTGAGCACCTGCGCCGCCACGGGCGTCTGGCGAGCCACCACGGTGGCTTCGATCGTGGAGTCGATGTCGCCGGTGAGCAGATAGCGCACGGTGCCGTGATCGACCCGCAGCACCAGGCTGTCCTGATTGGGTTCGGAACGGCACGGGGTGCCCGTTGCCGGATGCAACACATACACGCTCATCTCACCCCAGGCTAAGACCGCCGGGTACCGCAGCGCGAGGGGCGTCAGGCCTTCGGCGGCGACTGCGCTGAGAAGGTCGTTCCAGGTTTGCGTATCGCCAGGGCAGCCGTTATAAAGAGCGCCCAACACCGGAATGTCGTCTGCCCCCAGCACACCGATCAACCCACCGACATGGTCGGCGTCGGGGTGGGTCGCCACGATGTAATCCAGGTCGGTCACGCCCTGGGCGCGCAGGTAAGCCAGGACTTCGTCCGCCGCGCCTCGCTTACCGCCATCTACCAAAACGTCGAAGCCGTTGCCATCCCGCAGCAAAATGGCGTCGCCCTGCCCGACGTTGATAAATGAAACCGACTGGACCCCACCCGAATGAACCGGACGGGAAATCAACAGGGTGCCGCCGAGACAGATCAGCGATACGATCAGCGACGCCATCCTGCGGTGAAACATGACATTTCCTCAATGAAAACTCACCGATCTCCCCGGATATTTCACCAGTCCGTCCGGCAAATTAAGGATTACCCGGCCTCTCGCTCATAGCAAGCCAGCGTCCACAGCGCCTGGACGGTGGACGAGCCGCGCCACTCCAGCTCCACGGCGGTGCTGACCGGCTGCCAGGAGATCGGCCAACCGCCATCGGGCTGTTGCTGGTCAGCCAGCCCTCGCAAGTCATTGCGGATCACCTCGTCGCTGAACAGACTCCGGCAGAAATGCTGGGGCGTCGGCGCCCAATCCAGGGGGAATTTGAGATAGCCGGGTTGCTTGCGGTCATAAGACACCACGCCCGACGTGCGGATGCGATCCGCAATGCGCGCCAGCTCTTTCTCAGCGCGGTCGCGCTCGGGAACGTGGATCAGAAAGGCGATCATCGGGAGCAGATCATGGTATTGCGTCGTCTCACTGGTGGCGATGTTCCGCCAGCAAAATTCAGTCGCGCCGGCCAGCCAGGGATGCTCTACCCCGGATTTCAACAACATGCCGGCAATCGCCGCGGTAGGATTCAACGCAGCCGGCGGGTGTTCGGGTGCTTCCCACCATTCCATCTTCGGATACGGATTGGCCGTCGGGAGCGAGAAAGGCACGCCGCCTTCTTCGGTGGCAATCGTTTGCAGGAACTCACAGGCCGGCAGGATCAGCTCGCGCTGAACGCCGGGATCGCGCAACAGGTCGACCTGATCGAGGGTTTCCAGCGCGACCTGTACATCCACGGGGTGCGAATGCGGCGTGCGCTTGTCGGGTTCCAGGGCGCTGCCAAAACCGCCATCCTCATTCTGGTAGGCTTTCAAAGCATTCGCCACGAGGCGGGGCGAATCTCCCAGGAAGCAAAAGGCGAACAGCCGCCTGTCGAGCAGGCGCGCGTTGCGCCAGATGAAGTCTGCCGCCCGAAGGAACAAGGCCTGGTCCATATCGCTCTCCTTCATCGAAATGCGATCTACACAACAACCGAGAATCTGACCGACTCTCCCCTCTGATTTCCAGTTGGCGAACGGTCCCCTGTTGGCTAGCAGGGTCTTCTCAAAGTCGCCGGGCTTTTCTTTTTCATTGTAATGCCAATTACTGCGAGGTATAGTAAGGAGGGAGCGAGAAATGTCCAGGCGCTTGAAACGATTTGGCTATTGGCTGGGGACAATCGTGCTCTTAATCCTCATCCACTACTTCCTGTTTCCCTTTGGCATATTCCGCTTTCCCGGCGTTCCAAATTGCGGGCCGGAACAATGGTACCGCTTCCGACTCATGATCGATGATAAGGAAGATTTCATAGCGTTTTTGAAAGCGCATGAGCTTGAATTGTTCAGTGGATCGCACACGCCCCACCTGGGTCCTTACCCCGAGGATTGGACTGTGTCGCGATTGAATGTCGTGATCGATTGGCAACAGATCGCCAGGCAGACCCAGGTCAATAACCGGCTCTTCTATAAAATTTATATCTTGAGGTATTCTCACCCGCTCTGTTCTCCCCAGACCTACACCTTGATGGTCACCTCTTATGGATTTGGCTCTCTGATGGGATGTTGTGGCGTGTGATGAACAGCGGCTTCCCTGGGGGTATGCCGGTCGATTGCTTGACAACCCGTTAAAATTTGTGATAAACTTTTTCCGTAGTTGCACGTATATAGATAAGAGGATTTTATGTTTTGCGTTGTCGGGCAGGTTACTGTGTTCGTTCGGTGCTCCAGGGGCGGTGGTTTATCCGTTTCCTTATCGGAGTGCGCCTGCTGACGGTATAGCTATACGAAGCTTTGTTGGCCGCGGTGCACTCGCCCGCGGCCTTTTTATTCCATTTGATCTTTCCACCGGCCGGCCGCGGGTGCACCTCCCTGGGGCCGGTTGTTCTTACCCGAATAGGTTGTTGCCTGTTTTATCGACTGTTGGAGGATGCAATGTCTATCTTAACCGCTGATAACCTGGGACTTTCCTTTGGCGCTTTCGACCTCTTTCGTGGAATCAGCGTCTCGATCGCTGATGACAGCAAGATTGGCCTGATCGGTCCAAACGGCATCGGGAAAACGTCGTTATTGCTCATCCTTGCCGGGATCAACCAGCCCACCGCCGGCAAGGTCAACATAGCCCGCGGCCGCCGGATTGGCTACTTGCGCCAGGAGGCCGTCGAGGCTTTCGCGGACCGCGACAACAGCGTGTATGCCGAGATGCAGACCGTTTTCAGCGATCTACAGGATCAACAGACGCACCTCCACCAGATGGAAGCGCTCATGTCGGCGGGCAGTTACACCGAAGAATTGCTCGAAGCCTACGGGCGCCTGCAGGAGTCTTTCGAGCAAGCCGGTGGGTACGACTACGATTTGCGCATCCAGCAGACCCTCGAGGGATTGGGCCTAGGCAAAGACACCTGGAACCTGCCGCTTAACCACCTCTCCGGTGGTCAAAAAACCCGCGCCCTGCTGGCGCGCCTGCTCCTCGAGAAACCGGACCTGCTCATGCTCGACGAGCCAACCAACCACCTCGACATCGAAGCAGTGGAATGGCTTGAACACATCCTGCAAGAGTGGCAGGGAGCGGTGCTGATCGTCAGCCACGACCGCTTCTTCCTCGACAACACGGTCAACCGCATCTGGGAGATGAGCCGCATCGGCATCGAAGAGTATAAAGGCAATTACTCGGCGTACCTGCTGCAACGGCAGGAACGCTGGGAATACTACGAGCGCGTGTACGAAGAGGAAAAAGCGCGCCTGCTCAACCAGGTCGATTTCATCCAGCGCAACTGGGTTCGCGCCAGCTCGCACGCCCGCGCGCTCGGTTTACTCAGGCGCGTCTCGCGCGACCTGGCGATCGTGGAAAATTTTGGCATTCTGGCGCTGCGCAGCGGGAAGAAGTGGTCTGACTTCGGCTTGCACGCCGATCGTCCGCTGGATGTGATCGAGGCGATCCGCAAGGTAAACGCCATCACACTCGGCAGCAACCGCCCGCCGGTCATCCGACCGCGCCTGGGAACAGAGCATAGCAGCGGCACGATCGTGTTGCGCGCCGGCGACGTGACCATCGGCTACCCCAAGAAGACGCTCTTCACCATCCACAACCTGGAGTTGCGCCGCGGTCAATGTGCCGCTTTAATCGGGGCGAACGGCAGCGGAAAGACCACCTTCCTGAAAACATTGCTGGGCGAACTCGACCCGCTCAAAGGGGAGCTGCACCCGGGAGCCAGCCTGAAGATCGGGTATTTTGCCCAGGCGCATGACGGATTGAACCCTTCCAACAGCGTGATCGATGAATTGCTCAGCCACAAGGAGATGGACAACGAACAGGCGCGCCATCACCTGGCGCAATATCTCTTTCGTGGAGAGGACGTTTTCAAGTTGATCGGCTCATTAAGCGGCGGTGAGCGCGGGCGTCTGGCGCTGGCGATCCTGGCCCTGGAGGGATCGAACTTCCTCCTGCTCGATGAGCCGACCAATCACCTCGATATACCCGCGCGCGAGGCCTTGCAGGAAGTGCTCGAAAACTTTAACGGGACGATCTTGCTGGTTTCGCACGACCGCTACCTGATCAACCGCCTGGCGACCCACATCTGGGAGATCCGTGGCGGCAGACTGCAGGTATTCGAAGGCACCTACCGCGAATTTATCTTGCGCCGCGCCTCATCTGCGTCGTCAGGCCCAGCCCGCCAGGTGCTGCTGCAGCCAAAACCGCTGGTGCGCGACAACAGCAAGGAGACCCGCCAGCGCATGCAAGCCCTCGCTCTGCTCGAGGAGCGCATCCATGAGCACGAGCGCACCATCCAGCGCCTGTCGAGCGAGATTCAAAAAGCCGGGCAGGCTCAGCACCACGAACGGGTTCACAAGCTGAGCTGGGAAGTCGCACACGCCCAGGCCACCCTCGACAGCCTGATGGTCGAATGGGAGAAACTGGTGGTTTGATACGATTCTCTTGGTTGTTAATTTGCGCGGCTACGCCGCGCAAATTAACAACCCATACTTACTACAAGTAGATCCTAAAGCAATCGCCTACGCGACGGTTTTCCGCCAGGTGAAGCAGCGGTGGGCTTCGCTAAAGCCGATCGACTCGTAAAGCGCGTTGGCGGCCTCGGCTGTGCCTGTGCCCACCTCTACGATCTGCGCCCCGAGCGCCCTCAACCGGTGCAGCCCCTCGAACATCAACTGCTGCGCCAGCCCTTTGCGACGGTGCTCGGGGTGGGTGCAGACCGGCTCGAATACCGCATAGCGGTTGGCCTGGTCGAAGGTCAGCCCGACATGCGCGGCAAACGACCCGTCCGGCGCTTCCGCGACCAGGTTCAGGTCGTGGCGGAAGGAGGGCGAGAGGGTGCTGAAATTCCAGTACTCCTCCGCGGTATGAAAACCGGGCCGGTCGAACCCCGCGCAGAGCACCTCTGCCATGCGCAGGCAATCTTTCCGGTCTCCTGGGCGGGTCGTGCGCAGGCGATACCCCTCTGCGAGGCTCACTGCCGGAATCATCTGGCTTTGCAGGTACATGCGCCGCACCACGCTGTCCCATTCCCCTTTGACCCAACCGCGTTCCGCGAGCACCCGCTGCCGCGGGGTGTCATATTCGATCACGCTCATCTCCAGGGTAGGCACACCGTCTGAACCGGACACCGCCAGGTGCTCCTCGGCCCAGGCCACCATTTCTCCCTCGATCTGCGCCCGGTACGCCGGATTAAGGTTCAACTGCAGGTCGCCCCTCGACCCTTCCGAGTGGGCAATTCCAACCAGCAGGCCATCATCGGTTTCCCATAGACCGAAACGGCGGAACCGCTCGGCGAGTTCGGGCCCGCCTTCCCGGTGAAAGCGGTTACCGTCCCAGCGCCGCACTTCCCAGTTGAACCCTGGCCCTGCCAACAACAGCGTATCGACCAGCAAAGAGCGCACGCGCCACCAGTCCGCCTCCGATTCCATGCGGCGCACGCGAAAACCGTGGGTGCGCATCGACTTCACCTCCCCGAGCGCCCGCGCGAGCGCCGCGAGCGCTCTCTGTCGCCCGGTTTCTTCGCGCCGATGCGCTGCTTGTGGATTTCTTCTACACTTGCGGCGGCGATCAGCGGGGGGTGAAACGTCTCCTGGTAAAAATCATCCAGTAGCATCGCCAGCAATCCGGCGCTTTCCTCGCCTTCAGCCAGGCTGCGGGCCAGGTTCAAGAAGCGCTCCATCCGCTCGGTTTTTAACCGGTCGCGCGCCCTCATCCGGGCTTCGAGCAGGGTGATGGTGCGCTCCGAGACGACCCGTTCCACATCCTCGTCGCTGGGCAGCGGGCGTTCCTCGAAATGGATGTCGAATCGCCTGCCGATGCGCAGCAATTCGGCCCGCTCGAGCACATTGACCAGTGAAATGGCCGTCCCGCTGGCTCCGGCCCGCCCGGTGCGTCCGGCGCGGTGAATGTAAGCCTCCATATCCTCCGGCGGTTCGTACTGGATCACGTGGGTCAGGTCCGGCAAGTCGATCCCGCGCGCCGCCACATCGGTGGCGACCAGAAACCGCAGCGTGCCGCGCCGCACCCGCTCCAGCACGCGCTCGCGCGCCGCTTGCGACAGGTCGGATGACAACTGGTCGGCGTCGTAGCCAAAGCGCTGCAGCACAACCGCCACATACTCGACCCGGTTTTTGGTGTTGCAGAAAATGAGCGCCGAGGGCGGGTTTTCGACCTCGATGATGCGCACCAGGCTGCGGTCTTTATCCATGCCGGGCACGTTGTAATAGACGTGCTCTGTTTCGGTCACGTAGATGTGGTCGCTGCTCAGGTTGAGAAAACCTGGTGTGTGAAGGAACTGGTTTGCCAGGCGAATGACCTGCACCGGGAAGGTGGCTGAGAACATGTAGGTGCTGATGCGCCGATCCGGAAGGTAGCCCTGCACGCGGCGCATGTCGGGGTAGAAGCCCATCGAGAGCATGCGGTCGGCCTCGTCGAAGACCAGGAAAGTCAGCTTATCGAGGGTCAGCGAGCGGCGCAGCAGGTGATCGAGCACCCGCCCCGGCGTGCCCACCACGATGTGCGCGCCGGCCTTGAAGGCGTCCAGTTGCTCGCGGTAGCCCACCCCGCCGTAGACGGCGGCGCAGCGCACGCCGGTCGCCCGACCGAGAATTTCGGCCTCGCCCGCCACCTGGACGGCCAGCTCCCGCGTCGGCACCAGGATGAGCGCCTGGGTGGAGGCTTCCATCGGGTTGACCATCTCCAGCATCGGCAAGAGGTAGGCGCCGGTTTTGCCGCTGCCCGTGCGCGACTGGATCATCATGTCGCGCTGGGAGAACAGGTAGGGGATAGCCTTGGCCTGGACGGGCATCAACTCGCCCCAACCGGCGGCGGCTGCGCCCTGGCGCAGCTTCTCGGGCAGGTCGGCCAGCCTCGCCTCGGGCAAGACCTCCTGCGGCTGCAGCCCGCTGATCGAGTCGGGCGAATCGATCCGGCTGGCTGGTCTGTTATCTTCGTTCGATCTGGGTTGTTCGGTATCGGTCATAACATCTCCCTACAAGGTCTCCCCTTATTGTACCAAGCGCCGGTGGCAAATCGAAAAAGCCGCCGGCGATCCTCTTCACCGATTCGACTGACCATCCCGATCTTCTCCGTTTCCCCGCTGTATCCAAAGGGCCTTGAGTCATGTTTATCCCCGTATTCTCCTGCAGCCCAGGGTTGATATAATGTTTAGACCAAGAGGAGCCACGTATGCCGCTGCTTGCGCCAGAACAATATGCCACAGCCCAACCCTTGTTTGAGCCGTTCGAACCGTATCACCTGTGCGCCCAGGCTGTGCTGGCCGGCACGCTGCCCGGGCAGGTCTGGGTGGATGACCTGGCGCATCCACGCGTGGGGTTCGTGTCCGGTTCCGAAGGGCAGTACCTGGCCGGTGATTCGGAATGTACCAGCGCGTATGCCGAACTGCGCGAGGTCATCCCCTACTATGCCTACCTGCTGGTCGACACGCTCGATTGGGAGCCGGTGCTCAAACAGGTGTGGAAAAACCCGGCCGCGCGCCGCCACGACCGGCAGCATTACCTCTTTCGCCAGAACGCAGCGCCAGCCTGGAGGGAGCACCTGCCAGAGGGCGTGCGAGCGGTGAGCATCGATGAAGGCTTTTTCAACCTGACTCACCTGGAGAATTTTGGCGCGATCGAAGATTGGTTGGAGGGCTGGGGCACGCGCGAGAATTTCCTGGCACGCGGCTGCGGCACCTGCCTGGTGGTCGGTGAGACGATCGCCAGTTACAGCCTGATGGACTGCGCTTTGAGGGATCGCTGCGAGATCGGCATTGTCACCGACATCCGCTTCCGCAAGCAGGGGCTGGCCAGGCTGACAGTCTCAGCCACGGTCGAGGCGTGCCTGGCCCGCGGATACCGCGAGATCGGCTGGCAGTGCTTGCGTTCGAATGCAGGCTCGATCGCCACCGCCAGGCGGGTCGGCTTTGACTGGGAGCGGGATTACGTCGCCTTCAGCAACTGGCTTCCGGCTGAGAGCGCCGGAGACCTGACGCCGGAAGCGTATGCCGATTGGGCCGAGCATTACGAGCGGGTCAGCCAGAACGAGGTGGGGTGGGCCTGGCTGGCGGTGCAGGCCTGGGCACAGGCGGGCCAGGCGCAGCGCGCGATCGAGAACCTGCGCCGGCTGCGCGAATCCGGCTGGAAAGCCCAACCCGGCTGGGTTGAGGGCAACTGGCTCCTGAGCCAGATGTGGGAGATCGACGAGTTCAAGCGGCTGATGGCAGACGTGGTGCAGGCAGAGCCTTAGAAAGGTATTTTTAACCAAACAAAAAAGCAGCCACGATGGCTGCTTTCGTGTGAGCGTGAGGCTCGAATAACACACCCCCCGCGGGTGCCCTGAACCAACCAAAAAAGCAGCCATTGCGGCTGCTCCATTGTGAGCGTGCAGGGGCTCGAACCCTGAACCAATGGCTTAAAAGGCCACTGCTCTACCATTGAGCTACACGCCCAGCTTGCAGGCCGATTTTATCACGCCCCGGCGGGGGCGTCAATTCTTTCTGGTGCCTGCTACTCCCGCGCCAGGCTGCGGATCAACCCGGCGTGCTGCGGGTACTGCCGGCTGAGCTCCTCGCCCCGGCCTGGCTCGTAATCGCCCGGCGTAAAACCCGGCGCCATCGTCGTGCCCATCAGCGCGTAGCGCCCGCCGTCGCGCAGGCGTGAGCCCTGCCAGCACCCCGCCGGCACCACGAGCTGCACTCGCTGCCCGCTCAGCACCTCTTGCCCGAGGACCAGCACCTGCCCGCTGCCGTCCGGGTACAAGAGGAGCATCTCCACCGGGTCGCCCAGGTAAAAGTGGTAGATCTCATCGGTGGGCAGGCGGTGCAAAGCCGAAAACGAGTCGGGATCGCCGGTGAGCAGGTAGTAGATCGCCGTGCCAAACGGCCTGGACACACGCGGGTAGCGTTCCGGCAGCCCGTTCACCGGGATCGCTTCGCTGGAGCGGTACGCCTCACGGTACAGCCCACCTTCTCCCTTCAAAGGCTCGAGCTGGAGTGTTTCGATCAACCGCGCCAGGTCAGCATCCATACCAGAAATGTACCATCAAGCCCGCCATTGAACAAGAGAAAGCTCCATCGGATGGAGTTTGTGGTTTAATGAGGGGTGGAAAGGGATGACCATGAGCGAGCTACTCTACCAGACCGATGCCTACCTGAGAGAATTCGACGCCGCCGTGACCGCGGTGGACGCGGAAAACCGCGCTTTGCTGCTCGACCGCACCGCGTTCTACCCGGGCGGCGGCGGGCAACCGGCTGACAGCGGAACCCTGTTCTACAACGGGGCCGCCCTGGCGGTCGTCCGGGCGCGCAAGACCCCCGAGGGAGTCTGGCACGTGCTGGCTGAAGGGACTGACATGCCCTCCGCAGGCTCAACCGTGCGCGGCGTGCTGGATTGGGAGAAGCGCTATGCCCTGATGCGCACCCACAGCGCGTTGCACATCTTGTGCGGAGTGGTTTTCCGCGACTACGGCGCCCTGGTCACCGGCGGCGATATGGAGCCATTGCACGGTCGCATGGATTTCGAGTTCGAATCGCTCACCAAGGACCTGGTCGGCGTGATCGAGGCGGCGGTCAACCGCGAAGTCGTCGCGGGTCGCGACCTGCGCGTGAAGATCTTGCCCCGCGAAGAAGCCTTCCAGATCCCCGACCTGATCCGCACCAAAATCAACCTGCTCCCGCCGGGAATCAACGAGGTGCGCACGGTCGAAATTGCCGGTTTGGACCTGCAAGCCGACGGCGGAACCCACGTGCGCAACACCGCCGAAGTCGGGCGCATCCGCGTCGTCGACTATAAAAGCAAAGGAAAAATCAACAAGCGAATTTACATCGAGCTGGATTGAGCTCCAAAGGAGGATGGCATGATCGGACGTATCTGGCACGGCTACACCGACTTCGCGAACGCCAACAAGTACGAAAAGCTGCTCAAAGAAGAGATCTTCACCGGCATCCGCGGACGTAAAATCCCCGGGTTCCGCGAAATCCAGCTCTTCCGGCGCGAGCTGGGCGGAGAGGTGGAGTTCATCACCATCATGTGGTTCGATTCGCTCGACTCCGTGCGCGCTTTTGCCGGCGAAGACTACGAAGCGGCGGTCGTCCCACCTGCCGCCAGGGCGCTGCTCTCTCATTTCGACGCGCGCTCGCAGCATTACGAAGTCCGCGAAAGTTTACGCGCCTGACCGCGACCCCTACCTCCGGTGCGCACTTGCAGCCAGCGTTGCGGTGCGCATTGGGTTTTTATTAACAGATTCAAACGTTTGTTCGCTTGTAATTCCCAACAAACCTGATTAAAATAGATAAATAATATCAATTAAATCTTTTTAGACACCGGGAGAAGAAGCCATTGCCCGCCGGAAAGAGGTGAGCAATGCGTTTCTTTTTTCTTTCGGCGCCGCCTGTGCGTTGTCAACCTAGAAAGGAGATGGCCGAATGCCTGTCAATCCCACCTACCCGGGCGTTTATATCGAAGAGGTTCCCAGCGGGGTGCGCACCATCACTGCCGCATCCACATCGGTGACCGCTTTCGTTGGGGCGGCCAAGCGCGGCCCGGTCGATAAAGCCACCCGCATCCTCAGCTTTGCCGACTTCGAGCGGCGTTTCGGCGGGCTCGATCCCGATTCCGAAATGAGCTACGCTGTGCGCCAGTTCTACGCCAACGGCGGCAGCGACGCCTGGGTCGTCCGCGTGGCGAAAAACGCGCAGGCGGCCGTGCTCATGCTGAAGAACAGCCTGGACGCCGACGTGCTGGAGCTGACCGCGCTGGACAAAGGCGCATCCGGGAACAACATCGAGGTGCGCGTTGACCACCTGACCGCCAGCCCAACCAGCACGTTCAACCTGACCCTCAATTATGCCAACCCCGATAACCCCGCCGACCGGCGCACGGAGTTTTACCCGAACCTGTCGATGAACAGCGCGGACGCGCGATACGTGGTCGACGTGGTGGTGAGCTCTGAGCTGGTCACCGCCAAACGCGTGGCAGCCCTGGGCGGCCTGGGCAGCGGAACCAGCCGGAGCGGCGATTTGGTCGACGGGGGAGGTTCTCCTCTGGACGTCGCCACCCTGCTCGACGCCACCCACAACACCTTCCAGGTCGCCGTCAACGGCCTTCCGCCGGTCAAAGTGGTCATCGCTCTACCGGCCGACTTGAGTGGCGGCGGCGACTCCTTGACCAACCTGTGCGCGGCCATCCAGGCCAAGGTGCAGGCCGCAGCCAACGGCAAGCCCGCCCTCTCCGGCTTCACCTGCGTCAAGGACGGCAACGCCATCCTGATGACCTCCGGACAGGCGGGCGAGTTTTCCACCGTCCGCGCCTTGCCGGGACCTGCCAACGACTGTGCCGCACGCCTCAAGCTGGGCGCAGTAGAGACCGACGCCACCGGCGCGATCCGCCCAAAAGAGACCCCTCCACACGGCAGCCTGACCAGCGGCGCTCTCTCCGCCGGGGATATGAGCAGCTTTCCGGATGCCACCCACACCTCGTTCTTGATCTCCCTGGACGGCGGCGCGCCGGCCGAGGTGTTCGTGGGCAACGCGGCTTTCACCGGCACCACCGCGGTGCGCATCGGCAAGGCGGCTGCCGCCATCCAGGCCGCGGTGCGCGCGTTGAAGACCACCCCGGCGTTCAGCCAGTTCACCTGCAGCGCCAGCGGCAACCAGCTCGTGCTCGCCTCGGGCACGCGGGGCGATGGCTCCTCTGTGGCGGTGCTTCCGGCTGCCGCAAACAGCATCGCCAACGAATTTCACCTCCTGGCCGGGAGTGTCTCGGCCCCCGGGCAGAACGTCTACCTGCAGAACGGGATGGAAAGCCCATTCACCGAGAGCGAGGCCTACCCCCTGTTCATCGGCAGCCAGGATAAACGCGAGGGGATCTATGCCCTCGAGACGGTGCAGGTCTTCAACCTGCTCTGCCTGCCGGGCATCTCCGACCCGGGCATCCTGGCCGACGCGGCCGCCTACTGCACCTCGCGGCGCGCCTTCATGATCATCGACCCGCCCGCCGACACCGACACGCCGTCGGAAATGCTGACCAAGATCCAGGGCACGGACTTCCCAAAAACCAAAGACGCCGCGGTGTACTTCCCGTGGATCAAAGTGGCCGACCCCTTGAAAGGCGGCGTGCTGCGGCTCTTTGCGCCCAGCGGGACAGTCGCCGGGCTGTACGCTCGCACCGACGCCCAGCGGGGTGTCTGGAAAGCGCCGGCCGGCACCGAGGCAACCCTGAACGGGGTGCAGAGCCTGGCCTACGTGCTCACCGACCTCGAGAACGGCACGCTTAACCCGGAGGGCGTAAACAGCCTGCGCGTGCTGCCGGTCTTTGGGGCGGTGGCCTGGGGCGCGCGCACGCTGCGTGGCGCCGACCAGATGGCTGACGAGTACAAATATGTGCCGGTGCGCCGCACGGCGCTCTTCATCGAAGAAAGCCTGTTCCGCAGCCTGCACTGGGTCGTCTTCGAGCCAAACGACGAGCCGCTCTGGGCGCAGATTCGCCTGAACGTCGGCTCGTTCCTGCACAGCCTGTTCCGCCAGGGCGCATTCGCGGGTCGAACCCCGGCGCAGGCTTACTTCGTCAAGTGTGACCACGACACCACCACCCAGGATGACGTCAACCGGGGCGTGGTGAACATCCTGGTCGGGTTCGCCCCACTCAAACCAGCCGAGTTCGTCATCATCCAGATCCAGCAAATTGCCGGTCAGCTTCAGGCATAGGAGGGCGCCATGGCTCAATTTCAAGTCAACACCAACCGTTTCGACCCGTACAAGAACTTCAAGTTCCGCGTGAAGTGGGATGGACGTTACGTCGCCGGGGTCAGCAAGGTCAGCGCGCTCAAACGGACGACCGAAGTGATCGAGCACCGCGAAGGCGGCGACCCAAGCAGCTCGCGGAAATCGCCGGGGCGCACCAAATACGAGCCGATCACCCTCGAGCGCGGCGTGACCCACGACCGCGAGTTCGAGCAATGGGCGAACATGGTCTGGAATTATGGCGCCGGACTGGGCGCCGAGGTGGCGCTCCAGCATTTTCGCAAGGACATCATTGTGGAAATGTACAACGAGGCCGGGCAGCTTGTCATCGCCTACAGGATCTACCGCTGCTGGGTCTCCGAATACCAGGCTCTGCCCGACCTGGACGCCAATGCCAATGCGGTTGCCATCCAGTCGATCAAGCTCGAACACGAGGGGTGGGAGCGAGACGTAGACGTCGTCGAACCGGTTGAATCGGCCGGCGCGTAAACGGAGCGCGATGCACGCCTACGCGGATGCGCAACTGCTGGAAATCTGGGAACAGGGTCTCGTCCAGCATCCGGTTGATCGCGCCCTTTCGCTGCTCCTGGCGGCCGGGGCCGGCGATTCGCGCGCCTCGCTGGCTGCGTTGACCATCGGGCAGCGCGACGCCCTGCTGCTGCAAGCCTACCGGCATTCGGTCGGTGGGCACCTGGAAAGCACAGCCCATTGCCCGGCCTGCGGCAGCCAGATGGAATTCCAACTGGACGCCACCCGCCTGGTGCAGGAGTCCGCCCACAAGCCGGTCGCGGGGTTAACCACCCGCATCGATGGCTACGAGCTCAGCCTGCGCCCGCCCACCAGCTTCGACCTCGCCGCGGCGGCCGCCAGCCCCGATGTGGAGTCCGCCCGCCGGGTGCTGCTGGAGCGCTGCATCCTCAACGCTACCCTTGCCGGCACGCCAATCTCACCCCACGAGCTTCCCGCACGCATCCTGGACGAGGTCGACGAACGCCTCTCGACCTGCGACCCGCTCTCCGAGATTCTCATCGACCTGACCTGCACGGAATGCGGCAACACCTGGCAGGAGCTGCTCGATGTAAGCGCGTTCCTTTGGGCTCACGTCAACGCAGAGGCGCGCCGCCTGTTAATCCAGGTCCACACCCTGGCCAGCGCATACGGGTGGAGCGAGGCTGAAATCCTTGCCCTGCACCCGCTGCGCCGCAAGGCTTACCTGGAGCTGGCCGGATGAGCGCCGGGCTGCTCGCCCGATTGGCCGGGCGCGCGCTTGGGGTGGAAAGCGGGTTGCGACCGGTGATTCGCCCCCTGTTCGCCCCCGGCGCCATCCTCGCCCAGACGGTCGAAGAAGTCCCTACGCCCGCCGCGACCTCGCCGGAGCGGGCGATCGAAGCGAGCCTGCCATCCAGGCCGCCGGTCATTGAGGCGAAAGCTGCGCCTGAACTGCCAGCCGGGCAGGAGCGCCTGCTCGTGCCGGTACCCCCTGACCACGACCCATCCCTTCGACCTGCTCATCACCCACCCACCCCGCCGACCAATAGGCCAGAGCCTCCCGCCATCCGCCGCCGCCAACCACCTGAAGCGCCGGATGAACCTCGTCCGGCAGTGACACCGGCAGCGACGCAAACCAGGCGAGCAGACCCAGGCTCACCTCAGCCTTCCGCCACGCTCCTTCCGACGGTCGCGCCCGCCATTGAAACGATCAGCCAGCCGCTCCAACCTGAGCCGCTGTTGCTTCCTCCCCAGGCCCACATCGCAACGGTCTTCCCTGCCGCGCCGCCGGTCCGCCAGGTTCCGCCTGGCAATCCCAACAGCGAGCCACAAGCTCCACCGGTCAAAATCAGCATCGGGAGAATCGAGGTGCGCGCCGAGTCACCCGCCCCACGGGCCGCGCCTCCGCCCAGCCACGAGCCCCACCCGGCGATGAGCCTGGACGAATACCTGCGCCGCCTCAACGAGGAACACCGATGAGCAATCACCTCGCCATCGCCACCGTCACAGCCGCCTTGCAGCAGCGCCTCATCCAGGCGGTCGCCGGCTCGGGGGTTTCCAACGCCTTTGTCACCACCGAGCGGCCCGATCAGCGCGAGAAAGACAACCGCGCCGGGGTCAATATCTTCCTCTTCCAGGTGGACCAGAACGTTCAGTACCGCAACGCCAACCTGCCGATGCGCCGCTCCGACGGCTCGCTCTCGAAGAAACCCGCCATCGTGCTCGACCTCAACTACCTGATCTCTTTCCACGGAGAAAACAAGACCCTCGAGCCGCAGCGCTTGATGGGCGCCGTTGCCAGCAACCTCAACGCGCTCCCCACGCTTAGCCCGGCAGAGATCAAAGACAACGTCATCACCCCGTCGGCATCCGCTCCCAACACCGACCCGCGCAAGTTCCTCGGGCAATCTGACCTGCCCACCCAACCGGAGCTGGTGCGCTTTACCCTCTCCCCGGCCACCCAGGAGGAATTGCAGCATCTCTGGTCGCTCTTCGACCAGACCTCCTACAGCTTATCGCTTTTATACAAGGCCTCGGTGGTGATCATCGAGCCTTCCGACCTCGTTCCGCAGCCAGCCTTACCGGTGCAGCAACCGCTGCTCTACGTGCGTCCCTTCGCCGAGCCGCTCATCCGGCAGGTTTCCCCGACCATCGGTGCTGGATTGCCAATCACTGCGGGAGCAACGCTCATCGTCGAAGGCACCAACCTGCGCGGCGAAGTGACCCGCGTGGTGGTGGGTGGCGAGGAGATCGCCCCGGCAAGCGACCAGTTGACCCCCACCCGCATCCAGGTGCCGCTGCCGGCAAGCTTGAGCGCCGGGTTGCACGGCTTACAGGTGGTGCACCGCCTGTTAATGGGAGACCCACCCACCGAGCACCGCGGTTTCGAATCCAATGTGGCCGGGGTGGTCTTGCAGCCGGTGATTTCCGCGATTAACAAATCGGGCGCCAGCACCAGCAACGGCAAGGTGACCCTCACCCTGACGCTGACCGTCCAGCCACAGTTGCGCAAAGACCAGCGGGTCAGCCTGTTGTTGAATCGAACCTCAGGCAAAGGCGAATTCGCCTTCTCCATCCCCCCGCTGAGTGCAGACGCGCCCAGCGTGGCCATCCAGGCTCAGAAAATCGACCCGGGGGAGTACTACGTGCGCCTGCAGGTGGACGGGGCCGAAAGCCCGCTCATCGACCTCAACCCTGCCAGCCCCTCTTTCGGCGAAATGGTCGGCCCTAAAGTGAGCATCCCATGAGCCGCGCGACGTACCACGCCTGGCTGGAAGAAAATCACCGGTACCTGGCCGCCGCGCTGGATATCGAGCGGCAGACCCTGGCGCGCTTCAGCGGCGAGGATTTGCCCCCAGGGTGGCGGGCTACACCCCCGCTTGAACAGCTCGAGCGCCAGATGCCCGCGCCGCCCGCCGTCGCGGAATTGAGCCGCACGCTCGAGCTCAGCCCATTTGAGCGCAGCCTGCTGATCTGGTGCGCCGGTGCCGAGCTGGACCCCTCGTTTGCCGATTTGCTGGCCACTGCGCATCACAACCCGTCCTTGCGCCGGCCCACCTTTGGCCTGGCACTCTCCGCCATACCGGGAGCCCACTGGAGCGCGCTCGCCCCCGGAAGCCCGCTGCGCTATTGGCGCATCCTGGAAGTGGAAAGCGCCCAAGGGTTGGCGAACGCCCCGCTGCGCATCGCCGAGCGCGTGCTGCACTACCTCGCCGGCGTCAATCAACTCGACGAGTGGCTGTCCGGCTTCATCCGCCCCCTGGCGCAACCGCTGTGGACCGCCGAGAGCACCCATCGCCTCGCCCGCCAGTTGGAGAACGCCTGGAAGAACGCAGATCCAAATAGCCCGCTGCCCGCAGTGCAATTGACCGGGTCAGACGCTGCCGCCCGGCGCGCCGTGGTCCTCGCCGCTTGCGCTACCCTCGATCTACCCGTTTACGAATTGGCGGTCGCGCAATTACCGGTCGACCCGCGTGAGCAAGACGAAATCTTTCGTCTTCTCGACCGCGAAACACTGCTCTCCGGCAACGTCTTGCTGGTCGACTGGGATGGCCTGGAGCCCAACCAGCCCCAGGCATTGGGGCTGGCGAGATTGGTCGAAACGGCGCGCGGCGCGCTGGTGCTCGCATCGCACAACCGCTGGCCTTCCGGAGAGCGAATCATGGTCAGCATCGATGTCCCCGCCCTGACCCAGTCCGAGCAGCTTGCGCTCTGGCAGACCGGCCTGGGAGAGACGGCCGCTCGCCTCAACGGCAGCCTGGAGCGCCTGACTGGCGCGTTCAACCTTTCTGCCGGCGCCATCCGCAACGCCTGCGCCAGCTTCGAGCGGCGCTCCAGCACCTTTGATGACCTGTGGCAGGCCTGTCGCGAGCAATCTCGCCCACACCTGGACGACCTGGCGCAGCGCGTGCAATCGCCGGCCGGTTGGAAAGATCTCATCCTGCCACCCTTGCAGGAAAGGCTCCTTCACCAGGTCGTCGCGCACGTCCGCCAGCGCGGCAAGGTGTATGAAAGCTGGGGATTTGCCTCCCGTTCGTCGCGCGGATTAGGCACCAGCGCCGTTTTTGCCGGTCCCAGCGGCACCGGAAAGACTCTCGCTGCGGAAGTGCTCGCCAACGAGCTGCACCTCGATCTCTACCGCATCGACCTCTCGGCCGTGGTCAGCAAGTACATCGGTGAGACGGAGAAAAACCTGCGCCGCTTGTTCGACGCCGCCGAAAACGGCGGGGCGATCCTCTTTTTCGATGAGGCCGACGCCCTGTTTGGCAAACGCAGCGAGGTGAAAGACAGCCACGACCGCTACGCCAACATCGAGGTCAGCTACCTGCTGCAACGCATGGAGTCTTACCGCGGCCTGTCGATCCTGGCGACCAACCTGCCCGAAGCGCTCGATCCGGCCTTCCTGCGCCGCATCCGCTTCGCCATCCATTTCCCGTTCCCGGACGAAACCCAGCGCTTGAAGATCTGGCAGCGGGTTTTCCCGTCCGCCACGCCCCGCAAAGGCATCGATTACCGTCGCCTCGCGTTGTTCGACGTTTCCGGGGGGAGCATTTACAACATCGCCTTGCATGCCGCCTTTCTGGCCGCCGAAGCCGGTTCGCCGGTGCGCATGGCGCACCTGATCGAAGCGGCGCGGGGCGAATACATGCGCCTGGAAAAGCCTTTTCCAGAAAGTGTGTCCACATGATCACCTCACACGGACGTTCACCGGTTGAGATCGAGATCGAGAGCCTGTCGCTGCATGGTTTCAACGGCACCGATCGCTACCGCATCGCGGCTGCCATCCAGGATGAACTGGGGCGGATGATCGAACGTGACGGGCTGCCCGATCCGTCCGAAAGCGATCAGGCGATCGACCGGTTAAAACCGGCTACCTTTCGCTACCGGCCAGAATCTGCCCCGGCTGTGATCGGAGCGCAGGTTGCGCGCGCAGTGTACAAGATCATCACCCAGGCATTGAAAGGAACCCAACATGATTGATACCCACGTACTCGGGATGGGCTGGCAGCGCGATTTGCCGGATTATCGCGATTACACCGCCGAACATGAGAAAGTCAAGGACATCCTCGAGCATTCCGAGCCCTTGAACCATGCGCTTTCCGCCCGCTCCTTTGGCAAGGTGGACCTGCGCGAATGGTGCACGCCGGTGGAAAACCAGGGCAGCCTGGGGTCTTGCACCGCGCACGCTGCCATTGGCATGGTCGAATACTACCAGCGCCGCGCCAAAGGCGAATACCTGGACGCCTCGCGCCTGTTCCTGTACAAAGTCACGCGCAACCTGCTCGAATGGACCGGCGACACCGGGGCATACCTGCGCGCCACGATGCGCGCGCTGGTCCTGTTTGGCGTGCCCCCGGAGCGCTACTGGCCTTACCGCATTGGCGAGTTCGACAAAGAACCCCCGCCCTTCTGCTACGCCTTCGCCCAAAATTACAAGGCGATCAAGTATTACCGGCTGGATCCACCCGGCACCAAGCCGACCCAAATTCTCAACAGCGTGCGCCGTTACCTGCTCGCCGGACTGCCCAGCATGTTCGGCTTTTCGGTTTACACCAACATGCCGCCCAACGGGGAATCGAAAGGCGAGATTCACTTTCCCGGCGAAGGCGACAGCCTGATCGGGGGGCATGCCGTGCTGGCGGTGGGATTCGACGACCAAAAAAAGATCGGCAAAGATAAGGGTGCCCTGCTGATCCGCAATTCGTGGGGCGAGACCTGGGGCGAAGGCGGTTATGGCTGGCTGCCGTACAGCTACATCGAGGCCGGCCTGTCCGCCGACTTCTGGTCGATGGTTGACGCCGATTTCGTCTCCTCCAAACTGTTCCAGTAACCCATGGCTCACTTCCCGCGCACCCCCTTGCTGGTCAAAGGCGGCCTGGTGCAGGTCGACCCGGAATCGTCGCGCGTGTTGCGCATCATCACCCTGCAATACAACCCCGATTCCCTCACCCGCTCACTATCGCCGCAGGTTGTGGGCGAATCGGGGGAGCGTTCGGCGGCCATGCGCTTCAAAGGTCCACCCGTGGAGACAATTCAACTGGAAGCCGAGGTGGACGCCACGGATCGCCTGGAGGACTCGAACAATTTCCCGCCCGAGCGGCTCTCCGTCTTGCCAATCTTGTTTGCCCTGGAAAGCATACTCTACCCGTCCAGCGCGGAGCTGCTCCACATCCAGGAACAGGTCTCGCGGGGTGTGCTGACCATCATCCCCAGCCAAGCCCCATTGCTGCTCTTCGTGTGGAGCGCCAAGCGCATCATCCCGGTGCGCCTGACCGCCGTGCGTGTGGTGGAAGAGGCCTTTGATCCACAGCTCAACCCGATTCGCGCCCGCATCAGCCTGGAGATGCGCGTTTTAAGCGTGTCTGATCTCGGCTTCGACAATAAAGGCGGCACGCTCTACATGGTGTACCAGCAGAAAAAAGAGGAGATTGCCAGTTGGCTGGAAAACGGCAACTTTAACATGCTCGGCATCGGAGGCATTCCATGAACGATCCGCTGGAAGCGTTGTTGAAAATGATCGGCGATACCACGCTTTTTCCACCCAACAGCCGCTACCACGCCGTGGAACGCGCCTTGCTCGAACAGGCCGGGCACAAGATCCCTTACCTGCGCCGGCGCTTTTTACCCCAACCGGGCCGCCTGGCCCTGCTGGTTGAGCACAGCCTCAACGAAGGCGACCGGCTCGACCTTCTCTCGGCGCAATACCTGACGGATGCGGCCTTGTTCTGGCGCATCTGCGACTCCAACCAGGTGCTTCACCCGGCGGAGGCCACGCGCCAGCCGGGCCAGCGCCTGCGCATTCCCGTGCCGGGCAACCCTACCGGGAGCGAAGATGGCTAACCAGGTCGACCTCTCGTTGATGATCGGCCCCGCCGTCCCCATACCGGTCTCCCAGGACGTGTTGGACGCTTTGAAGCGCGTCGTAGTCACCAGCTCATCCGGCGAGATGAGCGGTTTTCAACTCGTGTTCGAGGTGGAGCGCAATTCGCCGATCCTTTCTCTCTTCCTGTTATCGGGTGGAGCCCCCATCCCGCTCGTGCGCGTGATCATCGCGGTGACCATCGGAGGAATCACCGAAGTGTTGATGGACGGTGTGATGACCCACCACCAGGTCGACCCGGGAGGGGGGAGCGGAAAAGCCACCCTGACGGTCACCGGCGAAGACCTGACCCGCGTGATGAACTACATCGATTTTTCAGGAATACCTTACCCGGCGATGTCGCCTGAGTTGCGGGTACTGACCATCCTTGGAAAATACGCCCTCTTTGGCCTCGTTCCGGTGATCATTCCGATCGCCTTTCCAGAGGTGCCCAACCCCCTGGAGCGCATCCCGCGCCATAACGGCACCGATCTGGCTTATGTTCGGGAGCTGGCAGCCCAAGCCGGTTACGTTTTTTACATCTCACCCGGCCCGTTGCCGGAAGTCAACCGCGCCTATTGGGGACCGGATGTCAAGGTGGGCGTTCCTCAACCGGCGCTGCATGTCGACGAAGGCGTGCAGAACAATGTCGAGTCGGTCAACTTCAGCTTCGACGATCGCCAGGCAGAGCTCCCGGTGGTCTACATCCAAAATTCGCTGACCAAGGTTCCCATTCCCATCCCCGTGCCGGACGTATCCTTGATCAATCCCCCGCTTGGAAAAATCCCGCCCATCCCCAAGCGGATCACACCGCTGCTTGACCAGGCCAAGTCCAATCCCGTCCAGGCGCTGCTCTACGGTCTGGCCCGGCGCTCACAGATGGCCGAAAGCATCGGCGCGACCGGCTCGTTGGACGTGACCCGCTACGGTCATGTCCTCAAAGCCCGCGGGCTGGTGGGTCTGCGCGGAGCGGGCCAGTTGTTCGACGGTTTGTATTACGTCAAGAGCGTCACCCACACCATCGAGCGCGGCTCGTACAAGCAGAATTTCACCCTGACCCGCAATGGTCTGGTCTCTACCGTAGCGAGCGTATGATATGAGCGAAACACGTCGATTTTACGGAAAATACCGCGGCAGCGTGGTCAACAACGTCGACCCGATGCGCATGGCGCGCGTCCAGGTGCTCGTTCCAGATGTCACCGGGGTGGCTCTATCCAGTTGGGCCATGCCGTGCGTCCCGGTCGCCGGCCCGCAGATGGGCTTTTACACCGTCCCGCCGATCGGCGCGGGGGTGTGGGTCGAGTTTGAGCAGGGCAACCCCGATTACCCTATCTGGACTGGTGGTTTCTGGGGCAGCGCAGCCGAAGTGCCCGCCCTCGCCCAAACGATCCCTCCCGGTTTGTCGGGATTCGTCCTGCAAACCACCACCCAGAACGCGATCTTGATCAGCGACGCGCCCGGCCCAACCGGCGGAATCATCATCAAGATCAACACCAACGCTTCCATTCTGATCAACCAGACCGGCATCACCATCACCAACGGGATGGGAGCGGTGGTGACGATGACCGGCCCGGTGGTGGATGTCAACGCGGGCGCGCTGACCATCACTTAGGAGGGTTGCATGCCAGGCTTTCTCTTTCACGTCGGCGCCACCGCCATTTGCCCGCATGGCGGGCAGGTGCAGGAAGTCCCCGCTTCGCCGCGGGTGACCGTTAGCGGGCAGCCGGTTGTGACCGTAGCCGGCACCCACCTGGTGATGGGCTGCCCGATGACCACCCCGGGCGGCACGCCGCAGCCCTGCATCAACGTGCAGTGGCTCGTTCCGGCGCTGCGCGTCAAGGTGATGGGTGCGCCGGTCGTTCTCAACACCTCGGCCAGCCTGTGCCTGGGCAGCCCCGCGCCCGGCCCGGCCAGCGTGCTGGTCACCCAACCACGTGTGCAGGGAACCTGATGAACGCAGAATTTCCATACCACACCAACAGCCTGGGACTCACCGCCCGCGCGGATGAAGAAAAACACATCCGCGACATGATCGAGCAGGTGCTTTTCACCTCTCCCGGCGAGCGCGTGATGCGCCCCACTTTTGGATCGGGTCTCTTGCAGCTCGTCTTCGCGCCGAACAGCCCCGAGCTTGCCGCAGCCACCCGTCTGCTCGTGCAGGGCGCCCTCCAACAATGGCTGGGCGACCTGATCCAGGTCTTTGCCGTGGAGGTGGAGAGCCAGGACTCATCGCTCTTCGTCAGGGTAGACTACGCCATCCGGCGCACCCAGCAGCGCCAGGTGGCGCAATTCAGCCGGGAGGTGTAGCGCGATGCCCGCATCCGCCAGCCAGTACGAAGGACGCCGCACCCTCTTGCGCAACCGCATTCTCCAGGGCTTGAGCGCGCCTTTCGCGATCGACGCGCTCGAGGTCAGCCCCGACCAGTCAATGCTGCACGTCACCTTCTTCCAGGACCTCCCCGAAGACGGCAGCGGTAACCCAACCAACCTGAGCCTGGGAAATATCCAGATCATGGGCGGCGTGCGCATCACGGGCATTCACGCGACCGCGCTCAAAGTCTCCGGGAAGATCCTGAGTGTGAAGGTCAACCAGCCGGGCGATTTCTCCACCTACACGCTGCGCCTGGTTGCGCATCCCGGCGCCGATGACCCTCCCGCGGGCTTCGACCCGTTGCTCTCGCAGGTGGATTTCTCCTTCAAGGTCGACTGCCCGTCCGGCTTCGACTGCGAGGAGCCCCCGCCGGAGCCGGCCCAACCTGCCGCGTCTCCACCGATCGATTACCTGGCCAAGGATTTCGCCTCCTTCCGCCGCCTGATGCTCGACCGGATCAGCGTCCTCGCCCCGGAACAAACCGAGCGCAGTCCCGCCGACCTGGGGGTTGCGCTGGTCGAGTTGGTGGCCTACGCCGCCGATCAGCTCAGTTATTTCCAAGACGCCGTGGCGACCGAGGCCTACCTCGGCACAGCGCGCCTGCGCACTTCGCTGCGCCGGCACGCCCGCCTGCTGGACTACGCCATGCACGACGGCTGCAATGCGCGGGCATGGGTGGCGTTCGAGGTGGATCCCGCCGCGGACGGTAAAATTCTTCCGGGACCCGCAGAAAACAGCCCTGGCACCTTGCTGCTGGCCGGGGCAAACGCACCTGCCGGACCGTTCGACCCGGATCAATTGATGTTGGCCCTCGAATCCGGGGTGCAACCCTTCGAGACCATGCACGACTTGATGCTCTACAGCGCGCACAACCAGGTCAAATTCTACACCTGGGGCGAAACGGACGCCTGCCTGGCAGCCGGCGCGACCCGCGCCTGGTTGCGCGACGAACCGGGCAAGCGATTGCTCTTGCGGCGCGGTGACGTGTTGATCTTCGAGGAGGCACTCGGTCCCGGCAGTGGGCTGGCGCCGGACGCCGACCCGCTTCACCGTCACGCCGTCCGGCTGACCCAGGTCGACCCCGAAGCCATCCTTGAGATCGGGGGCGCGGGCATCCCGGAGCGGTCGGCAGGCGCGCTGCGCACCGACCCGCTCACCGGTCAGGCCTACGTGGAAATCGCCTGGGACGCCGCCGATGCGCTGCCGTTCAGCCTGTGCCTGGCGGCCGAAATTGACGGCCAGCCGGTTGCCGACCTGAGTATCGCGCGCGGGAACATTGTCCTCGCCGATCACGGGCGCACCATGCCCCTCGCCGCACTCGGCGAAACAGCCGAAGTGCTCCAACCGCCCGAGGCCGGCGACCGCGAGCGACCCTTCCTGAGCAAAGGCCCGCTCACCCAACAGGCGCGCGTGCGCGATCAACAGGGTGCTTTACGCCCCTTCGACCCAGACTCCCCCGCGTCGCATGCCTTCACCTGGCAACCCGGCCACGCTCTGCCGGCCATCCAGCTCGCTGAACCGGCCGCACCTGGGGTGAATTGGTTTCCGCAGCGCGATCTACTCGGCAGCGACCGCTTCGCCCGCGAATTCGTCGTCGAGGTGGAAGAAAATGGGCTGGCGCGCCTGCGCTTCGGTGATGGCACTTTTGGCCGCCTGCCCCCCGATATCGCCGGCTTGCAGGCAACCTACCGCGTCGGCAACGGGATGAGCGGCAACGTGGGGCGCGAAACCATCTTGCACGTCCTCTCCACCCTTCCCGGCTTGCGCTCTCTGCGCAATCCGCTCGCGGCTCGCGGTGGTATGGATGCGGAGAGTCTCGAAGAGGTGCGCCAGTACGCTCCTCAGGCTTTCCGCCGTCAGGAGCGGGCGGTCAACCCCGAAGATTACGTCGCCATAGCGATGGGTCACCCGCAAATTCAGCGAGCGCAGGCCAGCCTGCGCTGGACCGGTTCATGGCACACAGTGTTCCTGACCATCGACCGCGTCGGTGGTCGCCCGGTGGACGCGAGCTTCCGCGACGAGTTGTTCACCTTCTTCGAGCCCTACCGCCTTGCAGGTTATGACCTGGAAATCAATAACCCGGAGTTTGTGCCGCTGGATATTGCGCTGACCGTTTGCGTGCGGGAAGGCCATTTCCGTGCTGACGTGCGCCGCGCAGTGCTCGACGCCTTGAGCAACCGCGTCCTTCCCGGTGGTCGGCGCGGGTTCTTCCATCCCGACCAGTTCACCTTCGGCCAGCCGGTCTTCCTCAGCCAGGTCTATACGGCGGTTCTGGCAGTGGAGGGTGTTGAAACGGTCGAGGCAACCCGCTTCCAGCGCTGGGGAAAAAGCCCCAACCAGGAGCTGGAAAACGCCGCCATTCTGTTGGCGGCATTGGAAGTTGCCCGCCTGGACGGAGACCCCAATTTCCCCGAAAATGGACAGCTCGCCTTGACCCTGAAGGGAGGATTATGAGCGACCCTTGCTGCCAGGACCCGTCACCCTCCACACCGGAAATCCACGCCAACCTGCCCGGCCAGCCCGCGCTGAGGTACCGCGCTGGGACGCACGCCAGCTTCAAAGCCGCCATGAAAGCCGCCCTCGGTCGGCAAGAAGCGCTGCAAGACCTCACCACCCGCGAAGATGACGACTTCTCCATCGCCTTGCTGGACGCATCGGCGGTCGTGCTCGACGTGCTCACCTTCTACCAGGAGCGAATCGCCAACGAAGGTTACCTGCGCACGGCTACCGAGCGCCTGTCCATCCTCGAGCTGGCGCGCAGCATCGGGTATGAGCTGCGTCCCGGCGTCGCTGCCAGCACCTACCTCGCCTTTGAGCTGGAACCCACGCCCAACGCTCCCCCCGCACTGACCTTGCCGGTGGGTCTCAAAGCCCAATCGATCCCCGGACCGGATGAGAATCCGCAGACCTTCGAGACGGTTGAAGAGATCGAAGCCCGCCTCGAATGGAACACCTTGAAACCGCGCACCAGCCGGCCCTTCCGGCCCACGCCCAGCACCCGCGACCTGGTGCTGCAAGGCACAGCGACCAACCTGAAGAAAGGCGATGCGCTGTTAGTGGTCAGCGAGGAGCGGCTGAGCAACCCCGGCAGTCAAAAGTGGGCGTTGTGCCGGGTCGATTCGATCCGGGTCGATGCAGAGAAGGACCTGACGGCGCTGACCCTCGACCGGCCGCTAGGCTGGCTGGAACCGCATTCGCCTGACTCGGCGCGGAAGGTCGCGCGCGCTTACGCGATGCGCACCCGCGCAGCAGTCTTCGGGCACAACGCTCCCGATTGGCGCATGCTTCCCGACGAGTTGCAAGGTCGATTTACCTCCCCTGCCGAGGTGGTCAAACGGATTGCCAGCAAACCGATCGCTCAGACCCAGTGGCCGGATTTCGACCTGGACACGAGCAGCAACAAACTCGACCTGGACGCAGTCTATGACAAGATCCTGCCGGAAAGTTGGGTCGTCTTGACCAGCCCAACCACGCGCGAGCTGGCCAGAGTCACCTCGGTGAGTGAGGCTGCGCGCACCAATTTTGGCCTGACTGGAAAAATCTCGCAACTGGCGATGGAAATCCATCAGTTCAGCCGGTTTACGAACTCGCGCCGCAGCCTGCAGGTATATGGACAGAGCGAGGAGCTTGAAATCGCCGAAAGCCCGCTCGATCAAATCAAGGCGGGCGATCCCAGCGGCTCCCTCACTCTTGAAAAAGGCACCCTTCCTCCGCTGGAGGGCGGTGAGTTCGTGCTCGACCGGGTCATCCCGGATTTCGCGCCCGGTCGGGCGCTGGCTGTCAGCGGGCAACGCATGCGCGCGCGCGTGCTGGCCGCTGCGCTCGAGCTGGCAGCGCCCAATGGGGAAATCAAAACGGTCGCCACAGGCGAAAGCCTGATCCTCACCCAATCACCGCTCCCATTGACCAATGGCCTGACCCGCCTGCTCGGAGAGGATAAGGCGGGTTTCCAGGGAGCGGTGGATGTGACCCCAGCCCAGGTCGTGCTGATCTCCGCCGAGCCCACCGACCCTGCGGTGAGCGAGGTGGTGTATGTCGAGCAATCGACCTTCGCTCCAGGTGAACGCCATACCAAAATCGTGCTGCAACAGGCGCTGTTGCATTCCTACGACCGCGCCACGGTGGTGATCCAGGGAAACCTGGCGGCAGCCACGCAGGGGGAAACGCGCCGCGAGGTGCTGGGCAGCGCAGATGCCGCCCGGGCGTTTCAGCGCCTGACGCTCAAGCAATTCCCGGTCACGCACATCTCCGCCGACACCCCTACCGGCGCAGCCAGCACACTTACCATCCGGATCAACGACCTGTTGTGGCAGGAAACGCCCTCGCTGTACGCCCAGTCACCGGACCAAAGGGTCTACACCACCCGCCTCGACGATGATGGAAAAACCAGCGTCCAGTTCGGCGACGGCGTGAACGGCGCCCGACCGCCCAGCGGCAGTGAAAATATCGTTGCCACCTACCGGGTGGGCAGCGGCGCGGGCGGCAACGTGAAATCCGGGCAGGTCAGCCTGCTGCTCAGCCGCCCGCTGGGTCTCAAAGGCGTCTCGAATCCACTGCCGGCGACCGGCGGCACCGACCCGGAGACGCGCGACATGGCACGTCGCAACGCCCCGTTGAACACCCTTACCCTCGACCGCCTGGTCTCCTTGCAAGACTACGAGGACTTTGCCCGCTCCTTTGCAGGCATCGATAAAGCCCAGGCGGCCTGGTTGTGGGATGGGGGCCAGCGCACCGTGTACCTGACCGTCGCTGGACCCGATGGGCAGGCGGTGACCGCCGAGACGATGACCTTCACCAACCTGAGCGCAGCCATTCAACGGTACGGGTTACCTTACCAGCCATTCCAGCTCGCATCTTATACCCCGCTGACCTTCGGGGTACGTGCGCGCATCCAGGTGGACCCGTCGCGCACAGCCGAGTTGGTGTTGGAGGATGTGCGCAAGGTGATTGCCGACACGTTCGGGTTTTCCTCCCGTGAATTCGCCCGCGGGGTGGCAGCCAGCCAGGTGCTGGCGGCCATCCAGTCCGTGCCAGGTGTGACGATGGCCGACCTCGATACGCTGTATCTGGCAGGCACGACCCCCAGTTTTAAATTACCGCTGCCGCCCTTGCCTGCCCACCCCGCCCGGCGCGATCCAAGCGGGATCATCCACCCCGCCGATTTGCTCACCGTGGACGAGAGCAAAGTCGAATTGATCCTGGTGTTGGAGTAAGGAGAACGGATGCCCAATTCCATCGCCCAAAATCGCCTTTACGAGTTGCTGCCAGCCATCTACCGCTGGCGCGACGAGCAATCCGGCTCGCAGTTGCGCGCCTTGTTGGACGTGATCGCCGGCCAGGTCGACCTGGTGGAACAAGACATCGCCCGGCTGTACGAAAACTGGTTCATCGAGACGGCTGAGGACTGGGTCGTCCCTTACATCGCCGATTTGCTGGGCGTGGAAGCGTTGCATCCTATTACGGGCGACGAAGGGTTCAGCCTGCGCGCTTATGTCGCCAACATCCTGGCTTACCGGCGGCGCAAAGGCACCGCGTATGTCCTCGAGGACCTGGCGCGTGCCGTCAGCGGCTGGCCGGCGCGCTCGGTTGAATTTTTCCAGCGAGTGCAGGTCACCCAGAACCTCAACCACCGCTCGCGGTCGCGCACCTCGGTCGACTTGCGCGACCTCGACGCAGTCGACTTGCTCAACGGCCCCTTTGACAGACTGGCCCACAGTGTCGACGTGCGACCGCCGTCACACAATGGGGGATGGCATGCCATCAAACGGGTTGGTTTGTTTTTATGGCGCCTGAAAGCCTATCCGTTGAACGCCATCACCGCACGGCGGTCAGGAGCACATCCCTACGGGTTCTCCTTCAACCCGCTTGGCGCCCCTGCCCCCTTGTTCAACCAGCCCGCCGCGCAAGGCGACCTCGCGCGCCTTGCCGCAGAGACGGACGTACCGGGAGCGATTCGCCCGCTGGCCTTCGCGCTCGATCTCTCCCATTACCGCCAGGATCAAGCCCCCCACCAGCCTGCACGGCGCCCGGAAAATACGGCCTACTATGGTCCAGACGCCAGCCTGAACGTTGCCGTCCAGGGGCAGCCTCTCCCACCCATGGACGTTGTCGCCTGGAACCTCGCCGAGTGGGATCGGCCCCCTGCCGGCGTGGAAGGGCTGTTCTCCGGCGACCTGTCGGCTTTCCCGGCCTTGCCCACCCCGACCCAGGTGGAGGTCACCATCGGCGGGGTTGGACCGGTCACCCTGACCCTCGCCGGTCCGCCGGCCAGCCTGGTCGCCTGCCGGACAGCGTTGGAGAAAGCCTTGCGCAGCGCGTCCGCTGCCCGTGAATTTGCCGGCGCGCGAGTTTTGAGCGACGGAAATCGCTTGCTCGTCCTGCCCGGAAGGGTGGGCGCGCCCATCCAGTTCAACCCCAGCGCCGCAGACCCGTCCAGCGCAGCAGCCCTCAAGCTGGATGCAGCCGGTTCGGGCCTGGCACGCGGCGCGCTTTCGGCGGATATGGGCTGGCTGCCCGGTCCAGCCAACCCCAATCCGCGTTTCATGGTCCGTATCGGCGCTGCCGGCCCGCACCTGGTCACCCTGTCTGCAGCGCCGGTGAGCCCAGCAGATGCCCGCGGGCGGCTCGAAAGCGCGCTGCAACTGGCCGGCCCCGAGGCGGAATTTACCGCCGCGCGCGTCCTGTTGGTCGACCACCGCCTGCTGGTGCTCCCCGGGGTGGACGGCGCGCGGGTTGCCTTCCAGGCCGCGCCTGCCGATCGCGTATCCGTAGAGCAGTTTGGCCTGGCGGACAAAACCGGTATCGATGTGAGCCTGGGACGGATCTCCTTCCCCCTCGGAAAAGAGCCAACCGGCGCGCAGGACGTGCAGGTCAGCTACAGCTATGGCTTCAGCGCCGACCTGGGCGGCGGACCGTATCTGCGCCGCCGCTCCGAGGAAGAGGAGCGCCCTGAGGCGGCCGTCATCGTGGTGAAAAAGGGCAGCCCAACCGACACCCTCGCCAAGGCGCTCCAGGACTGGTCGGACGGTGGAAAAAAGGTTGCGGTCATCAAGGTTCAGGATAACGGCCCTTACGAGGAGAGCCTGGTGATTGACCTGCCCGCCTCCGGCTGGCTGCGCATCCAGGCCGCCCCGCAGGTTTTCCCGCACCTGCGCTTTCCCGCCGCGTTGCAGGTGAACGCGCCCGCCCAGGGAGCCGCGCTGGTGCTGGAAGGCTTGCTGGTAGAAGGTGGCGTCCAGCTTTCGGGCGGGGTCAACCTGACGCTGCGCCACGCCACCCTGGTTCCAGGCCAGGCATTGAACGAAGACGGCAGCCCTGCCTTCCCCGACCGGCCCAGCATCACCGCCACCGGCGCTGCCCTCGCCGGCTTGCGCGTCACGCTCGAACGCTGCATCTGCGGTCCATTGATCCTGCCGGCCGATTGCGAGCAGATCCGGGTAGCCGATAGCGTCCTCCACGCGCCGCTCGCAGCGGATGGCTCGATCCAGGCTGCATTGGCTGGCAGCCTCAACGGGAGCCAACCAGGCCCACCGCTGGTGATGGAGCGGGTCACCGTCTTTGGAAAAGTGCTCGCGCGCCAGATTGAGCTCGCCAGCGAGGTGATTTTCAACCACGCGGTCAAAGCCGAGCGCAAGCAAATAGGCTGTGTGCGTTTCAGTTACCTGCCGCATGGGCAGAGCCAGGTGCCTGCCCCCTACCATTGCCAGCCTGAGCAGGCCTTGGTGGATTTCGCCCGGGAGAAGAAACTCAACAGCCCTTCTGCGATCCCGGTTGAAGACCGCCAGCGCATCCTCGCCCGCGTCCAACCGGAGTACAGCGCCGAGTACTATCCTCACCCGGCGTATGCCCAATTGGCACTGAGCTGCCCTCCAGAGATCCGCTCCGGCGGGGAGCAAGGCAGCGAAATGGGCGCATTCAACCGGTTACAACAGCCGCAGCGCGAAGCCAACCTGCGCTCCGCCCTGCCAGATTTCCTGCCGTTCGGCATGGACCTGGCTTATTTATTCGAAACATGAAAACGACAGCACGTAGCAGCCCAGAAGGGAGGCCCAGGGTATGAAAGGCGATTTCACCCGCTTTACATTTAACAAAGACAAACGCTACACCAGCGTGCTAAAGCAGCAGGGACGTGTGGACCTGGATGCCGATTGGAACGAACAGGCCGCCATCCAGGAATACCAGGCGCTCATCCGCGCACAGGATGTGATCGGTCCAAGCGGCGCGCCACGCGAGCCATTCCCCGGCTCTCCGGGGGGGCGAGGGAGCTTCCAGGTTTTCTACGACGTCAACCGCTTGCGATTAACCCCTGGGCGCTTTTATGTGGATGGGTTGCTCTGCGAGCTCGATGCGGTGGTCAATTTCAACAACCAGCCGCACGCCAAGCCCGCCAATCCCGTCCCGTCAAACCAGGCGCGCGATTTCATCTACATCGACGTCTGGCAGCGCCACGTCACCGCCGTGGAAGACGGCTCGATCCGCGAGGTGGCGCTGGGCGGACCCGACACGGCCACGCGTCTACAGACCATCTGGCAGGTGCGCGCACGGCGATTAACCTCCAGCCAGCCCTTCGATTGCGAGAAAGGCTGGCAGGCGCTGGTCCCGCCGCCCTCCACGGGCAGGCTCTCGGCATGGGTGGAAAATGAGGCCTTGCCGGGCAGCGAATGCGAGCTCTCGCCCAGCGGGGGTTACCGCGGGTTGGAAAATCGCCTGTACCGCGTGGAAATCCACAAGAGCGGCAACTCCACCACGGCTGCTTTCAAATGGTCGCGCGACAACGGTGCAGTGCTCTACCCTGCCGGCACCGTCACCCAATCCGGCGGCGGAGCCGCCCCACGACGGGTGCGCCTGATGCAAACCGGGCGCGATGCCATCCTTTCGATCCAGCGCGGCGATTGGGTGGAGGTGACCAGCGACACCCGCGAGCTTAACGGGCAGGCCGGTACCCTCTCAAGGGTCGACGACCTCGACCAGGCCGGCACGGTGCTCGTTCTCGCCGAGGATGTCTCCGCCCACTTCAGCGAGCAGAACCTCAAGGTGCGCCGCTGGGACCAGGCCGGTCCGGCGATTGCCCTTACCTCTGGCCCGATTCTCCTCGAAGATGGCATCCGGATATCCTTTTCCGCTGGCAGTTACGCCGTCGGAGATTACTGGACCTTTGCGGCACGGGCTGCCGTGCGCGATAACTCCACCGGCGAGATCGACGCGCTCACCAACCAGCCGGCCCACGGCATCCTCCACCACTACGCCCCGCTGGCTCTGGTGACCTGGCAGCTCCAGCCCAATAACACCCTCGCCCCAGCCATCCAGGATTGCCGCCCTCTCTTCCCGGCGCTGACCGACCTGCGCGCCTCCGACGTGGCCTTCGACAACGCCAATTGCAAGCTCCCCGGCGCAGAGACCGTCCAGCAAGCCCTCGACCAACTGTGCAATTTCCGCGAGGGCGCCTGCACCCACGTGGTCAAACCGGGGCAAGACCTGCAAGCCATCTTTGACCAGATTCCAGAAGGCGGAGACGCCTCCATCTGCTTCCAGGTCGGCAGCTTCGACCTGGCGAAACCAGTGCTGGTGAAAAACAAGGGTCGCCTCAAGCTGACCGGTTCCGGCACCGGCTCGCGCCTGATTGCCAACAAGAGCGAAGCCGCCCTGGTGTTTGAGAGCTGCAAGAGCGTCCTGGTGCGCGATCTAGCCGCGGAAAGCCGCGCTCAACGGACGGTCGATAGGCATCTCAACGGCGTGCTGACCTTCTTGAGTTGCGAAGAGGTGCAGGTGGAATCGGTGGAGCTGCGCTGTTCCCACGCCACCGACATCGTCGCTGCCTGCCTGGCGGTGCGCCCGGCAGAGAAATCCACTCAAGGCGCGCGCGTGGCCCGCGTGCTGCGAAACCGCCTGTTCGCCGGCAACGACCAGGCGGGGATTCTGTTGGTGGATGTGGCACGCTCACAGGTAGAAGACAATCTGCTCGAAGTGGTCGAATTTCAGGGCGCCGTTAAGCTGAGCGACCTCATCAGCGGCGAGCGCTATCGCGCCCGCCTGACCAAATTGCTCTTCTCCAACGCCTTTGCGGTCGCCCCTGCGGCTCCATCCGGTTCAGGCGGCTCGGAGACCAGGAAATTCAACTCCACGGTGAAGGCAGGCAACTTTATCGTCAATTTCCAGACCAATCCGGTGTTGCGCAAATCCTGGCAGACTCTTTACGACCTGTACCCGGCGCAACGCGTGACGGACGCGGTCTCTCTGCAAAAGCACGTCAACAGCCTGGCGGTGAAGGTGCTGCTCGACGACAAAGTTCGTAACACGATCCCGGCCTTCCGCGATTTTATCGCCAATTTGCTCAAACAGGCGGTGGCCGCTGCCCACCAGGGCATCGTCATCGGTGGTCGCAGCGCCCAGGAGGTTCGCGTGATCAACAACACCGTCCTGGGCTTTCGCCAGGGCATCCATGTCGGGCTCAGTCACAGCGAGACCTCTCCCGGCTTGCCCGATAAGGCCGGCGCCGTCAACCTGGTCAACAACACCATCGTCTGCCGCCTGACCTTCGACGCCCTGGCCGAAGGGCGGCACGGGATCTTTGTCGGCAATTGCGCCACACAGATCCTCGAGAACAACCGGGTCAGCCTCGACCGGCGTGCGGGTGCCGAGCGCTTCGAAGTGCAAGGGGTCGTGCTGCACGGGTTCTTTGGACCCCGCCTGCTGGTGCGCGAGAACCACCTCAGCGGCTTCCCGGTCGGCGTCCAGGTGGTCCCTCTCAGCCGCGCCCACACGCCGCTGCCCAATAAGCGCCTGTGGATGGTCTCCGACAACCTCGCCGAAGGCGCGACGACGGCCGTCCAGGCACCGGCCACGGTGTCCCAGGCGAATAATGTCTCGTAATGACAGGGGTTACGGGGGCTGAATGCCCGTAACCCCTGTCATTTGACCGGCCAAACTATTACTTGACAGGTCAATTTTATCGTCTTATAATGAAACTGCACGGCCAATCTGTTGGTACAGGCGTTTGAGGCAACCGGATTGAGTACGAGTACGTGTCAGTGTCCACTGAGTGTCACTGTTTCTGTCCTGCAGTTTCTGTAACGGAGTCTTTTGTGAAGGGTTCGAATCCCGGTCGTGCACCAGCGAGGCGAGAGCCTCGCTTTTTTTAGATCCGCGCCTTCATCCACTCGTTGCTGTTGAAGAAATCGGCCACGGCATTGCCCGGGTGAACCAGCTCGTCGAAGAGCGGGCGGTCTTCCTCGCTCAAGCTCATCTCCAACACCGGGATGAATTCCTCGATGTGCCCCAGGGTGCGCGGACCGACGATCGGCGCGGTGATGCCCGGCTGGTCTTTGCACCACACCAGCGAAAGCTGGGCTGCCGTCATTCCGCGCTCTTTGGCCATGCGGCTGACCTGCGCGCCCACTTCCAATCCTCTGCGTGACAGGCGTTCGCGAGCCGCCGGCCATTGCGAGCGACCCGCCCTTGAATCTTCGGGGATCGAGCCGTCCAGCGGATAGCGCCCCGCCAGGATGCCCATCGCCAGCGGCGACCACGGGATGATCGCCAGGCCATACTTCTGGCACAACGGCACCAGCTCGTTCTCGATCCGCCGGTCGAGCAGGTTATACGGCGGCTGCTCGCTGATATAGCGCACCAGGCTGTACTTCTCACTCGTCGCCAGGGCTTCCATCACCATCCATGCCGGGTGGGTCGATGCGCCGATGTAGCGCACCTTGCCGGAACGCACCAGGTCGTCAAATGCGCGCAGGGTCTCGTCCACCGGGATGGTCAGGCTGGGTCGGTGAAGCTGGTAAAGGTCGATCGTGTCCGTCTGCAGGCGGCGCAGGGAATCCTCGACCGCCTGCAAGATGTGGTAGCGTGAGGCGCCCCCATCGTTTGGCCCTTCGCCCACGCGGCTGTACACTTTGGTCGCCAACACCACCTGCTGGCGTTTGCCGTTTTCCTTGAGCGCCTTGCCGACGATGCGCTCGCTCTCGCCGCCCGTGTAAACATTGGCCGTGTCGATGAAATTGAAACCGGCATCCAGGGCTTTATTGAGAATTAAGATCGATTCCTCTTCCGGCGTGGGACCGCCGAAGTTCATAGCGCCCAGGCAGAGCGGAGACACCATAACGCCCGTGCGTCCCAAAGGTCGGTAATCCATGTTTTCCTCCTCAGGTTGGATTAATAGGTTGCTAATGCCTTCAGGCGATCTTCCGCCATGCGGCGGATGTGCGCCCGTCTCGAGATATCCTTCGCCCGGCGGTAATCCTGCACGGCCAGCCCCACCTGGCCTAATTCCTCGTACGCCTGGCCGCGGTACAGGCTGATATCCTGCAGCGCCGGCATCTGCTGGATCAGGCGGCTGAAATCGTCCACCGCCTGTTGCCACTTCCCGGCGCGCAAAGCCGTCTCGCCGCGCGCTGCCAGGATGTTGGGCGAGTGAGGGTTCTTGGACTCGAGGAACGCAAAGTAATCGGTCACCCAGGTCCAATCCGGCGCGAAAATGCGCTGCCGGTCCACCGAAAACGTCATGGCATCGCGGGAGGAGATGCGGTAGGCTTCTTCCCAATCCTGGTGAGCGTTCTCTGGCTGCCCCTGCCGGTAAGCGATCGAGCTGCGCACCAGGTGCATGAGCACCAACCCGGTTCGATCGTGTTCGCGCGCCGCGGCCTCAAACGCGCGCTGGATATATTCCATCGCCTTTTCCAGGCTGTCTTCATCGCGCAACAGGATCGCACCGTTCATCCAGCTCACCGACCAATCCGGGCGGATGCGGTCGACCTGATCGTGGCAGGCCCACACCTCTGCCCGGTTACCCAGCGCGTAAAAGACGGCGCTCTTCAGCAGCCAGGCCTGGATGATGTCGGGGACAATTCTGAGCGCTCGATCGGCGTCCGCCAGTGCCCGAACGAGCTCGTCCAGGGTGTAATGAATATAGCCGCGTTGCAGGTAGAGCACCGGATTATGCGGATCGACCTCGATCCGCCGGCTGATCAATTCGAGCGCCGGGTCGAAATCGGCCAGGCGCAGGTAAGCCTGTGGGCTGCGCGTCAGGCGAGCATACCAGCCCATCAGGCGCGCCAGCAAGGGCTGGTTGAGGGTGATCGCTCCGGCCAGCAATAAAACAGCGGTCACAGCCAGCAACAGGCTACCCATGGCCACAGCCGCCACCAGAAGGGCGATTCCCAGGGCCAGGCTGAACCAGAAAGTCACCAGGTTGCTGCGCGCCGGCCCAAAAACCATGTTGACCACGGCGCGGAATATTCGCCCGCCGTCCAGCGGGTACATCGGCAGCAAATTGCTCAACGCCAGGATGACATTGGAAACGGCCAGGAAGACCAGCATCCGCTGCGAAATGATGCTGGAGGAGTTGAGCAAAGATGCCAGCCATTCGGCGCCGGCCGACCAGAGAAACAAGACAAAAAAGGCGCCCCCAAGCAGCAGGTTGACCAGCGGGCCGGCGGCTGCGATCAGCAGGTCGGCGATGGGTTTTCCGGCTTCTCGCTCCGTCATGGCCGCCCCACCCAGGGGCCAGAGCACCACACTCGGCACGCGGATGCCAAAAATGCGCGCCATCAGCGTGTGACCCAGCTCGTGGAGCAGCACGAAGAGAAAGATCAAGCCGACCAGCAGGAAAGCGCGCAACAGCCCGGCCGTCGATCCGGGGCGGAAAGTTGCCAGCACATAGGGGATGATTAAAATCATCGACCAGTGCAGGCGAATCTCCGTCCCACCGATCTTCGCAATCAACAACGAGCCGCTCAGCATGGTAATATTGTAGCATGTCCTTACCCTCTTCCTCCAATTTACCTCAACCAGGGACGGCGAGTCGCGGTCCGCAGCCTTACAGTCACGAAGAACGCCTGGAGCGAGCCAAAGATATTGCAGGGCAATTTGCCCGCCACTTTGGTCCGCAGCACCGCGCCACCGCGATCTATGGATCCCTGGCCCGCGCCGCCGACGGGCCGTATTCGGACATCGAAATGTTCGTTGTGGTGGGCGGCGAGAAAGTCGACCGCTGTTACGAATGGTCGTCGGGACCTTGGAAGGCAGAGGTCGATGTGTGCAGCCTGGACGTGCTGATGGACCAGGCTGCCGAATTGGAAGACTTTTGGCCGGTCACTCACGGTGCCTTCGTCCACCAGCTTGTGTTGCACGACCCCGAAGGGATCTTTGAGCGAGCGCGCCAGGCCGCGCTGGACCACACCGAAGATGAATTCACAGCCGCCATCGCCGAAACGATCGTGGGCGACCTGTATGAAGTGGTCGGTAAAGTGCGCAATGCGCTGTCTGGCGGGCGAACCGAAATGGTCACGGCGTTTACCCTGGATGCAGTGCGCTACGGCGCCTGCCTGATTGGCCTGAACCAGCGCAGGGTATATACCAGCGGCTCGACCGTCTTTGTCGAGTCCCTGGCACTCCCCAACCGTCCGGACGGTTACGATGCGCTGCTGCGCATGGTAATGTCGGGCGATTTGAGCCGACCCGCCGAGGTCGGCGCAGCGTTGGACTTGTTCTGGGTAGGCGTCGAGGCCTGGGCGCAGCGCCTGGGCATCCCACTTTGCCACGATCTTGGCGACTTGCTTCAAGCCTCTTTGGAGGATTAACAATGAGCAACTCGCCCTATCCCGTGGCATTCCTCGCCGAAATCGATACCGGCTGGAACGCGCCATTCTCGGGGTGGGATTTCAGTTGGCTCGAGGGCAAATTTACCGAACAACCGCTTCCTTGGGATTACCCGGCATTGGCTCGCGAGCGCCTGACTGGCATCCAGAGTCTGCTGGACATGGACACCGGCGGCGGCGAAATCTTTGCCTCTCTGGCGCCGTACCCTCCCTTCACCTTCGCCACCGAAACGTATCCCCCCAATATCCCTGTGGCACGCGCGCGCCTCGAACCGCTGGGGGTCAAGCTGGTCGTTCCAGAGGACGACCAGCCATTGCCATTTGAAGACTCGTCCTTTGAGCTGGTGCTCAACCAGCATGGCGGCTACCAGCCCGCCGAGGTGTATCGAATTCTCAGGCCGGGCGGTCGTTTTCTGACCCAGCAAGTGGGCGGTGAAAACCAAATCCGCCTTAACCAGTTGCTCCAGGATGACGTGCGCTTCCTGTACAGCTACTGGACACCCGCCTTTGCTGTGCGAGAACTGCGCGAGAACGGCTTTGAGATCCTTCAGGTACGCGAAGCTCACCCGATTACACGATTTCTCACATTAAGTGCTGTTGTTTATCTCCTGCGCATCATCTCCTGGCAGATCGAGGATTTTCAACCCGCCAGTTACCTCGAGCGCTTGTATCGCATCTACCAGGTCATCCAGGCCGATGGAGCCCTCGAAACGAGCGAGCATCGTTTCTTGATCGAGGCGAGAAAGCCTGGATAGCGGGGCAATGACCCTACTGCCTGCCGCTTCCCATACCCCACAGGTGTGCCCGACTCGCCTAAATCCCCCCATCTATGGGGGTTTTTTGGGTAAAAATAAGGGAAAATCCTCGATCACTTGACATTAAAATAGATAACTTGTGCTATACTGATACTATGCATCCGGACCGCTCTTACTGGCCGGAGTGGGCTCGACTCTTGCAACGATGGGGTTTGAACGAACTCGCTGCGGCTTTGCTCGAAAGTGCCGGCCCGCTGACTTTCTTTCTGGCCCAGCTCGTTTACGTCGGCCAACCATTGTTCGGCAATGGCCACGCCGGTTCCCGGTTGGATGCTCTGGCTCGAATGTTCGAAGACCAGGAAGAAAGCCGGTCCTTCGCCATATTTCTTAGGGAGGAAAAAACAGCGTGATCTGGCTTGAATCCCTCATCGGTCTGGTACTGGTCGTCCTATCCGCCGGCCTGATGGTGTTTTACCTGCTCCCACGCTTCCGCCAGGCTCGCCGGGTATTGCGACCCATCCCGGCGTTGCAGCGCCTGCGCCGCGCCATTGGCCTGTCGGTGGAAGACGGCACGCGCATGCACATCTCGATCGGCAAATCCAGCATTTTCAGCGCTACCAACGCTTCTGCGCTGGTCGGGTTGAGCACCCTGGAGCGCATCGCCCAGCTCAGCCTGGTCAGCGACCGGCCGCCGGTAGCCACCAGCGGAGACGGCACCCTCTCGGTGCTCAGCCAGGACACCCTGCGCGCCGCTTACCGCATTGCCAACGTCCCTGAGCAATACGATCCTGAGCGTGGTCGCCTGACCGGCGCCACCCCCATGAGTTACATCGCCGGCTCCTTGCCGGTGCTGCGAGACGAGCGCGTTTCGACCAGCATACTGGTCGGCAATTTCGGCCCTGAGGCCGGGTTGCTGGCCGACGCAGCCGACCAGGAAAACGCCTTCACCCTGGCGGCATCGGATGCCCTCGCCACCCAGGCTGTGTTCTACGCAGCCGCTGAAGAGACACTGATCGGCGAAGAGCTGTTTGCTCTTCCGGCCTATCTCCAGGCTGGGCCCATTTACCAGGCCAGCCTGCGTGTGCAAGATGTGCTGCGCTGGGTTGTCATCGGCCTGATCATCCTTGCTGCCGTCGCTGCTTTCCTTGGAATCACCAGCCTATGAGAGCGCCTGTCTGGACCGCCATCGCCATTTCCGTAGGTTTGATCGTCCTGCTGGGGTATTTCATCCCTCCAGACATGCCGCAGTTCGCCACCATCGCCACATTGCGCTCGCTGCTGGTCGGGTGGGCTGTCATCCTGGCGGGAGTCGCCGCTCTCGTCGGGGTTCTCAACCTGTTCATTGTTCACATCGGCCGGATGACCGCCAAGCGCAACCCAGATCGTTACAGCATCCTTCTTGTGGTGGCTTTCGTCCTCACCCTGGGGCTGGGACTCTACCTGACCCCGGCGGATGCGCAATTTCAGAAAGTGGTGACCGCCATCCAGGTACCCGTTGAGACCAGCCTGATGGCGATCCTGGTCGTCACCTTGACGTTTGCCAGCATCCGCCTTTTCCAGCGCCGCAAGGGGTTGATGGTCATCGTTTTCGCCGTCAGCGCCCTGGTCTTCCTGTTGATCGGCAGCGGGTTGCTCTCTCCGCTGCAAGACCTGCCGGGGATCGGCGGCTTGATCGCGTTCATCCAGCGCTTGCCCGTGGCGGGTGGGCGCGGTATCCTGCTCGGGATCGCCCTGGGCAGCCTGACTGCCGGCCTGCGGGTTTTGCTCGGGGCCGACCGGCCGTATAGCGGGTAATCTATGGCAGACGAAATGCGTTGCCCCAATTGCGGTGAAAGCAATCCGCCGGAAGCAGAGCGCTGCCGCTTCTGCTCCGAGCCGTTGACGCCCGGCGCTGCCGGTGAAACCGCAGACTGGTTGTCTTCTCTGCGCTCCGGCGACTGGGAAGAGACCGCCGGGAAAAACCCGGAAGGCGAAGAGCCGCCAACCGCAAATGAAATTCCAGACTGGCTGGCGCGCGTGCGCGCGCGCAACCAGTCCGAATCCGCCGCGGATGAACCCGCCTTCGGCTTGCCCGGGGACTCTGACGAACCCGCCTCCGATGGGGGCCTGGATTGGCTGCAGAACCTGAACCAGGTTCCCTCCGGCGCCGACGATTGGCTGTCGAACCTGAGCGAGAAGCCTTCCGAATCCGAATCTTCCGAGCCGACCGGTGAAGTACCCGCTCCGCTTGAGTCTCCGTCATTCGAAGCGGCCCAGGTCCAACAGCCCGGAGATGAAACCCTGGCGGCGGAAGGCGCTGGTGACGACTGGCTGGCCCAATTGAGCAGCGCAGATTTCGCTCAGGCGCAGCCTGAAGGCGGTGAGAGCGAATTCACTTTCGCCCCGGAGACCGGGCTGGAGTCTCCCGTGCCTGGCGCTCCAGAGGGGGAAAATGAAATGGCCGACTGGTTCGCCCAACTCGACCAGCCTGCCGACCAGGGAGCGGCGAGTGAGCGTGCGCCGCAAGAAGAGGGCGCGCAGCCCGACTGGATGGGCCAACCGGCCGGTGAAC